>JAETSN010000122.1 GCA_021769625.1 [Clostridium] symbiosum | reverse complement strand
ACAGGTATTCCCGGAACCAGGAGGTCAGTGAAATATGCCACCTGCGCCAAAAGCCGCGCACACTGTCTGCACAGTACGGATAACAAAAATTCTCCTGAAAATGAAATCCAAACATCGCTCCCAGGCCGATTGCCATATCGCTGTAGCCGCTGAAATCAAAATAAATCTGGAGCATATACGATATCGCGCCAATCCACACAGACAGAATGTTCAGCTTGGCACTCTCGGCTGCAAAAACAGCATCTGCGGCAGCACCTAACGTACTCGCAAGCAGCACCTTTTTGCAGAGTCCCACCGTAAATCTCCGCAGACCTGCAGCGACCCCATCCAGAGAGAGCTCGCGCTGCCGAAGCTGCCTCTCTATCTCGCTGTACTTCACAATCGGTCCGGCAATCAGCTGCGGAAAAAATGAGAGGTACAAAAGCAGCCTGCCGAAATGCGTCTCGGCCTCTGCCCTGCCCCGGTACACATCGACAACGTAGGACATTGCCTGAAAGGTAAAGAATGAGATACCTGCGGGCAGAGGAATCTCCGTCACCGGAACCGCGCCGCCAAAGCAGTGTCTGGCAAGTTTCAACAAACCGCTGCCATACTTAAACCCCAGCAGAAAAAGCAGATTGCAGGCCACTGCGACCGCCAAAATCCATTTACGCCCTCTTGTTTCTGCCGATGCCGTTTTCCTTTGCAGCAGCCGCCCAAAGCAGGCATTCATAAGCGCACAGCCAAGGAGCAGCAGCACGTGTCTCGGATCTCCGTATGCGTAGAACAGCAGGCTGAAAACCAGAAGGACACCGTTCTTTGCGCGAATACCGGGTGCTGCCAGGTAAACCAGAAAGGCAATCGGCAGAAACACGCAAAGAAAGCTCAAGGAACTAAATACCATAATGATTCTTCTCAATAATCGATGGTCTGCACAGAGCCATCGGAGTACGCGATGTAGGTCGTCCCGTGATCCGGGTCCTCACACGATGCCACATTCTCCCTGCTCACCTCATACGGCTGTGAAGTTGGAATCTGCACCGCCGGCTGTGAGGACTCCGGCTGTAATCCTCCACTTGAGTCCGACGAATCCACCTCTGGAAAATTAGTCTGTGATCCAACTGGTTGCGATGTATCCGCCTGTGGAAGATTCGTCTGTGATCCACTCGGTTGCAGCGCATCCTTCTGTCCCTTCTCATTCCTGCTACCTGATTTTTTCTGCTCTTCCGCTGCTGGCTGTCCAGCAGTCTGTGCCTCAGCGTTCACTGCCTTCTGTTCCTGTGATGCACTTGTCTGCTCCTTCTCACGTACTGCCTTCTCCGCCTCCTCCTTGCTGTCTGCCACGTAATCGCCGCAGATATATCCATACCCGTCCTCATATCGGATCAGATACCAGCCGTCCGCCTCTGCATATGCCTGTGCCTCGGTCACGGGTGAGAGCACCTCATAGATCTCTGCATTCAGCTGCGGGAGGGCGCGCACATTCAGATAGTCGTTTGTGTAAAGCACAGCAGGCTTCTCCAACGTTGCCAGCGCATAGTCCTGTGTCTCTACCACTTCCCCGGAACTGATGTTCTCATAGCGGACATACGTGCGCGATTCCTCAGAAAAGAGGGTCAGCGTTTTGATCTCTGCGAGCGGCAAATTGTAAAAATACAGTGTTTTCTCCCCTTCTGTCACAAGCTTCAGATCATATATGGTATCCTTCTCGGCTTCAAATCGGCTCCTCACTTTCAGGCGATTTTCCGCCCAATCCTCCTCGGAAGCCGTTTTGATATAAATGCCGGCTGCTCTCTCGCCGATCCGGTTTTCAATTTCCAGAACACTCCCCAAATATAAGGTTTCATCGTCCGCCGCCACCGGCTGCGCCACAGTCAGACACCACAACACACTAAGTGCCAACATTTGACAGAGCCCTTTTCTATTTTTCATAATTTTCTTTTTTATTCTTTTATTTTTTATTATCCCCTTTTTTATTATTCTAGTTCTCATAATCTATCTTCCTTTCTATGGCATATTTCACATTCATAATTGATATATCTATCATTCGATCAGCTCCTCCCC
>JAETSN010000121.1 GCA_021769625.1 [Clostridium] symbiosum | reverse complement strand
ATACACTTGGCGGAGTCTTTCGTCCCGGCGAAAACCTGGCCTTGGGGCGGAGGGGAAGATAAAGTCTGCGGATGCCGCCTAAATCCATCGCTGATTAGCGAGGTCCCTTACGAGCTGTCGAGTAGATATGCCCCTTGCGTGGCATACCCCTCACAGAATCCGGACGTGCGGATTTCCCGCATCCGGCTCTTTATAAGGTTCATTGTTCGTCAGTTCAAGCGTATATACTCACATAGATTTTAGGTTTCGCCAATGGGTGCTGCTTCATCATTTCCCTGAACCCTTCCCATGTATAACTTTTCTTCTGGCTCCTCCGGTTCAGCCACTTGTACAGCGTCTTTTCTACCTCCCGGTAGAACAGGCCGATACTCCGGCTGTTATCGGTCAGTCCATAGTAATGGTAGTATCCAACTAATATCTCATTCAGCTTCTTCACCTGCACGGAAATTTCCTTATGACGCTCCTTTTTGATTTGCGCATGGATTTCCCTGCTTTTCTTTTGCAGCTTCTTTCTGCTGGTTTTCCTCTTCACCCGGAACTTTCCGTTCCTGCTTTCTGAAACGTAGTGTGTAAAGCCCAGAAAGTCAAAGGTTCCCGTCTTCTTTCCCTCACGCTCTGCTCTTTCTTTTGCAAAACGGCCAAATTCTATCAGACGGCTCTTTTCTTCTTCCAGGCTCAGCCCGAAGTGCTCCATTCTATGTTTCAAGCGGCTATAGAATTCTTCTGCCTCCTCTTTATATTGGAAACAGGCTACAAAATCATCGGCATATACGATTAGGCCACAGTATCCCCGCATCTTCGGCTTAACTTTTTCTTCAAACCACCATAACAGTACATAATGCATATAGATATTTGCCAGGATGGGCGAACACACACTTCCCTGGCCGGAACCCTCCGGACTTTCCTGATACCCATAATCCTCCATGATTCCCGCTTTCAGCGTCCTTCTTATCAGACGCGTGATGTTCGGGTCTTTGATTCTTGATTCCACAAATCTTTCTATCCATTTATGGTCCAGATGATTAAAGAAACCCTGGATATCCGCATCCAGCACATAGTTCGTTTTTTCTCTTTCCAGCATCTGATTTAGCTTCCTCAGCGCCTGATGGCAGCTTCGGCCTGGTCGGAATCCCATCATGTTGTCATAAAACTGTGGTTCAAACACAGCCTCCAGGATTTCTCTCAGTCCCTCCTGTACCAGCTTATCCTCGTAGCAGTAGATGCTGATTGGCCTGGTCTTTCCGTTTTCTTTAGGTATCTCTACCTTTCTGGCCGGCTTTGGCTTATATGCCTTTCTTTTCAGGCTTTCCACCAGTCTGGCCAGATTTTCTTCCAGATTCTTTTCGTAGTCTTCTTTCGTTATTCCGTCGATTCCTGCCGCTTTCTTTCCATCCATTTGTTCGTGGCACCTTTTCAGCATTTCCTTATTAATCAGATGCCCGACGGATGTGAATACCAACTCCGGTTGTTCGCTTGATAACTGCGATATTCTCTCCAATTTCGTTTCCATCATAGGTCTACCTCTGTGTATAGTTGATGTTTCCTCTTTGATATTGCCTTATATGGCAGGGCTTTGAGGATTGATGCCCTCTCTCGGCTTCCCTCCGGCGGCATTACCCGCTTTCTCCGGTACTATCCGGCCATCCGACTGCCTGCCCCCCTTTTGCCTTCCTCGCGTCCGGCATACCCATGGGAACACACTTCCCACGGGAGGGGACAGGCTCTCCCCAGTTGACGTGATATCATTGTGTAACGTGGCTGGCTCTCAGACACCGCGGCAGTGTGTGAAATCTCACCATTGCGATAAACCCACCTGTTGCCTTCCGCTATGCTAAAAGCGTCGGCCTGCCGGACTGCATCGATTTCGGTACTCTATCACTTTCAGCCCTGTTACCTGACTGTCTACGCTTAGAAGGCAGCATTACTGCTACCGACTCAAGACTCGCTACCGGTGGTGTGGTTAGCACCTTTCCGGACAGGATTTCCACCTGTTAAATATCACGCCCTTTCTGGGCGCACTAGCAGCGCGATGCATTTCACAGAGCGGGAG
>JAETSN010000120.1 GCA_021769625.1 [Clostridium] symbiosum | reverse complement strand
CTTGTTTCTCAATTCACTCAGATCATCGGACAGCACGTCCGTTCTCAGGGAGGCTCCTGCGAAGTCTATCCCGCCCCATTCGCGGTGTTTTTGAACGCAGACGAGGAAACTTACGTCGAACCGGATATCAGCGTCATATGCGACAAGAGCAAGCTCTCAGACAGGGGTTGCGAGGGGGCGCCGGATTTCATCATCGAAGTGGTCTCCCCGAGCAGCCGGAGAATGGATTACAACACAAAGAATTCTGTATACGCAAACGCCGGTGTCCGTGAATACTGGATCGTTGATCCGGCAAAGGAGCGCACTACCGTCTACCGCTATGAGGAGGATGCCGCCCCTACGATCATTCCCTTCGATCAGGCGATCCAGGTGGGCATATACAGCGACCTGAGCATTACAATTTCCGATCTGCTCAAGTAAAAGCAAAACCGCCCCGGTGCGCCAACACCGAAGCGGATTTACATAGATGCTATACAGGCTCCGGAGAGACTGTATAATCTTCACCAAGCAAGAAGATTATACCACAATCCTCCGGCACCTGTATAGATGTTATTTTTATACTTTTGTGCGACGTCGCACAGAAGGGAGGAATTGAAATTGCCAAAACGAAAGAAATTCCCGCGGCTCCCGAATGCCTACGGATCCGTCCGGTATCTGGGGAAGCGCCGCACCAACTGCTACGCTGTCCATCCGCCCTGCACAGAAATCAACGAGCTCGGCGACTACGTCCGGCCAAAGGCGATCTGCTACGTCGATGACTGGTATGTAGGATTCGCCGTCCTGAATGCCTGGCACGCCGGCACCTACAAACCCGGCGACGAGCTGCTGTTCAAATCCTATCGCACCGTGTCCGGCGCGGATCTGGATGCATTCTGCACCCGGCTCCTGACGGATTTCTCTGCGCACAGCCATGTAGAGGAAGTCCGGAAGGAAAAGGAGCTCACTTTTGCGCAGGTTTACGAAGTCTGGCACGAATGGAAATTCGGCGAGAACGCAAAAAAAGAGCTCTCAGAATCCGCGAAGAACAGCACGCGCGCCGCATTCAAGAACAGCTCCGCGCTGCATGACAGGATATTCACGGATATCCGCCTGGATGACCTGCAGAAATGTATTGACGACTGCCCGCTCAGGAGCGCCAGCGTCGAAAACATGAAATCGCTGTATAGCCAGATGTACAAGTACGCCATCCTCCACGAGATCTGCGATAAAAACTACTCAACCGGTATCATCCTTCCGGAGGAAGACGACGAGCACGGCGTACCGTTTACAGACGCGGAGCTCAAAATACTCTGGCAGCACAGAGCAGACCCCACTGTGGAGATGATGCTGATCATGTGCTATTCCGGGTACCGTATTTCAGCGTACAAGAATATGGTCGTAAATATGACAGACTGGTATTTCCACGGTGGGGTAAAGACCAAGGCCGGGAAGGAACGGACGGTTCCCATCCACAGTGTCATACAGCCGCTCGTATCCGGCCGGATAGAACGTCTGGGAAAGATCCTGCCGATGAGCACGGTCAAGTTCAGGAATTCAATGTATTCCACTTTGGAATCTCTTGGCATCGAGAAGCACACTCCCCACGACTGCCGCCATACATTCAGCCGACTCTGTGAAAAATACAAGGTAAGCGAGAATGACCGCAAGCGCATGATGGGGCACAGTTTTAAAGAGGATATCACAAATAAAATCTATGGGCACAGGACTTTGGAGGAACTGCGAGAGGAGATCGAAAAGATAGAAGCGCCAATTTAGGCGCATCTATTTGTGACTATTTTGTGTCTAGTGATTCCGATTTAAGTGGTTTTTCCCTGTTTAAATCCATTCATAAAAACCACGTGAAGCCGCATAAACACTGTGTTTTTGTTGATTTTATGCGGTTTTCCAGATTTTAGTTTTTTAAGACTTTTCTAACTTTTCAAAGATAATTATTTTGATTGCAAATCCGCCGATCCTGTGTTAGAATGCTACTGCTTGAGATAAGTAGGATAAATGGTCGCGGCTGGCAGGCCGAAAGGTGCCAGACGAGGAAAGTCCGGGCTTCACAGGGCAGGATGCCGGAT
>JAETSN010000002.1 GCA_021769625.1 [Clostridium] symbiosum | reverse complement strand
TCTTCCCCGCGTTTAAGTGTTCCACTTTCAGGACCACCGGCGCGCCGGGTTTTACCGTACTCTGTGTTTTCGGGTCTTCGTAAATAACACGCCCCACCATCATGTTGATGATATCGTCCTTTGTACACTCCTTCGTGATCAGCGTCCCCACATAGCCGCCGTCACGCATCACCGTCACCCTGTCCGTGATGACCTTGATCTCATCCATCCTGTGGGAGATGTATACGATTCCCATATCCTTTGCCCGCAGGTCACGGATGATCTTGAACAGTTCCTCGATCTCCGCCTCCGTCAGCGCCGCCGAAGGCTCATCGAATACGATCACCTTCGCGTCGTGGGAGATGGCTTTCGCGATCTCGCACATCTGCTGTTTCCCGACCGTCAGCCGGCTCATCTTCTCCGTCGGATCTATATCGATGCTCAGCATCTCAAAGAGCTTTTTCGCATCCTCATTCATCTTCGCATCGTCGATCAGCGCCCCTTTCATCGGCTCTCGCCCGATAAAGATATTCTGTGCCACGGTCAGATGCCCCATCATGTTCAGCTCCTGATGCACGATCACGATGCCCGCGTCCTGTGCCTCCCGGGGATTGGTGAACTCCACTTCCTTCCCCTCGTAGGTTATCGTCCCTTCATCCCTGGAATAAATCCCTGTCAGCACCTTCATCAGGGTTGATTTCCCGGCGCCGTTTTCGCCCATCAGTGCGTGCACTTCGCCTTTTCTGACCTCCAGGTTCACATGATCCAGCGCATGTACACCCGGAAAAGACTTATCAATGCCTTTCATCGTCAATATCACTTCGCCCACATCATCACCTTACCTTCTTTTTTCATTCCCCCCTGCCACGGCGGCCGCGCCGCGATAACAGGCTTAAACAGCTTCTCCTGAAAAACAACAGGCAGCGAGTGCAGACGCCGCCCACTGCCTTTAAGTATAGGAGAAATCCCTCCCCTTTTAAATAGAATATTCTCTGCAAAAGGGGGAAATTATTCCGCATCATTTTCCCTGAACGGAAACAGCAGTTTCTGGTTTTCCGTTGTATAGATCGTCTCTTTTGTGATCAGTACGGAACCTGACTCCACCGTCTTCGGCACCTCCTGGCTTCGGGCCGCCTGGTATGCCATGGTCAGCCCGAGATACCCCATATTCAGGGGCCTCTGCACCACGATCGCATTAAAAACGCCGCTCTCCAGAAACTGGATCTCCTCCAGTGAACTGTCAAATCCCACCATCGCCACCTTGCCGCCGAGCCCCATGTCATGCACCGCCCTCGCCGCGCCGGATGCGGAGTCTTCGTTCAGCCCGAATATGACATTGATGTCAGGATTCTCCGTGAGCATCGCCTTTGTCTCCTCGTAGGATTTATCATTGCTGGAATCACAGTAGCGCACATCCACGATCTTGTCCTTATATGTCCCCAGCGCCTCCAAAAGTCCCTGTTCCCGTTCCACGGCGGTGGACACCCCTTTGATATGCTCCATAATACCGATCACGCTGTCCTCATTTAAATACGGCTTTATATACTCCCCCATCCGGTAGCCGGCTTTCAGATTGTCCGTCGCCACCACACAGCATCCCGCCTCTTCCGCCATAACGGAATCCAGAATGACCAGCTTGATCCCCGTCTCCTCAATTTTTCTCGCATAAGGCAGCGTTTTCACATAGTCGCTCGGCGCCAGCACTATGGCATCCGGGCGCAGTTCTATCGCCTCCTCGATCATCCTGTTCTGCACTTCCACTTCCGTCTCAAAGGAAGGCGCCAGAACGGTCAGCTCCACGTTTCTCTCCGAGGCAGCCATCTCGGCCCCCTCGATCACATCACTCCAAAAGGTATTGGAATCATTGAGCCCCTTCGGAATCAGCACGATCCTCACAAGCAGCTCATTGCTCCCCGCATCACTCTCGCCGCCGGAATAAAAAAACACAGCGATCGCCGCCAGTATCGTCACCGCGGCGATCAGAACCGGGATATATTTATGATTGTTTTTTCCATGCATACTAATTTTTCCCTCTTATCCGCTCTTCCCATCATGCCGCCATCGGCTGCACAAACAATTCGTGAAACTTCATTCCTTTCACACTTCCGGCAAAGGCAGATGAATACTGACGCATGTCCCCTTCCCTTCCTCGCTTTCAAAGGACAGCCCGTACTCGCCTCCGTAATACAGCCTGATCCTGCGATGTACGTTCAAAACGCCCACACCGTTTTTCCGGGTATCTGTCACCCTCTCGTCAAATACATGGGAGAGTTCTTCCTCCGACATGCCTACGCCGTTATCGCTCACCTTTAAAACGACCTGATCATCCATAAACCCCCCCGTTATTCTGATCAGCCCTTTTCCTTCTTTATATTTTATGCCATGATAGATCGCGTTTTCCACAAGGGGCTGGATGATCAGCTTGACGATATCCATCCGCATCACCGCAGGTTCCACATCGATCTCATATTCCAGCTTATCCACATACCTCATCTTCTGAATGGTCAGATAACTTCTGGTATATTCAATCTCCTCCTCCAGTGTGATCATCTCGTTTTTGTTGCTGATGCTCTTTCGCAAAAGCTTTGCCAGAGAAGAAGTCATCAGCACCACATCTTTCATGTTGCCGCCCTCCGCCATCCAGATGATGGAGTCCAGCGTATTGTACAGAAAATGCGGATTGATCTGGGCCTGCAGGGCGTTCAGCTCACTCTTCCGCTTCTCCCGCTGCTCCGCCGTATTCTGGTCGATCAGTTCGCGGATCTTCAGTATCATGCTCCTGAAAGAGCGGAACAGGTCGGATATCTCATCCCCCGTACCCGGTTCTTCAACTTCCACATCAAAGTTTCCGTTCTCCACCACTTTCATCGTTTCCCGCAGCTTACGGAGAGGCTTTGTCACCATATCCGTCAGAAAAACGGACATCATCAGCGCCACACCCACCAGTACGATCGCCATCAGATAGAACAGATTCCGCAGCCTGTCCGTCCTCGACATCATCTCATCCAGATAGGTAACGCCCACCATCGTCCAGCCTGTTATTTCTGACTTCGAGATCGTATAGAGCTTCTGCCCGTCTCCGGAAAAGACCACGTCTCCGCCGGACATCATATCCGGCGTAAACTCTTCCGCCCAAAGCCCGCTGTAGATCAGCCTCTGCCTGGGATGATAGATCAGGTTTCCCGCGTCGTCCATAATAAATACATAGCCTTTTGCGCCGAGATTCGTCTTTTCACAGAGACGGCTGATCGAGCTGAAATTCAGATCCACAAAGAGAACCGCGCCCGTACCGTCTGTCCTTCCCGGAATTTTCCTGCTGAGCGTGACCACCCACGGAAACTCATCGCTGACAATATTCTGGACATGGGAGGAGGTGATCACCTCTTCCCCCTGAAGCGCCCTTTGATACCACTGCATCTTTTCATATCCGGCATACGGATTGATCTTCGTATCCGTATTATTGATCAGATAACGTCCGTTTTCGCTGATAATACCGATATTGCAGATGTCGCCGCCGGTATTTGTCAGCGTCCGAAACAGTTCCGTCACCCGCCCGCCGTATTCTTCCCGCAGGTACTCCTCTTCCGCCTCCGCCCAGAGATAGCTTCTCACATCGGAATTTTCCACCACGATCTGGGCAACGCTCTCCATACTGGTGATATAGGAATCAATGCTCTCGTTCATCATATCGATCAGCTGGGATGTATATTCAATTGCCGTATTCCGCACAGCGCTCCTGCTCTGGGTGATGGAAATGATCATAAAACTGACCACCGCCGCCGCCACGATAAACAGAAGGGAAATATTGATCTTTCCCTGCAGGCTCTTCACATAGCTGCTGTTTTGTCTCGCCATGGATTCAGTTCCTCAACTGCTTTGCATATTCCGTGGGCGTCATGCCCGTATGTTTTTTGAAGATGGAACTGAAATAATGGGGATCATTGTACCCTACTGCCAGCGCCACTTCATAACTTTTCATATTGGAGGTTTCCAGAAGCCCTTTTGCCTTTTCCATCCGTATCCTGGTCAAAGCCTCCACAAAAGTCTCCCCCGTCGCACTTTTGAAGATCGTGCTGAAATAGCTGGTGCTCACGCAGAGATAGCTGCAGACGCTGCCCAGCGACAGATTTACATTGCCGTAATTTTTTTCCATATAATCCAGCGCGAGCACCGCCTGTTTCTGATTGGAACTCTCCCGCTTTCCCGCGATATCGGCGGACAGTTTATTGCAGAACTCCAGAAAGCAGGCCTCCACATCGGCAATATGCCTGTACTCCGGCAGATGATTGATAAAATCCGCCTCCTCCGTCTCCCTGCCGATATCCACCTCATTGTCCTCCAGATTGATCAGTACGGTCAACACAATATTCTGGATATGCAAAAGGAGCTTTTTCCGTTCGCATCCGGAATCCCTGAACTCCTGAAACATAAGCGCCGTGGTCTCCTTCAGTTCGGAAAGCTGGTTTAATTTAATGGAAAGCACCAGCTTATCCACCCAGAACGAGGTGCGCAGATAGCCGTTTCCCTGCCTGCCGGAAAAATCTTTTTCATAGACAAAAACACGTTCTTCCAGCAAAAATCTGTTTTCCCTTGCCCGCAGCGCCCCCGCGTAACTCGCCGCCCATTTTTCTGGGCCAAAGACCGTCTGCCCGACCAGTATGCAGACTTTGATCTTCATAAAATGCCACATTGCGTCCACGATGCTGCCGCACACTTTTTCAATCTCTTCCTGCAGCGCCTCCTCGGAATCTTCCGCGAAAATACAGATGCTCCGGTTTTCCGTGTTCTGGAAAAAGATCACATGGGGGTTTCCCCGTATCAGCTCCTCGCTGATATTGGCGACGGAAAATTCCAGAAGTTCCCTGGTCGTCTCCGGATAAGTCCTCAAAAACGCGGAAGCATCCTCCAGCTCGATCATCGTGACCGCCTGATGGGCGCCTTCCGCGGAAAGGCCGAAATATTCCATGCGGGAAGCGATCTCGCCCGGCGGAAAACTCCCCTCCAAAAGCCTGCCGAGGAAATGATTGCGCAGGATCGGCATATTTTTCCGGAATTCATGCTGTATCTTTTCGAGCTGCCCTCTTTTTTGTCTGGATACCTCCAGTTTTTTCCCTATCTTTTCCAGTTCCTCCACGAGCTCTGTGGACGTGATGGGCTTTAAAATATAATCCGACACCCCTGCGGACATCGCCTGTTTTGCATAGTCAAAATCGTCATACCCGCTGATGATGACCACCATCATCTCCGGATGGTGGTCATGGACATAGGACGCAAGCCCGATCCCGTCCAGCACCGGCATACAGATATCCGTGAGGATCAGATCCGGCATGGTTTCCTCGATCAGGGCGATCGCCGCCTTTCCGTTTTCCGCGATGCCCGCCAGCGTAAACCCCGCCTCCTCCCAGGGGGTATTCCTGCTGATGGCATCGCGGGTCAAATATTCGTCGTCTACAAGGATTACTTTGTACATATTTCTCCTGTGTCTCAATGAGGACGCCGAGAGGGAAATAAAATCCTCCGTCGCCACGCTCTCGCTCCGTAAAAAGCATAGCGGTACTAGGCTCGCATGTGAAGTTTAGATTTTCTTAGACGCTGTGTTTTAGCGTCTTAGAAAATCTCTTCACATTGGCTAAAGTGCCGACGCTTTTTAAGGGGCTCCTTGAGGATTTTATGTCCCTCTCGGCTGGTTATCAGTATTAACTAAATGACATCGGCTAATTTTGCCGGCTTTTTTAAAGGGCTTCATACGGAATATATCCTGCCCGGGCTACGTTGTTGGTAAATGCTAAATATAGTTCTTTCTCAGTTTACACCTTAACCAGCCATGAGGATCATAAAATCCTCAAGGAGCCCCTGCAGCAACGTCGGCACTTGGCGAGGTATTCCACGAGCCTAGTACCGCTACGTTGCAGCCCGGAGCGAGAGCGTGGCGACGGAGGATTTTATGATTCTCATGGCGTCCGGCACCATTATCCTTCCTGCCCGGTCACTTTCAAGTATGTCCGATATGCTTCTTCCCAGACGTCCCCGTCCCGCGGTGTGTAGCGGGCGATGGGTTCGGAGGCTGCTATGACGCGGCGCGCCTCACCTATATCTTTAATTTCGCCGGTTGCCATAAGCTGCAGGGCGATGTTGCCGTACACGGTGGCTTCGATGGGGCCTGCGGATACTTCGCGGTGGCAGGCGTTCGCTGTGAGCTGGCAGAGCATATGGCTCTGGATACCGCCGCCCAGCATATAGATCACAGGATATTCCTTGCCTGTGCAGGCTTTGATCTGGTCGATCGTGTTTCTGTACTTCATCGCAAGGCTCTGGTTGATGCAGCGCACGATCTCCCCGTCGGTCTGCGGTACATACTGCCCTGTCTTTTCACAGTATTCCCGGATCCTTCTCGGGATGTTGCCGGCAGGGTTAAATTCCGGCGCAGCCGTATCCACAAAACATTTCAAAGGCTCCGCCTGCTCCGCCATCTTCTCCATCTCGCCGAAGCTGTATTCCCTGCCTTCCCTGATCCACTGGCGGCGGCTCTCCTGGATCATCCACAGCCCGATGATGTTTTTCAGGAAAGAGATCTTTCCGCCGTAGCCGGACTCATTCGTGATATCCAGCCTGGAAGAGGTTTCGTTGATCAAAGGCTTATCCAACTCTGTCCCGAACAATGACCATGTACCGCAGCTCATAAAGATAAAGTCTTTTTCCTGCGTCGGCACACTGACCATAGCACTCTGGGTATCATGGCCCGCAACTGCGATGACATCAATGTCGCCTTCCAGCCCCAGCTCTTCTTTGATCGCGTCCGTCACTTTTCCGGCTTTTGTGCCGCAGGGAATGATCTCCGGCAGGATCCGTTCGGGAATTCCCAGCGCGTCAAGCACTTCCTTCGACCACTTACCGGTGTAGGCATCCATCAGCTGGGTCGTGGAGGCGATAGAAAACTCCGCATGTTTTTCTCCTGTCAGGAAATATCCCAAAAGATCCGGTGTCAGCAGGATCTTATCTGTCCTGTCAAACACTTCAGGCCTCTCCCTGACAAGGGATAACAGCTGGAACGCCGTGTTGAACTCCATAAACTGCAGGCCCGTGATCCCGTAAAATTTCTCCCTGTCGATCAGCTTAAAGCTCTCCTCGATCAGCCCCACAGTTCTGGCATCCCGGTAATGGATCGGATTCTCAAGGAGCCGCCCATCCTTATCCAGCATGCCAAAGTCCACTCCCCAGGTATCGATACCGATACTGCTGAAGCCGCCGGAGAGTTTTGCTTTCACCATGCCCTGTTTCATCTCAAAAAACAACCGCAGGGTATCCCAGTACATCGTGTCCCCGATGATGACCGGATCGTTGGAAAAGCGGTGCACCTCCTGCAATGTGATCTTTTCTCCGTCAAATTCCCCGATGATCGCGCGCCCCGATGACGCGCCGAAGTCAAATGCAAGTACTCTTTTATTCAAACCAAATACCTCCTTAAAAATAAATCCCGGTACAGATGATACCTGCTGTACCGGGATATCTTATTTCAGCAATTTATTTCCGCGAGCAACGAGCCAAGTGTCGTGCTTGCACGATCATTTGGCGACTGCCGCGAGGGTGAAATATCCCACAGCTTGCTGCTGGGTATTTCACCGTACTGTCTTGTACATAGGCCCATAGTTGGAGCATGCCCTGTAATCAGCACCCTCTTTATCCATTCCGAAAGCACCCCATGCAGCCGGACGGAAGATATCGCTGTCCGGTACATTGTGCATTGCTACCGGGATTCTCAGAATAGAGCACATTGTGATCAGGTCTGCGCCGATATGGCCGTAGGAAATTGCGCCATGGTTTGCACCCCAGTTATTCATCACATCATAAGCGGTCCTGAAAGGACTTCCTTCCTTGCCGTCCGTTCTCGGTGTGAACCATGTGCAGGGCCATGTGTAGTCCGTTCTCTTCCAGAGTGTGTCGGAAACATCTTCCGGCAGAGCCACTGTCCAGCCTTCTGCGATCTGCAGAACAGGGCCAAGGCCTTTTACAAGGTTCAGACGGATCATGGTTGCAGGCATCTCAGTCTTTGTCTCAAATCTGGAGGAGAAGCCGCCGCCGCGGAAATATCCGTTGTCAGCCGCACACCACTCTGTGGCGTCCATGATGGCTTTCTGGTCTTCTTCCGTCACATTGTACCATTCTTTCATCACAGCGTTGCCGTTTTCATCCTTGCAGACACCGGATGCATCCAGACAGCATGCACCAGAGTTGATCAGATGGATAAAGCCGTGCGCATCCTTTGCATGTCCTTCGATATCGTAACCTGTCACTCTCTTCACGGAAGTATCACTCCAGCAGGTACGAACATCGGCAAACATCTGCGCCCTGTTGGTAAGGAGCTTCATGAACAGCATGCCCAGGCCGTTTAACACATCATTCTCCGTAGCCAGAACGAAGGGCTCTCTTGCACCGTTCCAGTCGAAGGAAGTGTTTAACATAGCCTCAGGGAAGTCACAGTTAGGCCAGTGGTCCGTCCACTGTCTCTGACCCTGGAAGCCGCCGCAGATAGCGTTGTGGCCGACTGCTTCTTCCTCACAGCCTTCCGGCAGGTTCGGGTTGCCCTGGTACAGATCTTCGATGATAACCGCCATCTTTGCGATGAATTCCCAGTCTTTTTCTTTCTTTTCATCGGAACTCTTCACAAAATCAGGGTTCTTGTCAAAGCCTTCTTTGCAGTTTGCCTTGATCCATGCGAGAGCTTTCTGATATTCGTCTTCGTTATAAATATGTTCATCTATTCTGCGGAGGATCTCCACCTCATCGATGGATTCCACACGCATGCCGAGATATTCTTCTATGAATGCCTGATCAATGATGGAACCGCCGATACCCATCGTAACGGAACCGATCTGGAGATAGGATTTATCTCTCATGGAAGCTGCAGCCACCGCTGCGCGTCCGAACCGGAGAAGCTTTTCTTTCACATCAGCCGGAATGGATGTGTCGTCAGCTTCCAGCACTTCATGTCCGTAAATACCGAATGCGGGAAGGCCTTTCTGCGCATGGGTAGCCAGTACGGATGCCAGATAAACAGCGCCCGGCCTCTCTGTGCCGTTAAAGCCCCAAACTGCCTTGATGGTCTGCGGATTCATATCCATTGTCTCGGAACCGTAACACCAGCAGGGAGTTACCGTCAATGTGATAGCAACGCCTTCTTTTCTGAATTTCGCCTCGCAGGCAGCGGATTCCGCAACACGCCCGATGGTCGTATCAGCGATCACAACTTTCACAGGCTCGCCGTTGGAGTATTTCAGATTCTCCACGAATAATTTTTCAGCGGCTCTTGCCATGTTCATCGTCTGCTCTTCCAGAGACTCCCTCACCTTCAGCGGGCCGCGGCGGCCGTCGATCGTGGGTCTGATGCCGATTACCGGATACTCACCGATATATCTGTTTTTTGCCATAATACATTTCCCTCCATAATAGATTTTTGTGTGACTGCTTCTTATAAGCTGCATTATACTCGCAGCAAAGCTGCTCGTTAGCTTATGAAATTTGGCTTTGCAAGCAAGCAAATTTCTTATAAGCTACATTATACAACATTTTTCAGGAAATGGTAGACATATTTATATTATCATATGGACAATTTTTGTGATTTTTCTGGACTATCCCTGTTTTTTAGGTTATAATTTCTTTCAGGAATGCCGATCATGCATATTTTTTAGTAAATCTGCATAATCAGTCTCCATGTAACTATAGGCTGTAATTTATCGCAATCGAGTTATAATCCGCATCGGTCCGGATGGAAGCCGGATTCTCCATCCGATCGTCGGCCTTTTATAACGCCCTGTTTTCCAATGAAAGCTTTCCATGAAGTAAGAAATTATGCCACCGACCTCATGGTCTGGCACCGTGCATACGAAAATATCAGCTTTGTAGCCCACTGGCACCGCGAGATCGAACTGCTCTATATCAAGCGCGGCTCCATCCGGATGCAGGTTACAAACCATGCCTTCACCGCCGGGGAAGGCGATCTTGTGGTCTGCGATACCGGCGAGATCCACTACAGCGATTCCTACAGCCGGGATTCCGTACTGGATTTTATCATCTTTGACACCGGCCTGATCAGCAGCCATTATACCTATCACTGTTTTGCAAAACCGTTCCTGACCGCGGAGGAACTGGAAAAATCCGGTTTAAAAAAGCGCCTGCTGGCGCTGGAAACCCTTATCGATAAAGAATTGTCAGAGAAGGAAGCCTACTATCAGGATATCGTGCGGGCAAGCCTGCAGGACTTCTGGTTCCGGCTTTTACGCGTCATGCCCATAGACCAGGGCGGCGTTATGAAAAACCGGAGGGTCGCTATGCTGGAAGATTTCCAGAGCCTTCTTTCCTATATGGAAGAACATGCCGACGAAAATATCACACTGGAAACGGCCGCCGAAAAAATGCACTTTTCTCCCAGCCATTTTTCCAAAGTGTTCAAACAGCTCACTGGCACCGGTTTTGTCAGATATCTGAATACGATCCGTGTCACCCTGGCCTCGGAGCTTCTTGCCCGCTCCGATATACCCATGACACAGATCGCCTTTTCCTGCGGCTTTCAGAATGTGCGGAATTTCAACCGCGTCTTTAAGGAGATCGCCGGCTGCACACCCTCCGAATATATGCAGATAGCAGGGAGCGAACCCCTGAACTTTACTTATTATAAATCCAGATCCAATATATTGACCGAAGCCGAAAAAGATCCGATGACGATCGTGAAATAACACTCCTTCACCATCTTTTCACGTGATGCCTGTCAATCCGCATCCCGGCGCGCCGGATGCGGTGCCCCGGCCTCCGCCCTACATGCAGGGCCTGAGCATTCTAACAGTTCCTCCTCTATGATCCTCGCCGCGCATGCCACAAATTTCGCGCAGGGACGCTTCTTATAATATTCCGGCGTTCTCTCGGAAGGCCTCGCCGCCTGTTCCCGCCCCAGGATCCCGAGCAGATCCCGGCAGACCAAAGAACCGTTTTCCTCCTCAAATTTTGCCAGCAGATCCCTGGTTCTCTGGTACACCTTTTCTCTCGCCTTCAGATCCCCTGGATCCACCTCTCCTTCTGCAAGTCCCGCAAGCAGCGCGATCGCCGACACGGTACCGCAGACTTCCCGGAGCCTGCTGATGCCGCCTCCCATAGAATTGGTCAGATTCATCGCCGTCTGTCTGTCGATCCCAAACAGATCCGCATAGGTGGAAAATACGGCCTGGGCACAGTTGCACCCGCCGAGAAAGGCTTCCACTGCCTGCTCCTGTCTGGACTCCTCTAAAATTGCCCTGTCTTTATGTACAATTATTTCCTTCATCTCCTAACAATTCATTGATTTTTGCAAATTGTGAAAAGCACTTACTTTGAACCAAATCAAAAAAATCCTCTAGAATCCCCGCAACATCTTCATCACTGGCTTTATTTACAGCAATTTCAGACATCATCATTCCATCTATCCGGCTCATCATAATTACATTTTTCATTTTATGAAGCAAAATCCTTAACTGGATCTTCGTGCTGCAATTCACGCCTTCTTCGCCCATCAAATCATTAGCAACACGCGAAAAATAAAATAATACACTTGTTTTCGCATCCGTTCGTGCTCTGTGCAGATGTTCCTTAACCGCAAAGGCCTGCTGCATAATTCCATGTTCTTCCGCACACTTTGTCATCTTCCTAAAATGAAAAAGCGCATCTCTAAAATTAGTATAACAGGTTACAGGAATTCTTTTCTTTCCCACTTTTGCATACAACTCAAACTCTTTCAGATAATCCGCACTTTTAATAATTTCATCCGTATAAATATTCTGACATAGGCTCTCCTTGTCAGTTATCTGCATTTTAAGATAGTTACCCATGCTGCTATTTCCTCAAAATTCATAGACAATATTGTTCTATGAACGCACCCTCTGCGCACTTTATTTCTTCTTTCGAAGTAACCACCGGTTGCGCCTTACACAGGTAGCCCCCTCTGCTCTCCACTGCTGGCAACATTACTAACGTTCCTTTTTCAGCCTCCGCAAGCAGCTTTTCATACTTTTTCTCAAAATCTTTAATCATAACTTACTCACCTTCTCTTCCTTTTCTCTTATCAGCGAGATTAAATATGGATAAATTGATAAATACATCTCCGGAGTTTGGACATCTTCCTGTTCCAGCGTAATATAGTACTCTTTTACTTCTTTTTCATAATCAATTTCCGAATCAATTTCTTTCAATTCATCAATAAAATCTCTCAACAGTTTTTCTTTCTTCTCCCTACATTGCACCTGAAACTTAGTCCGTTCTATAATCTCTGATTCCTCATTCAAATATTTTTCCCTATTTTTTTCGTAATCCTCCCTTATTTCACAAAAAGAGTCAAATACCTTTCTGAATCCATTAGGGAAATAGCAGTTTTTATAATTTTCCATACAGATAATTCCTGCAACATTGTGACTGATCAGTTCATCAATGGCTAACATCATATGTTCGTAATCATGCATTTTTTATAAGTCCTTTCAGTATATTATATACATTTTCTTTCGTCAACCACCAGTTATCACTACATATACCGACAATTATTACAGATGTAATGTATCGTCCCAAACTCATGCTCTGGAGTCACAACTGAAATCAAATCCAGAGGAATAATACGCTTACAATGGCTGCAGTAAATCCCTCTGCTTTGAATATCAACCTTTAATCCAACTTCACCGGGAATAATATGAGCCGCCCGCTCTTTTTTCACATGTTCCTTTAATTCCCGTACTGCCCGCACTCTATAATCACCATTACTACAACAAAATTCTGACGCAATTGCAAGCTGAAATTTTTGCTTTTCTCCCTGCAATAAATTTAAGCTGCCATCATAGCCCAAGTGCGAATTTTTCTGTTTGATCCCCCTTACATCTTTCTCATATATATCGCTTATATTAAAAACTATAATGTCGCATTCTTCCATAAATTCTGCCATTTCCAGGAAAAACTTTGTATCGGAAGTATAGCCGATAACCGTTTGTATATCATTCAGATTTATCTTATATTTAACGCCATAAGATTTTCCTTCCCGCATATGCTTTGTCTCAAACGCCAACATAGATACTTTATCGTTCAACATTGTCCATTTATCACATTGGGACAATACTTTACTGCTTGAAACAACCCCTTTATAAGTATCCTGTGTGCCTTCATCCAGCCACCAGCTAATTGTATGTTCTTTATGATTAACTTCCTCAAAAAATCTATCATAAAACTTTACCTGACTACTATAATACCGATTAATATCATACGATAACGCTGAAATCGTTCCTATATCTGCATTATGATCCAGATGATTATGTGTTACCACTACAGCATTGATGTCCTCAATAAAAATTCCCTGCTTATGCATTGAATCTACAAAGCCGATTCCCGGATCAATTGCTATACCAAATCCATCTACATTGAGATACAAGCCTCCGCCCACACATGTATTCTCAAATACAGCAGAATAAATGGCTGGTGTTGTCGATGAAAAACCTTTTAAACATATTAATGTATTATCTATTCTTCGGTAGGATTTCACTGTCTTATAAGAATCCAAATAATAATAAAGCTGACTACTATCCGAAAAATAATTTTTCAATTCGAGCGGTAACGGCCTTTCTTCCTTTTTCCCTTGCAAAACGTCATAGAATTTTTTAGCGCATTCTAAGCAAGATACACACAAGTCACATGTTTTTGATTCCTTATCGGCAATTTTAGCAGCATCACATATGCTACATTCTCTTCTTGACAAATTATGCTGAAATACTTCTATATGTATTGGTTTACACGATTTGCTGTCCTCATAAAATTTGCTGATCACATTGCACATTTCCTGTTTGCAATCAACTTCCCCGATATTTTTCACATTATAATATTGTTCTAATAAAATATCCCACAACCCAGATAGACAGGTAACCATGTGCTTTCTCCAAAAATGATTTTTGTTTCCATAATCTTACACTATTTTGCATTTTTTGTCATCAAATATTGTATACTTTTTCACTACTTTCTTTGCCCATAAACAGACGCTATGCCATCTTAAAATTCAATCCCCCTGCCGCCGCTTCCTCTCCCGGTGCCTTGCCATGATCTCCGCCTGCCTGCGCCGTCTTTCCTGTTCTCTTCTGACACCCCGGTAAAGGATCAGTCCGCAGATCATTACCGCCGCCAGGACCACAACGCTGACTATGATAGTCAATATTGAAATTCCCCCGGATCTTTTCCGTTCCGGTGTTTTTCCCTCTTGCTGTCCGTCTGCTCCATCCATACCTGCCTGATTTCTATCCGTAAGGCTGTCTACCCTGTTTTCCCTCTCTTCCCTTTCCTCAGGTGTCAATTCCTGCGCCGGTTCGTTGATGTCCTCCGTCTCCTCCTCTGCGGGCTTCAGTTCCTCCGCCTTCGCGTCGATCAGCGCCTTCACAGACGGGTTCTCATAACAGGCGAAGCCGTAATCAAACAGGGCGATGGAATCCAGATAATGCTCCGGATTCGTATCCTTCAATACCACACAGACGAGCCTGTGTCCGTCCTTTTCCGCGCAGGTCACCAGGGTATTTCCGGAGTCATTTGTATAACCGGTCTTTCCTCCCACCGTATACTCATAAGGCTTTTTTCTGCTAAGCTGACAATCCGGCAGCATACGATGGTGGTTTCGAAGCTCAATCTTCTTTTCCTGCACCGGCGTGGGCTCAATACAATAATATGCGGTACCCGAAATTTCCGAAAGCATTTCGTTTTGGAAAAAAGCACGTCCGATCAGCGCCATATCCCGGGCACTGGTATAATGTTCTTCATTATGCAGGCCGTTTGCATTCACAAAATGGGAATCTGTTCCGCCAAGTTCCTGCACTTTTGCATTCATCATATCCGCAAAGCCTTCTATACTGCCGCCCACATGCTCTGCCATCGCCGATGATACCTCATTCGCCGATACCAGCAGCGCCGCATAATAACAGTCCAGCATCGTAAGCTGCCTTCCCTCATCTATCGCAATATTGGAAGAACCTCTCTCAATGCCGTACACCGCTTCATGCGAGAAAGTGACCATATCAGTCAATCCACTGTGCTCAAAAGCTACCAGACATGTCAGAAGTTTCGTGATCGAAGCCGGATACAATTTTTCATGCATATTTTTTTCATATAAAGTGACGCCAGTGTCAACATCCATCAAAACAGCGCTTTCCGCCACCACATCAGGTGCCGCATTCTCATCTATCGCCCAGTCCGGTCCCGAGGGAAGCTGTTCCTCCTGCCCCTGTACATCTTCCCCTTCTTCCGTGGCGCTCACTGACATACACTGTAAAAGCACCGACACCGCTATCAGAAATGCCGCTGTTCTAAATTTTCTTTTCTTTATTTTCATGTTCCGCTTACTCTTACTTACTCTTAAATATACTTCTATGATCAGGCTGCTTTCCCTGCATCCGACGTCTCTGTCATGCCTGCCGTATCTGCAGGAATTCTGCCTGTCCCACTTTGTTTTTCCTTTTCTCCCGGCCTTTCCGGCACTTCCTGTCCCCCCTCTTCTTCCGGCTTTTCCAGCTTTCCTGCCTGCCAGCTTTCAGAAGGGGAATGATCCCAGATTATATTTTTCCCATCAGAAACCGCCACAACGGTTCCCTGCTCATCTGTGCGGAAAACCTTAACATCTGCCTCTTTCATCCGCTCAAGCACCTCCGCGTCGGGATGTCCCTTCTCCCCCCGATAGTCACAGCTGATCACCGCATATTCCGGGGAGACCGCACGCAGAAATTTCTTTTTGCTGGAGCTTTTATCGCCGTGATGCCCTGCCTGATATACATCCGCTCTCAGCGACAATCCCAGCTTTTCACTGTTTTCCACCATATCTTCTTCCGCTTCTTTTTCCGCATCCCCGGTAAATAAAAAGGTATTTTCTCCGAAATGCAGCAATAGTGCAATGGAAGAATCATTGGACTCCTCATAGATGCCATTCGGCGCCAGGATCGTAAACCATGCTTCCCCCAACTGATATTCTGCTCCGACTATAGGAGTCACGGCATTTATACCATGCTGTTTCAGTGTCTGCTGCAGCATCTCTTCCGTCTCGCTTCCCTTTCGAAAGGCGGACTGAAAAACCTGCTCTGCAGAAAACTCTGTCAGCACCGCGGGCACGCCGCCGATATGATCTTTGTCCGGATGGGTCAATATCAGATAATCCAGCTTTGACACATCATGATCTGTCAGATATTTCTGCAGCATCATCCCCTGTGTATCATCCCCGCAGTCGATCATCATGGCATGTTCTCCACAGATAATCAATGTGGAATCTCCATGCCCCACATCCAGAAAATGTACTTCCAAAGTGCCTTCTGGATCATCCCTCTTAATGATCTCCCCTGAAACCGACGCTTTTCCGCCCTGTTCGACTGTTTCGGTCAATCCATTGGACAGGCCGGTAAACCGTCCGCTCTCTGCCAGAAACAAAAGCAGCAGAACCGTAATCGATGCCGCAAGCAGACCGGCGGCGCCTTTTTTCCCGCCCTTTTTATTATATGAACTAAATAATTTCATATTCCAGCCCTATTTCATCCGCCAGATGGCATAACGCCTGATCCCAGCACTTCTCCGGAGCCTTATCCATAGTAAAGCCCTGATAGGATACGCCTCCTGTCAGGGTAATGCCGCCGCTTTCATACTTTACCGTGCACAGCAGATATTTGATAAAATTCCTGCCCGCTGCCGCCTGTTCTTCCTTCCCCAACAATTCTTCTGCCTTCTTTGGCATATAGGCAAGCACTAATTTCATCAGAAGCGGCGTCCGTTTTCCCTTTACCATCTGCACTACCTGCGGACGCACAGATTCCCAGTGTGCAAATTCATGGATCTCCTGCAGTTCCTGCTCTTCTTTCGTATAAAAATCCCGCCTGATACGCCCGTCAATATTAAAGCTGACGAACGTGTCAATTCTTGCCTCCGCCAGCAGAAAATTCGCAAAAGCTTCCGACATCAGGAACTTTTGCATAAATTCTTTTGTATTTTTTATTTTTAAGCAAATCATCGCCTTATTTCCTTTTTACTCTTTCGCTTATCATCTTAACACAAAAAAGCGGCCGCACGCAACCGCTTTTCTCTTTTGATGATTACCGCACTATCAGATTCTTAATATTATTTACAGTATCAGCTTTATTTACATCACCGCTTATCGGCATGTTCCCTGTGTAATTCCTACTTTACCGTCTGCTTACCATGGTAAATTTTATAATACTCCTCCGCTTTCTCCTGCGAAATACCTAATTTATTCTGCAGGCGCTGCAATATCTCCTCTTCAGTCAGCTTAAATTCCCGGCCGGTATCAATGATCTCTTCAGCCCTTCCCTCTTTTATTCCTTCGGCCCTGCCTACCTTTTCTCCTTCAGTCCTGCCTACCCTTTCTCCCTCAATAAATCCCTCTTCTCTCATATCCTCAAACGCTTTGCACATACTGAAATCTCCCTTCTTAAATTCTTCCTCCCCGACTCCAGGAATCTCCTTGATATTCGTGAGTTCCGTCAGAAGCAGCTTCGCCTGGCTGCTCAGATTTTCATACTGTTCTCTATGCTGCTCCAACCGCGTTTTCATAGATTCCTTATTCCCTGCATACCTCAGGAACTCAAAGACAGGCTGTAGTTCCGAATGGAACTGGCCAAAATCTTCATAATCGTGATAATCAAACAGGTTCAAATGGTAGTCTGAAACAAAGGGAAGGATTCTCTCTTCATTCCTTTCCACATTCAACAGTCCATGCAGGTTCCTTGCCCCGTCCCACGGCTTTTCCCTTCCATAATATACAACGATCGTGATAACGGGGATAAATTTATCCTCCTTCCGCATCCCGGATACAAACTCATCTGTCTGCTGCTTCCCCCGCTGCCTGTTTTTGTCCCGCAGCTTCTTCCACTGCTTATCATAAGCCATGCTCTCCGCAAGCATCGCCCGGGTCACCATCCGGTAATCTACTTTCGTCTGATTTTCCACCACAAGTACCGCGATCGCTGTGCCTCTCCAAAGTTTCACCTTATCCCGGAGCGTCCTTTTTGCATTATTCTCCAGAATACTCCTCAGCTCACCGTCCCGCTCCTCCAGTTCACAGGGCTTTACTACCTGTTCACCCTGATACAAAACACCGTTCACCAGATCCGCAAAGATCTCCTCATTTTCCAGATAATCGCTTTCACAGACATCCGCTCTTCCCATGCCTTTTCCTCCCTTACTATTTTATTTTTTCATATAAGGGAGTCTTTTGATCTCACGAATGTGATAAGAAATATCAGAAATATCAGAAGTTCCCAGATATGTGTGTGTTTATATACTACTATGAAAGCCGGTATATTGCAAGAGTATTTTTTTATATTTATCTCACCCTTTTACTTTACTGCAGCAATTTCCCACACTGCCCATAATATCCGGAAGCCGCATAAAAAACCCCAGAGAGAAAAGAGACGCCCATCACAGCGCCCCTTTCGTCTCCTTCAGTTCCTTTTCCAGTTCCTGCTGCAGATCCCTGCGGTCTTTCTCCCGCATCCTGCCCGCCAGCATATTTAACATCGCGCCGCAGGCCGCAAAGCAGACCATGTACATCTTGCCCACCGTACCGGTAAGCAGCGACATCACCCCACCCAGCACCGGGATATGGTATGTCACACGCCCGATCAGGTCGTCATAGGGGATCTTGTTCATGTCCGCCTGTTCGTTTGCGTCCCCTTTCGTCTCAAACCAGCCTTCCACGATCTGGTTGCGCACAACGCGGTGGCAGACCACTGCCCCTTCCGTTCCGGGCAGCATGCCGTCCGCTCCTTCTCCGCCTCCGGGAACCATGCCTTCCATACCGGCCCCCGCACCAGAGTCTGAAAAAGCATCCTGTCCGATCTCCCCCGGCACAGAAACACCCGCTCCATCCGCCCCGGATCCCGAAAAGCCCTCCCGTCCGTCCCCGACCCCGGACATCATGCCGCCCATTCCGCTCTCCTGCGGATATCCTCTCCGGAAAGCGATCACATCGCCCTCCTGTATATCCTCAGGCGCCGCGGCTTTCACATAGATCACGCTTCCCACCGGAATCTCCGGCTCCATGCTGCCGCTGACAATATCATAGATCTCATACCCCATCAGCTTCGGCACCGTGATCGGGATGCACACCGCGATCACGCTGATCAGGATCAGTGTCCCGAACACACTGCAAAGAGCGGGAAGAATCTTCCCGCCCTTATGTCCGGAACGATATACAGAAGTATCGTTATTCTTGCTCATCTTCACCCGTTCCTTTTTTCTTTCTCATAAACAGTAAGTACCATGCCGCCGCTACAGCCAGCACTGCCATCGACACGATCCCGACGATCACCGCGGGAGGGAGGTTCACAAAGAAGGAACCCGGTTCGCTTCCTATCCCTGAACCGCCGTTCGATCCCGGCACATTGGCCAAAGGTACTTCCTCATCGTCCAGATCGACCAGCTGTTCCGGCTCCGCCGGCGCTGCAGCTTCACCTGCGTCTCCTGCGCCTGCATCCGCTGCCCCGCCGTCTCCGGGTACAACGGTCACACCGCCGCCTGCTGCACCTGCTGCATCCCCGCCTGCTCCTGGAACGATCACGGGGGTGGTGTTTGTGGTGGTTATGGTCTCTTCATCGTACACTGTCGTGTCCCCACCGCCACCACCGCCTGTCGGTGCGGGAGAATAACGGAAAGTAAATACATTCTGCGCTTCATCCGCCAACAATGTCTTTGTCAGACTGTAAGCCTGCGGCATATATCCTTCAATATAAAGATACGGTACGATCGGCTTATCACCTATATTTCCCTCATAAATTCTGCTGGATGCAAGCTCATTACCATTGGTATCCACATATCTTACGGTATAATTTACTATATCACCTCTTACGCCATAGACAACAACATAGTCCACATCACTTTCCACATCGGTGAAACTGGGATTCCCCAGATTTTCACTAAGGTCAAAACCGCTCGGCTTAATACCTTTCACATAATATTTCTTATATGTGATCTCATTACCATTTTCATCTTCATCTACTGTATCGTTTACCTCGATAATCGCTGAATCAAAAGATTCACCTGGCTTATACTCCTTCACAGATGAGCCATCTGTAAATGTCCCCTGTTTCCCCGCAAAAACACGTATCTTATAACTATAGGCAGCCGGTTTTGCCTCTGCCGTCATCTCAGCCGGGATCACGAGGGAGAGCACCATTGCCATTGTTGCCAGAGCGCCGAAAAACTTTTTCATTTTTTTCATCCCACAGCACCTCCCTCATCTTCCTTTTTATCCTTCAGCCCCAAAAGCACAAATATCAATAAGAGCGATCCGCTGATGCAGGCTGCAAGGACGTACGGAAACAGGTTCATCTCATCACTGGTCCTCACGATATCAGTATTTCTCGCAAGGGGCACGCCGTCCTCATCAAGATAGACTATTTCATTATTCACAACTTCCCTTGTTATCGTCCTGTGATGGGTCTTCCCGCCGCCACCGCCGCCGGGAACGCCCGGCTGGGGCTCCACTGCGAAGTTCATCGACAGATTTGCAACTTTATCCTGATAGCTGTTGCCCTGTGTCTCACCATCCAGTTCAACTGTCAGTATCACTTTCGCGTTCTGGCCTTTGGCAAGGTCCCCCAGATAAAAGTAATCTTTCAGTTTTTCCTCGTTATTAAGTTCTTCCAGACCGTGGCCGGTTCCGCCGTTCGTATCGTCGGCTCCTACTCTCCGGCTGTTAAACAGTTCGGTCTTTTTTCCTGCCGGATCGACATATGCCAGTTTATAGCCGTAGGCACCGCCGGATGCACCTGCTTCTTCCATGCTGTCAATGATCGTATTTTTCATATACCAGTATGTAGTAGTATTATAACTGTTTCCCAACGATACACTGGCAATGATCTTATCACCCGGCTGCATTTCCGCAATCCGTTCGTTGATAGTGCTGTTTCCGCCCAGATTGTCTTCTATCCTGCCAGCCTGTGTGAATGTCACGACCCAGTCTCCTGTCAGGTTGCCGGCAATTTCATTTCCACTTACATCGTTACCACTTGCACTGTCTGTACCCCCCGCCGCATAAGCTGTCATAGTTCCGGAAATAACCAACGCCACAAGAAGTGCAAGACAAAATATCTTTTTTCTCATATTCAGCCTCCTTATTATTTAAATATCAGGCTGTCCAAAACGCCGTTTTCGCCTGCACCACTGTTATCCACTTCACGCCCCCAGGAACTCAGGATCGCGTCCGCCGCATTGTGTGTCTGCACCGCATCCACATCCACCTTAATCTGGAACTTCAGCCCCTGATAATCAAACTTAACATCGTCTCCTTCTTCTGTAACGATCTTTCCAATGGCCTCATTTATTTTCAGTTTCGCTGTAAACGGTTCCGTCGCCTTCCCTGACCCCAAAGGCCTTTTATAATAGTATACCGTTCTTTCCTGCGTGGAAGCATCCTCATCCACCTCCCACAATTCCTCATTGGCAGGCGTCAGCTCAATATAACCGGGATATACATCTTTTACCGGTTTGCCGTTGGCATCCACCCAGCTCTTATAGACCGTAACACGCACATACTGATCGATCTCACCTGTATTCCTGACGCTCAACTCTTCGTCATATGTCTCGCCGATCTGGAACTCTTTATCCGCCGGTATAAGCCTGAGTTCCCTGGCTGTTCCGGCACTGTTCATCGGAACTGAATTCCCGTTTTCCAGAATCTCCACACCAATCTCCTGTGTTTCTATCTGCGTCATATGGTTTTCCGAGTAATATGTCAGCGCCGCCCTCGCGCCCCCTATTGACGAAAACAGCAGAAGTGCCACCGCAGCCCCGAATACTGCCAATGTCCCTTTTGGAGAGGAAATAAAGCCCTTAAATTTTTTCATTGATTATTCCCCCCTTCCTCATTTGAATCTTCCTTCAATACTTTGTCTTCTACCTTCAGCGCAAACTCCCAGTCAGGTACCACTTTTCCATTCTCGACTTTGACTGCAGAGGTTTTCTCATAGACAACCACAACATCAAACTCATCATTTTCTGCCGGATCAGCCGGAAAAGGACCTATTTTCAGTCTCAATTCTTCCGTACTGTCATACTTAAAAGTGCCGTCTTCATTCTTTTCCTTTGCCTTTAAGGCAGGATTATAATAATAACACTTCTCGTTTTTCTCATCTACTCCTTCTATCCACTGGCCACGCGGGTTTTCTACGCTGACAGGGACTAATGTAACCTTAGAAGGATCTACAGCATAGGCCTTCGCCCTAACATAGATAGTCACATCTCCGGTATTGGTTATCGTGATCCGCTTTTCCCCGTCAACAAATTCTTCCTTCATATCCGTCTCCGGAATTCCCACTTCAACTGCATACCCGCCTGCTGCCGAATCATTCGCCGTAAAGTATGCAAGAGCGCTCCCTGCTCCCACACTTAAAGGGAGAACTACCGCAGCAACGGCTAAAACTGTTTTATTCATTTTCATTTTTCTGTCCTCCTTTTAAGTATTGGGCCTGATTTCATCATTTGGCCGGTCCGTGGTCCACTCCCAGCCATTTTCTGCACTGAACTTAAAGTTATTTGTGATAGCGCTGCTTCCCGCACCGGAAAACTCGCGTTTATTAGTGAATACAACCCTGTTATTTATTATATTCTCTCCTGTTACAGGATCTTTTGTATCCGGTTCTGCTTCATCTTTCGTCCACGCATCCGCATCGATGGTATATGAAAATCCCGAAAACTTTTCCGTAACTGTAATCTTGGATCCAACCGGAATAAGGTGGCCTTCCACTTTAATAGTTTTACTTGTCTCGCCTTTTTTGAAATCTACCGACTTAAAGCTGTGGTAAACCTCTTCACCTTCCAGTTCTGCCTTTATTTCAAATACACAGCTGCCATCAGATAACGGAGCCTTATCCAGATTTTTTACGATTTCCAGAGATGCATAACGCTGCACTTCTTCATTTTTTAAAAATACTGTTACATCATTAAGCCAACCTGTTCCCTCAGCCGTATTAAAACTGCCATTCGGCGCTCCGCCATTCTCCCCTGGCCTCATCGGCAGGGCAATCAGTTCCGGAGAATACCTGTAAACATACTGTTCATTTTCAGCCATCGTAGCCAGCTTTTCAGATGTTCCGTCACTGATGTAGTCTACATAGTCGTTCGGGTTCATTAAATTCGTGCCATGAGCAACTATCAGATACATACCAGCATCAAGACCACTGAAAGTCGCACTTTTTATGCCTCCGTCACCGGTAATCTTCATCTCCACACTACCTGCCGTGCTCTGTGCTGTATTTCCCTTCTGTCCTAATGCTATTTCCGCTGCTTTCTGCGCCAAGGCTATGTATGGAGCGTTGCCGCCTACATTATTGCCGCTCACCTGTGCATTACTAAAATCAGTTTCTAAAGCCGCATATGCATCTCCCAATTTCAGCTTATACGCATCATACCCCGTAAAATCAGGATCTATTGATGCTACCTTATACAGATCGACCGTAATATCAAGTTCCTTTGCATTTTCATTGGAATGTTGCACTGTAAGCCCGCAGCTTCCTGCGCTCACATCCGGTGCCGCCTCCGCACGCCCCACGTTCCAGACCGGCAAAGCCAGAATCACACTCGCCGTCAGCGCCGCCGCAATCAAGGTGCGTTTCCACTTCCCCATGACTGATCGCTTATTATTGTACATGGCTCATCCTCCTTACTTTATTCCTCTTCCTTTTTATGTTGTTCTGCTTCATATTTACCATCTTCTTTTGGGGGATTCCCCTGCTCCGGCACGCCCTCTGGTTCTTCTGCTGTTTTCCCTTCCTCCGTTCTGGCATCCGGCAGCGTCCTGCTCAGCTCCATCACATCCTTCGTGCTCACCTTTGCCGGCTTCCTGCCATAGCTGATAAGGGACAGCAGCAGTACCAGGAACAGGATCGGGATCGCGATGGCCGGTGCCACGATATAGGGCGGTATCCTCGTCGCCTCCCTGTGGACGATAATGGCCCCCTCTTCGTTCTCCACCCTGCGGCCCCGCACTAACATCCGGTGGCTGTTGATGCCGTAGGGCGTACAGGTCAGCAGCGTGCAGTAGTCTTTCCCCTGTGTGACGCTCAACGCGTCCATCTGTGTCGGCTCCACGATCAGGATCTGGTCCACCTCGTATGTCATCAGCCGGTTCAGAACCGTGATCGTAAATCTGTCCCCCACTTCCATCCGGTCAAGGTCCGTAAACAGTTTTGCCGATGGGAGGCCCCTGTGCGCCGAGATCACGCTGTGCCTGCTCTCCCCGCCGATCGGGAGGCTGGATCCCTCCAGATGCCCTGCCGCCACGTTCAGCACCGTATCGCTGGTGCCGTGGTAGATGGGCAGCTCCACGCCGATCTTGCTGATTGAAATATATCCCATGATGCCGTTCCCCGCCACATCCAGCGTCCGGCTGTATGCTTCCGCCAGCTTCTCATGCTCCGAGAACGGGGCGCCCAGCCCCCTGAGCTGTTCATTGTACTCCTCCGCCTCCGCAAACAGCGCCTCATAGTCCGTCTCATCCAGTTCTGCCACAATGGCGTCATAGTTGGCGATCGCACGCGTCTGGTGGAATGAGTTCCAGTAATCACTGACTGTCGGGTACAGCATGATGCTCAGTCCTGCCAGAAGTACCGCCACCAGAATGATGGTGGAAAGGGAAACCCTCTTTTTCTCACCCTTTCGGGCTTTTTCTTTCTTTTTCATCGGTTTCTCCGCCAGTTGCTTTTCCATTTTCACTCCGGAAAATTTCCGGAACCTGCCGACGTTCGCCGGACTAAAGGTCCGGGGATATTCCCCTGCCTGTCATCCGTTGCTCACCGCACACCACGGGAAGGTGTCAGCCTGTGCGGTATCTTCCGGAGCATGGGAGACTCCGCGCTCCGGAAGTTCATTTTTTATTTCTTTATGTATTTCCGTATTTCCCGGAAACATACGCTGTTTTTATTTCTCGCGTGCGCTCATGCGCTTCTTTGTGATCAGCAGAACGCCTGCGCCTACTACCAGAATACCGCCAACTACGTAGAAGATCGTTGTACCGATACCACCGGTGGAAGGAAGCTCTACACCTGCATTATTCTCTACTATTTGTGTCATCTTTAATGCTGTAATGCTTGCCAAAATTTCTGCATCACTTCCCTCTTCTAAAACTGAGCCAATATTAAATTCTGTTGTCCCCTCAAGTCTATTAAATCCGTCTGGTGCTTCAATCTCAAGCAGATAATATGGATTACCCGGCTGTAAACCTGAAAAACTAGCTGCACCATTTTCATCAGTAGTCACTTTGGCAGTCTCAGGCCATATATACTCACCATTATCGTCCTTTGGTAATCTCGCCACCTCCCCGATACTAACTGCTCCAGTATTTTTATCTATCATATAATAATTTGCATCTCTCGGAATTTCTCCAACATGTTCATCACCTGTTCCGAGAACTTCTCTATCGAGAAGTACAAATACTGCTCCAGCTAATTTGCTCTTATCCTGACCGTTTACTTTATCAATTATTACAGAAGCAGTATAAACATCATCATCATCTTCAAGTCCTTTGGGATTACCATTCCAAGTAATTTGTACTTTGTTTGTATTTCCGCTTTGGCCATCTTCAATCTTATTATTCACAGTACCATGGTACTTGATTTCCAAAATAGCACCATCCGGATAAAGATGAGTTCCATTTTCTGTTCCATCACTGGTCCAATCAATTGTCATTTTATGCTCTGCATCAAACTGCGGAACAGCATCGCCTACTTTTATCTCTGTCCCCACTTCATCAGCAGCATTGTTATAAACCTTAACGCTGTCAACAGTGATTTCGCTCAAGAATTCTTTTTCTACCGTATCTGTAATTATATATTGATAAATTTTTTCTGTAACTATTTCTGTTCCGCTTTCAACTACGTCTGTTGCCGGATCATCTTTTATTTCTACTTCTTTTGTTTCATAATTTGCCGTGTTGAAGGTTACTGTATATTCTGCTCTTCCGCCAACCTGTACCAGATCATTATCTGCCTCTTTTTTACAATTACTCGGCCCGGTAGGGTTCTTATCATTAATGACCATATTAGGAGTTGTGCTGTCGATTGAAACTGCTGCACCTACGCCGGATGTTACCACATAGTAGCCATACTCCAAACCAGTAAATACCAATTCATTACCGTTTGATGTAATCTCCGCGACCATTACACTTTTATTGGATTTTGCCAAATTCACTAATGCTGTAACATGATCAGAAGATAATTCTGTAAGTTCAGTTGTTACATAGCCGTTTGCATCCGCTTCAAAACCTGTTCCTTTCAGATCTTCCTTTGTCTGCCCTTTGAGTAAAGTATACGCAATCCTAAAGTTATCACCCTCACCCGATTTCGTAGCGTCAAACACTTTATAAACCGTATATTTCATACCCGCTTTTGGATTCCTGATAGTAATAGTTGCTTCGCCACCTTTGCCTGTCGGAACAGTCTGCTGAGTTGGTGCTGCAAATGCTGTCATCCCCATAGCCATAACCATAACTACAGCTAAGAACAGGGCAGCTAATCTTTTCATCTTTTTCATAATCATTTCCTTTCTGCTTTTCAAGCCCTTGCTTTGTGTTACTTTTGTCGCTTTTTGCTTTTACTTCTTTGTGTTGCTTTCTATCTATTGGTCTCTATATCCGGCGCATCCTTGCGTCGAGTCGGAGGCTATTCCTACGCTTTCCTTAGCGCTTATTCCAAACCTCCTTTCTCTCTTTTGCGCCTCATATTGAGACCGTACATAAGGCTTACTGCGATGATCATCGCAAGACCGCCGAATGTATAAGCTGCTGTGCCGGGTCCGCCGGCTTCGGGGAGTATTGCACCTGTACTGTTAGTAATCTCAACCACATACAGTCCCTCTGAATCCTTTTCCATTGGCATCGAACCCGTACCGTAGCCGACTGATATGCCACCTTTTGTAACTACAATTACAAATTCTTTTTCGGCCAGAATATATCCCTCAGGAGCCTTTGTTTCCACTAAATAGTAGGTACCCACGTTAAGAGTTGTTACTGCATCATTACGCTCATCAACCAAAATTCCGTCATCCCGGCCATCTGCAACAGATTTCCATATTCCTATCCTTTCAACCTCGTCTCTGTCTCCGTCTTCCGAATAGTAAACATCAAACTCTGCCCCTTCCAGATATCCGGTTCCCGGATCTGTACCGGTTGCCTTTTTCAGAATTTTTACCGGTTGTTCAGCCAATGTATTTTTGATTTTGATTGTTATTTTATTAGTGCTCTTATCAAGAGTAACTTCTGCATCAGTTGGTATACTTCCGCCTTTTGTTAACGTAACCGTATTTCCTCTTATGCTCAGTTCATACGGTGCTTCTATTGGTAAATAACCTTCGGGAGCCTCGATTTCCTTTAACCAGTAGTCACCTACCTGCAATCCACCAGTGAAAAATTTTCCGTCTTCTCCAGATGTTCTTTCACTATTCTCTGCATTATCTTCCGGCCACCCGTCAACTACCACCGCTGCATCAGGATCAAACGCTGTATTATCAGGTCTTCTGTAAAGTACAAACTTTGCCCCCGGTAATCCATTATCTTCCTGATCCACTTTCACAAACTCTATCTGTCTTGACGCAAGTTCATTCGTAATGGTATAGACACCGATATCTTTCCCCTCATATTTAACTGAAGAAAGGCTAGCAAGAGGAATCGTTTTACCTTCATCCGCATATTCAGTGCTATCATCCGTCTTGATCTTATAATTGTCCCCTGAATCAACCGGTAATATTTCTGTTACCCTGTACTCATCAGCTTCCGGAACCTCTATAACTTTTTCCCAGTTTTCCTCATGCCCAATAGTCACATTATTATCAGAAACTGTACTCCAACCGGTATCTGTCTTATATTCCACCTTAAATATTACCGAATCAGGACGAAGCTTCTTAGTATCATTATTGTCCTCCCACACTTTCACCAGTTTGATCGGAGGAATTTTTTCATTTTCGACAGGAATATATCCATTCTCATCCGTTGTAAGTACCCCATCAGTAGCTACTTCATTTCTATAAAGCATGTTAGGTACGTCCACGATCAGTTTTTCCCCATGAGGCTCATCCGTATAGCAGACTCTGACTTCACCAACTTTTTTACCACCCGCTTCTGTTATCGCTTTATATCCTTCCGGCGCAACTGTCTCGTACAACTCATAGGTACCACAGGGCAGATCTGTAAACTTTAAAATACCTTTTGAAGTTCCTTCTGTTCCTGTTGTAAGTGTTTGCGTTATCCCTGTTACGTCATATGTTCCATCACCCGTTCCTCTTATCTCAAATTCTGCACCGGGAAGCAGTAATGCTTTGTTATCTTTATCTATCTTCTTAAGTGCGACGTTATAACGTAAGCCTCTGACTGTAGGTTGAGGGAAATGAACCTTTGTGTTGTCCTCCCCATATGTCAGATACGCATCACTATTTACAGGGGTGAAATGATTACATTCTTTATCAGCTGAATTACTATTAATGTGTTCAGCGCAACTCTGAAATCCTTCTGCTGTTACATCAAGCTTTACCCTGTAAAGAAGCTGGGCTGCGTTTAGGTTCCAATACTCGTCATTTACCATCTCAGAAGTAGGACAATCAGGATCCACCGCAGGCTTCCAGGTGATTTTTTTGTTATCAGTAAAAATACTTCCGTCTACAAAATAATCTCCTCCGATTACCTCTTCACAAGTAATATAAGGCCCCATTTCATCAACTACTTCGTTTAAAATAGATGTTTCTTTATGATGCTGCTTAATTACCTCAAGAAGCGTATCCGAAAACTTTAACGTAAGCACTTTTTCTGGATCACCACCAGTATTCTTTATGCTGTAATTTTCTCCTATTTGATAATAAGTACCATTCATTTCATAAATGAGACAAAAATTTTCTGATTTATCCCATCCTAAATTTATTTTTTCGAAACCGGGAAGAATATTTCCTTTTGAATCTGTAAAAGTTACTATAGTATTCTTAGCTCTCTTTTCTTTTAAATAAATATCTACTTCATTACTTACATTCGTTACAGTACCATCTGCTTTTTGATCAAAATGTGTAAAAGCTTTAATAGCACTTACATCAATCTCTTCACTTACCGTAGTCTTCACATCAATTGACAGATACACCAGAAACTCATTCTCCACATCTGTCGGAATTACATTTTTCTGAATACGGACATTATCATTCTGAACAGGCTTATTATCTGTAGTAGAAGAATTTCCTTTATACAGCTCATCGCCAATCTGCCACATATTATCCGCAGCTTTAATCGTATCTAAGTCCAAATATCCGGAAATATTATTATGCGTTCCTTCAGTCCCGGTTCCGCCGCCTTCAATAACTCCGTCTTCTCCCTCCGCCAGCACCATCGTGCCTACATTGAAATCTTTCCCGTCCAGTTTCCTGTTCGCCTGGAATTTACTGATCTCTTCGCCTTCCTCCATATCTGCCAGGTCGCCCAGCACCTCGCTGTTGTCATCTGCGGCAAGAACCATAGCTGCTGTTCCCGCTGTCCCGGCGGTAATGGCATTGTCATATTCTACGCTGATCTCAACATCGCCGTTCGTACTTATTTTTTTACCGCTGCCATCTTCCACGGATATTTTGAAAAATCTTGCGAATTCGCTTTCGTCCGCTCCGATTTCTTCACTTTTTCCGTTCTTTTTAGCTTTGATCGCGCCTTTGCTATTATCCAGATATTTCCGGTAGCTTTCGTTGCTCTTTTTAATCTCTTCGACATTCAGCTTTGCATCTGCAGGAACAGTTACTTTTTTATCCCAACTTACTATAATTTTGCACCCGTCACCACTCCATTCGAGCCGTCCGGCTTTTGCAGGCACCTTTGCCATACCTCCGCCTGCTATGGAAAAACTGCCCTGACTGAATTCAAAACCTTTTTTGTCTTTTACTTCCGCATCTAAAATCTCAGTGCCGCCGCTCGAAGGAAAATGCACTGCAAAGCCTTCCTGCTCCGCATCATCATCCACCACTGCGTCATTATAATTTATCTGGACGGTAACCTCTTTCTCCGGCTCTATCTCTTTCCCATCCGCCAAAATAGTAATGTCAAAAAATCTGATAAAGGACACTTCAGGTTCTTCGCCGTCTGACTCAGCAGCCAGCGCCTCCACCATCTGGTTATAGCATTTTTCATAAGTTTCACTGTCCTTTTCGATCTCCTCTACTTTCAGCTTTGCGCCTTCCGGTATCTTCGCTTCCGCGCCATAGGAGACGACGATCTCATAGTCCTCTCCCTTGCAGGTCAGCTTGCCGGCTTTATACTCTACCTCCACCGGAATCTCTTCCAGCTCGCCTTCTTCCTTGCCGCAGGTCAGAACCTTCTGGAATTCATAGCAGGCATCAGTATGGACATGTTCGCCTTCCACAGCCGGGGTTTCCGCTGCCGGTGCTGCATCCGCTGCCGGAGTTTCCGCCGCCGGTGCTGCTTCTGCTGCCGGAATTTCCGCCACCGGTGCTGCCTGTGCTTCCGCTGCCCCTGCGCCCTCTTCCAGTCCGCAGATCAGTTTTTTCTCGCCGCCATTATAGCAGTTCTCATTATGTTTATGTTCTTCTTTGCCGCAGGTCAGCTCTCCATCACTGCTTCCATAGCAGGAATCGTCATGGTGATGGCCTTCTTCCGCGCCTTCTCCTTCGTCCTTGCCGCAGGTCAGCTCTCCATCCTCTCCATAGCATGAATCACTGTGTTGATGACCATCTGTTGCGCCTTCCCCCTCTTCCTTGCCGCAGGTAAGGGTCTCCCCACCATCCGTATAGCAGGAATCATCATGCGTATGTTCCTCTTTGCCGCAGACTAACTCTCCGCCCGTCACCTCATAGCAGGAATCGCTGTGGTGATGGCCGTCTGCCGTCCCTGTATCTCCGGAACCTTCAGTGCCGCCTGCGTCAGTCCCTGTATCCGCCGCATCCCCGGTATCCGCCGCACCCCCGGCTTCCGCTTTCCCGTCTTCACATACCAGCACTTTCTGCTCCTCGTAACATGCGTCTGTGTGCACATGCCGTCTCATCCCCTCGGGAACCTCCTCCGAAACCACCGTCTGGACTTCCCCGGCCTGCTCCATGTGCATCTCCTGTGCAGCATCCGCATCGCCTGTCACCGCAATCCCCTTGTACTTCAGGGCCGCTGTTGTTCCTAATGTTACCACTACTGCCAAACAGAGAAATACCGCCAGCCAACGCTTATAGTTTTTCTGTTCACGCAAGAATCTTTCCACCTGTTTCGAAATTAAAGATTTCATTGCGCTCCTCCTTCCTTCTACCTATCCTTGTTTATTTCACCGTTCCAATTCCTGACAGGGGCCATACCCTGAACAGGATCTTTCCTACTACCATCTCGCTGCTGACGCAGCCTACCGCCGTGTTCCGGCTGTCTATGCTTGTTGCCCTATGGTCCCCCATCACGAAACATCTCCCGTCCGGAACCTGGTAAGGCAGGTCGATGTTGCATTCCCCCAGCGCCTTATCCGATATATACGGCTCATTCAGTTTTTCGCCGTTCACGTAGACGTTGCCGTCCTCATCGATGTCAACCCAGTCCCCCGCGTAGGCGATCACCCGCTTGACGAGGATGTTGTTGTTGTAATAGAAGGCTATCACGTCTCCGGTCTCAAATTTGGAGTGGTTCACCGCCACCACGATATCACCGTTCTGCAGCGTATTCGTCATGGACTCGCCGCTGATCTGCAGGATCGGCAGAAATAAAACCGCTATCAGAACCGCTGCCGCCGCAACGACGATCAGGGAAAATATCGTACTCCGCAGTACCCTCCCGTAGCTGTTCCGATATTGTTCCTTCTTCAGCGCTCCCTCTATCGTTTCGAGGCTGGGCGTCTCGAACTGCTTTTCCGCCTGCCCCTCGTTTCGTTCTTCACTCATCTTTTCTCTCACACCTTTGTTTTAAATTATATATATATTGATCCGCAGCTTTCTGTGCCGTCTCAAAGACCTTGTTGAGCCTCAGCGCCGCTTCCGCGATGTTCCCTGCTTCCTCCAGTTCGATCTGCCGGTTGGCGCGCCACGTTTTCATCACTTCTCTCATCTTGTTGATGCGGGCGTCTTTCTCATCCAGCCGCCCTTTCAGTTTTTCTATCAGTTCGTCTTTTTCATTCAGTTTGTCTTTCAGCCTTTCCGTAGTACTTTCCGCCTCCCCGAGCGATACGGACAGCCTCATGATCTGTTCCTGTAATTCCACCGCTTCCCTTCCCTGTGTTAAAAGGAGCTGCAGAAGATCCTGTTTTCGAAGTTTATGTAATTCTTTCTCTGTCATAATAAGCGTTATCCCTTTTTCGTCTTCCGGCTTTTTATTCTTCCAGTATCTCATCCAACAGCTGCATCAGTTCTATCGCGGAATGAAACACCACTTCCTGATTTCCGTTTTCCCAGACCAGTTTTCCCTGCCATGTGTAATGTTCCCGAAATAATATCTGAATGCGGAATACTGCATCTTCGTTTCCGTCGTCTCTCTCCGGACAGATGAGCGGCAGCGGCCGGTTCGGACAGCTTTCCAGATCCATCAGATTATTCAGGAGCAATATCATCTGAGAAAGGCTATAAAGTTTTTCTTTATTCTGTAACCTCGGATGCTGCAGGCAGCCATCCAGAATACCGTTTTTATATGACTTCACCATGACCACCGCTTCCCGGCTGTGGCATGGGATCATTCTCTCCCGAAGCACCATTCCAACACCTTCCGTCCTAATTTATCCTTACTATAGCAGTCGGCTGTTAGTTTCCTGTTATTTTTCCGGTAATTCTGATCTCTATTTTCACTTTTTACAGTTTACTGATACAATAGGTTAGGCGGGCTTTGGAATGCCGGTATATCCTGTGAAAACTGCTGTCTATCCTGCCCATCACCGCCCATGCGTTCTCTTCGTTGGCTCCCGGCAGCATCAGCACATAGGAGCCCGCCTCCAGTCTGGCGACCGGATCTCCTCCCCTGAGCCCCTCCATCAGCACACGCTCCAGCCTCCGCGCATCTGTAGTCGGCACAGCTCCCTTTCCCAGACTTATGATGACAAGCGCCGCATTCTCCCCCGAACGGGTCAGATGCCGCCTTTCGAGCGTCACAATATTCTGAAACATTTCAAACGTGCAGAAAAATGCGTGCTGATCCTCTTCCTCCTTGCAGATCAGTTTCAGGATATCGGACATCTGTAATTCCTTTTTTGTCATCCCGAGGGCCAGCGTCCTGATCTCTTCGACCTGTTCTCCGGGAAACAGCCCAAGCTCCTCTTCCAGTTTTGTCCCGTAAACATCATATATTTCAAGCGCTTTCTCAAACTGCCCTAAACCGATCAGCGCGCGCATCTGATAGGTTGTGAAATCCTCCACCGTAAAGTCGATCCTGTATGCCTGTTCACAGATGCCGATCAGCTCTATCCACTGCTCTTTTTTATACAATATTGGCAATACTGTCCTGCAGACATCCAGATAAAGCGTCCTGTAATACTGCCTTAGCATAAACAGCCAGTCACCGTCGTTTGCCGGGAGAAGATCTCCCCTATATAGAGAAACCGCCCTCAAAAGCAGATTCAGATATGCATCCCCCTGTTCCTCTCTGGCTTTCAGACAGGCTCCCTCAAACTGTTCCGTATCCAGTTCCAGCCTTACCCGGTGGGACCATGCATAGCCGCCGGGCAGCGTTACGATCAGCTCCTCCTGTTCCGGAAACATCTCCTTCAGGAGATTCCGCACCTTAAAAAGCATATTCCTCAACGCATTTTCGGGTGCCCTGCTTTTCTCTGTCCAAAATTTTCCGATCAGCTCTTCCGAAGAGACGCAGCGTTCATGATTTATGATCATGTACTGCAAAAAAGATACCGCCTTCTTTCCCGCTTTCAGGAGTGTCTCACTCTGTGTGCTGTTCCCCTTTTCTCCATAGGAAAATGCGCCGAGCAGCCCAAAGCATAATACCTTCCTCTCGTCCGTACTCTGCTGATCCCCGCATAGATTTTCCACTTTTCCCACCTCACACTCACCAGAAGCCGCGCATCAGTTTCACCATGCCGTCAACTTCCCCGAATGCTTCTTTATCATTGCTGTCAAACCAGTCCTGATTCCCGATCAGTATGTAAGGCGCATGCAAACTCAGTTCCGACAACATGCTTCCCGCCGCTCTCCCCGTCTGCTCAGTTCCGATGATAAAACGGCAGTTCCCAGAATCCCAAAGGAGCAGTTCCCCCTCCATCTCCTCTGTAATCTCCGTGATCTCCGGCTCATAAAAACCGCCGGTTTCCTCATCGCGGATCCTGATCCCCGCCAGAACCAGTTCTCTGTATGGGATCTCATAGCTGCCTGTGCGGGAATCTGTGATCTTAATGCAGTTTTTGGCAAAGCAGATTTTTTGAGGCTGCAGAACAATGTTCAAATTTTTTTCCATATTTATATACTCCTTTGAACATTTACTGTTTAGGAAGTGACGCAGAGGTTCATACTCTGCGACAAAAGGCATATAAATTGACTATAACAGTCAAATGCAGATCACATTTTTCAGCCGGCTCATGTTCTCCCTTTTCAGTTCCAGATCCGGATGGACATACTGATTCATTGTGATATGGATATTGGCATGTCCCAGAATTTCGCTCAAAGTTTTCATATCAAACCCGGCCTCAATACAGCGGGTCGCGAAAGTATGCCGGAGCGTGTGAAAATGTACGCCGGAGATGCCGCATTCCGCCAGATATGATTTTAGACATCGCTGCAGTTTCCTCGGCTCCAGACACCGGGATGTCCCCGTGAGAACAAAAGCTTTCGGATCACCGCAGTCAAATTGCGCACACAGGGCCGCAATGTCAGGCATGAGCGGAATCGTACGGCAGGAACTGTCACTTTTAGGCGCCTCTACTATAACCTTTGTCTTCTGATCGATTTCCGGATCCAGATTTTTGATCCGCTGAACGGTATGTGTGACCGATATAGTCAATGCACTCATTGAAATATCCTTCCACTGGAGCGCACAGAGTTCCCCGACCCGGAGTCCTGTCCTGAGCGCCATATAAACGCCGAATTTACACAGATCCATCCGGTCCGCGAGATACACGATCAGCCTTTTCTCCTCCTGATCATTCAGGACGCGCACCTGTTTTCTGCTTTTTTGAGGATAGATGATCTCAATGTTTGAACGGTCGCGGCCTGTCCGCTTTCCGGCATAGACAAAGATGGAATGAAACAGGACCAGAATGTCCCGTACCGTCTTAACCGATAAATTTTTTTCACAGATCAGCGCCTGTGTAAATTCATCTACTTTTTCGGGAGTGATCCGGTGCAATAATTCCTTTCCGAAGTAGGGTTTGATATATTTCTCAATAGTTGTATAATACTTTGCGCAGCTCGACGGTTTCAGCCGGGAACTGTTCATCAAAAACCACCTGTCACAATAGTAAGAAAAATATATTTTTTTGATCATGTAAATAATACCTCCATTCTTTTGAGTTGAATTTTTTGCTCTAAATTTATCAAATATATAAAATGAATCTCAAGTTGAATGATAAAACTTCCGATAAGTCTATTGCCAAATCAGGTGATAAAAGATATAATATTATAGGAAAAATTATTATTACCTTTGTCGCAGAGTATGAACCTCTGCGACATTTTTTGCAGCCTGATACAAAAAGTATAAAAACACTTGCATATCCTCGATTTCAACCTGTTCCCGAAGAACCCCAAATTCTATGCTTCTTATAAACTGATGGATATGGAAAATTCATATATTTATAATGACAAGTTTGAGCTCCGTGTGCTAGAATTAAAGCATATCAATCCGGCAACGGAAGCGGACAGGGAACGCGGGCTTGTCCGCTGGGCTTCGCTTAGCATAAGACTGCTCGCGGAGCGTGCAGACGTTGGTTTTTTAAGGCGACTACATGGAAGGAGATCAAAATGCTGGCAGATGGCAACCCTACTTTCGGCAAGGTGGCGCAGGAACTTTACAAATCAAACGGCGACGAGATGACAAGATATGCCTGTCAGATGCGGGAAGAATACGAATTCCAGATGCGGCGGATCGATAAACGTGTCGAGGATGCGGAAGCTGCCGTTGAACAGCTGAAAGGGGAGAATACTTCCCTGAGGGGCGAAAATACTTCCTTAAAAGATGAAAACATATCCCTGAAAGATGAAATAAGCAGGCTTCAACGAGAACTGGAACAGTCAAAAAAGCATTCCTGACACCAGGAAGGCGGTTAAAAAAACACAAAGACGTATGGAACAGTAGCCTGTAAACCATACGTCTTTTTTGCGCCTGAAAGGAGGAAATATGAACAACAAAACTCAGGCCAACATCACAGGGCGATTACCCCCGTTTAATCTCTCCCGTCCGACTTCAGCGCCCGCATAGAATTCATGATCGCGATCACCGCCACGCCCACATCGGCAAAGACCGCCTCCCACATATTCGCCATACCCAGCGCGCCGAGGATCAATACCAGCGCTTTTATGCCGAGGGCAAAGACAATGTTCTGCTTTACGATACGCAGCGTCTTTCTCGCACAGCGCACCACCGCGGCGATCTTCTGCACATCGTCATCCATCAGCACCACATCCGCCGCCTCGATTGCCGCATCGGAACCCATACTCCCCATGGCGATACCGATATCCGCCCTTGTAAGCACCGGCGCGTCATTGATGCCGTCCCCGGCGAACGCCAATTTTCCGCGCCCTTTCTGCCCTTCCAGCAGTTTTTCCACAATACTGACTTTATCTCCCGGCAGAAGTTCCGCATGCACTTCGTCAATACCGAGTTCCTTCGCCACGGCATCCGCCGCCTCTTTTCTGTCTCCGGTCAGCATCACGCACTTTTTCACGCCCACCTTTTTCATGCTGCGGATCGCTTCGGCGGCTCCCTCTTTCACAAGATCGGAAATCACCAACGCTCCCAGATACTTCCCTTCTTCCGCGGCATATACAATGGTTCCGACAGCATGGACAGGCTGATAAGCTATCTCCCTTAACTGCATCAGCTTTTCATTTCCCAGAAGGACTTCCTTCCCGTCTACCCTGACGCAGACGCCGCATCCAGCGATCTCCTCCGCGTCGCTCACCCTGTCCATAACAGGCTTCCCGCCGCTTTCCTCATAGGCTTCCCGGATGGAAACCGCGATAGGATGATTCGAATACTCCTCACCCAGAGCCGCAAGCTCGAGCAGCATCCGCTTTTTCAGATCTGTCAGATTCATATTGACACATCCGCCGTTTTTGCCGCCTTCTTCACCCATATCCTTATAGCCGTCCGCTGCATCTTCACCGCTGCCCTCGCCGCCAGCCGCCCCGATGCCTTTCAGGCCCTCACTGCCTGCTTCCTCCGCCGGCAGGATCTTTGTCACCTTAAATTCTCCCTTTGTCAGCGTGCCGGTCTTGTCGAATACAATGGTAGTCATCTCCGCCACCGCTTCCAGATAGTTTCCGCCCTTTACCAGAACGCCCATTCTGGACGCCGCGCCGATCCCGCCGAAAAATCCAAGGGGCACCGAGATCACCAGCGCGCAGGGACAGGATATCACAAGAAACGTGCAGGCTCTCTGAATCCACTCCCCAAAGCCGCCGCCGAGGATCAAAGGCGGCACAAAAGCCAGAAGTACCGCGCCTATTGTCACGACCGGCGTGTAGTACCTTGCAAACTTCGTGATAAACTTTTCGGTCTTCGCTTTTTTACTGCTGGCGTTCTCCACCAGTTCCAGAATCTTAGCCACCGTGGAGTCATCGAATTCCTTTGTGGTCCTGATCTTCAACGTCCCGCTTCCGTTCACGCAGCCGCTGAAAATCTCTCCTCCTGCAGCCACTTTTCTCGGCACGGATTCCCCGGTCAGCGCCGCCGTGTCAATATAGGATTCCCCCTCTGTCACAACACCGTCAAGAGGGATTCGCTCCCCCGGCTTCACCACGATGATGCTGCCCACCTCCACATCGTCCGGATCCACCTGCAAGAGCTCTCCATCCTGCTCTATATTGGCATATTCCGGACAGATATCCATCATCTCCGAGATGGACTGGCGGGACTTCCCCACCGCATAACTCTGGAACAGCTCGCCCACCTGATAAAACAGCATCACGGCCGCCGCTTCCGAATATTCCCTGACGCCGAAAGCGCCGAAGGTCGCCAGCATCATCAGAAAATTCTCATCAAAGATCTGGCCGTTTTTTATATTGCGCGCCGCCTTGTATATAATGTCATACCCGATGATCAGATAAGGTACCGCGTAGGCCGGCAATAACAGCCAGCTTCCCGACAGTTCGCCGAATACGCCAAGATGCTCGCAGATCATCAGCGTCGCCAGCAAAACAAAAGATATGATAATCCGGCGCAGCATATTTTTCTGTTTTTTAGTCATTCCCCTTTTACCCTGCCTTTCCTTCCAGTATCTTTATCGCCCACAGGCAAAATCCTCTGGCCTTTGTCTCTTTCATCCACTCCGGCAAGTCCCTGACCTGCCGCTCAACCGACTACATACCATTCTTACTGTAAATTCACAGTAAGATCCTGCAGTCCGGTTCCACTTTGGCGCAGGCCGCCGCAACTTCCTTCATGATCTCGTCAAATCTCTCCTCATCTGCCTCGATCGTCATCTTCTGTGCCATAAAGCTGACATTGACGTCATTTACGCCCGGTATCTTTTTTATGGCATCCTCCATCTTTGCCGCGCAGTTTGCGCAATCCAGATCTTCCATTTTAAATTTTTTCTTCATCCTTTTATCCTTCTTTCCTCTCATTTTTATCTGCTCCCCTGACTGCGAAGCCGGGGTAACCTTTCCCGTTACTCAAAGACTCCGATATCTTTCCGCCTGATCAAAAGCCCGGTCCGTCTGAACTTACTCCTCTATATGTTCCCGCCCCTGCGCAATGATAGTACGCACATGGTCATCCGCAAGGGAATAAAATACAGACTTTCCCTCCCGCCTCGCGCTGACGAGCTTCGCCTGCTTCAAAATCCGAAGCTGATGGGAAATGGCGGACTGCGTCATATGCAGCACCTCCGCCAGATCGCATACGCAGACCTCCGCCTCGAAAAGCACGAAGAGAATGCGGATCCTTGTGGAATCCCCGAACACTTTAAACAGTTCCGCCAGATCGTATAATTCCTCTTCCTCAGGCATACCTGCATTTACCTTTTTCACCAGATCCTCATGCACAAAAACCTGATCACAGCAATCTACTCCCCGTTTCTCCATCTCCATTCTCTTCCTTTCCGTATCCTGTTTTATAAATAGCTTCCCGATTCTCTGACAGTCCACCATTAAATCTCATTGATGAACATATGAATAACTGTTCATATGTTTAATATACTACGGGTATGATGAATTGTCAAGACTTTCTTTTCACATGTCCAACACGCAGGACAGCAATTCAGCCATCCATATTATTCGTCAGCACCTCAGTCAGCCGGTAAGGTTGCTCCGCACATGAGCTCTTACCGCAGCAAAAACCGTGCCGGAATCATAACACTCCTGACACGGTTTTTCTTCCCAAACTATTCTCGGATAATACCTGCTCATTCCGCAGGTACTTCTTCTCCCCCTTCCGCACCGGCATCCTCCCCTTCCGGCATGCCTTCCGCACCGGCATCTTCTCCCAGTGCGCTGTCCACTCTGTCTTTATATTTCACACGATAGATCCGCTGCAGGGACTCATCAATGCGGCTTTCCTCCAGAGAACCGCTCTGTACAGCCTGCAGAATACCTGTATACGCCTCCTCAAAATTCTCCGGCATATAGATCATATCCACTCCTGCCCTCAGCGCCTTTTCGGCTGCATCCGCAGAAGTATAATAATCTGTGACCGCGGTCTCATTCAGTGCATCCGTAATAATGATCCCATCAAATCCAAGCTGATTTCGCAGCAGCCCGACCACGGCACCGGAGAGACAACAAGGCGTATTGTCTCCTCCTGTCAATCCGGGCGCAGATATTGTCCCTACCATAACGAACTCGCTTCCCGCTGCAATAGCCGCCTGATAAGCCGGAAATTCCGCCGACTCCATATCACTCTGGCTCCGCTGCGTATCCGCCATCCCGTTTTCCGTAGATTCCGTCACACCACCCAGCCCCGGAAACGTCTTTACACAGGCACTGATTCCCCTCTCCGTCAGCCCCGTTACATAAGCCGCCGCCATCTCGCCTACCTGTACCGGGTCAGAGCCGAAACTCCTGTTGCCCAAAATGCTCTCTTCCGATGTCTTTACATCGGCTACCGGCGCCAGATTCAGGTTAAATCCATACTCCGCAAGATTTACTCCCGTATCATCGCCCGCCAGATGGGCGCCATCCACACCGCTTACCGATGCCATATCCGGCACTTCCGTAACAGTAAGTTTCGAAGCCAACACGGAATTTTCTCCGCCTTCCTCCTCAATTGCCAGAAATAATGTCTGATCAATCAGCGCCGTATTGGATAAAAGCTCCTTCAGCTGATCCGCGCCCGTGATATTATTTTCCGTATATACAAGACCGCCCACTTTATACTTTGCCAGCGCCTCTTTTGTCGTATCTCCCGCCTTCGTCACAGCCTGCACACCTGTGAGCTGTTCCGGCGTCACCATGAACAGAGCTGCCACCTTATCTTCCAGCGGCATCTCAGCGATCCTCGCCGTCACGATCTGATCCAGAGGACTAAGCTGCAGTTCACCGCTCGGTTCTTCCTCTCCCGTTTCGCCGATATCCACGGTCGGTTCTTCCACCGGCTCTAATGCCTCTAACTGCTCCTCCTGCTCTTTCTCCTGCCTGTTCGCCTGAAGCTTCTGGATGATCCCCCTGCCGCCCAGGAAACATCCGCATACAGTTCCTGCTATCACTATGACGATCAGCAGATATGCCAGTATCTGATTTCTGATCCTTCTGGCTCTCCTGCGGGCCCGTCTGGCGCCTTCGCTGTTCCAGCCGCTTTCATCGTCATCCTCTATATCATCTTCACCTTCGTCATCATCGTCCTCATAGTCATCTTCTTCATCTTCATCATCATCTTCTTCTTCATCGCCGTCATCTATATCATCATCTTCATCATCATCTATATCATCATCTTCGTCATCATCTATATCGTCTTCGTCATCGTCATCTATATCATCATCTTCATCGTAGTCGTCATCCATCGCAAAAAAGCGTTTTCTTTTATACTCTTTTTCTGATTTTCTATTTTTTCCTGCTTTGTTTTTTCTCATAAGATCCTCATTTTCATACTGTTGTTCTGTTGCTGCCTTCATAGACATGATATCTGTCGATATTATACCTTATTTATCTACAAATATCTACAGAAAATAAACCCCAAATATAAAAAGTTTTCATGTCTCTTTGACAAACCAACGACCTCACGCTACGCGAGAGGTCTTATGCTAACATGAAAAGAGGGTATTAATCTTCTTCGACTAATACCCTCTTTTAAACTATGCTGTCCAATGGTTTAACCTCCATTTTCTCTCATGATCTATATGAAGTTTTGACCTTCCGCATCCTTTCCATTCTCTCTGTTCCTGTACCTGTGTACTGTAACGTCTTCTTCTTTATTTTCTTTTTCCCGTTACCCTTTCAGATGTACTCGTCCGCTTCAGTTTGTTTCTGGTTCCTTATTCTTTTTATGGTAAAAATTTATGTTTTAGGTGGTCCGTACCTCCTTTGCTTAGATTTCATGATTTATATATTTATCGGTGTTCACCGCTGCTCCATTAATTCTGAATTACCTTCTGATCTCTCATCCGGCTTTATCGTATTCACCTATCCTTATATCTCGATTTCGATATTCCCCGCTTATCTCCCTGCTACTTGTCTTCACAAATCCTTCTGTCCATATTATATACATTGGTTCGTACCGTTTTCGCTATATTCTGATTTTATGATTCCGATTTCTTCTTTAATGGCCCATTGGTCTATACCACCTTTATCATGTTTTATTTTATTTCTGATCCGGGTTTTGAACTTTACCTGTCCATTGGCCCTTACCTCTTTCTTCTTATTTTCTTTCGGAATTTTCTCCTCAGCCCATTGGTCTATACCTCTTTAGTCTTATTTGATTTTAGGCTTTCGTTTTACCTGTCCATTGGTTTTTACCCCTTTGTCTTAGTATCATTCCGGTGAAGATTTACTTTCTCATTGGACCGTACCGCCTTTTCTTTTTTCTTCTCTCTGTTTATGTTTCCATTATATCACCTTCTTCTTAATTGTCAACACATTTTTCAAAATTTTTTCAAGTTTTTTTATTCTTTCTGTTTTTATCATTTTAATTGCGAATTTTCAGAAAATTCTGACTATTTTTCAGTCACTTTATAATAGCGAGGTAGTTTCGAGCCTAGTTCCGCTACGCTTTTCACAGGCTCTTGAAAAACAGAGCCAGCGAGAGCGCGGCGACGGAGGATTTGATTTTTCTCCCGACGTCCGCCCTCCTACATCATAAAAAAGCCCTCTCTCTTGCCATCCCGCCAACTTCATATTATACTAAAACAAAAACACAAAAAGGAGAACTACATCATGAATAACCTACAAGCTGCTTTCAGTGCTGCCGTTCCCGGCATCATCATGAATCTGAAAAAACGAAATATCGAAGCCTTCTATTATGAAAATTCCGGAGCTATGGTCGAAGATATTCTGACAAAGATCCCCGCAGGCAGCTCCGTTACCTGGGGCGGTTCGGAATCCGCCAGGGAATGCGGACTGATGGATGCCATCAAAAACGGGTCCTATACGCTACTAGACCGCGCTGTGGCGAAGACGCCGGAAGAAAAACGGGAATTCTACGGCAAGGCGGTTATGGCGGACGTCTTTTTGATGAGCACAAACGCCATCACGTATAACGGAGAACTGATCAATATCGACGGCAACGGAAACCGCCTTGCCTGCCTGATGCAGGGACCTAAGGAAGTATTTATCATTGCTGGCATGAATAAATTTGTGAGCTCCATAGAAGAGGGTATCCAGCGGATCGAACATATTGCCGCACCTGCCAACGTGCAGCGTCTGCATAAGAATACACCCTGCCACACACTTGGCAGATGCGCCCATTGCTTTTCCGAAGACAGCATTTGCAGCCATACCGTGATCACCCGCCGCAGCAGCCACCCCGGCAGGATCAAGCTGTTTATCGTACCGGAAAATCTCGGTTACTAAACAGCAGGCATTACGCTTCAGTATAACTAAAAAGAACCATCCCGCATCAATCGCGAAATGGTTCTTTTTTTATTTCACCCGTTTCCTGCCCAAAAGCAATCGGAAGCGTTGTGCTCCGTATATTGAATTACCTTTCTTTCAGTTTAAACTGCCTCTGCAGATTTGTCATCGTCTCAGACTGGGCGAGCATCTCTTCACTCGTTGCAGAGAGCTCCTGCGCTGCCGCAGAGTTGGACTGTACGATCTCGGAGATCTGGTTGATACCGATTTCTACCTGTCCCATGGACTCTGCCTGCTCTGCAGAAACCTGAGCCAGTCCGGAAACTGTTCCTGCGATCTGGTTTACACCTTCCACTACTTCCGCGATGGAGCCTGCCGCATGGTTCGCAACATTGTTTCCATCCTCGATCTCCAGCAGGATACCTTCGATCAGACGGCGGGTATCCACTGCGGACTTACCACTCTGGTCAGCCAGCTTGCCGATCTGGTCAGCTACAACCGCAAAGCCCTTGCCTGCTTCGCCTGCCCTTGCTGCCTCGATGGAAGCATTCAGAGACAACAGGTTTGTCTGGCTTGCGATATCTTCGATCTCGGAAATGATATTGCCGATCTGCTGGGATGTCTCGTTGATACGTCCCATAACTTCCATAAGTTTTTCCATCTCGCCACGGCTCGCATCCGCTTTCTCGGAATATTCCTGAGCCTGATTGTAAGATTCTTTTGTCTTTTCTGCCGTATGGTTTACCGCTTCGGTAATATTGGCGATCGTAGCCTGCAGTTCTTCCACAGCACCAGCCTGATCTGTAGCGCCTTCCGCCAGAGACTGTGCCGCTTCCGCCAGTCCGCTCGCGCCTATGGATACCTGATCGGAAACCTCATTAATGTTATGTAATGCTTCATTCATCTTAGTGATGGTCGTATCCATTCCCTGTGCGATCGCTGTCAAATCACCGATGAACATTTCAGGATATTGAGACGTTACTGTCCAGTCGCCGTCCGCCAGACCTACCAGAGCCTGTTTCAGATCCTGAATGACACCGCACAGTACACGGCTCATCTCCTTACCGGATTTCATCATATCACCGACTTCATCCGGACGGTCATAAGTCGGGAACTCGCTCTCCAGATCTCCCTTCGAAAACTTATCGAACCGCTCCGCCAGTTCATCAAGGGGTCTGGCGATACCTACCGCCACGCTGCTTCCAAGCCTCAGTGCAATGATCACGCCGATAATAACAAGTATAACGATCGCTACTACAACTGCATATACCGCAATACTGAGTACGTTCCCCAGCTTTGTACCGGTCGTTGTCTTGGAATCCATGATCGCTTCCATCTGCGCATATGCTTCCTCGTAAGCGGGTCCCATCTCATTAAACGCGATCTGCTGCGCCGCACTGCCCTGCTCCGCATTGCCGGCGCCTGCCATTCCCTGCACTTCGCTCTCGATCTCAAAATATTTATTTACAGCCGCCTGCATCTGGCTGAAAGCTTTCCTTGCGTCATCACTTACCAGCCCCTCTTCGACAACCACCATAGCTGCCTCGAACTCTTCCTTGGTTGCCTGATGATCCGCGTATACCTTTTTTACCATTTCCGGATCCGTATAACCGATGATCGCGCGGGTATCGCTCCGCAGATTTGCGAATTCCGTCATCATCTTACCTACATCACCCTGCGCAAAACCATAGCTTACAAGCGCGCTGGAATACTGACGCCCCACAATAAATGCTGCGATAGCGGCGATAATACCCGCAGCACTCAGCAAAATGGCCACGATCAGGAAGCTTGTGGTCAGTCTTTTTTGAATTCTCATGTTCTTAAGATTCATTTTAATACTCCCTCACTTTCGTAACTTTACGATTTTTTATATTTATGTCTTAAAAACCATTCTAGAACAAAAGCATCGGGAAGTCAAGCTGTAAGTTCCAAAGAAACAGCCTGTATTTTCCAGAAAAAACACTATTTACCTGAAGTCTTTTGAAAATCATCCAAAATAAAATTTTTGCTTGACATAAAAAGATGATAGTGATATTATGATGTCTGTGACTGAGCGGAAGTGTCGGAACTGGCAGACGAGCAAGACTAAGGATCTTGTGGTGGTTACACCGTGTGGGTTCAAGTCCCATCTTCCGCAGTATATTTTAAGAATGCGTGAATGGGACTTGAACCCTGTTCAATTGTCCCATCTTCCGCAGTGGATTTAAGAGTGAGGAAACCTTGTTTTTATCAGGTTTCCCCATTTTTTTTGTTTCAGATGGCCTGAACACGTTGTCAGGCATGCCATTTCCCTTATCGCCGCCCAAGCCGAACCATTTTTCACTCTCCCTGTCCTATCTCCTCCCGCAGTTTTTCTTCCATGCCTTCGAGCATAAACCGTTTTCCGGCGGGCTGTTTTTCCAGATAGTCTGCCTTCAGATTATTACTGTAATAGTCGATCTCCTTTTTCAGCTCTCTCGCCGACAGCAGCCGGCATCCCTGCCCTCTTATGATGATCTGTTCCAGGCCGTCGGAGGTCGCCACAGTCACGTCATATTTTCTGCCGTTTTCATGAGAAAACCGCTCAATGTACTGGTCCGCCGTCTCCGCTTCCTTTGTATAGACCACATGGATATTGTGGTAATCCAGCATCTCCGTGTCGTGCCCTTTGACACGGTAGGCGTCAAACACCGCGATCACCTCACACTGCCGCATCCCCTGATAGTTACAGAGGATATCCAGAAGCCGCCCTCTCGCGCCGTCGACGCTCACCTCCGACAGTTCCTTCAGCTCGTCCCACGCAAAAATGATATTGTAGCCGTCCACCAGCAGGTACTCCTGTTTCGCCTGCTTTGGCTTCCCCGTCTTTTGTCCGTTCTCTTTGCCGTACTGCAGTGTTTTCGCGGATACGCTTTCCCCGCCGCCCCCATCCGCGGCTGCCGCCCTTCTTCCCCCGGACCTGCTTTTTCCCTTCGCGTTCCATTTCCGTCCCCCGGCATCCGGGCGGCTGTTCGCGTGGGAGGCTCCCGCTATGATGGCGTCGATCTCTTCCGTTCCGAGCCCTCTTGCCCCCTGCCCGGCATTTCCCTCTTCCTGCCGTCTGACCGCCCGATATGCCGTTTCCGCCGCATCTTTCACACCGCTCTCCACATGCATATAGGAGGGCGCTTCATACCAGGGCACCAAAAAGCCCGCGCCGTGGGCGCAGAACACGGAGGCGGAAGGGTTGTCCAGATCCGCCTCCGGATCGTATCCCGTCTGCGCTATCACCTCGTCCGCATTATGGCAGGGCGCGTAGCCGCCGGGCAGACAGCTCAAATGCCCCTGCCCTTTTGTGTAGGCGGTTACTTCTATCTGATAGTCCTGCAGACAGGCTACAGGCGCACGCCCGCGCAGAATGGCCGTATCCTCCCGGATCTGTGGCGCCGCGATCTTCCCCTGCATGCGCTCGATATCGGTCATCGCCCGTCCCGCCGCCTGCGCCGGCACTTCCAGCACGAACTCATACCAGGGCTCGAGCAGGACGGACTCCGCCTGCATCAGCCCCTGCCGCACCGCCCGGTAGGTCGCCTGCCGGAAATCTCCGCCTTCGGTATGCTTCAGATGCGCCTTCCCGCCGGTCAGCGTTATCTTTATGTCCGTTATGACCGATCCGGTCAATACCCCTTTATGCTCCCGCTCTTCCAGATGTGTCAGCACCAGCCTCTGCCAGTTTTTATCCAAAACGTCTTCGCTGCAGTCCGCCGCTGCCTGGACGCCGCTGCCTCTCTCCCCCGGCTCCAGCAGAAGCTGTACTTCCGCATAATGCCGCAGGGGTTCAAAATGCCCCACGCCCTCCACGGTATTCGCGATGGTCTCTTTATAGACGATATTGCCCGGTCCGAAGCTGACCCTCATCTGAAACCGCTCCGCGATCATGCTCTGCAGCACTTGAAGCTGCACCGGGCCCATCAGCTGCACATGGATCTCCTGCAGTTTTTCTTCCCATACAATATGAAGCTGGGGATCTTCCTCCTCCAACTGCTTCAGTTTCGGCAGCGCTTCCGCCGCCTGCACACCCTCCGGCAGATAGACCCGATAAGTCAAAACCGGTTCCAGCACAGGCTGCACCGCCGTCCTCCCTGCGCCGAGCCCATCCCCCGGCATCGTATATGACAACCCTGTCACAGCATAGATACCGCCTGTTTCGGCGCTGTCAGCGGTATCATATTTCTCCCCTGAGTAACTGCGTATCTGTGTCACTTTCTCCTGCCAGATGCTTTCCGGATCTCCCGGCATCTGCCCTTTCAGTTCTTCCCGGACTCTTAGATTTCCGCCGGTCACCTTTAAAAAAGTCAGCCGGTTTCCCTGCCTGTCTCTGGATATCTTATACACTCTCGCCGCAAACGCCCCGTCCTTCGGATAACGAGGCTTTTCCGTATATTCCCAAAGCCCCTTCAGCAGTTCCTCCACCCCTTCCATCTTCAGGGCGGAACCGAAGAAGCAGGGGAACAGCTTCCGCTCCGCGATCAGCCTGACGATCTCACCATGAGCGATGCTCCCCGTCTCCAGAAACTCCTCCAGCAGTTTTTCCTCACAGACCGCTATATTTTCATAAAACGCTTCGGTATTTTCGCCGGAAAGATTTCGACCGGAAAAGTCAACGATCCCTTCCCCCAGCATTTCCCTGCATTCCGCAAGCAATGCTTCCTTATCCGTCCCCGGCTGATCCATCTTATTGAAAAACAGGAAGGTGGGGATCTTGTATTTTTTCAGAAGCCGCCACAGCGTTTTGGTATGCCCCTGCACGCCGTCCGCGCCGCTGATGAGCAGCAGGGCATAGTCGAGCACCTGCAGCGTGCGCTCCATCTCCGCCGAAAAATCCACATGTCCCGGCGTGTCGAGCAGGGTGATCACCATGTCTTCATATTGCAGGATCGCCTGCTTGGAAAATATGGTGATCCCCCGCTTTTTCTCCAGTTCATACGTGTCTAAAAAGGCATCCCGGTTATCCACCCGCCCTAACTTCCGGATCATACCGCAATGATAGAGCAGCCCTTCTGAAAGCGTGGTCTTGCCCGCGTCCACATGGGCTAAAATGCCCGTTACCAGTTTTTTCATTTTGTCAAATCCTCTAAAGTACCGAACCGGTACCCCATTCCTTCCCACTTGGTCAGCAGTTCATCCAGGATCTCCCCGTTGGTTTTGGATGTGTTATGCAAAAGCACAACAGCCCCCGGGTGGACTCTGCCGGTCAATTTTGAGAACGCCTCTTCCCTCGACGGCTGGGCGTCCACATTCCAGTCCACATAGGCAAGGCTCCAGAATATCGTTTTATAGCCCAGCTTCTGTGCCATTTCCAGATTGTTCAGATTATATTTTCCCTGCGGCGGGCGGTAGAAATGATTCAACTCCGCTCCTGTGATCTCCTGATATTTATCCGCCACCAGTTCCAGTTCCTCGCGGAATTTATCCTCCGAGGAGATGGTGTCCATGTCGGGATGATGCCAGGTGTGGTTTCCCACCATATGCCCTTCCGCCTGCATCCGCTTCACCAGATCCGGCGCGCTCTCCAGAAAATGCCCCACCACAAAGAACGTCGCCTTTGCGTTATGCTTTTGCAGCGCATTTAAAATATTTTCCGTATTGCCGTTCTCATAGCCGCAGTCAAAGGTCAGATAGAGCACCTTCTCCTTGTCGTCCCCCAGAAACCATGCGTCATATTTTGCCAGTTCTTCCTTGGAAAGGCTGCCGGAAGGCTGCGTCTCGCTGCCGTCCGCCCCGAAGCCGAGCCCCCAGCTCCCCGAGGCGGAGGCCTCCACATACTGCTCCCCGCCGTAGGATACAACGGTCACGCCTCTTTGTATCTCATCTCCGTCGTTTTCCCGATAGCTTACCGCGCCATCATTGCCTGATACATCGCTGCCGTTTTCTCCACCCGTATTATCTCCCGGCAGGAGTTTTTTCCCGAAAAACAGCACCAGTACCAGTATCGCCGCCCAGAAAACCGTTTTCATCAGTTTCTTACTGTTAATCTTTCCCTGTTTCTTTTCCATAAATTACCCCGCTTACATAAAACATCTCTTTTTACATAATTATGTAAGCAGGGTACGTCCTATCACAAAGCGTGCAGGCACGCTTTCGAGATTTGCTTCGCAAACTCGGCATTTCATCTGCTTTTCCTGCCGACTCTTACATAGCGTGCAGGCACGCTTTCGGGATTTACTTCGCTAACTCACCGAGATCGTATAAGACGCCGTAAATTCCTCCGACGGCTCCAGCGCATTCCCCCATCTTTTCTCCGGCAGTTCTCCCTCAAAGTCCGCGTCGTCGCATCTTCCGCACCAGGGTTCGATGCACAGGAACGGCGCGTTTTTCTGGATCGGCGTCCAGATTCCGACAAGCGGCATATCAAAATTCACCCTGATATACTCCTTTCCGTCCGGATCACACAGGGAGACTTCATCCGTCTGTCCGCCCTCCAGAACGATCGTATCCGTGTCGAACAGATCCGGCGTCACCGGCAGATAGCCGTCTTCCAGCCCGAACTCCAGCGTATCTTCCCCCACCAGCCCACCGTCTATCACGGCTGAGACGATCTCCTGCAGCGGCTTTCCCTCTTTCATAAAGCGGAGCATATAGTCGCTCTGGCTTCCCCTTCCCTCCATCGGGCAATTGAAGGCCGGATGCCCGCCGATGGAAAAATACAGCGTTTTTTCATCCGTATTTTTTACACGCCAGCCCACGAGCAGTCCTTCCTCTCTCACCTCGTAAGAAAGTTCCAGCAAAAAACGGAAAGGGTACTTTTCCATTGTCTCCGCAGTCTCACAAAGCCGCATCACCAGCGTATTTTCCGTCTGGGAAACAGGCGTGAACTCCATATCCCGCGCAAATCCGTGCTGTCCCATCTCATAGGTCTTTCCCTGATAGCGGTACTGCTTTCCCCTCAGACCTCCCACAAAGGGAAAAAGGATCGGCGCGGTTCTGCCCCAGTATGCCGGATCGGCGCTCCACATATACTCCCTGCCCTCTCGTTTCAGGGAGACCAGCTCCGCCCCCTTCGAGCAGATCTCCACTTCCAGTTCTCCGTTCTTCAAACAAAATTCCATATTTTCCCAGCTCCTTTCATACATGATACCCCCCGCGGCACACACCCGCCGCGCCCGGTGTTGATATAATATCCGTGAATAATATAACCAGTATAGCACAAAATTTTTCTATATACTATTGCAATGGGCGTTTTCTTATGATATTATCATGTAGTAATCAAAACTAGATGACAGGGTTTTTTAGAAAGAGAAATGGAGAAAATAAATGCGTTATAAGATTGTGGTTGACAGTTGTTGTGAGCTTCCCGATGAATATAAAAATGATCCTCGTTTTGAGCGTGTCCCGCTGACATTGGAGGTCGGCGAATACCGGATTCTGGATGATGAGACATTTGACCAGCAGGATTTCCTGAATAAGGTTGCCGACTATCCGAAATGTCCCAAATCCGCCTGCCCCTCACCGGAGCGCTATAAAAATGCTTATGCGTCCGATGCGGAGCATATTTACTGCGTCACTTTATCCTCCCATTTGAGCGGCAGTTACAGCAGTGCTGTACTTGGAAAAAATCTTTATGAAGAAGAATTCGGCCCAAAGGATATTTATGTCTGTGATTCTGAGTCCGCCAGTATCGGTGAGACCCAGCTCGCTATGAAGATCATGGAATGGGAAGAAGAAGGCGTTATGAGTTTTTCGCAGATCGTAAAAAAACTGGAGGCTTTCCGCAGTGCCATGAGTACCTATTTTGTACTGGACAATCTGGACACCCTGCGCAAGAACGGCAGACTTACCGGCGTCAAGGCCCTGATCGCCTCTACCCTCAGCATCAAGCCCGTCATGGGAGCTGACAGAGGTGTCATCATTCAGAAAGGGCAGGCTGTCGGTATCAAAAAAGCCCTCATCAAAATGGCTGACACCATTGTCAGTGAAGGAAAGAATCTGGAATCTAAGGTACTTTATATCTCTCACTGCAACTGTCCTTCCAGGGCAGCCCTGATGAAAGACCTGCTGCTCGCACGGGCAAAATTCAGAAATGTGAAAATACTCGATACTGCGGGCGTCAGCTCTATGTACGCCAATGAGGGCGGTGTTATCGTAGCGATCTGATCAGAAAATGATGATGCAATTTTACAGCAGGATAAACTGCACTGGTCCCTTCCAGATAAAAAGAATCAGCAGGATATGGATCGCCAGCATAACCGGGATGCCATACACAAAATACCAGTGTCTTGTTTTATGATGGAACAGATGCATTCCAATGATAGAACCGACTGCGCCGCCAAGTGCGGCGATCAGCAGAAGCGTTGCCTCCGGAATTCTCCAGGCACGCTTTTTTGCTTTCCATTTGTCCAGTCCCATAAACAAAAATCCCAGCAGATTCATTGTAATGAGATAATATAAAACAACCTGAAATACTGTCATATCCGTTTTCTCCTTTGTACTGCCGGTACAGGCTGGCACATTTTCCTTCCGCTTCTTTTGCGGAATCTGTCACTGCTGCGCCGTATCTTCATAATCCTTAAAACAGATATTCACATCCACCGCCGCGGGAACGCCCGCCACCCTTCCTTTTTCGGAATACTGCAGCATCTTATACTCATAAGGATAGTAGATCGGCAGCGTATAGCCCGCGAACCATTTGTCATACTGTTCCAGCGAAGCCAGATCCACCATCAGCAGGAAGGACTTCATATTGCCGTACAGCGCCGGCTCATATCCCGCCTCCCTGATCCGTTCCAGAAAAACCTTCGCATTGTTTGTCCTCTCTTCCACGGTCAGGCCGTTAGTGCGGCAGCTTTCCTTTTTGACATCCTCGATATCCAGATAGACCGGATAAGTCAATTGGTAACCCTGCAGCATTTCGATCACAAAATCCGCCTCCTCCAGCGCCTCCGCCTCATTGATCGCCTGTGTAAAGAAATATACGCCCACAGGGATCTCATTTGCGATAGCGCCTTCTATATTCCGGCGGAAAAATTCATCTTCCACGATGCCGCCTTCGCTGTAACCGCGGATGCCCACCCGGATGATAGCATAGTCTATCCCGTCATTTTTGACCGCTTCCCAGTCGATCTCCCCCTGATATTTGGAGACATCGATCCCCTTTCTGGTCAGCGTTTCTCCGTCCTTCTGGTAGGACACAAGCCCGTTTTCTTCCGCGACAAAATTCTCATCCACATATGTATTCATCGCCAGATCTTCCTGTAGCGGCAGGAAATAATACTGGCCGGAATCCAGCATCACCACATGTTCCGGATACAGGTCCCGCAGGATCGCCATCGTTCCGTCCCCGTTTTCCAGCCTGCCCCGCAGGATCTGCAGAAGCTCCGAATCCGCATTGTCGATAGCATTGGTGACCGCCGTGGTCACCATGGTATCCACCTCTTCCTGCGTGTAGACTATCTCATTGGAAACAGCTTCCACTGCCTCTTCGCTCTCCTCTTCCTTTTCCTGCAGCGCTTCTTCGGCAAAAGCTTCCATCTCGTTGCTCTGCTTCTTAAAATAGAGGCATACAGCGATACTTGTTATGATCGTTGTAAAAGTTATGATGACAGAAAGGCTGGTGATGACCGCCAGTACGCGCACACGCTTTTGCAGTCTGCTTCTTGAGCCCTTCCGCTTTATGTTTTCTCTGTTATCCATAGGTATCCTTACCGCGTTTTCTTTATAAATATACGTCTGTTTTTACGATACCATTCCTTTTCTTTTCCCGCAATAGATTTCACAAAAACTTAACTTTTGTATCATGCGGGAAATGTTGGAAGTGAAAAATTTGAACATTGCTAGGGCGGACGCGGGTAAGGCGCTAACTAAATGATAACAGTCACTAAGTTCGTGAGAAGCCTCGCTAAGCGTCGGTGTTTTTTTACAGTCTTCACAGAATCTATGTCGCCCTCATGGCTGGTTTTCCCAATGCCGCAGTTCGACTTTCATATCAATCAGTCAATACCCGCGTCCGCCGTCGTTAACTACTTCTTCATCTTAGGCTGGAAGATCAGGCTCGCCAGATAGCCGAAGATCAGGGCGGCGCCGGTTCCTACAGCGGCGGCTTTAAAGCCGCCCATAAAGAGGCCGATGAAGCCGTTTTCGTCTACCGCCTCGCGGACGCCTTTCATCAGATTGTGGCCAAATCCCATGAGAGGGACGGTGACGCCGGCGCCGGCAAACTCCGCCAGGGGATCATAGAGACCGATAAAACTGAGCACTGCGCCGGTACATACAAGCAGCACCATGATCCGGCCCGGCAGCATTTTAGTTCTTTCTAATAATATCTGGGCCAGCGCGCAGATCAGCCCGCCGACCCAAAACGCATGAAAATAATCCATAAAAAAACCTCCACATACCTTTGGAACTAGTATGCGGAAGATTTTCTTTTTTATTCCGTTTCTTTTTTATACCGGAGACCGGTCTGGTCTCCTTCTATTCGATTTTTCCAAGTTCATCCACGATCTCACGGATCCTCTTTTTTTCGCAGTCCAATACGACATCCGCATATTTTTCATAGAGAGGCACCCTCTCCCGATACAGATCCTCCAGCGTCTGTCCTTCCCGCAGAGTCACCCCCCGCTCATGTAAATCCCCGAGCCGCTCCCGGATCGTCTCGCAGGAAAGTTTTAAATAAACGATCGTACCGATCTCCTTAAAGTGCGCCATCGCCGCAGGACCGTATATCACGCTGCCGCCGGTGGCTATGACTGTACGCTTTGCACGGATAGAAGCGTTTACCCCCTCCTCGATCTTCCAGAAGCCTTCTGTTCCATGTTCTGCGATCAGTTCGTGCAGCAGGGCGTCATATTTCTCCTGTATCAGCAGATCGCTGTCCAGAAAGCGACAGCCTCTCTTTTTTGCCAGCACGACTCCTACGGTACTTTTTCCCGCTCCGGGCATGCCGATCAGGATGATATTATTTTTTTCTGACATAATTTTTCCCATTTCTGTTATTGATATTACGCTAAGTCATCTGAAAGTCAATACTCCCGCCGCAAGCACGGCACCCGGCTCATCAGTCGCGGGAATAAAACGAAAGTTATACGCCGCAGCCGCCCTGTGTTCAAACTATGCTGATCACTTCCACTTCGCAAAGTACATCTTTCGGGAGCTGCTTTACCGCCACGCAGCTTCTCGCAGGCTTTCCCGTAAAATATTTTTCATAAACCGCATTAAATGCTCCAAAATCCGCCATATCCGCCAGAAAACAGGTGGTCTTCACCACATTTTCATAGGTGGTGCCCGCCTCCTTCAAGATTTCGCCGATATTTTTCATCACAAGTTCCGCCTGCTCCGTGATATTTTCCCCTTCGATCCCTCCCGTCGCGGGATTGATCGGGATCTGTCCGGATGCAAATAGAAATCCGTTTGCGATGATTCCCTGTGAATACGGCCCGATCGCCGCCGGCGCCTTGTCTGTTGCTATTTTTCTTAACATAACAATGTCCTCCTGTCATCTGCTCCGCAGGTGCTGAAACCTATGCGGGGAATGCCCGTCCTTTGTAACTTCACTCCTCAAATTCCGCGGTCACATAATATCCTGCCGAACGCTCTTCCACACTGACTACAATTCCCTCTCTTGCAAGCATCCGCTCCGAGAAAGGAAAATTACCCGACATCGCCAGAGACGGGTCTATCGTGTAATAGTAGTTGCTGGGGAGCACCCCTTCCGTCACGGTGATCTTGTCTCCCTCTTTCAGCAGGCCGGGGCGTTCCATCTTAAATTCTATCTTCCTCATATTCCTGTCCTCAACCAAAGACCGCGCGCTTCGCGCTAAAAATCCCTGCGGCCTTGACCGCAGGGATACGCTTTCTTTATCCGGCCAAAACCGGGTATTACTGAACTGCCTGAAATCCCAAAGCCGCCAGCGTTGCCGGGTCTGTCGGGATTCCCATAGCTGCCCACGCCGCCAGAGTCGCCTGATCTACCGGTATAAGCTGGGGTGCCGGCTTATATGCGTCAAAGCATCCATGTCCGCCGTACACGAGGCAGTACACGCTGTATGTACCGAAATAGTTCGTTCTGAAGGTGATCGTCCGCGGATCCGCATCCAGATCTGTCAGATAGGATACCGTCCCGTCCACATTCAGTCTGAGCACCGCGAAATCTTTTGTGTTATCCCTGAGTTTTTTGGGGATCTCCATCACAAAATCCATCTCCTGAACGGTGCTTTCCCTCGGTTTATAGACACCACCTTCATACAGGAAAAGGTTCATCGTAAAACTGGGGCCCATCTGTGCGCCCACAGCCCACCTCGCGCTGTCCAGCGCCGATTTTGCAAGCTGCCCGTACTCTCTGTTGTTTGCAATATAGACATGGCTCTCCGCATCTGCATACTGGCTGATATTTGCCCCGGTCTCCATATCAACTATATTCATTGGCGTAATGGGTACCAGTGCCGTCAGGTCTGTCGCATGGAAATCCGTCACAACAGAAGGCCAGATGATCTCCCCTGATGTAGTCGTCACTCTGTTGGTGAGTTCCTCCGGTGTATTTCCGTCAATCCAGGCGTTCGGCGCAGCACAGGCAACTAATGGCGTACCCACAGCCACCGCCGCAGCCAGAACAAGCGCTGTCATTTTTTTCCACATTCTCATGGTTGTCCTCCTATTCCAGTCCTGCATATGTTCTTCTGATGCCCATTACCCTGCAGAGAAAATACTGTCTGCTTCTCAGCCGCTATTTCCTCTGGCGCATCATCCGGACATATGCTGTCTTTCCAGTCCCGCTTGATCACTTTATAGGTTACTACTTTTATCATACGCACGGCCGGAATTTGTGTCAACTCTTTTTTGTCGGTAAAATCTTCAAAAAGATAAAATTTAAGGAAATTTTAATCTTCTGTTCCGGGGTACTCCCTATCCCTGCATCCGGATCGTTTCGATCAGGTTCTGGTCCTTCAGCGCATGCAGCGATATGCGCACCGTCGCCCAGATCACTGCAAAGGATGCGGCCATCACCCCCGCGATCGTCCCCCAGGGCATCTGAAACGGGATGGGCAGTATCCTCTGCACACAATATTTCATGAGCCACACAAGGATCATGCCGACGGGCAGTCCCGTCACAAGCGCCCTGCCTGCGCAGAAAACACTCTCCAAATTCAGCATCTTCCGCAAAGATTCGGAGGTCATGCCGACACTCTGCAGCACCGCAAATTCCCTCGCCCGCATCCTGACATGGAACAGCTCCGTGCTCATCACATTGAGAATGCCGATCAGCCCCAGCTGGAAGACGAAACCATACAGGAAAAAGAAGGCGAGCACAATGGCAATATTCATGATCTTTGCAAAATCCTGCGCCCCGAACACCCGGCACACGAATCCCGCTTCCCCGTAATCCAGATCTCCCTGCGGAAAATACTTTTCCAGAACGGCTTTCGCATATGTCATATAGCCGTTCTCGTCCTTCGGCGACGACATCCAATTGTACCCTCTCACCTCCGCGCAGGGAAGGATCAGGCGCACCGGCCTGATGTTGGGATACATCAGTTCCGCCGGGATATCCTCCCCTGCCAGCATACCGCCGATCCGCACCTGTTCCGTGCTCCCGTCCGCCCGCTCAAGCTGCAGGGAGGAAGCCGACGCTGACAGCGGCAGGATGTGTTTCTCCTTCCCGCGGTCATTATATTTGTAATCGTTGACCAGCACCACATCGCCGTACTCTGCGCCTGCCTTTTCACAGATTTCTCTGTAATGCGCCTCGTCGATGATGATGATCTCCACTTCCAGCTCGTACTCCGGCTGCTTTTCTGTCAACAGGCATTCCGCATCCTGCTCCTGCAGCATCTCCCGCAGCTCGGGCGTGATCTCCCGTTCCCCCAGCACTGTCACATAGGTATTATAGTCCTGTCCCATGCCGAAAACCTCACCTCCCTCGTACGCCTCCAGTTCCTCCGTGATCTTTTCCGCAAGCACATTGTCAATGGCCTGCACATAGTGGCTTTCCCTGCGTCCCGTCTCCGGATGGATCCTGTTTTCATAGTTTGACGTATAATCCGCCATCACGGTATATCCGTAGTCATAAGAAATGTAACCCAATATGCCGTCCGCGATCTCCTTCAGGCCGCTCATCGTCACAAACAGGATCATGCTGAACGAGAGCGCCGTCACTGCGGATCGCATCTTTTTGTCACCTGTCGCCACATTTTTGCGCGCCAATTGGTATACAACCGCTCTCTTCCCGTCAATTTTACGCTTCGTCCGCCTGTATTTCACCGAACTACTCTCGCCGCCGCTGCGGATGCACTCCAGAGCCGATATCTTCATGGCTTTCCTCGCGGGGATCATAGCTGAAAAGATGACCGTGCACACGGAAACCACGACAGATATGAGCAACGCCGTCGGGGAAAAATCAAAGGAAAGATCAAAACTGACCTGCCTCATCATGGACCGCACCAGCACATTCAGTTCATCCGTATAACTGTTTGCCACACCGATCCCCAGAAAACTCAGCACATAACCGAGCGCCACACCGGGCGGCACCGCCAGCACGGATAAGAAAAAGCTTTCGTACATGATCGTTTTACAGATCTGTTCCCTGGTCGCCCCCGCGCATTTTAATACGCCGAACTCCGCCACCCGCTCACTCGCGCTCATGCGGAACACATTGGAAATCACAAGGATCGACATGGCGGCGATCAGCATCCCCAGAACAGCCGCGGGCACGATCAGCATCATGGTGTATGTCCCCTGATATGCGCCGTAACCTTCCCCGAGAAAACCTTTGAGCATTGTGTTCCCGCTGGCCGCGAAATTCACCACCGCCGTGAGCAGCGAGGATGACAGCACCACCGCCAGCACGGTGATCACGGTCCGCGCCTTCTTCCGCCTGATCTGGCTTAACGCCAGCATTCCCAGAACATTCATGGCCGTATCACCTCGTCTCTTAAAATCCTGCCGTCGCTGATCGTGATGATCCGGTCCGCCTGCAATGCTATGTTTTCATCGTGTGTGATCATGATCAACGTCTGCTTTGCCTTCTGATTAGCCGCCAGAAGCAGATCTATGATCTCTCTTCCGGCTTTGCTGTCCAGATTTCCGGTGGGTTCATCCGCCAAAATAAATGCCGGATCGTTGATCAGCGCCCTGCCCACCGATACCCTCTGCTGCTGTCCTCCGGACAACTCCCCCGGCAGGTGCGTCCTGCGATGTGACAGTCCTGTCATTTCCACGATCTGTTCCAGCTTTTTATGGTCCGGCCTCCGCTTATCCAGCAGACAGGGCAGCATGATATTCTCATCGACGGTCAGATTCGGGATCAGATTATAGAACTGGTAAACGATGCCGATATTTCTCCGCCTGAAGATCGCCAGCTCGCTTTCATTCATACCGAAGATCTCTCTTCCCTCGATGGCCACACTGCCGGCGCTCGGCCGGTCTATCCCGCCGATCAGATTCATCAGTGTGGATTTTCCGGAACCAGAAGCGCCCACTATGGCGACAAATTCTCCTTTTTTTACCTGAAAACTGACATGATCGAGGGCGACCACCTGATTGTCCCCTCTCCCGTAGATCTTTGTCAGCTCCTTCACCTCCAAAATTGCCATATGATACCTCTTTTCTTATTTATCGTTAATGCCCTGGCCAGACGTATCCGCCGCTTTTCATTACATCATAAATAAGAAAAGTGACTCTCCGGTGACTATTTGTAAAATTTCATCACAAATGTTGCCCCGCATCCCTTTCCGCCCGGCAGCACCTCTATCTCCCCGTTCTGCGCCCGCATGATGGAGAGCGCCAGCGGCAGCCCGATCCCGTATCCGTTCTCCTTCTTTGAATTCTCATACCTGCGGAACAGGCCGGCGATCTGCTCTTTTTTCAGCCCCTCCCCCGCGTCCGTCACGGAGATCCAGTCATAGATCGGGTTATTGCCGCATTCCACGATGATCTCACTGTCCTCCCCGGAACACTCCGAGGCATTTTTCAGCACATTGATCAGCGCCTCTACCGTCCACTTTTTATCGCAGCACAGCACCTGATCCTGCTGCAGCGTCACTGTCTGGTTCCTGACATCCAGCATGATCTCTATGGATTTTTGCGCCTCCTCGATCAATCCGCGGACATCTGCCTCCTCCCGATGAAAAGAGGTGGTCGAAGCGTCGAGTTTTGCCATCTTTAAAAGAGCCGTCACCAGCCATTCCATGTGCCTTATTTCCTTCTTCATGCACCGCAGAAACTCTTTTTCCTTCTCCGGCGGCGCCTTTTCCATCAGTTCCGTCATCAGGAGCATGGATGTGACCGGCGTCTTCAACTGATGGGAGATGTCGGAAAGATACTGCGCCAGATGCTCCTTTTCTTCCACTGCCGCATTCTTCCTCTCCTGTTCCAGACGGATCAATGTATAGATGTCGTTTTTCAGGATGCTCCATGCCCCTTCCCGATGATCCCGGGGATCAAAATCCTGACCGTCTATCGCGCTGCGTATCCCTTCCGAGAGTTCCAGCACCTCTTTTTTACTGATCAACACGATAACCGATCCCCCTGACTGTAGTGATATGTACCGCATCCCCCAATTTCTGCCGCAGCCGCCTGACATACACTGTCAGTGTGTTGTCCTCCACAAAATCCCCGCCGATATCCCAAATCCTCTCAAGAAGCTGTTCCCTTGTCAAAAGAATGTCCTGATTTTCCGCAAAGATCAATAACAACCGGTACTCCAGCGCCGTCAGCGTGGCGGTTTCTCCCCCGACATATACTTTTCCGGCGTCTTTATCGATCAGAGCCTCACCGATCCTCAAAACCTGCGGAGGATCTTTTTCTTCCTGCAGCGCCTTTTTGATCCGCGCCAGCAGCTCCCGCAGCCTGAAAGGCTTTGTGATATAATCGGCGGCGCCATCCTCGAGAGACGCCACGATCTCGTCCTCATCGTCTATGACGGTCAGATAGATGACCGGCACATGCCGGGTCTTCATTGCCCCTCCGATCTCTTTTCCGCCGCCGTCCGGCAGCTGCAGATCGAGCAGCGCCAGATCAAAACCAGATTCCCTTATTTTCTGAAATGCCGCGGCAACATCCCCGCAATGCACGACTATGTAACCCTCCTGCTCCATCGCATAGGCCAGCCCGGAGGCTATGGCATCGTCGTCCTCCACAAACAAAATGCGGGCCTTACTCTTTTTTTCATTAGATGCTTTTTCCTGCATGATCATTTATCTCCTGTCATGTAAAAAGGCAAGGCCAAAGCGCGGCCCTGCCGTAATTTTATATCTGTTCTTTTATTCTTCTTTTCCGGCGTGCTCTTTCCGGCGGTTTTCATCTTTTACATCTGCTGTCCTGTAAACATCGTAGCCCTCATAGTGATAGCTGGCATCCACGCCTTTCATAAAAACTTCCCGATCATCAACTCTATCAGTCAACGCCGCTTTCAGAAGCATTTTGATCTCCAGGTCCCGGACAGGACTGCGCTCCATCGCCAATAGGTAATCCTCCTTGTCCACCATGCTCCAGTCAATGACCTGCCGGAGTTCCTTTTTCAAAATGGCATCCAGCCAGAGTCTTGTGCTCCTGCCATTCCCCTCCCGGAATGGGTGCGCCACATTCATCTCCACATATTTTTCAATAATTTCATCAAAAGTAGATTGCGGCATTTGTCCAATATGCTTAAGCGCTGCCTGCAGATAAAGGACGGAGGCAAAGCGGAAATTCCCTTTCGCAATATTCACAGTTCGGATTTGTCCCGCAAAGCTGTATATCTCATCAAACAGATATTTGTGGATTTGTGCAAGCCCCCGAAATGTCCCGGTCTCAAATTGATCCAACAGGCCCTTTTCAAACAACTCCAACGCCTTTGCCTTGCTGGTCCGTTCCTCCACCCTGGCAAGCTCTGCCGAGTCAGTGATGTTCAGTTTATTTTCCAACGCCATGCCGCATGTCCTCCGATTAGTGTTCCCCGCTGTTGGCATTATACCGAAATAACAGCGTTTCGTCAATCGTCCGGAACTTTGTCAGCTTACGTATGATGCGGCTGAACCGTTATTATCGCAGCGGCACTTTCATGCGCCAGCACCCTCCAGCACGATCCCGTGCGCGATCCCCGGAACCGTCATCCCCTCGTTAAAACTGGTCTTGGATAAAAGCGCCCCGGTGGGCACAAAAAGCACCCTCTTCCAGACGCCTTCCTCCAGCATCTTCAGAATATAGGCGGAGAGCGTCACCGCGCTGCAGCCGCAGCCGGAGCCGCCGCTTCCCACATCCTGCGCGTTGCTGTCATAGATTTCAATGCCGCAGTCCATATGCTGCTTTTCTATGTCTATATTTTTTTCTTTCAGCAGATCGATCAGCGCCCTCTGGCCCACAAGCCCCAGATCTCCGGTGATGATCCTGTCATAATCCTCCGGCGTCCTGCCGAAATCCTGCAGGTTCGCGGCGATCAGCTCACAGGCGGCAGGCGCCATACAGGCTCCCATGTTCATGGAGTCTTTGATGCCATAGTCCACGATCTTTCCGTTCGTCACGCCGGTGATCTTTGCCCGGTTCCTTTTGCTTGTTTTGGAAGTCAGCACAAAAGCCGCGCCCCCTGTCACGGTCCAGGTTGCTGACGGCGGCCGCTGGTTTCCATAGGCGAGCGGATACCTGAATTCCTTTTCCGCGCTGGCAAAATGGCTGGATGTGACACAGATGACATCTTCCGCCATCCCGCCCGAGATCGCCATCGTGCCGAGTCCCAGTGTCTCCCCGCAGGTGGAGCATGCCCCGTACACCCCTATATGGGGTATATTAAACGAAGATGCACCGAAGGAGGAAGCCGTGGATTGACCAAGCAGGTCACCCGCAAACAGGTAGCGGATCTCCTCCGCCTTCATGCCCGCCTTTCCGAGCGCCAGCGTCACCGCTTCCTTCTGCAACGTGCTTTCCGCTTCCTCCCAGGTCTTACAGCCGAACAGATCATCCTTGCCCACCATATCAATCAGCTCTCCCAGGGGGCCTTCCCCTTCCTTCGTCCCCGCCACGCAGGCGCTCTGCCTGATATAGACCTCCCTCTTCGGCATGAAACTCTGGTTTCCCGCCGTAACGCCGTTTCCGTTCACTCCTGTTTTTTTATTTTGCTGTCCCATGTATTATTAAACCTCCCTGCACACTTTACTTATTTCCGCGAGCAATGAGCCAAGTGCCGTGCTTGCACGAGCTTTTGGCGAATGCCGCGAGGGTGAAATACCCCGTAGCTTGCTGCGAGGTATTTCACTAATAAAGTGCGCAGAGAGGCGCTCTTTTATACCGTAGAACCCCGTTGCTGACTAAAAGGAAAACGAAATCTTTGACTGTCCTTCCGCATTCTCTTTGACCGTAAATTTACTCTTTCCGGTATATCCGAATATACCGTCCCTCTTCCATCGAAGTATACCCGAATTCTCCCTCCGCATACCGCATCAGCCAGCCGTTCGGATCCGTCATCAATTGACCGTACCAGCCATCCACAATGATGACATTCGGCTGCTTTTCCGGAAACTTTTCCCAGTAAGCAAGCAGCCTCTCATCGTAAGCCGTGGGATTGACAATAGAATAATGCGAAATCTCCACATCTTTGAACAGATACTGGATCGTCCCCAGATTCATGACCTGATCCACCATGATCAGCACCCTGTCCCCGTCCCGTATCATGCCCTGCCAGTCTTCATAGTCGCAGTTATAAATATAGGCGCACATATAATCGGAGATCGTTCCGGCTGCCGGCCCATGCTTCAGGATGCCGCCGCTCTGCAGTACATTGTGGTATCCTGTCCCGGAGCGCAGCGTATAACCTTTTCCGAATACGGCGGTAAACGCCCATAACAGTAATACAATATAAACGCAGCCTGCAGGATTACCATGTCTCCCGGCTGCCCATCCCGCTGTATCTTCCTCTGCTCCATCGGCGTTATTCTCTGTCCGCCCTGCCGCATTTTCATCTGTCTCATCGGTATACTTACCCGATCCTCTGCCAAAGCCTCCTTGTTCCTCCCAATACATGATGACCAGCGTCATTCCGAAAAACGCCGCCGTCATGGCATGAGGCAGGGAATCCATCAGTCCAAGATCCGTCAGATATACTACCGCAGCAAGCGATCCCGCAACCAAAATCATTTGATCCAGCAGCAGGCCTCTCTGCATAGCTCTTTTTATCACTGCAGCCTCTTCACCGCCGCCTGCCTCGTCTGTTTTTTCTCCTTTTATGCATTCCGTTTCAATCTTTCCCGCTTCTCTATTCCCTGTTTTTCTCTCTTTCCGGCATGCCTGTTTCAAAGTTCTCTGTATGCCTTCTTTTTTCATCGCGGAAACATAATAGGATATCCCCAGTGCTGCAAACACCGCCAGATGAATCTGCATCCCTTCATATCCCGCGTTGAAAACCACCCAGTACCATATTTCCACCAGACAGGAGAGCGCCACGGTCCAGATCAGCCGCACCTTTTCACCTTCTTTTACAATTTCTGTTCCTTTCCCTTCCTCTCCGCATTTCGCCTTCCGCCATCCCTCGGTCACTGCTGCTCCTGCCTTCGCCAGAACAAAAATAAAAACGCCAAGCCCGACGGGTACCAGCAGATCTCTCCCCAGAGAAACAAGCTTATCCGCAAAAGACAGGGAATGCGTGATATCTCCGCCCACAATATAGGAGAGCGTTCCGATCAGCCCTTCCACCGTATTATTCCGCAAAAGCAGCCCCAGATATGCGATGCCGCCCCCCGCACAGATCCCGGTAAAAATTCCCATATCCGCAAATCTGTCCTTCCCGGAACGCCTCCATAGGATCCACATCACCAGAAAATACAAGAGCAGGCAGGATGGATAAGAAAGCACCTCCAATACAAGCGCAAGCGCCGCAAATATCAGATATTTTTTCCTTCTGACATATCTGTTGATAACGCTAATGCCCTCACCAACACCTCTGACGCCTGTGCTGATACCTCTACCAGCAGCACCGACACCTTCGCCGCCGTTTACGACATCTCTGTCATAATACCGTATCAGAAAAAGTGACAGCAGTGTGAGAAACCATACCTGCATGATACCGAACTCCGGCAGCATGATCTGTTTGGGGATCGTATTAAAATAGATCAGCCCCAGCAAAAACGTGCTGTTCTTTCCGATCATCCGCCGCAGTGTCCGGCACAGATACACGCTCACCCCCAGATGGATAAACGTCCCGCAGAGCCTCAGCCAGATCACCACGCCTGTTTTCCCGCATACCGCCAGATAAGGCCGCATCAGCAGCTCGCAAAGAAAGGCGGAGGACTGGTGGGGCTCCCACATATCCAAAAACAGCTTATCCCCTTTTACATGGCGGTAAGCCATCACAAGCTGATATTCTTCATCCAGCCCGAATGCAAAAAAAAGCATTTTCACAGCCGCAAAAATGCTTAAAACAATCAGTACAATTTTTAATTTCTTAAAATAACCTCCTGTTTCTTTCCTGTTTTCCAATGCTTTTCTCAGTCCTTTATTTTCTCAGCCTCTTAGCTCTTTCTCCCATATTTTCTGCTCTTATCACTTTATCTTTTCTTTTTTCCTAAACTCTTTTTTTACTTATTTACTCCTTTTTATCCCGCTCTTTATCCCGCACATCCTTCACCTCATCCACAATATAAGGCGGACGCGTCCTCGCCGCATCCAGCGTGCGCCAGATATATTCTCCCAGTATGCCCATCATCAGCATCAAAATACCGGAGGCGCAGAGTATCACACACATCAGGGACGCCCAGCCCGCGATCGGCGTTCCGTTTGTGAATTTCTCCACAAAAACACTGATCAGCAATATCACGGCAAGAATATTGAACACGATGCCGAGCCCCGACATAAAACGCAGCGGAAAATAGGAGAAGCTCATCACGGAGTCCATCACCAGCTTCACCTTCTTCGACAGTGTCCAGCGGGATTTCCCGATCTCCCGGTCCTGCCGCACAAAATAGATCATATCCGTCTTAAATCCCACCCACATGACCTGCAGCGTCAGAGAAGAATTCTTTTCATCCAGCCGCTCCAGCACCTCGATCACCTTCCTGTCCACCAGATAACAGTCGCAGCCGCCCGCAGGCATATTTTTATTGACCATACTGCGGATGATCTTATAATACATATTCGCAAAAAATACCTTTACGGGATTCTCCTTCCGCTCTTTCCTGACCGCCAGCACTACCTTATTGCCCTTCTTCCAGCTCTCGTACATCTCTAAGATCAGTGTCGAATCCTCCTGCAGGTCCGCCTGCTTCGTCACCGCACAGTCCCCGGTGCTGGCGGAGAGCCCCGCAAGCAGCGCCGCATGCTCCCCGAAATTGCGGGAAAGCTTCACACACTTGATATGCTCGTCCCGATCCCTCAGCCGGTTCATCACCTCCCAGGAATCATCTCCGGAACCGTCGTCCACAAAGACGATCTCATACTCCTCCAGCCTGTCCAGGACTTTTTTCTGCATATCCTCATATAAAAGTTCCAGCGTATCCGCATTATAATAAACCGGTACTACTATTGATAATTTACTCACCCTGCATTTACCTTTCTTTTACTGTTCCTGCTTCCTTGCCGCCTCCGACCCCTGTGCCATGCCAATTCTTCACTGCTTCCGACTTTAGCTGTCACAGTTCTCTGCTGCTTCCGATCTTCTGCTGTACGAACTCTATTACTCTTTCCGGTCCGCGTCAGTCTGCTCTATCTTTTTCATATATTTTAAGTATGCCTGATAATCACGGATATACTCCTTCTCATCATAATGCTCGCTGGCAAGCACCAGCAGAATGGAATCCGGCGAAAAATCATACATGTCTTTCCACACATTATTTTTCAGATAAAGCCCCATCCTGGGCCTGTTCAGTTCGATCACACGGCTCTCCGTACCGTTATCCACCTTGACCTTGCTGGTCCCGCAGACATTGATCATCACAAATTCCGAATTTATGTTGGCATGCTGTCCCCTGACAACCGTGTCATCCGATCCGTAAATATAAAAGATCCGCTTGATCTCAAAGGGAATGTCCATATTTCCTTCCACCACCACGAGATTCCCCCTCTCATCTCCCAGATCTTTCCATTCCAACAGTTTTATCTGCTCATCCAATTTACTCATAAGCTTTACTGTCAAAAGACAGTCCTTTCCTTTTCCATAAAATCACTGACATTTCCAGTATACTTTAATTCTGTTTTTTTGACAACGATGATTCTCTATTTTATCTGGTTTCCAGTCACAATTCAGCCTCCAAATGTCATGAACTGACACCTGCTTCCGCCGCCCTTCTGTCTTCACTTGCCACTAAACCCATTGATTGCCTCGATCACATAATCCTGCTCCTGCCTCGTCATCCCTGTATACATCGGGATGGAGAGCACCGTATCCGCATAACTTTCCGTGATCGGGAAATCACCCTTTTTATGCCCGAGATACGCGTAGGCCTCCGACAGATGCGGCGGGATCGGATAGTGAATGATCGTTCCGATCTCCTTTTGACTTAAATTGTCAATCAACTCCTGCCGCCTCCCGCAGCGGATCACGTACTGATGCCAGACAGCCTCGGCCTCCTCCCTTTCCATCGGGAGCGCCACAAGTTCCTGCTTTATGTTTTCCCGATAGCGCGCCGCCAGCTCCTGCCGTTCCTTCGTGATCTCCTCCATATGGGAGAGGCGCACATTGAGAAGCCCCGCCTGCAGTTCGTCCAGACGGGAATTTGTCCCCACCACCTTATTGTAATAGCGCTTTTCACTGCCGTAGTTTCTGTATATCTTTACTTCCTTCGCAAGGGACTCATCATTTGTCACCACAGCGCCGCCGTCGCCGAAAGCCCCCAGATTCTTGGACGGATAAAAAGAAAAACAGCCCGCGTCGCCGAAAGTGCCCGTCATCTTCCCCTTATACGTCGCCCCGTGGGACTGGGCGCAGTCCTCGATCAGCTTCAGATGATGCTTTTTGCAGATTTCCACGATCTTGTCCATATCCGCCACATGGCCGTACAAATGCACCACCATCACCGCTTTTGTCCTTTCCGTGATCTTCTCTTCTATTTTATCCGCATCGATCTGATAATACGCATCCGGCTCCACAAATACAGGCGTCGCTCCGTTCATGGTGATCCCCATCACACTGGCGATATATGTATTCCCCTGCACGATGACCTCATCTCCGGCGCCGATCCCCAAAAGGTGCACGGCGATCTGAAGCGCCTCCAGGCCGTTCGCCACTCCCGCACAGTATTTCGCCCCGGTGTAGGCGGCAAACCGCTCCTCAAAAGTGCTGACTTCCTTCCCCAGCACATACCACCCTGAGCGCAGTACCTCAAGCGCCTTGTCCTCAAACTCCTGCTGATATTTTAAAAATCCGTAATCCATACGGTTCGACATGATCTTCATCCTGTTTTCTCCTGTGTCTTTCATTTGCGCGCCCGCATACTGCGAATACGGCGAAGCTCCTTCTGCGGACATCTATTATATAAACATAGCATGATTTTGTGATGTGCACAAGTTTAATTGGACATCTTTCTTTTTTGATGCAGCAGTTCAGCTTTCGGCTTCACTGTCGCTTTTGATGCCTCTTTCGATAACTCCCGGGAGAAATTCCGTGAACTTCCTTAAAAATTTTTCCAAAGTAGGCGCCGTTGGAAAAACCGGTTTGGAGCGCGATATCCAAAATGGAATCATCGGTGGACTGCAGCAGGCGTTCGGCAATCTCTATCCGATAATCCTGCAGATATTCAAAGGGCGACCGGCCGATACCCGTACGGAAACAGCGGAGACATTCGCTTTTACTGATGGACGCCGAACGGGCAATATCCTCCAGAGAGAGTTTTTCCCGATAATTTTGCCGTATAAAAGTGAGCATAGTCTGGATCCGCTCCTGACGGGTGTTATTTAAAGGGGCAGATACAGGCTTCGCCTCCTGAAGTTCTTCAAGGAGTAAAAGCCAGATGTCCGAAAAAATATTGCGCGTCTGAAATTCCACATGTTCCTTTTTTTGCAGCAGGGCAGCCCGGCGGAGAAGTTCCAATATTTTTTTCTGACAGGAAGTGTCTCCCCGAAACTCCAGAAACTCCAGATTCCGGTTTTGAAGAACCGGCTCCAAATATCTGGTGGAAAAAATACTCTTGAAATGTCCCCCCAGAAGAGTGGGGTGGAAAAGATGGGAGTCCATAATACAGGTTTCACCTTCCGTTTGCGTTTTCATGGTACAGAGCACATTGGAATTAATGAAAAATGCTTCTCCCTTTTGAAAAATCCGGCTTTGATTTATTGTAGTAAAGACTGCCGTACCGCTGGCGATATAATCAAATTCCACTTCCTCGTGCCAATGCCAGGGGACCTTGGTTTCCGCCAGGTTCGCATGGTGGAACGCATAAGGATATTCGGTGGAAATGCCTTCGATCTCTTCCAGACGGTTCTCTTTTAATTTAATTTTCATGCTTCGATTCCTTTTATTCCTCTCTCAGCAGATAAAGATCGTGAAAACAGCTTTGTTTTCTCCGACTATAGCATTTCAAACTTTATTTTCAACGTCAGAAGGGATTCTGCTGATATCACAACAGAATATTCAAGATTATGGTTATATTTTTATATAAAGGAGCCATATTTATATATTTTGCATTCATTTTTTCTTCTATAATTATAAATGAGAAGAGGGGAAATGTAAAGGAGGGATCGGATATATACAGCGAAACTTTTTTAAAAATCAAATGGTTTACAGAACAGAATCCGAATGAACTTAAAAATCTGACAGCAGAAAAATTAGATCAATGGATAAAGAAGAAAGGAGGGCTGAGTAAAGATGTTATTAGCGATGATCTTTGTAGTTGGAACATGCCTGATAGGCACTTGTGTATTTGAAGAATATATTTCCAGATAATATTGGTTGTTTTGATGTTCTCGGTTAGATATGAGGGGAGTTAGGCTCCCCTCACATTTGGTTATTCCAGAAAAGAATGGCTCATAATATAAAACTCTTCCTGGCTTGCCTGATGCTTTTTCTCCATCTTTTCCAGCGTATCGTCGAACCGTCTTGCATCTTCCTCCTCCACCGCCATCACGGGACTGTCATGATAAACCCACTTCTTTCCGTCCAGTACACCGGGGATGAGCTCCTTTACCATCATCGCCGCCGGATATTTCCCGTTTTCCAGAGAAATACAAAACTTTTTACAGCTCTTGAAACCGCTGCTCACGTAATTCGCCGGGCTGCCGAATATGACAATAGTGTCATAGCCGAGCTGCACCGCCTTCTCAAAGGAATATTCCATAAGCTTTTTTCCATATCCCATCCGCTGAAACTCCGGCGCGATGCACACCGGCCCGAACGTGAGGATCTCTTTTTCCGCCCCGTCTTCACCGGCCAGCCTCGCTTTTGTATACATGATGTTCCCGATGATCCGCCCATCGAGTTCCATCACAAGATCAAGCTCCGCGATAAAATCTTTATGCCCCCGCATAACATGGACCAGATAATGTTCAAAGCAGCCCGGGACATAAAGGTTATAAAACGCCTTCCTCGTGATCTCCTCCACGATCTTATAGTCCGCTTCCGTTTCATTTCGTATCTTTATCATGATAAGCCCTCCCGCAAATTCTAACCTGTGCCTTACATTATACAGGATAACAGGGCCTGCGATCGTAAAAATCTTACAGCCGATCCCGTAGGCCTGTCCAAAATAATTTCTGATTCGTCATTCCCCAACTGTTTTCAACCATTCCTTTATTCACCCTTCTCTCGCAGCCGATACCTTCTGGTTCTATTTGTTCCCAATGTCTCAACATCATCCATTTCAGAAAGTATCGCTCTCGTTCTTGCCATGCTCAAACCAAGCAATTCTGCGAGATCGCTGGCTTTTGCTGTTTCACATTTTTGCAGGTATAACCTGATTTCCTTCCTGTTTCGGTTTGTTTTTATCGCTTGTTTTTTATCGCTTGTTTTTATCGCTTGTTTTTTATCGCTTGTTTTTATCGCTTGTTTTTTAACAAATTTTAAAGTAAGTGACGTTCTGTCCGGATCAAAACTTTCTGTTATGACAGGCTCCTCCCAGCCCTCATCTTCCCATACATTAAATATATTCGGTACTCCGCTGCCTGCATGCTCACCTATATCTATCAGATTAAACATCTTCATCAGACTCTTATTTCTCGGGTCGGACTTTCCGCCCCTGCGCATCTGTTCCTTTCCGAGTCTGATATAACCGGGATTCTCCAATATGACTTTATCATCTTCCTTGATTATAAGGATACCATATTTTCCATAAAAATCCGTATTGATAATGCAATTTGCCAACGCTTCCCGCAGTGCCCTGTGAACCGGAGTATCGTCTATCCGGAAACCTCCCTGCATCTTAAACGGAACCTTGATATCCTTAATCATCCTATTGTATACACGAAAATAAAAATCGAATAAATTTCCTGACCATTCACCGGACGATGATTGAAGCCTGTCCGTCCATCTGATTACCGTATCCGGATTTTCCCTATAATCCAAAAAATATTCCGGAAAATACCTTACAATATCATACTCATTTCCAAACATAAGCATACCGGCTGCAGTGGGATGAAGCCTTTTTTCCTCCTTAGAAAATCCCGCTGCTCCAATCACTCTGAGATACTCATTGTCATCCAATCTCTCAAATGGATGCCCCGGTTTAAAAGATTTATGGCTGTTACGGTAACCCCGGATAGAATCCCGGTTCAAATCTTCCATTTCAGCCTCATCGAGCACTTCCATATCCATAGTTTCTTCTGCCTGATCTCTCAGCATTGTTTTGACCTGCAATCTGGTACAGTGATAGTCTCCCTCCCAATTTCTGCGGAAAGTCCCTCCAAACAGATCATCATTGATATATACTGGCTTTTGCTCCCGTTTTGCACTCGGCACCCAGATCACCATAATCACGTCATCTGTGCCAGCCACCGAAAAAGTTTCCATATCACCATCTTTCAAAAGATTTATACTCACCTTTTTCCGGTTATTAAGAGTATTCCAGAAATCCTTCTTCAATTTTGCCGCATTCTTCAGCCCGGTCGTATCCCAATTACCGTCTTTATCCTCTTTTACCCCAAGAATGATAACTCCGCCATAGCAGTTGGCAAAAGCGGAGTAAGTATCCCACAAGCTATTTGGAAGCCCGCCTTCTGCTTTTTTAACTTCCCTGCGATTATCTTCTTTGTAAGAATCAAATTTTGCCAATTCAAACAATTCTTCCATATTTGCTCCTTTAAAAACTATTTAAGTTGAAATTTACTCTAAATCCGTTTCTAAAAGTTCACGCAATTCAATTCCACGTCCGCTTAACTTATATTTCAGCAAACACTCGTCAAACAATTATATTGTTTCCTTCTCAAAATACTTTTTACCTTATTATAATCAAAAAAAGCCAAAAGCACAATAAAAAGCAGGCTAACAAATTGTTTCATTCGCTACCCTGCCCATAATACATGCCCCACTTCTACATCTTTTTGCAGCTTTCCTTAAACTTCCCTCAAAACACCCCGAAGCACTTCCCGATCCAGTAAATCACTCCCAACACCCAGCTCGTAAAGATCCCATACAGGATAACCGGGCCTGCGATCGTAAAGATCTTACAGCCGATCCCATAGACCTGCCCTTCTTTCTGGTATTCTATCGCCGCCGAGGCGACCGAATTGGCAAACCCGGTGATCGGCACAAGAGCACCGGCGCCGCCGAACTTTACTAACTTCTGATACAGGTTAAGCCCCGTCAGGATCGCGCTGGCGAGTACCAACAGCATAGCGCACCAGCTCCCCGCCGTATCCTTGTCCAGCCCGTACTTCTGCTGCGCGATGTTCAGGATCGCCTGCCCGATCACACAGAGGATGCCTCCCACCAAAAAAGCTTTTGCCATCTGCAGCGGCAGATTATTTTTCGGCGTGACCTCCTTCACATATTCCGCATATTCCTGTTTTTTCTGTTCATCCATCTCTCTTCTATCCTCCCACACAGTAATCTCGTAATCTGAGTTCCAGACTTCCGCCACAATATGCCCTCTAAAAATATTCTGAACGTTTTACTTTCCTCCCACTATCACGGACCAAATATATATATTACGTTTAAATTTCCTCAGCATATTATCCGGTCTTAAAATATGACCCCTCCATATTGTGTTATCCCGGGTAGATCCCCCCCTGCCAGAAATAGTACAGACTCCCAAACATCTTGCCGAGCGCCACGGCAAGCACTGCAATCCCCAGACCGTGTCTGTAAGATGTCCTTCTGGCAAAAATCGGGATACTGTTCAGCATTTCCGCGATCGCCAGCGCAAGGCATCCCACAAACATTCCGCCGAACAGGCCTGCGATCCCCAGATATATCTCTCCCCCTTTGTCCATTGCCGTCAGTAAAGAAAGGCTGCCCGCGCCGCCCATGGCAGATAACTTCTCCCTCAGTAAGCCCCCGGTATTTTCCAGCGCTGAGATCGCACTGAACAGCGTGCCGAGACAAGCGCCCCACACGATACAGCCTTCATATAAAAATATCTTTTTTGCCGTATGGGTTTTTCCCACAAACCGGGGAGCCATCCCCACCGCGATCAGTACCGTAAAGACTCCCGCCGAAACCAACAGGCCCGCCGAAACACCGTAAACTGCCAGAAATATCAGGCTCACGCTATTTTGTATCAACCTCTTCTCCCTCCCTGTCCGCAGTTTTGATCAGCGCTTTTTCCACATCCTCCTCATAGATCGCCATCTCTACTTCAATAGGCGTCGGATCTTTTGTGATGCGCCTGCCTCCTATATGGTTAAAAAACAGGATAATTCCCGCCGCCAGCCCGATGCTGTAACTCACCTCCAGCACGGTAAAACCGCTGGACTCGGTCCCCATGACCAGCTTATAATATTTTGCAAATACACCCACGATCCCGATGTCATTGTGGAAAGCCATGATCGTAAAAGAAGCGCCGAAAAAACACACCAGACTGACGACAAGGATCTTGACCGCCTCCACGGCGCCTTTCTTTTTTTCTGTATATACCCGCTCCACGATCATATCCGGCTCCCCGATGCTCTCCACTTCTGTTCCCGGAACCGCCTCTTTGACCAGCTTAACCACCTCGGTCATACTGATAAAAAAGCGCTTCTTATCCTTTTCATGGAAGGTGTGCAGTTTGATCGCCTTCACTTTGGCGTTAGTTGCCTTATCCTCGCAGTACACACTGGCAATGTCCTTCAGAAAAACATCGTCCGCCTGCATCTGCGTATTCCGTTCCGCCTTGATATAAACCGTTGTCTGTGCCATACCCAAACTCCTTTTTCCCGCTTAGTATGCACAGCCACATCCGTTTTATGCAAATCCTCCGATTTCTCTGACTTTTTGACAATCATCATCCCTTACAAAAACGTTACATCCCAATATTTCTCCTCCACCTCAGCCAGCCCGCCGGGAAAGAAAATATCCCTGAGGCAACTCTGCTAAACGCCGGCGCTTAACGAGGTATTTCACGAGTTTAGCGTCCGCTGCGTTTAGCCCGAAGCGGAAGCGGGTTGCAGCAGGGATATTTTCTTTCCCGGCGGGCGTCCGCTCAGCATTAAGAGGTATTCACAGCACCGCCTTATCCCGCAGCCTGCGCAATATCTTTTTCTCCAGCCTGCTCACCTGCACCTGGCTGATCCCAAGCCTTTCCGCCACCTCCGTCTGCGTCTTCCCCTGAAAATACCGCAGCCTGATCAGCTCCTTCTCCTCCCCTTCCAGCTCCGAGAGAAGCTGCTTTAACAACATATGGTTCAACAGTTTTTCCCGCTCGTTATTTTTGCTGGCGATCTGATCCACCAGATAGATCTCGTTGCCGTCGCTCTGATAGATGGATTTGTAAATGGACTCCACCTCCGCCCCGGCATCCATCGCCATCACAGCCTCCTCAGTTGACAGCCCTGTCACTTTTGCGATTTCTTCCAGTGTGGGCTCTCTTCCGTGCTCATGCTGAAACTGCTCTCTCGCCCGGGTGATCTTCCAGCCGTTTTCCTTCAGGCTCCTGCTCACCTTCACCATCCCGTCATCCCGCAGGAACCGCTTGATCTCGCCGGAGATCATCGGCACGGCGTAGGTGGAGAACTTCACGTCAAAGCCCAGATCAAACTTGTCTATCGCCTTCATCAGCCCGATACAGCCGATCTGGAACAGATCCTCCGCGTCCACGCCCCTGTTCAGAAAACGCTTCACAATATGATGCACCAGCCCCAGGTTTTTTTCGATCAGTACTTCTCTTGCCTGTTTATCTCCTGCATGGGATTTTTCGATCAGCACTGACATCTCTTCCATAACTACTCGATTTCCTCCAGCCACGGTATGCTGCCCAGCTTCTTCTCCATCATCACCTTACACCCTCTGCCCGGCGCCGAGAGCACCTGCAGATCATCCATAAAAGCCTCCATAAAGGCAAATCCCATGCCGGAGCGCTCGTACTCCGGTTTCGTTGTATACAGCGGTTCCAGCGCCTGCTCCACGTTGTCGATCCCCTTTCCGTCATCCTCTATCTCCACAAACAGCACATCCCCTTCGATCCTGCAGTACATCCGCACTTTCCCGCTGCTGATCTCCCTCGGGCACTGCATCCGTCCGGGTATGTATCCCTGTACATTGCCGTAGCCATGTATGATAGCGTTCGTCACCGCCTCCGACACCGCGGTCTTTACATCCGCCATCTCCTCCAGCGTCGGATTTAAGGGAGTGATGAACGCTGAGACCGCCATTCTCGCAAACCCTTCGTTGCAGGAAATGGCGTCAAACTCCATCCGCAGTTCATTGTCATACCCTTTGCTGATCTTTTTCTCTTCCTGTTTCATCTGTATCTCCCCCTTTATTCCATAATTTCCATGATTTTGGACAATCCCGATATATACAGGATCCGCCGTATCTGCCTGTCCGCGTGAATGGCAAAAACCTTTCCGCCCAGACAGGCGATCTTCTTGTACCTGCCCATGATGATGCCGATCCCCGAGCTGTCCATGAACTTTGTGTCCTCAAAATCAAACACGATCCCCTGAATGGAATCCTGCATCAGGAAGGAATCCGCCCTCCTGCTGATGGCCCCCGACTGATGATGGTCGATCTCAGCCGGCATCTTTACCATCAGATAATTGTCAATCACCTGAAATTCCGCCTCCACTATAAAATTCCCCTTTCTGTTATATGATCGGACAGGGAAGATTCCTCTTCCCCTGTCCGCCGCGCGATCCGTGCGCCGCTTTAACGGCACATTTTCTTTACATGAGTCTGCGCATAAATAAAAAGAGAATACCCCTTCAGATATTCTCTTTTGTATACTATATTTTATTCTATACCATTGAGTTAGTAATTTAACCAGCCGCGAGAATAATAAAATCCTCAAGGAGTCCCTGCAGCAACGTCGGCACTTGGCGAGGTCCCTCACGAGCCTAGTACCGCTACGTTGCAGCCCGGAGCGCAAGCGTGGCGACGGAGGATTTTATTATTCTCGCGGCATCCGGCCTCATCACCCTAATAACAATGGTATTTTATTCACTTTTTCGATCAGCCCTGCGCGCTGTTTATCTCCTCCAGATAATCCTCACTGCGCCTTGCTCTCTCTGTGTTCGGGAAATTATCGATCACGCGCTGATAATAGACGGCGGCATTCTCAAAATCCCCGCTCCTGTAATAGGCATTGGCAAGATTATAGACCACATCGATATTTTCCGAATCATAAATATACGCTTTTTCCAGATTCTGGACGGCATCGGTATAAACCTCCTGCCTGTAGGCGGCCATGCCGTCGTCATAGTAAGTCTTCGCAACGCTCGGCCCCACCGTCTCCAAAAGACTCTGGTAAACCGCCTGAAAGGATTCCGAGGTCTCCGCCAGCACCACTTCATCCTGAATACTCTCCAGATATGACGCGATCTGCTCCACATCCTCCGGGTTCTTCAGATAGTCGTTCACGGCCTTCAACATATCGTCCATGATCTGAATCGTGCCGTCGGTTCCGACGTAGGCTTCCATCTCCGTGTGCAGATCATTGTTTTCCCGCTGCAGTGTCTCCAGTTTCTGCTGCAGGTCATTGGTCGTAGCCGATTCCGCTGCAAGCTGCTCACTGACTGTTTTTAATTGCTCGCTGACGCTGTCTCTGGCGCTCTGGATCCTTGCCGGTAAGATAAGGAACACCGTCATCGCCACACCGATCGCCAGTCCGATCAGCAGATACAGGATTGCGGAAAAACTGACACCCTTCGGTTCCTTCACATCCAGCGGCTGAATGATCGTCTCGTTGCCGCTCTGGTAACGGAATACTTCCTCCGGTGCCTCTTTCTTTTTCTTCTTCACCGTCTTTCCGTCATCTGCCTCCTCAGGATGGAGCATCAGATTTACTTCCTTTAAATACCGCTTTGTCGTGGTATTGCCGGCATCAATCTGCTCACAGCGCTGCAGTTCCCGCTCCGCCCTAGGCCAGTCCTCCGCATCAATGTATAACAGCGCAAGGAGCTGATGCGCCCTGATATATTTCGGATTCAGGGACAATACTTTCTTCAGCTGAATGATCGCCAGATCCTTGGATTCCTGATGGCAGTATAAAAGCGCCTGATTGTATTTCTTTATTGTCTTATTGATCGTATCAAGTCTGGTGGGATTGCTCTGCACCATATTAATGTAGTCGTCTGCAATGTTCTTTTTCGGGCGCAGGTTCTTACTGATAACCCACTCGCTGAGTGCCGCCACCACTTCTCCGGTCTCAAAATAGACAAGCCCCAACAGATTTCTCGCCTCGACGTTGTTCTTGTTGAACTTCAGGCACTGCCGCAGGCTCTGGATCGCGCCTGTCAGATCCCGGACACCAGCCTTCTCCAACCCTTCATTGTAGAAATTGTTGGATATCTTCAACACTTTTTTATATATGGAAACATCCGCGCCGCAGCTTGTACAGAAGTCATGTTCCGACAAGGCGCAGCCGCAATTATAACATATCATCCAATAAGCTCCTGTTTACTCTTCCTCTTCGATTTCCAGACTTTTAGCTTCCTTTACCACCTTCACTACCAGATCGGCCATATCCGTCAGATCCTGATTATAGATTGCATCCTCCGCGTCCTCCACTTCCAGACTGGGATGGAATTTCTTGATCTCCTCTTCAAAATTGATCATATTTTCCTCGTTTCTTCGCTGCCTTTACACAGGCCGCTCCCTCTTCATGAAAATCACATCTCACCCTTTCTCAGACCAGCCATCACCTGGCCGACCAGATACAGGGAGCCTGTTATATAAACTTTCTCTCCTGCCTTCTTTTTATGCAGACAATAGCCGAAAGCTTCTTTCCAATTCTCAATGACAACTACATCTTTCTCCCTGAACAATGCCGCCAGCTCTCCCGGCACGGCTGCACGGCTGCTTTCTATCCCGGTGACTACGATCTCCTCAAAGATGCCGGCATCCGCTATTTCCTTCGCCATCTCTCCGCAGGCTTTTTCAGCCAGAGCTGAATACAGCAATATCCTGCCATCTTCCGCCCCATCCGCCTGCGCGCTTTTTAAAAAAGCTTCTATCCCGTCCGGATTGTGGGCGCCGTCCAGATAAACATCCGGCAGGATCTCTTCCATCCGGCCTTCCCAACGGGCTTTTTCAAGCCCCCGCCGCAGATCATCCTCCGCAACTTCCGCCTCCCCGCGCTCCCCGAGCACCGCAAGAGCCCTGATACAGAGCGACGCATTTTCGGCCTGATAGAGCGCCTTTGTGGAAAGATGAAATGTACTATATTTATAATACCCAGAGTAATAAGAAAAATCAATGCCTTTCTCATCACATTTTTTTATGCTTATTTCCCCGGGATTTACCGAAAAAGCCTTAGAATCCGCCTCTTTCGCGCTTTTTTCTATTCTTTCGGTAACAATTTTATTCTTCGCAAAATAGACGACGGGTATTCCTTTTTTGACAATTCCCGCTTTTTCCGCCGCAATCTTCTCCAAAGTTTCCCCTAAATATTCCGTGTGATCCAGCCCGATCTCTGTAATAATACTGATGCAGGGAGAAGGAAAAGAGTTTGTGGCATCCAGCCTGCCGCCGAGCCCGGTCTCCAAAATAATAAAATCCGGCTGTTTTTTCTCAAAATAGAGCATTGCCATAAAATACAGATACTCAAAGAAGCTCGGGTGATAGCCGTCTCTCCCCGTCCGCGCATCCTCCGTGCACTCCATCCGGGATTCATCGGCGCTTTTCCCACTCATATTCCGCCGAATCCTTATCCCGCAGGCATCCCTCACCTGCCCGAAAACCGTCAAAAAATCCTCCTCGGATATCAGTTCTCTATCCACCCTGATCCGCTCTCTGATATCCACAAGATGGGGCGATGTGAACATCCCCACCCGGTATCCCGCTTCCATCAATACAGATTGCAGATAGGCACAGACGGAACCCTTTCCGTTCGTGCCTGCCACATGGATCACTTTACTGCCGATGCCGGGATACGAAAGCTTCCGATAAAAGTCCTCCGTATCCTGCATCGTATTCTTTTTCACAAATTTCGGAATGTGATTGATATACTCTTCCGCTTCCAAAAAAGCCTGCATCATAACTGCGAAAGCCTCTCCTGCACCTGCTGCATCATCTGGGTGTATTTTTCCAGTTTTGCCTTCTCTTCCGCCACCTTTGCCTCAGGCGCTTTCGCCAGGAATTTCTCGTTCTTCAACATGCCGTTTACTCTGGCAAGTTCGCCCTGTAGCCGTTTTTCCTCCTTCTGCAGACGCTCTTTTTCCTGCTTCAGATCCACCAGCTCCGCAAAAGGCATGTACAGCACCGCCCCGGGGATCACCACGGATACCGCGTCATCCGCGATGCCGCTCTTGTCTTTCTGTATCGTCACTTCGGAAGCATAGGCAAGAGAGGCAAAGAAAAGCTTTCCTTCCTCGAACGCCGCCCGCACGTCCTCTTTTTCTGTCACCACATAAACCGCCGCTTTCCGGGAAGGCGCGACGTTCATGGAAGTCCTCACGTTGCGGATGCCGCGGACAGCCTCCTTGATCGTCTCGATGGCTTTTTCCTCTGCGGCAAAGTTCCGCTCCTCCTGATACTGCGGCCAGCTCGAGAGCATGATCGTCTCTTCCTCCGACTGCAGATTGCAGAAGATCTCCTCCGTGATGAACGGCATATAGGGATGCAGAAGCTTTAACGCGCAGATCAGCACATTTTTAAGAGTCCAGAGCGCCGCATTCTGGCTCGCCTCATCGTCGGAATTATACAGACGGGGCTTCACCATCTCGATATACCAGTCACAGAATTCATCCCAGATAAAGTCGTACACTTTCTGTACCGCGATGCCAAGTTCAAAGTTGTCCATATTATCGGTCGCTTCTTTTACAAGACAATTTAACTTCGAGATGATCCACTTGTCCGCGGGCTCGAGGTTTTCCGGTTCTCCGATGGCCTTTCCCTCCATATTCATCATAATGAACCGGGACGCATTCCACACTTTGTTGGCAAAGTTCCTCGCCGCCTCCACTCTCTCATAGTAGAAACGCATATCGTTGCCCGGCGCATTTCCGGTGATCAGCATCAGCCGCAGCGCATCCGCGCCGTACTGGTCGATGATCTCCAGAGGATCGATGCCGTTGCCCAAAGATTTCGACATCTTCCGCCCCTGGGAATCCCTCACAAGGCCATGGAACAATACTGTCTTAAAAGGCCTCTCGCCCATCTGCTCATAGCCCGAGAAGATCATACGGATGACCCAGAAGAAAATGATATCATAGCCTGTCACCAGCACATCCGTCGGATAGAAATATTTCAGGTCTTCCGTCATCTCCGGCCAGCCCAGTGTGGAGAACGGCCAGAGCGCTGAAGAAAACCAGGTGTCCAGCACATCCTCATCCTGTGTGAAGTGTGTCCCGCCGCATTTCGGGCAAACTGTCGGCGCTTTGCGCGCAACTACCGTTTCGCCGCACTTATCGCAATAATAAGCGGGAATCCTGTGCCCCCACCAGAGCTGGCGGCTGATGCACCAGTCCCTGATATTGTCCGTCCAGTTCAAATAGATCTTCTCCATCCTCTCCGGGATCAGTTTTACTTCCCCGTTTTTCACCGCTTCCACTGCCGGCTTTATCAATTCATCCATCTTCACGAACCACTGCTCCTTTACAAGGGGCTCAATGGTCGTATTGCAGCGGTCATGGGTGCCTACATTATGGCTGTAGTCCTCAATTTTTCCGAGAAGCCCTTCCTCTTTCAGCTCCTCCAGGATCTGTTTCCTCGCCTCATAGCGGTCCAGTCCCGCATATTTGCCGCCGTTTTCATTGATGGTGGCGTCATCGTTCATGATATTGACGATGGGCAGATTGTGGCGCTTACCCACCTCAAAGTCGTTGGGGTCATGGCCCGGTGTGATCTTCACGACGCCGGTCCCGAATTCCATATCCACATATTCGTCTTCCACCACGGGAATCGCTTTATTTACAATGGGAAGCCATACGAATCTCCCTTTCAGATGGGCATAGCGCTCGTCCTTCGGGTTCACCGCAACCGCCGTATCTCCCAACATAGTCTCCGGACGGGTCGTCGCGAACTCCAGGAACTCCGTCCTGCTGGGCTGTCCGTTCTCATCCACCAGCGGATATTTGATATGCCACAAATGTCCTGCCTGTTCCTCATATTCCACTTCCGCATCGGAGATGGAAGTATTGCAGACCGGACACCAGTTGATGATCTTTGCGCCCTTGTAGATCCAGCCCTTCTCATGCATCTTACAGAACACTTCCGTGACCGCTTTATTGCAGCCTTCATCCATCGTGAAGCGCTCCCTGTCCCAGTCGCAGGAAGAACCCAGTTTTTTGAGCTGGGACACGATCCTGCCGCCGTACTCCCTTCTCCAGTCCCAGGCGCGCTCCAAAAATTTCTCTCTGCCCAGATCATGCTTATCGATGCCCTCTTTTTTCAGCGCCTCAATGATCTTCACCTCCGTGGAGATGCTGGCATGGTCGGTGCCAGGCTGCCACAGCGCATTATAGCCCTGCATCCTTTTATAGCGGATCAGGATATCCTGCATCGTGTTATCCAGTGCATGTCCCATATGAAGCTGTCCTGTGATATTTGGGGGCGGGATCACGATCGTGAAAGGTTTCTTTGTTTTATCCACTTCCGCATGAAAATATTTCTTATCTAACCATCTTTGATAAATTCTGTCCTCGATCCCTTTGGGGTCGTAGGTTTTTGCAAGTTCTTTGCCTGCCGCATTGCTCATAATCTTCTCCTCCTTCAGCCACAAAAAAGTAAAAGCCCTCTGCCGATCTGTCGGCAAAGGGCATCAAACTGCTGTATCACCTTTGTCCTCTTTTCCTAAAGAGAATCATAGTGGATATACACATGATTTGTCAAGTGTTTTGAGGGGGAAGTTTGAAGGATTGGTACAATACGCCGGAAGGGATAACATATCCCATTCAGACACGCTTGCGCTTGGAGAAAAACGCAGCGGACACTAAGCTCGAAAATACCTCGCTAAGTGCCGGCGTTTTTCTACAGTCTTCATAGGATATGTTATCCCTTCCGGCTCACGTATCGGTTAAAATTGTGATGTTATTAAGTTATCACCTTAACCAGACATGAGAATCATAAAATCCTCAAGGAGCCCTTTGAAAAACGCCGGCACTTAGGCGCTGTATTTTAGCGCCTTACGTGTCCGCTGCGTTTTTCACAGAGCGCGAGCGTGGCGACGGAGGATTTTATGATTCTCATGGCGTTCGGCTCCATCGACTAAATGACATGGAAGTTTAGTTGCTAAAAAACGGGAACACGCTACCGAAAGGAGACTGGTAATATCCGTTGCTGCCGCCTTCGGACTGACCCTGACTGCCGGACTGCTGCTGTGTCTGGCTGTTGTCGGTGGTGATACCGGCTTCTTCGGCTGTATATAAGGTGACCGGAATCTGCCTCTCCTCGTAGCCTGCGTCGGTTCTTACCTCCACCGTGAGAGTGACGGCCTCCCCTGCCTTATAGTAGGCCAGATACTCTTTCAGTTCCTCGATGGTCCGCACTGTCTTCCCGTCGATCCCGGTGATGATCATGCCGCGCTGGAGCCCCGCTTTTTCCGCCGGAGAACCCTTTGTAATGCTGCTGATATGGGCGCCGATCGGGATATCGTAGGCCTGGTTGATCTCTTCTGTCACATTGTTGCCGCTGATGCCGAGGTATCCTCTCTCGGATTCCTCCACCACGAGCCTTGTCTCCCGCTGCATCATCATTTCCATGTCCCCTTTGATATCTGAGATCGGGATGGCATAGCCCATGCCCTCCACCTTTACATCGGCTGCTTTGGCGGAGTTGATCCCCACCAGTTCTCCCTTCATATTGAACAGGGCACCGCCGCTGTTGCCAGGGTTGATCGCCGCATCGGTCTGGATATACTGGTTGGCGCTGCCGACCGTCTCACCGGCGTTTTCAGCGGATACGGTACGTCCAAATGCACTGACGATGCCGGTGGTTATGGATTGTCCATAGCCTAATGCATTGCCGATCGCCACAACCTGCTCTCCCAGAGCCAGTTCGTTCGAATCTCCCAGCGTCGCCACCTTGATATTGTCCAGTGTCTCCTGGGACAGGCTGCTCAAATCCACCGCGATGACAGCGAGGTCTTTACTGGAATCATAGTCCTTGATCTCTGCATTGACGATCTCCGCATCGGAAATATCGCTGCTGCCCTCCTGATAGCTGAACATCACGCTCAGTTCCTTGCTGCCGGAGACCACGTGGTAATTGGTAACGATCACCAGTTCCTTGTCCGTTTTTCCGATGATAACGCCGGATCCGGCTCCTTCGGTCTCCTGTGTGAAAGTTCCCCAGAGGCTTCTGATCTCCGCCTCCCCTTTGTTTGTGATTGCCACAACGGAAGGAAGGCACATCTCCGAGATCTGTTCGATCGACAGCCCGGATACCGACGTCGATGCCGTCGGCGTTGCCACGGCCGGCTCTGTCGTCTGGGGAAGATCCTGCGGTGTCTGCTGATCCAGCTCCTCTCGCACGGCTTCCTTCTTATTATATTGCTGCATCACAAGCCCGCTTCCCAGAGCGCCGCCTGCCGTTCCCATCACCAGAGACAGGACAAGGAAGAGAGGTATCATGCCTTTCCCGCTCCTTTTCTCTTTCTTTTTACGGGGTTCCGGCGCAGGCCCGTTCCCGCCGTTCTGATTATGATAATAAATGTAATCGTTGGTTCCCTGATACTGGTTTGTTTCGTTGTTTTGTCCGTACTGATATTCCATAATCGTCACTCCTTTATCTTATATTTATGTGCCGCACATGGCCGCTTTTTTGTAGATGCTCTTCGCAAAAGCTTCCATAAAGCACATCCATTGTTGTGAAAAAAGCACCTGACAGGGATTTGTTCCTCATCAGATGCTTTTATCTTATTCTCCAATTATGTCAAAATTGTGATGCGATTGTGTTTATTTTGTGAAAAATGCGAGCACAGCTCGCATAAGAGATTTGCTTCGCAAACTCTAAAATGCGAGTGGCGCTACACTTCCATCCATTCTTCCGCTTTTTCTTTCAATCCGCAAAACATATCATAAAAACCGCTTTTTGTCTGTCTCACAATATCCAAAGCAACTTCCCGGTTATAGGCATGTGCCACATTATTTCTCGCTGCCAGCGCCTCCAGCCAGAGCATCTCTTCCTCAATCAGCCCCGCTTTATATGCCGTTTTCAGAATCAGCTTTGGTGATCCTGTTGCGCCCTCTTCAAAACCATGGTCTTCCAGAATTTCTTTCATCATTTTCCATGACTGTTCAAAGCATATCTCATAAAGCCCGACCAGCCCGGTCAATACCACATTGTCATACGGCTCTGCATATTGATAGATATCTTTCAGATTCCCCAAAGCAGCACAAAAATTCTCATATTTTTTCATATAAAGCCACACCCTCCCTGACGATGGATTCTACCAGTTCATCCTGTACCGATCCGCTTAAGTTTACAATGTCAAACTGTAACAAGGTAGAAACCTCTTCCGCCACATCCAATGAAAATCCGGCAAAATTACCCCCCTGCACCGCCAGATCGATATCACTGGTACGACAGAAATCGCCTCTCGCCCGGGATCCGAACAGAATTACTTTTTCCATCCCGTATTTTACCGCCAGTTTCCGGATCTCTTCAATGACCTCTTCCCTGATGCCGCTTTCTTTCATAATATATGCCATTATTTTCCAAACGCCGCTCTCGCAAATCTGCTGCTCTCCCTGTTTTCCAGCACAAGGCGCTCCGCCTCCTCCGAAGGATTGGAGATCACGGCTGTCTTTACGATATCACAGGGCGGATTGGTTTTCACCCGCTCCACCGCCTCTGTCACTGCCGCCACATCGCCGCTGACAAACACCGTAGTATGGCCGCCGCATCTTGTATGCCATGTCTGAAATTCCACTTCCGATGTTTTCAGCATCACATCCACTGCCTGTATCGCATCGGCGCTGCCGAGCACCTCCACCAGCCCAAGAGCCTTAAATACATTCATCTCCTCATCCCCCTTTACATATTAATCGTCATTCTGATCGCCAGTTCCGAATCTTCCGAGGGAGACGCGATGATCGTATGGGAATATATTTCCGAATCCATCTCCTTTGCCGCCAAAAGCGCCGCTTCCATTGCCGCCCGCACATCCGAGACGCTACCGCGCATTTTTACACAAGCCCCGCTCTTTAAACGGTTTCTCTCCACGCCCTGAATCTTCACGGCCGCAGCCTTCGCCGCCGCATCCAATGCCACAAAGCAGGACAGATAACTGTCCAGCTCGAATACCCCTATCGCCTGTCTCTCAAACCCCTCCGCCATATTATAACCTTGCCTTTCTCTGTGCTTTCCACACCCACTTATCCTGCCCTATTTACCCTAACCGTAGTTTATAGAAACAGTATACACTATTTTCTGCAATGTTGGAACCTTAAATTTATTTATTGTCCGCTATCGTTCCTCTACCGCTCCATCTTCCAGAACGCCGCGCTGTAGGGCGGCAGTTCGCTTCCGCCGCCGAAATCGTGCATCTCGCCGGTCAATAGATCCTCCGCCTGGCCGCAGCCCGCGTCAAAATGCGCCGTATAGCTCTCTGCGTCCGCGTTGACCGCCACAAGCACCCGCTCATTCTCCGACTTTCTCTCGAAGATGCACTGTCTGTTGGTCAGGACCACCGAGCGGAACGCGCCGTAATTTAAAGCCTCCGAATTCTTTTTTGCCTCCGCCATCCTCTGGATCTCATCTGTCAGTTCATTCCATTCCGGCTTCTCGAAGCACGCCCGGAGCGCCGGGTCTCCTTCGCTCTTATTTGCCTTTGCCCCCCACTCACTTCCATAATAAACGCAGGGGATGCCAGGCATACCGAACATCAGCGCGTAAATTAACGGCAGATGCTTTTCATTGTTCAGGATGCTCGCCACCCTTGTCACATCATGGTTATCCACAAAGGACAACATGTGTTTTCCTTTATATAAGGTCCAGTTTTCCGGCCCGAACTGCCGCATCAGGGAATGGACGATCTCAAACATGTTCATGCTGTTGAAACTGGAGTACAGCCCTTTATAACACTCATAGTTGGTCGCAGAGTGCAGCATCTGGTCGTTCACCATCTGGTTGTAGTCGCCGTGGAGCATCTCGCCGAGCAGATAGAAATCCTGCTTTTTGCCATCGCAGAACTGGCGCAGCCGCCTCACAAAATTGTGGTCAAGGCAGTACGCCACATCCAGCCGCAGCCCGTCGATATCAAAGAAGTCGATCCAGTAATTCACCGCGTCAAAAATATGCTGTATCACTTCCTCATTCTGCAGGTTTAACTTCACCAGATCATAATTGCCTTCCCAGCCCTCATACCAGAGCCCGTCGTTGTAATTGGAATTTCCCTCCAGGCTGATATGGAACCAGTGCAGATAGGGGGAACGCTCCCTGTTTTTCAACACATCCTGAAAAGCCCAGAAGCCGCGTCCCACATGGTTGAAGACGCCGTCCAGCACCACTTTGATCCCCGCTTCATGGAGCTTTCCGCAGACTTCCTTGAAATCCTCATTGGTACCGAGACGCTTATCGATCATCTTATAGTCCCTTGTATTATATCCGTGGGTATCTGACTCAAACACCGGAGAAAAATAGATCGCATCCGCCCCCAGCTTTTTGATATGGGGAATCCAGTCCTCCACCTTTTTGATCCTGTCCGTCAGCACGCCGTCATTCTCAAACGGGGCTCCGCAGAATCCCAGCGGATAGATCTGATAAAACACGCTCTCAAAATACCATTTTTTATTTTCCATAATACTCCTCTTCTCCTCAATTCTATTTCTATGACGGCACCTGCGCCATTTCCCGCTGTCTGCCGCTATCCTGAACAGTATACCACATATTTGTTTTTTACTCCATGACAAATTTTTTGTCTAAATTTTTCAGCACTAAATCCTTTATCAGCCTCTGTTTCGTTATATACTGATAGGGAACCCTTTAGGAGGAATCATCTTGACGCGCGAAGATAAACTGATGCAAAAAATAAAACAGGGCGATGGGGACGCAGTGAACGAACTGATAGCAATGTACTATCCGGAAATCCTGCGCTATTGTCTCTGGCATGCCCCAAACCGTTCTCTGGCGGAGGATATCACGCAGGAGACCTTTTTAAAAGCGGTGCGCTATTTTGACCGTTACACCCACAAGGGTAGTCTGAAACCCTTTTTATATCAGATCGCCAAAAACACATGCATCGATATGTACCGGAAAAACAGTCTTTCGGCTGTTTCCTTCGACGATGCGGCGATCGATATCCCGTACCTGGAGCCCGGCTTTGGGGAGATCAGGTCCGATATGGCGCTCAGGCAGCTTATCAGCGGCCTGCCGGCATCGTCGCAGGAAATCCTGCTTTTGAGATTCGGCCACGACCTGACGATACGGGAGATCGCAAAAACCGTGAACCTGCCGCCCAGAACAGTCCAGTCCAGACTGCGCGCGGCACTGAAAAAAATAAGAAAGGATCTGGAACAGGAGGAAGGAGGAACATCGTGAAAAGAAAAGTTCTGGAACAACATTTAAAAAATATACTGCATCAGCCTCCGCTCACAGCGGATGAACAGCATCTTGCAAAAACCTGTCTGCTCGCCGAAGCTGAAATGCGCCGAATACAGATGCGGGAGCGCATTACCTTTATGCCGTTTTTATTGATGCAGATCAGGTATATCGGCTGGAAGATATGGCTTGTCCAAGGCATTTTCCTGCTGTTCATCAGCCGTATGGCGAACTGTTTTTACGGGATAAGCTATCCGGAAAGCCCTCTGTACATGGCAAGATCACTGTTTTGCCTGTCTGTACTGGTCTTTATGAGCGCACTGCCCTTTATCTACCGCTCCGTCCGCTGCCGGATGCAGGAGATCGAAGCGGCGGCCCGCTTTTCCTCCGTAAAGCTCCTAATGGCAAAGCTGATCATCATCGGCATCGGGGATCTTTTCCTTTTGAGCGGCATTTTCTGCATCACGATATGGAAAACGTCCCTGCGGGCAGACAGCGTGGTCCTGTATCTGTGCTTTCCTTTTCTTCTGGCGGGAAGCTGCTGTCTGTTTCTTCTCGGCCATTTTACTTCACGGCAGTTTTTTACCGGCAGTATGGGAGTCTGCTCTTTTCTGATCCTGTCGGCGGTCACCCTATCCCGGCATGCCATACTGCCTTTTTATGACGTTTTCTCCGCGGGATGGATCGCGGTATGTGCGTTTCTGGCGACCTTTTGCGCCTTTCAGTTTCGTTACATCCTGTACCGCTCCCCTTATGCGGAAATGCAGCTATCATAACAGAAAGGACAAAAACATGGAACTATCTATCGAACACGTTTCAAAACAATTTAAAGACATCAAAGCGGTGGACGATGTCTCTCTGCTGATCACCCCCGGCGTATGGGGACTGCTCGGCGCCAACGGCGCCGGAAAGACCACCCTGATGCGGATGATTGCGGGTATTATGAAGCCTACCGCCGGAACGATCCGGTATGACGGCATCCCCATCGACGAGCTGAAAGAGCGCTATCGGGATATTTTCGGCTATCTCCCGCAGGAATTCGGATTTTATCCGGAGTTTACCGTGAAGGACTACCTGAAATATGTCGCTGTCCTGAAAGGACTGACCGAGAGAGACAGCAGACGCAGGATCGACGAGCTGTTAGAGCGGCTTACGCTTTCCCATGTAAGAAACAAAAAGATCATAAAGCTCTCCGGCGGCATGAAACGCCGGGTGGGCATCGCGCAGGCGCTGCTCAACGAACCCGAGGTTTTGATCCTCGATGAGCCCACCAGCGGGCTTGATCCCGGGGAGAGGGTGCGCTTCCGCAATCTTCTCTCAGAGTTTGCCCATGACCGCATTGTGCTGATCTCCACCCATATCGTCCCCGATGTGGAGCACATTGCCACACAAAATGTAGTCATGAAGGGCGGCAGGCTCCTTGCCGGCGGCACCACCGAAGAGCTGGTGGAACTGGTCCGCGGAAAAGTATGGACAGCCAGGGTCCCGATGGATTCCCTCGCCGAGTACGAGCGCAGGCTGCCCGTTGTCAATATCCGAAATGAAGATGACGGCCAAGTCTCGATCCGCTATCTGGCAGAGCAGCCCTGCATCGACGGCTCCCGCCCCGCCGCGCCCCATCTGGAGGATCTGTACTTATGGCTGTTTCCGCCGCAGACGACAGACAATGTCTGAGAGCCGCGCGGATACAGATATCGAAAGAGGAAAGTTTCTGCGGCAGACAGCATCCGGCTGATGCCGGAAAAATAACAGGAGGTAATTTCATGCGCTTATTATTATTGGAATTAAAAAGAATCTTAAAGACAAGGGTGACGATGATATTATTACTTTTTTCATTGTGTCTCACCTTTTTTATGGCTTACATCCCGACCACTTTTTCCTACCACGAATACATGGATGCGGAAGGTAATAAGGTCAGGCTGACCGGGCTTGCATCCATCCGGTATGAGAAAGAGCTGCAGGCGGATCTCGCGGGCGATGTCACGCCGGATAAGGTGCGGCAGGCTGTGGAACGCTGTCAGGCCTGTCTGACAAAATACGGCGTGGAAAGCTCCTACGACCTGCCGGAAGGCGTCTATGAGGAGGAGATCATGCCCTACGCGCCGCTGCTGCACGGCGTCAGGGAAATATTTGCCGACCCGGCTTCCGGGATCGCTCCTTCCATCATGGAGATCGATCCCGAAAAGATTGATGACTTCTATGGTCAATGCGAGCGGCGAAACGCCTCCCTGCTGAAGCAGGAACAGAGGGAATACCCGGCGGCACAGGCGCTCGCGCAGAAAATGTACCGGAAGGTGGAAAAACCGTTTCAGTTTTTTCCGGGATACAGCAGCAATCCAATGGACTATCAGCTCATCATCGCCTTTCTGATTTTGCTCTTTTGCACTGTGATCACAGCGCCCGTCTTTACTTCCGACTATCAGACAGGGGCGGACGATATCCTGCGCTGTACAAAACACGGAAAGACAAGGCTCGCAGCCGTCAAGATCCTGTCGGCGCTTTTGATCTGCACCGTGGCCTTTTCCCTCTGCGCTTTCATCTATATCACGGTGTCGAACAGTCTTTTCGGCTGGGAGTGTACGGAAACCTCCATGCAGATGATCTATTCCGTTGTCAATCTGCCGAATATGACTATAGGACAGCTGCAGCGCTTTCTCGCCGTTTCCGGCCTGCTCTGCATCACGGCGGCTGTGAGTTTTACACTGTTTCTTTCGTCAAAGTTCAAAAATATGGTGGTATCCCTGTCAGTCGCACTGCTGTTCTGTATTCTGCCGATCATCGTCTATATGGCGCTTCCCACCGCTATCGGAAACTGGATCTATCCTGTTATCCCCGCGGGCGGCGTCGGGCTGCAGGCAAGCATCCTGTACGCTGCCATCGATTTTGACTTCTGGAATATCGGGGACTTTTCCATATGGCTTCCCTATGTTATGCTGGGGGCTTATGTTATCGAAATTCCGGTTTTTATTGCTTTGACGGTCTGGTCTTATTCGAGGCATAATGAGAGTTGAAATGGAACAATCTCTTTTTGTTGGATCGCGGACGCCGAAATGGAGAAATCATTTTCAAGGGCACTCCTTGAGAATGATTTCTCCATTTCGACTGGTTATGGCAATAATATAAAAATGTTTCTTTTTCTTGTAATTATTCCTATAATTACTTTGATAGCTCTCTCTTGTGTTTACATAATACTTATACACAGGGTATTGACCGATTCGGTTCTATTTTTCTTTTCTTTGAAAAGTAATCCACATTTTTGACTCGATTTTTATGAATTCCATGTCATTTTTGATGTGAAATCCCCACTTTTCCACATGTTTATCCACATATACACATCTGTCAGTTTGCAAATTTGAAAAAATCACCCATGTCTTTTTACAAAAAGCAAGTGTTTTTTTCAGTTTCATATCACAACTTCTTTTCATAATCTGCAGAATTTTCACACAATTCCGCTATATTTCGATAATATTTTACAGTTGGCTCTGGTGCGTTTTTATGAGGTATGATACAATATATTGTGGTCGGATTCTATTGACTGATTCAGTCTCATTCAAAATATACTATTTATTGATTTACCTATTCAATTATTGATCTTGCTTGTGATAACGGCTTTGGGATTAAAAAATATAGTAAAGGTATTGCTAAGCTTGCCTGGCATATTGTTCGCGGAAGTCAATAACCCCGCCGCAAGCAGCGGGGCATGGAATTTGATGCGCCCCAAGGGGCGGGGTATTGACCCTCGCGGCAGTCGCCAAATGCCTGCAAGCAGTCACTTGACTCATTGCTCGCGGGAATAAAATCATATTTGAACATGTAAAAAGAAGAAAGGATGATAACACATGTTATTAATAGGCTCCCATGTGGGAATGAGCGGTAAGGAAATGTTTTTGGGATCTGTGAAAGAAGCCCTTTCTTATAACGCCAATACTTTTATGGTTTACACCGGCGCCCCGCAGAACACCAGAAGAAAAGAGCTTTCCGAATTGAAGATCCCGGAGGCGAAGGCGCTGATGGAAGGAAACGGTATAGGACAGTTTATCGTACATGCGCCCTATATCATCAACCTCGCCAACTCCGTCAATCCATCCACCTTTGAACTGGCTGTGGAATTTCTGGAAAAGGAAATCGCAAGGAGCGCCGGAATGGGCAGCCGTATTCTGGTCCTGCACCCAGGTTCCCATGTGGGGGAAGGCACCGAAGCCGGTATCCGAAAGATCACGGAAGGGTTGAATAAGATCCTGACCGCCGATACTCCCGTATCCATTGCCTTGGAAACTATGGCGGGAAAAGGCTCAGAGATCGGAAGCCGTTTTGAGGAGCTTGCCGAGGTCTATGAAAAGACCGTGCACTCCGAAAAACTGAAGGTCTGCATAGATACCTGCCATATGCATGATGCAGGTTATGATGTGACGCATGATTTTGATGGTATCTTGACCGCTTTTGACAAATTGCTGGGCATATCCCAGATTGCCGCCGTCCACCTCAATGACAGTAAAAATCCTCGGGGCGCCCGCAAAGACAGACACGCCAACTTAGGGGACGGCTGCATCGGTTTTGAGGCACTGTCCTACGTTGCCCACCACCCCGCCCTCGCGGATGTCCCGAAAATACTGGAGACGCCCTACATTCCCCTGGCGGAAAATCCGGATAAGAAAGTGCCTCCCTATAAAGAGGAGATCGCGCGGCTGCGGCAGGATATGCTTTAAAATTTGGCAGGGCTTTTAGGAACAAATTCCAATTTTAACGTCATTCCCATCCCATCTGCAAGACGTTTTAGCAGTTTAAGGGATGGGTTCCTTGTTCCATTCTCTAATTTACTAATATCCGCCTGATTAATTCCTGTTCTATCTGCCAATTCTTTCTGTGTAAGATTTTGTGATATCCTTGCCTCAACCATAGCACGAATCACATCCATTTCCGGCTGAATATCATCCCATTCCTTTTTTAATTCGGCATCTTTCAACTGATCATTTAAAAATTCTCTAAATTCACTCATTATTTTTCATCCTTTCCAAAAAATCTAAACAGAATTATTTCACTCCCATCGCTTCCAAAATTCACCGACATGAAAAGCTGCATGGCTGCAGGTAGTCACCTGATAGTCCTTCCACTCTCTCGGGAACATCCGCTGGTAAGAGCGCTGCAGGAAGCGTTCATCCAGAAGCGCCACAATGCCGATATCATCCACTGTGCGGATCACCCTTCCCGCCGCCTGCAGCACCTTATTCATCCCCGGATACTGGTACGCATAGTCAAAGCCGTTTTCTGACTGCTTATCGAAATACTGGCGGATGATCTCCCGCTCATTGCAGACCTGCGGCAGGCCGGTTCCCACGATGACCGCGCCGATGAGCCTGTCCTGCTTTAAGTCGATCCCTTCGCTGAAAATGCCGCCGAGGACGCAAAATCCCAACAGGGAACGGTTGTCTGCGGATTTATCTTCCTCCGTTTTCATTGCGCCGATCTTATTCACCAGGGGAATCGCACTCTGTAGATTCTCTGTATTCGCCGGATCTTCCGCATCCGACAGGCCTGCTTCGCCCACCAGATATCCCACACCCGGCAAGCCTCCCGCATTCATCGGATCACCCACATACTGCACGCCCCTCACATTCACCGGATCATCTGTATACGACACACTTCTTACAACCACCGGATCACCTGTATACGATACGCTCCTTACATCCACCGGACCATCCACCCCCGGCAGGCTCTTCACATTCATCGGATCACCCGCTTCCGCCTGATTCCTTACCCGCGAAAATTTCCCCAAAAAATCTTCCCGCGCTTTCTCCCCCATACGCTCTTCCTGCAAAATACAGATTTCGCTTTCCTCCTCATAGAAAGCTTCCAGATACACTTCATACACCTGTCTCAAAAAGGCATGAGATGGAAAGAAAATCAGATAATTCCCCTTTTTCTGAGCCGTGATCTCTTTAATATAGGAAGCCGCCCTGAAATACTCTCCGGGTCCCCGCCTCGTATACTTGCTCGTGATATCGGAACCGATAAAAAGCCCCCGCTTCTTCGGCGAAAAAACGGACGCCGCATATACTTCATAGTCATCTTTTTCGCCGCCCAGCAGGCTCTTATAATACTGGATCGGGAGAAATGTCGCGGAAAACAGGATGCTGCTCCTGGCCCGCATCATGCACTCCTGCAGATTACCGGACGGGTCAACACAGAACAGTTTCAGCAGAAAACTCCCGTCATTTTGCATCTCATCATAAATGACATATTTGTCATCTAATTTGTCATAAATCAGTAAAAAGTGCGAAATTTCAAAGTAAAACTCCAGCACCGCCTTCCTGACGGGACTGTCATCATGGTCCTCCAGAAACCGTTCCATCTGTGCCGCCAGTTTATTCACCGCCAGGATAAAAGGATTGATACTTTCCAGAACTTTATAGGTTTCACACTCCTTTTTATAATTCAGAAGCTGCCTGCTGCACCGCTCCAAAAGAGAGCCCATTTTCTTATCATACAGTTTGACCACCTTTTTCAGTTCCAGAAAATCTTCCTTTTTCAGTTCCGCACTGTACATCTCCCGGCCTCTGTCCACCAGATTATGTGCCTCGTCCACCAGAAAAATGTACTCCCGCCTTGCGCCCTCCGCAAAAAACCTTCTCAGATAAACATGGGGATCAAACACATAATTGTAGTCACAGATCACGCCGTCCGCAAACAAGCTCATATCCAGACACATCTCAAACGGACAGACCTGATGTTTCTGCGCGTAGGCTTCTATCAGCTCTCTCGTAAAACTGACTTCATGAGTCAACATATCATAAACCGCATCGTTGATCCTGTCAAAATGCCCCTTCGCATAGGGGCATGCCACCGGATTACAGTCTGCTTCCTCCAAAAAGCAGATCTTGTCCCGGGCGGTCAGTATCACCGTCTTAAATAACAGCCCTCTCTCACGCATCATGGAAAAGGCTTCCTCCGCCACTGTGCGGGTGATGGTCTTTGCCGTCAGATAAAACAGCTTTTCCGCCATCTCTTCCCCTATCGCCTTCACCGACGGAAACACCGTGGACAATGTTTTTCCCACGCCTGTGGGCGCCTCGATAAACAGCTTCTTTTTATGATAAAGCGTCTGATAGACATAGGTGATCAGCTCTTTCTGTCCCTCCCTGTAGGGGAACGGAAAATCTGCCTGCCGGATGGACTGCTGCCGTTTTTCTATCCACTCCACCTCATAATCCGCCCATTTCCGATAGGATTGCATCAATCCCTCAAACCACCTCTCCAGATCCCGAAACCGATAATCCCGGAAAAAATACTGCAGTTCCTCCGTCTCTATATTGCAGTAAGTCATCCGTACCCTGATATAAGGCAGGTTATTCTGCTTCGCATAAATGTAAGCATAGCACTTCGCCTGCGCCAAATGCACCATGACAGGCGCTTTCATCCTGCTGACATCCGCGTAAGTACCTTTGATCTCATCTATGACAACCGTGTCACCTATTCTGTCAGGATACTGGTTCTGCGGTATTTCCGCTTCTGTCCCTTCTGTCACATCATTTCCGCTGACAGTCTCCGCTTCCATTACAGCTTCGATATCTCCTTCTGCTGTTTTCGCTTTCATTACAGCTTCAATATCTCCTTCCGCTGTCTCCCCTTCTACTCTTCCTGCTCCTTCCGCTATTCCCCAAATCTTATCTCTTCGTCCAGCCTCTTCGCGCTTTCCTTCCTCCTCAAAACAGACCGGCACTTCCTTTATAATACGCCTTGCGAGCTGCCCGTCGATAATACCGTCCGCCCTGCCCTCCACCAGAATATCATATTTTGGCGTATGATAACTATACTTCAACGTAACCTCCGCATGATAATCAGCCCCCATACGCCGCTGGAGCATACGGTGAATCCTGCCTCCCTCCTGCATCGCCGTATCAGGAGCCGCCGCTTTTCTATTGTCAATATCTCCACTGCGCAAAATAAATTCCACAAGACTGCGGACAGATATAATAATCTCCATGAATTTCCTCATTTCGTTCCGCTGTTCAGACAGTTGTCTGAACCAATATCAGTTAATGCCTCAGTCAGCAGGTAAGAACATAAAATACTCAAGGAGCCCTTTGAAAAACGCCGGCACTTAACGAATGGGGAATTTTCCACGAAAATTTCACATGAGTTTAGTGACCGTTACGTTGTTTCACAGGCTCTTGAAAAACAGAGCCGGCGAGAGCGTGGCGACGGAGGATTTTATTTTCCTTCCGGCGTCCGTTGAGTTCAACTAAATGATATCATCCTCTGCACTGCCACGATTTTTACCAGTATAACACATTTTTACTTGCATATATAGAAAAAAAGGAGTTTAATAATTACTGGAACAATTCCTTATATAATAATGAAAGGACAAAAAACAATGAGCAACACTATCATACCTGAAAACTATCAATCCGCCTTAAACCTCCATGACACGCAGGTTGCGATCAAGCTGGTGAAGGACTGTTTTCAGAATCTTTTGACGGAACGGCTGCATCTGCAGAGGGTATCCGCCCCGCTGTTTGTCACACCGGAATCCGGCCTGAACGACAATCTGAACGGGATAGAGCGCCCTGTCGGTTTCACGGTAAAAGAACAGAACGAACGAAAAGCGGAAGTTGTGCAGTCTCTTGCCAAATGGAAACGGTTTGCGCTGAAAAAATATGGTTTTCACTATGGAGAAGGGCTGTACACTGATATGAACGCTATCCGCCGGGATGAGGACACCGACAATATCCATTCCATCTTTGTGGATCAATGGGACTGGGAGCGCATCATCGCCAAAGACGAGCGCACCTTAGATACTCTGAAGACTGTGGTGCGGGACGTGTACCGGGTGCTCTGCAAAACGGAAAAATATATGGCGATCCAGTATGATTACATAACGGAAATCCTTCCCAAAGAGATTTTCTTTCTGACGACGCAGGAACTGGAGGATATGTATCCGGATGCCACGCCGAAACAGCGGGAGTATTATATCACAAAAGAAAAGGGCGCGGTCTGCCTGATGCAGATCGGCGATAAGCTCTTATCCGGCGAGCGTCACGACGGCAGGGCGCCGGACTACGACGACTGGGCGCTGAATGCGGATATCATCGTCTATTATCCGGTGCTGGATATCGCGTTGGAGCTCTCCTCCATGGGAATCCGTGTGGATGAGGACTCCTTAAAACAGCAGCTCGCCAAAGCAGGATGTGAGGAGCGCGCCGAACTGCCCTTCCAGAAGGCCATTCTGGAAAAAGAGCTTCCTTATACTATAGGCGGCGGCATCGGACAGTCCCGCATCTGCATGTTTTTCCTGCGCAAAGCCCACATCGGGGAAGTCCAGAGTTCCATCTGGCCGGATGAGACCGTGAAGCTGATGGAAGAACACGGGATAAAACTGCTGTAACAAAACAAACTCCTCTGCAAGCGAGGTGAAACTATGCTGCACATAGCGATCTGTGACGATGACAGGACAGCCGTGGAAAGCCATAAGAACATGACGGAACATTGTCTGAAGGACTGCGGCAGTATCGGAAAAATAGAAACCTATACAACCAGCGATAACCTGCTTTGCGACATTGTTGAAGACAAATTTTTCTTCGACCTGATCCTGCTGGACATAGAAATGCCCGGATGCTCAGGCATGGAGATCGCGGAAAAGATCAAGCCCTGTCTGCCGGATGTGAAGATCATTTTTATTACTTCCCATATCGAATATGCCATAGACGCTTTTGAGCTGTCCATTTTTCGGTATGTGCCGAAAAACGAGCTGGACAGACGGCTTCCCGCCGCCATACGGGATGCAGTAAAACTGATCGAGCTGGAGGCCGGGAAAACCTATACGATCCAGACAAACAGCCGCCTTGAGAAAATCCCTTATCGGGAAATCTACCATATTGAGCGGGACGGGAAGAATGCAAGCATCACCGCTGCCGGCGGCGTATCGAAAGTGCGGAAAAGTTTACAGCAGATCTATACGGAGTTAGGGGCGGAGGAGTTTATCTTTACCGACCGGGGATGTATCGTAAATATGATACATATCCTGCAGATCAGGGACGGCATGGCGGTGCTGAAAAACGGAGAAACCCTCCCCATAAGCCGCTCTCATCTGCAGGAGGTCAAAGAGCAGATCAATCATTATTGGGGAACGCATATATGACAGACTGGCTTATTTTCATTTCAGATATCGCAGCCGGGAGTGTGAGAGCGATCATAGGCATGTTTCTTATCTGCCGGCTGCTTGCCGCCAAAAAGCCGGGCAAACATAGTGTAATGATCGCTGCCGCCGGCATTGTCGTGATCTCCGCGGTACTGTCTGTAACAGAATCATCCTATTTTAGCCGCACGGCATCAGAAATAGTCTGGATCGCTGTCTGCGCCCGTTATTTTCAAAATGCGGACGCCAGAATGAGCCTTTTTGTGAGCATTTTCTATGGGATTGCAGTCTCTCTGTATCAATTCCTCGCTGCGGCATGTCTGGGCGTGATATTTCAGCTATCCACATTTCCTGATCACGGCACAGTCTATGGACAGGTTTCTGTATGGCTGTTCCATGTGCTGCTCATCGCCGGCGCACTGTATATCGGGAAAAAGCCGGATATCACGGGAAAAGAAGCGTTCCGCTCCGCTTCCGCCATCGTTATCGCCGCTTTTATCGCAGTGGTCACTCTATCACAACAGACAGTACTTCCCATCGCGGACGATGCTCTGGATATGTGGACGATCCTGGCGGTCGTCCTGATGATGTCCGTTCTGATATTTAATATGAACCGGCAATATGAGACGGAGAAAGAACTCGCCAGATTAAAAACAGAACAGGCGGAACTGCTGGAGCGCGATTACACTGCCCTGAACAATGCCTATTCGATCAACGCAAAATTATTCCATGACCTTCATAACCATATCGGACTGCTGCGGCAACTCCTTTCCCGTGCAAAATTGGAGGAAGCCATGCAGTATCTGGATGATCTGAATGCACCGGTGCAGGAGATGACAAAAACCGTATGGACGGGCGATGAGACAGTGGACTATATCATCAACAGCAAAGCCGCAGCGGCAAAAGAACGCGGCATACCGTATCAGGCGCAGGTGGAATTTCCGCGCCATACAAACCTGCGAAGCGCCGATCTATGTGCCGTATTGGGAAACCTCCTGGATAATGCGCTGGAGGCAGCGGAACAGGTGCCCAAAAAAGAGGAGCGTTTTGTCCATCTCACAGTACGCCGCATCAACCAGATGCTGATCATAAAAGTGGAGAACAGCTTCACCACTCCCCCCGTCTCCAAAGATGGCGTATTCATGACATCAAAATCAAATAATGGACTCCACGGCTGGGGACTGAAAAGCGCACAGGCCGCCGCCGAAAAGTATGACGGCACCGTACAGGTTTCCTACGAAGACAACGTGTTCAAAGCGGTTGCCGCGCTATCCTTTCAATGCGTGCCCAACATGCAATAGAAAACATATCCCTCTGACATTCCCTTTTCACGGACAAAAACCTACCGATCACGGACATTTCCGCACAGGCATCTTTTTTCGGTTATGATACAGATAACAAAACAAAGAACACTTGTGGGAGGTGACAATATGCGTCATGTATATATTCGTGGAATAGCAGGATTGATCTGGCTGGCGGCGGCCATCGTAAGCGGCGTGTCCGGACATTTTGAGATGAGTGTATTCTATATTATTTGGGGCGGCGTATTCTGGTATTCTGCTTACACAACATGGAAAAAAGACAAAGACAACAGGGGAGGCCGATAAAATGGACGCAGCGCTCCTCACAGTCAAAAATCTAAGTGCATGGTACAACGATGGGAAAACGGCGCTGTCCGATCTTTCTCTGGAATTAGCCAAGCGGGAAGCGGCAGGTCTGATCGGGCTGAACGGAGCCGGAAAGACAACATTTTTGAAAGTGCTGTCCGGCATGCTCCCCACTTTTCGCTCTGACGGCATCTCCTTTATGGGTAAACCTGTAACCCCGAGGGAGCGGGCGTTCAAGATGTGCCGCTACACGGTATTTGCAGAGGATAATTCTTTCCCCTATTTTACATTCCGGGAATATTTATCTTATGTATTCTCCGCCTACCAAAAAGAGATACCCGATCTATCGGCATTGATTCAGGGGTTTCATTTCGAGGATAACACGGATATCCTCTTAAAAGACTTATCGACGGGCAGCCGGAAAAAAGCATTTCTGATCACCGCTTTTGCGCTGAAGCCTGAACTGCTCTTCCTCGATGAGCCGGTCAACGGATTGGATTTTCAGAGCACGGAATACCTGTATCGGCAGATCGCCGGTTACAAAGAGCACGGAACGGTCCTGTTTTCGTCGCACATTCTGGAGAGCATCACGCTGACTTCCGACCGGGTGTTCGTTCTGGAAAATGGAAAGATCAGGCAGATATTCGAGCACGGGCAGATCAATGCCACAGATATTCGGGAGGCTCTGCGCTATGAAAATGACATGTAAGGCTTTTGCCAAAAACCTGTTCGGGGCAAAATATGAACGGCTGAAGCGAAGCATCTTCATCTATCTGATCGTGTTCTGGGGCTTGTACATCACCGGTTGGAAGGTGCAGATCGCACCGTTCATCCGATATCTCATGTTAAGCACCTTCACCGCCGGCGTGATGTGGCAGGCTCTCTGTTCGGATGACCATGCCGCCAAAATGAAAAATATGTTCATGCTCCCGTTTGATGAGAAGACTTTTGTTTTTTCCTATGTTGCCGCTCTGGGAGCTTACACGGTTTTCACAAAGACCGCCGCACTCTTTGCGGTCCTGCTTGCAGTCAGCCTCTGGACGCCCACAGAGTTTTTGGGAAGTGCGGCCTGCGTGATAAATGCAGTTTTCATGAGCGCTGCCGTCTATTCCCTGAAACAATATCGGTGGGCGGGTATGCTTTGGACGGGCGCCATTATTGCGGGGATCTTGTTTTCCAGAGACAGCGTATGGATCATACCGTTCTTCATCATCAACAGCATAATTGCCGCCGTACGCTTACGGATGACGGACGGCTACATATTTTATGTCCAAGAGGGCAAAAAAAGTTACAGGGTAAAACAGCACAGGCACTTTCCGGTGTGGCGGTATCTTTTCAGATATCTGAACTGCCATAAAAACTATTTTGCAAATACTGCCGTCATGTGGTGTGCAGCCCTCATATTGCCGCACTTTTGGGGGAGCATGGAGAGCCTGTCTGCTGTTCCGGTCGGCTTTGCGGTCCTGTCCCTGAATACCCCCATCTGCATTTTGCTATCCAGCAATCCGGATCTGGAACAGGCGGTCCGCTTTTTGCCCGGTCAGGTGAAAGCGTTCTGCATGCCATACTGCCTGTTTATCTTTTTCTGTAATATGGCTGCAAATGCAATCTTCCTCTGCAGTTGGCAGATGCAAAACAAAAACGTCACCGCCTTGATGATCCTGACCGCTGTTTTCTTCGCTCTGCAGAGCGCGGTCCTATCTGTACTGTTGGAATGGTTTTTTCCCATCCGAGATTGGAAGATCGAGAGCGACCTGTGGCATCACCCGCGAAAATATGTCGTTCCGGCGATCATGCTGCTGGCTGCGGGGTTAGTCTGGACATTCCCGGCGCTGATTTATGGGCTGTTTGTCTTGTTGGCTGTTGAAGCTGCGGTGCTTGTTTTTAGAAGCTGCCATACATAGAAAAATCACCCCTAAACTTTCGCCAATGAAAGTTCAGGGGTGGCCTTCTCTATCCGATTAACCTGTCAGCCCATCTCAAAGCGATAATCTCACTCCCCTTCGATCAGCACCCTCTTCCCGCAAAACGCAAATCCATACTTCCGTATCCGCTCCGCCGGAATCCCTTTCGCGATCAGATTCGCCTGATAATCCTTCTCCTCGATCTGTCTGAGCGCCGCCTTAGCCGTATCAGCCAGTTCCTTTTCCTCCGTATCCTGCACTTTAAATTCTATAATGACAGCATTATTTTCCGATATTTTCCTCGGCTCCAGCATCACATCATACCTGCCGAAACCGCTCTCTCTGTTGGAGCTTAATACATATTTATCCGAAAGTTCCACCATCATCCCCAGCACAAAGCCATGATAGAACTTCTCCGGCTCTCCCTGCGTATTTTTACCTGTATCAAAGTAGCTGAATATCTCCGCCGTCACCTTATTCATATAGGTATTCATCGCCTTGATATCGCCGAGCAGCAGCGCCCTGATAAAATTGTTGTAGTCAAAAGATGCCGCATCAAACCAGCCCTGCACCATTCGACGGAACACGATCCTGACCTCAAGATCAGTCAGTTCCAGCTCATATTCCTCCTGCCACTCCCCGTAATCATTAAAATATTTCTTATGGCTCTTTACTTTCAGATAACCGCTTGCAAGCAACAGGCTCCAGAGTGCATTCTTCTGTGTCGACAACTGGTCATAAACGATCTGCTCATCTATCTCCACTTGGATGCTTTCCCCCCGCAGCAGCGCTTCAAACATTTTCTTGTCATCCACAGTGCCCTCCCGTATCAGTTTTCCAGCTAACGCGTTGGAACTGGTGTTTGCCCAGTATACGCCAACCTCGCCCTTGCCGAGAAAATTAATGATGGACCACGGATTATAGATGTCTTTCTTTTTTCCAAAGCAAAAGCCGTCATACCAGTCTTTTACCTGCTGCTTCTGATCATAAAAACCGAATTCCTCCAGCGCCGAGAACACTTCGTTTTCCGTAAACCCGAAACAATCCGCATATTTTTCCGCCGTTGTCGTCACCACCTCAAGATTATTCAGATCGGAGAAGACAGATTCCTTGCTGACCCTTGTGATTCCCGTCATAACGGCACGCTCCAGATACGGATTTGTCTTGAATGCAGAATTGAACAGGCTTCTGATGAAAGCGGTCATCTCTTTCCAATACCCGCCCACATATGCCTCCTGCATCGGCGTATCATACTCATCCAAAAAAATGAGTACCTTTTTGCCATAATATTTCATCAGATAACCAGACAGCGCATTCAGTGCATCCGCCGCAATATTATCCGGCATATTTGCCGTAACGCTCCGGTAAAAATCTTTTTCTTTCTCATTCAGCTTCCCGCTGTCCACCAGAAAATCACATTGATTATAAATATCCGTTATGATCTGGCATATTCTTTCTTTTGCGCCTGTATAGGTGGTTTCCTTCACCTTTGCAAAACTGAGGGCGATCACCGGCCACGTCCCCTGCATGCGGCGGTATTTCTCTTCCCTCCAGATGGCAAGTCCCTCAAACAGCTCTCCCCTGTCCGCATAATCCACGGAAAAAAACTTTTCCAGCATACTCATATTTAATGTCTTGCCAAAACGGCGGGGCCTGGTGATCAGCGTCACCACATCTCCCGCTTCCCACCACTGTCGTATAAGATCAGTCTTGTCCACATAAAAAATATTGTTCATCCTGAGGCTTTCAAAATCCTGATGGCCGATTCCCACGGTTCTTGCCATAATGTATTCCTCTTTTCTTACAATGCCGGTTCCATTTTTCTCTTCTTCAGTATATCCGTTTCTACCTTTAAAAGCAATCCGGGATATACTTTTTATTCTCGCTTTACATAATGTTTTTAAAACCTCATCAATCAGTTATCCAAGCTATTCTCACTCAGCAGAAAATCATAAATCCCCATGACCAACACTCCATCATCATTGTAATAAGGTGCAGGCGCATCTTTCGTGATGATAATCTTCTTAAAAAAGTCCCCAGTCAGCATCAGGGAGCGTTGCTCCTGTTCCATCTTTGCCCGATCCGGGATCGTATAGGCCGACTGTATATAATAACGCCCTCATCCACATTGAAGCCCCGTATCTTCAACTCATTAAAGACGATATTCTCCATAACATGAGTTTCTCCCTTATACTGAAATTTTTTGCGAGTAGTCGCAATTTTATACAGTGGAATTGCTAATCCCTCATTTCGTATTAAAAATACATTATTTCGATATCAATTTAATCAAACATAATTCCTATTTCACCTAAAGATTGCTCACAGTATACTCTTTTTTCTCCAAACCATTTGTTTAATTTTTCCTTCTGTACAGTATTCAATAAAAAGCTGCTATTCGCCATCTTTTTAAAATATAATTCATCCACAATTTGCTCTTGCTCTTTGTTCATTTCATAATAATCTCTCCAATATTTTTTCATATCTCTTTCTTCATAAAGATAAGGCAATAAAATATTATCACTTTTATACATAAATTCTTTTTCACTCATATTGGAATAGATTTTTTCTTCTCCCCAAAAAACAGCAGATATGACAGGAATATCACCCTCATCACTCTCTACAAGCAAATATGGAAATACTTCTTCTCTTATTCCGGAAATCACATCTAATCCAGCGTCCTTTAATAATATACTTTCTATATTGTTTTCTCCTTTCAAATAATTTTTTTCATTTTGGATACCACACAAAAATATATTATTAGAAAAAGACATAACTCCCCTGATACCTTCCATATCTTGAAGCAAAAAATTAGTTCCATCCCAAGAAATTTCATCTGACAGCAATGTGTATTTCCCAACCATTACTCCATGACAGATAGAAGCATATATACATTTACTATAAAGTCTGGTTTTATCTGTAAACTCAAAAATTATATTCATTATGTATCTCCTAGTATAATAAGTTTATAGCCAATCAAAACAGGCTATAAACTTATTATTTTTTTGATATAGATTAAGGAGAGATCAGAAAAAGATTTCTCCACATCCTGTCCCATCTAGCGGATACTTTCCCTTTTATTTCATTCTTACTTCTCTAATCCTTTTCAATGACTTGAATATAGCTTTAATTTTGGATTATCAAGCATTTATTGCCATCCCAAATGAAAGAACACTAAAATTAAGTGGACAATCAAGTACTGATAATTTTTTTAATATATGACTTGGAATTGAACAACCTATCTCTGCAAATTCTGAGCGCATATTTATTATAATACTTACCTCTTCATATGTTCTGGCTAATTTATTGACATATTCTGCTTTGTCAGACAACTGGTTTGCCATTTTTTCCAGACTTTCTAAATATTCCTTTTCATTGCCATATGAAATCTTATACATCCATCTGTTTTTAGGTGCTTTTCTTCCTAACGCTATCACATCACCTTTCTTAACAATCTTGGTAGGTATTATTTCTGCGCCTAAATCAACTTCCACATGTTCTTCATCAGCTATATCAAAAACTATTTCACCATGAAACATCATACATCCTTCCTCACTACTTTGTTCTTGGCCTTTTCGATTTTATTCAATTATTTTGTACAGCCGCCCCTGATCACCTTCCCTTCAAATATCCGCTCACCTCGAACAGCGGCACATTTACCATCCAGTCCTGTTCCCTGTAATTTGACATGGAAGTCCTGACTGCATCTTTCAGTCCGTATTTCGCGACCAGCGCCCTCAAACTTTTTGCCTGCAGGTTCTCCTCCGCCTTTACTTCCACGGGGATCACCTTATCTTCCACCTGCACTATAAAATCCACCTCTCCGCTGGATCCCGGCGCACTGTAATAATAGAGCTCCATCCCTGCCGCAGATAGTTCCTGCGCCACAAACTGTTCTGTCAAGGCTCCCTTGAATTCGGAAAATATCGCATTTTTCTCAAGCAGTACGGCAGCCGCTATATTTCCTTTTGCCGCGAGCAGTCCTACATCCAGCATATATATTTTAAATGCCGACATATCCATGTAAGATATCAGGGGCATTCCCGGCTTTTCCACCCTTCTGCTCTTATGGATCAGCCCGCAGTCCAAAAGCCACTGGATCGCCATCTCAAACTCTTTCGCTCTTGCCCCTTCCCTCAGCGCCCCGTAAATAAATTTCCTGTTTTCCTTCGCGAGCTGCATCGGAATGGAATCCCATACCATCTGGATCCGCGGAACCGTCTCTCTCGGCGCATGTTTTGAAAAATCATTGGCATAATACAGCAAAAGCTGTCTCTGAACCTCCCTCACCTCCGCCAGATCATCTGTCTCAATATAGGTGAGGACCGCTTCCGGCATTCCGCCGATATAATAGTACTTCCGCAGCAGGTCAATATATTTTCCGGAAAAAGCATTGATCATCTCATGATCTCCGCTCTCTAAAAGCGATGCAAGTTCCTTCTCTCCCGCCGCCATCAAAAATTCTTTGTAATTGAGAGGATACAGATTTAAAAATTCCACTTTTCCCACAGGAAATGATGTCCCCTGGTGCAGTGCCACCCCCAGAAGCGATCCCGCTGCGACGATCGCGTATTCCGGCGCCTCCTCATAAAAATATTTTAACGCCGCCAAAGCCTTCGGCACTTCCTGCACCTCATCAAAGATCAGGAGCGTGTTCTCTGCCTCGAACGCTTTCCCGCTCTCTATTTTCAATGCGGAAAGGATCCGTCTGATATCATAATCCAGCTCAAAGACATTTTTCATATGTTCATTATTATCAAAATTGATATATACCGTATTTTCAAAACAGCATCTCCCGAACTCCTTCATGAGCCAGGTCTTTCCAACCTGTCTGGCTCCCCTGATGATCAGCGGTTTCCTGTTCTTTTTATTTTTCCACTTTTGCAGTTGCTCCAGTAAAAGTCTTTCCATATGCTCTGTACCTCTCTCTGTTATTATATACAGTATTACATTTTTCAGTCGCACTTTCAAGACTATTTTACATTTTTTAGTCGCACTTTTCTCATTTATCACATTTTTTAGTCGCACTTTCCCTTGCCCTTTACACTTTTCAGCCGCACTTTTTCGCCGCACCACCGTGGTATCCTGCGGCACTTCACGATCGATCTTAAAATTCCCATTCCGGTTCCGTAACTGCCATAAAACAAGGGCTTTCCATGTGATCTGTCGTTCAACATCGAAAACCCTTTTCGTTTCTCTTTATTTCATCCAAACTTTACTTCCTTCGGCGGCAGCTTCTGTCATTTTTCATACAAAAACCTCTCCGGCAGTTCCACCTCAAAAGCCTTCGCCAGCCTGCGGAACTCGTCCGGCTGGATTGTCTGGCGCTTCGCCGGCGCCATGGACAGCACCTTCACGAGGATCTCGGCGGACTTCTCTATCGTGTGCATCAGCCCGAAGGTGTTGTGTGCGCCCTCCCCGGCACAGAAAATACCGTGATGCGCCCAGATCGCCGCATCATATTTCTCCATCAGCTTGCTGGTCGCCTCCGCGATCTCCCTGCCGCCCGGCACCATCCAGCCGACAACGCCGATCCCGTCCGGGAATACGACAGGACATTCCGTCGCCATCTCCCACAGCTCGCGGGTGAACACCTCATCCTCCAGGGGCAGCACGAACGTCAGCGCGATGATGTTGGCGGGATGCGCATGATAGATCACGCGGTATCTGCCGTTCGTCACGCGCTTTTTGACCGCGTGATTCATCAGATGGCTCGGCAGCTCGCTGGTCGGCTTCCCGCCTTCCACAAGCCCCCACTTCAACTGATAGTTTTCTCCCTTGTCATCCAGCTCGATGATCGCCAGCGTCGCCTCCGGATCATCCTTGATGTCGCGGAAAAATTTGCCGCTGCCGGTCACAAGGAAATACTCGCCCGCCAGTTCCGGCACATTCGCCCCGATCGGGACCCACGGTCCGTCATGCTTCAGCCGGCTCTTGATCAGCTCGACCTCCTCCGGCTTGATGCGGTAGGAGAGATTCCCCCCGTTTCTTTCATGCCAGCCGAGCCTGAAGCCGTCATCCGCCATGCGGATAAATCCCTGTACAAATGTCATGTCTAATACCTTCATCGAAAATACCTCCTGTCCTTTTCCAGATAATAAATATTTACCATCCCCTCACCATCCCTGTCAAGCCCTCCCACTGGCAAGACCGGTGCCTTTCTGCCCGTTATCCGAAAGTTTACCGTCTTTTCACCGCCGGGAATTTCCTGTATAATACTGTTTGTCATTATGATACAAATCTTTTTTATTTTCAGGTTACGTTAAGGTTTTCCCGCTTCTTCTTTAAGCCTGCCGTGTTATCCTGTTATTGACAGCAGATAATCAATACCTGACAGGAATAAGTAATTTAAACGGAGGATATAAAAATATGTGGACACGAAAAGAACTGAAGGCATGGGCAAAGGAAGCCCTGCAGCGAAACTACTGGAAGATCGTGCTGGTCGCCTTTCTGTCGCTCCTTTTCTGCGGCGGCTTAAGCGCCGGCACCGGCTGGAGCAAGGGAGCCGCTTCCGACGATCCCGGCACGGAGATCGCAGCTGAGGATACGGATATAACTGATGAAGCCGCAGCCACCGGGACGGCGGACGGCACAGATGCTGCGGATGTCATGGAAGAACAGGACGATTCCGTTCTGATCGGCGTCCAGGAAACAGATGATGCTGATGATATGGAAGATTCCCAATACTCTGTCATCGTCCCGGAAAAGGCCAGAATGGTGGGTGTCGTTCTCTTTATCCTGATCGCTCTCGTTGCTTTCGTTTTCCTGTATGTACTGCAGGTACTGCTGGTCTTTCCCTTCCATGTCGGCGTCTGCAGATTTATGACAAAAAGCGTCGATGACAGGGCGAACGTCAAAGAGATCGCCTACGGTTTTGACCATTCCTACAAAAATGTGATCAAAACCATGTTCCACTACGACATCCGCGTAGCGCTGTGGTATCTGCTGTTTATCATTCCCGGCATCTACAAACAGTACCAGTACCGCATGGTGCCCTATATTCTGGCAGAACATCCCGATATGCCCTACCGGGAGGTGCTGCAAAGAAGCGCCGCCCTGATGTGCGGGCACAAATGGAGAGCCCTCCTTTTGGATCTTTCTTTTATACCCTGGCATATACTCGGCCTTATTACCTGCGGCATCGTGGAAATATTTTATACGGTGCCCTATCAGGCCCTTACTTCCGCCGCTCTGTACCGCAGGCTGAGCGGACCGGAATATGCGCCGCAGGAAATGTTCGGAGAATCCCTGTAAGCAGTTTGGCTGAAAGCTAAACTGCCGCAGAGCCCATTTTGATATTACTTCTGATACATGACGACATGAATACAGCCCGCGCCTTCTTTGCGGGGCTGTATTCGCCGCTTTGATACGAGGTATACTATGGCATATAAAATACTGATAGCAGACGATGAGGCGGAGATCCGCGAACTTCTGCGGTTATATCTGGAAAAAGACGGATACGAAGTCTGTGAGGCGGCGGACGGTATCGAGGCCCTCGCCCTTTTAAAACAGGAAAAGATCGACCTCGCCGTTCTGGACATCATGATGCCCGGGCCGGACGGGTACCGCGTGCTCCACAATATCCGGGAAAACAGCAATATCCCCGTGATCCTTCTATCCGCAAAGAGCAGCGATTCCGATAAGATCCTGGGACTGGATCTGGGCGCGGACGACTATATCACCAAGCCCTTCGTCCCTCTCGAAGCCGTGGCAAGAGTGCACTCCGCCCTCCGCCGCTTTTACGATCTCGGCAGCGGGGAACGCCGCAAAGCGGAGACCGAATTTCTGGAGACAAAGACACTGAAGCTGGATCTGAAGGGCTGCCTGCTCTACCGCAACGGGGAGAAGATCACATTGACCAGCGTGGAGTTCAGGATCATGAAACTGTTCATGGAAAATCCGGGCAAAGTATTTACAAAGCAGCAGCTTTTTGAGGAGGGCTGGGGCGAAGCCTACATGCTCTCCGACAACAACGTCATGGTATGTATTTCCAAACTGCGGGCGAAACTGGACCGCGGCCAGACAGAGTATATCCGCACGATCCGCTCTCTGGGATACCGGCTGGAAGATGAGGAAGACTGACTTATGCAAAAAAAACCCCTGAAATGGTTTCTGATACATTATTTTCTGATCATTCTGTTATGTATCTATATCAGCGAAGAGCTGATCAGCCTGCTGTACCGTCTCGTGGTCTTTCCCGGCCTGGTCAGCCTGTTTGAGATGCAGCAGATCACGATCTCCGGAAACGGCAATGTTTTTATCTTCATGATACAATTATTGCTCTACTATCTGGTTTCCTTTTTGCCGAAGGGCGCCTCCGATTATCTGCAGGGCTTCCTCACCGAACTTTTCGGGATCGGACTGCAGTTTGAAGTCACCTCGCCTCTTTATCAGGGACAGTGGGCTGCTCTGCTCACCATCTCGTTCCTGCTCCTGCTTTTGTTTCTGCTGGCGTTCAGCCTTCTACCCTATATCGCAGGTACGCTCTGCTATTACAAGATAGTGACCGGTAAAGTCAACGAACTGCTGGAGGAAGAAAAGGAAAGACAGTTAAACTATGAACGGAGAAGAAACCTGCTGTTGTCAGACATCGCTCACGACATCAAGACTCCCATCACCACGATCTGCGGATACAGCAAAGCCCTGTCGGAGGGCGTCGCGCAGGAAGAAAAGCGCATGGATTATCTGAACGCCATCTACGGGAAAGCCCTGCGGATCGACGAGCTGATCACGCTGCTGTTTGAATATGTCAAGCTGGACAGCGAGGGTTATATCCTGCACAAAGAGCCGGGGGATCTGGCGGAGCTTCTGCGGGAGACGATCGCCGCCCACTATGCGGATTTTGAGGAAAAACAGATCGCGCTTACCATAGACATTCCGGATGACGGCATCCCCTGCGAGATGGATTCCCTGCAGATCGGGCGCGCCATCACCAATCTGCTCACCAACGCCCTGCGCTACGGACGGGAGAAGGGAAAGGTACTGGTACGCCTGAAGGACAACATCCTCACGGTCGCCGACGACGGCAAACCCATTGATCCCGATTTTGCGGAGCGCATTTTTGACCCCTTCTCCCGGGAGGATTCCTCCCGCAGAACAAAGGAGGGGAGCGGCCTCGGCCTCAGCATCAGCGCCAAGATCGTGGAAATGCACGGCGGAGAGCTTCTCCTGAATCAGGAATTCGGCGAGGGGTATACGAAAGCGTTCCAGATCAGGCTGCCCGTATACTAAATGCAATAGTTGTCCAATGCATACGCCACCCCGGCTTCATTGTTCGTCAAAGTGACAAAATCGGCTTTTTCTTTCAGCGCCTGTATGGCATTTCCCATGGCGATCCCGATACCCGCCGTCTCGATCATGGGGATATCCAGCTCATGATCCCCTATTGCCGCTGCATTTTCCGTGCTGATATTTAAAACAGCGCATAAAGATGCAACGGCTTTTCCTTTATCGACATTTTCCGGAAATATTTCGAGATAATTTCCGCTCGATCTTGCGACATCAAACGCCCTGTCTTTCCACCTCTCCAGTTCCTTCTGTATCTCGCCTGTTTTCTTCTCCGCCACCGCTATCAGAAACTTGTTGGGCTTTATCCCGGCTTTGTCCCAGTTTTCCGCCAACTCATACAGATCCACAACCTCCGGCCTATATTTTATGATATCGGCTTCCTTTTCCACAAAACTGTCCATCCGGGTCACGTACCATTTATATCCCTGAAAAACCCACAACGGAACACGATGCTTCTTTGCAATATCTGTATACAGCCGTCTCATGATACGAGTTGACATGACCTCTTCCTTCACACATACCCCATCCATGATCACAAAGGTTCCGGCGTTGCATATTTTGATACAGTCTGTCCCAAGCTGCTTTTCGACCTGCTCCACTGCGCAGGGCATTCGTCCGGAGACAAGCGCGACCTTTCTGCCCTTCTCACACTGTCTTTTCACGGCTTTCTTCACCTCGGGCAGCACTTCTTTCGCATCGTTTAAAAGCGTCCCGTCAATATCTATACAGATCAGCCTGCAGGAAATGTCATCTCTCACTTTTTGACCTCGTCCTTCTTTTATATATGGTTTTGTACCGGGCACGGAAAACCATGCCCGGTACAGTTTCGTGTACAGTATATCAAATAAATATTAATCTGTCAGCAGAGCCAGCCTGTCGGGATCATCCGCAAATACTTCCTTTGCATTGTCCTTTGTCACAACGACAGGGGGCAGTTCATAGATCGGAACCTCGATCACGCCGTTGTCCGCCGTCACATCGGTTTCAGGCATCCCGTTGCCGCCAAGCAGGCTGTCGATAATAGATACTGTCTCCGCAACAAGCGCATTGGTCGGTTTTGCAACTGTGGAATACTGTCTGCCGGACCAAACCCACTCAACAGATTCATTTTCCGCATCCAGCCCCGATACAACAGGGATCGGCTGTCCTGCATTCTCACAGGATGTGATGATCGCACGGGCAATACCGTCGTTCGGCGAAAGAACGCCGTCGATCTCAATGTCCGAATAGTTGCCCGCAAGAATGGCGTCCATACGTGACTGCGCTTTGGAGTTATCCCAGTCAACCGTCGCGCACTGTGTGAAATCCGTCTGTCCCGATACAACGACCAGCGTCCCGTCATCGATGAGCGGCTGAAGCACTGACATAGCGCCTGTGAAGAAATTCGGCGCATTCGGGTCAGCCGGGCCGCCGCCGAAAAGTTCGATGTTGTAAGGAGCCTCACCCTTCAATTCCTCCAGACCCTGCAGGAGAGCCTGTGCCTGTAATTCCCCTGTTTTCACACTGCCGAACTGCACGACGCCATCAACGCCTGTGGTGTTTTCCAGCAGCCTGTCATATCCGATCACGTATACGCCCGCATCTTTTGCCTTCTCCAGCACCGAGCCAAGCTGTGAACCGTCCACGGTTTTCCCATCCCTGATCACCGTCACATAATCGGAAACTGCCGCTATCTCGTTTAATTTGTGGGAGATCATAATGCAGGTGATCCCCTGCTTTTTCAGCCCGATCATCAGACGCAGCAGATTTTCCGAATCCGATTCGTTTAACGACGATGTCGGCTCGTCCAGAATGAGCAATTTGACATTCTTTGACAATGCCTTCGCGATCTCGACAAGCTGCTGCTGCCCGACGCCCAGATTTTTGATGATGGCATTCGGATCGATATGTAATCCCACTTTTTCAAGCAGCTCTCTTGTTCTTTTCCGTTCTTTCTCCCAGTTTATGAGCCCCTTTTCCACAATTTCATTGCCCATGAAAATATTTTCCGTAACGGACAGTTCAGGAATCATTGTGAGCTCCTGATGAATGATAGCGATCCCTGCGCGCTCAGAATCCTTGATGTTTTTGAATGTCATCTTTTTGCCCTGAAAAATGATCTCGCCGTCATAACTGCCATACGGATAAACGCCTGACAAAACTTTCATCAGAGTGGATTTTCCCGCTCCGTTTTCACCGCATATTGCATGTATGGAAGCCTCCGCGACTTCCAGCGTCACATCGGAGAGCGCCTTGACTCCCGGAAACGTTTTGGTGATGTTCTTCATCTGCAAAATAGTACCGTCACTCATTTCATTCCTTACCTCCCTTCCCTGTGATATTTGTTTTTCTCTCGCGGCCTTAACTGTCTTTATTTTAGAAAAAATGCCGCAGCTTGCCTATTGAAGGATGTCATATCTTTTATAGTGACATTCGTCAAATAAAAAAACGGCCTGCATATGACAATTGTCACCAGACATTTCTGCCATGACATTTGTGTCATTTTGCAAGACCGTTTAAAATATCCGTTCTTCGTATCTATTCGTTCAGGAAACTTCTGACTCGTTTTTCTATCATCTGCAATCCTATCTTCGAATCTGTCCCGTTTTTTACAATATCATCAATGCCGGCGTCGATCATCTCCTTGACTGATGTGATATCCTTGAAATTATAATCCGGCTCGGCGTGATCCATGATGGATGTGATCAGATTGATATCCATTCCCCCCTCCTCGGACAACACCTGGTTTATGCTGAGCATAGTCGTCATGGAATCGGTGACCGTTTTCAGCACGGACGCGCCTTCCTTATAGGTATATATTTCACTCTGGATCTCTATATCGTAACAAAAAGTTTTTATCAGCTCCCAGGCAAGCTCCTCCTTGTCGGTTCTGGAATTCATCGCCAGAAGGAGCGTGCTCATGGTCGATCTGTTGTCGCCCTTTTCTCCCCGCGGCAGCGTGATACAGTCCAGCTCAAAATTCGTATATTTTTTTATGTTCCACGGATAGGGCTTATAGGTTCTGTAATCCGACAAAAGCGCAGGCATAAACGCCACATTCCCCCTGTCGAAATCATCTGCCGTGACAATATTTCCTCTGGTAAGCCCATTCATTTCCTTGATGAAATCCACAGCCTCGATCGCATTTTCACTGAGCAGATCGCAGCTCGTGCCATTCGCGTCAAAGGCATCCACACCGTTTGTGGTAAAAGCATGCTCCCATGTATAACCGCAGACGCCAAACTGATCTTCTATCCCGTTGCCGTCAGTATCTTTCGTAACCCTGCCGCATATCTCATAAAAATCTTCCCATGACCAGTCTTCCGGTATTTCATCTATGCCTTCGTTTTTCAGCAGCGTCTTATTTACAAACATCATCTGCGGCACACTCTCGAACGGAATCCCGTACTGGCTGCCGGAAATGTTTCCAAATTCAAAGGAGGCGTCATAATATCTGGATTTATCATAATCCGCATCCCTGTCAATATACCCGTCCAGCTTCATCAGGGCATCCGTGCCCGCAAACGTGGAAAAATCCTCCGGCAGCACAAAGAAAACATCCGGCGCGTCCCCCTTTATCAGCGCGGACGCGATGTATTCCGAATAGTCGTCCTTCTGAATCCCGCTCACATACTTCACCTTCACGCCGGGATGGGCTGCCTCAAACTTCTCCACCGCATCATCGATGAGCTGGTAGGTGTAGGCATCCGGGACATCCCATGCGCTGCCGGTAAAAAAGCCCAGCGTTATCGTCTTTTTATGCTGAAAATAGTACAGCGAGGCGACCGCTGTCATAAGGACTGCCGCCAGAATAACGCCCGCGGCAAATCTTTTGCCCATGATCTTCTTTTTCATCAAAGTCAACTTTTCCTCCACTGTACGGCCCAGATAGCCAGTTGCGTCCTGTCACGCAGATCGAGCTTCTTTAAGACGGAGCTTAAATAGTTTCTCACAGAGCCTTCTGTCAGGAAAAGTTCTGCCGCTATCTCCTTGTTGGAGAGCCCTTTTGACACAAGCCCTATGACCTTCCACTCCGACTCCGTGATTTCCTTAATATATTCCTCATCCACCGTGATGACTGCCGCATTCTCCCTTGCCATCTGCGAAAACATCTTCACAACCTTCCCGGCTATATCCTCATTGATCATGGCATTTCCGTGATAGACTTTATGTATCGCCTCGATCAGCCTGTCCGCGGAAATACCCTTCAAAAGATAACCGCTGGCTCCATGCTTTAAAGCGCTGAAAATGTATTCATCGTCATCAAAGGTTGTCAGAATGATGATCTTTATCTCCGGATAGTTTTCTTTGATGATCTGGGTACACTGCACACCGTCCATCTCCGGCATCCTGATATCCATCAAAATGACATCCGGTTTCTCCCGCCTGACAGCCCTGACCACCTCGATACCGTTTGCCGCGGTATTTACCGAAAAATCCGGATTGCCCGCCAGCACAATGCGCAGGCTGTCCCTTATCAGTTCCTGATCGTCCGCAATTAGTATTTTAATCATTTTCCGTTCCCCACCTTATCGGAATTTCCGCCACCACGCAAAATCCGTCGCTTCCGTCAACGTTTATTTTCCCACCGAGCATATCCAGCCGCTCTTTCATGTGTGTAAGTCCAAAGCCCGGCTCGATATTCGGCGCGCCGACACCGTTATCCCTTATTGTTATCGTCACTATATTGTATTCCCGCGTCATCCTGATCCTCACCGTGTCCGCCTTTCCGTGCCGGATGGAGTTGGTGATGCTCTCCTGAATGATCCGGTAGATCACTTCCTCCTCGTCCTCGCCGAAGGACAGCCTGCCCGCGCTGTTGTCCAGTGTGATCGTCGCCTTGGAGGCAGCGCTCATCTGTGAGACCATCTTACGGAGCGCCGACAAAAGATCCCTCTGTTCCAGCGCATCGGGACGAAGTTCATTGACGGAGCGCCTCACATCCGTCATGCCCTGCCTTGCCACATCCGAGACGAGTGAAAGATACTTCTTTAACATTTCGGGTGAAACATCGGCGACCGCCGACGCCGCATCGATCCCTGCGATGATCCCTGTCAGCGTATGCCCCAGCGTGTCATGTATCTCTCTTGCCAGCCTGTTCCGCTCCCTTGTCTGCGCCAGTTTCTCCGACTCGGCGGCATAATTTTCAAGTTCTCTGTTTGCAGCCTGAAGCCGCTCATTCAGGGAATTTATCTCATCCTTCTCATCCATCTGTTCCCGCAGGTGCAAAATCGTATATACGATAAAGAAAATAATGTTTAAAGTTGTAAAAAGATTTTTGATCAGGATCAGGATCGCCGCCACTGTTCCGATATAATACTCCGTATAAGTCTCAAAGGATGTGATCTTCATGATATTGGAGCAGGCATTGAAATCAAAAATCAGGAAAAATGTGCTGCCCAGTATAAGCGGGAGCAGTTTTTTGCTGCTTCCCTCAAAGTATTTCATGATATGCGCCACAAAAAGAAGGATAATGCCGTTATAGTTTACCTGCAGCGCGGCAATCACGATAACGGTGCAGATAAATTCCATAACGATGATATACCACTGATGTTTTATCTCATAATTGTCATGCATGTACATCAGCACCATCAAAAGCACGAAAAAGCTCAGAGAAATAAGAAGCATTTTCCCCGGGACCGGAGGCAGCGTGTTCACTTTTTTCAGAAACATGACTGCCCCTCCGGAGTTTCCGATCTTTATAATGGTCACCGCAGAAACAACGGAAATATACAGCACTGTTATGAAATTAAAGCTTTTCATAAAACTTAATACAGAATTCTTTAACGCCGACGTGTCCATTTGCTACTGCCATCCCTTTGTACTGAATTCGTCTATATTTTCTTCACTGATCAGATTGACCGGAACTTTTATCTTCTTTTCAACAGGCCTGCCTTCTATCATATTGTAAAGCTGGTCCACCGCATTCTGTCCGATCAAAGACGGATACTGGGCCGACGTCGCGAGCATGATCTTTTCTTTTATCATGGACTTCGCCTCCGGTGCCCCATCCACCCCGAGGACAGATATGTCGTCCAGCCTCCCGTAATCCTTCAGCGCCGCCATCACGCCGAGAGCGCCCACATCGTTGATGGAAAAAACAACATCAAAATCCGTGCCCTTTTTCAGTTCATCGATCATCAGCGGCATGGCGATCTCAAGCTGTCCCGCATAAGCCAGCCTGTCCACGATCTCGAAATTTCTGTTCCCCTCTATCGTGTCCACAAAACCCTCCACGCGGTCATTTGAGGATTTGGTTGTGGGATGCTCAAAGATCAGGATCTTTCCCCCCGCTTTTTTATCCAATAGATACTCGGCGCAGAGAACTCCCGCATGGTAGTTATCCGAGACGACGGTGCAGTCCGCCAGGCTTTCATCATAGATCTCCGTGTCCACAAATATAATTTTTATATCCTTCTCCCGTCCATACTCGATAGCGGGAATGATCTTCTCAAAATCAACAGGTGCGATAAATATTGCTTCCACGCCCTCGTCTATCAGGTCGTAAATCTGCTGCGTCTGTCTGTCCGCATCGAGAGCCGGGTCCCTTGTGATCAGAATATCCCCGTTCGATTCCACGGTAGCCCGTATCGTCTCGTTGATCACCTCAAAGAAAGGATTGTTCATGGTCATATACGTCGCCCCGAATTTATGCACATTTTCCCTCTGTGTGAGGGAAAAATCATTGTTCTTATCAAGAATGGCCAGCGCACCCAGAAGAACCAGTACCGCCGCTATCGTGTAAAATACCGTTTTCATCCGATTTGATAAAAGTCTCATTTATCTTTCCCCGTTCGCCGCACGGCCCGCATACTGTCCCCGCAGCAGATTTCCCTGTGCGGGTCTGCGCAAAAAAACAAAAGGAAAGAACATATAAGCCCGGCGGACTTATATAGATCTTCCCTCAAATATTCATCTGATCTGCGGCAGGATATTCTCTCTCCCGTCATTTTCTGTCATCAGGTATAGTATAGCAATTCAGAAAATAAAAATCAATAGT
>JAETSN010000119.1 GCA_021769625.1 [Clostridium] symbiosum | reverse complement strand
GCAGATACGTTGAATACGCCCGGAAGTCTCTCACCTGCTACCTTGTAGAGGTTCGGGATCATCAGAAGCAGACCCTGAGAAGCGGTGTATGTAGTCGTCAGAGCGCCTGCTGCCAGAGAACCGTGAACCGTACCAGCCGCACCAGCCTCGGACTGCATCTCAGTAACCTGTACCGTCTGTCCGAAGATATTCTGACGTCCCTGTGTAGCCCACTCGTCAGTAGCTTCTGCCATTACAGATGATGGGGTAATCGGGAAAATTGCTGCTACATCCGTAAATGCATACGAAGCATGAGCCGCAGCATGATTACCATCCATGGTCTTCATTTTTCTAGCCATTTGAATCATTCCTCCTTATTTTATTAAGAGTTGGCAAACTCTTTATAACATCTCATACAAATTTTATTTTAGCACAAGTTAGAATCTTTGTCTATTTCCGCGGTGCGGTTTTTTCGCTTTTTTTTGTACTTTTCGTGGTACAGCGGCGGCAAACCCCGGCAGGCTGCACAACGCGGCGCGATTCCAGGCTCAGATAGGCGCTTTGCACAGAGCCTTACTCGCCCTCCTGCTTTCTGGCCTCCTCGAGCTGCCGCTTAAGCTTCTGAATTTCTTCCTGATTGCGCACGTTCAGGTCAAAGAGATCGTTGTACTTTCCGTACGCCCTGCGGAACTTCCTCCTCAGCTTATTCGCCTGCTCCTTCGCCGAGGTGCCTCCATACACTCCGATCTGCCGGCGAAGCTCCTCACCGACGTACGGAGATGGCGCATCCTGGCCCGGACAGAAAATCTCTTTCATTCCAGAAAACAGCGTCGTGTATACAGTATCCATGAATGCCGTATCCTGCTCTGCTCCCCGCTCCAAGCTCTCTTCAAGTTTTTTCATCAGCGTTTCCGCGGATAACTCCTGCGTCTCTACTACACGCTCCGGATGTCCGATATTCTGATAAAAGCCGCGCACCTTTCCATTCCAGACGATTCCCACAGACGGCACACCCAGCGAATATGCGATGATACTCGGATGAAGCCTGCAGGATATGATCGCATCAAAGGAAGCGATTTTTGCAACCAGCGTTTCCGGCGCGTTAATGTTAAACACGCATTTCTTCGTATCTGCAAGGTCATTCCGAATCAGATAATCCAAAAACGCCTCATCCCCGAAATGGCCGCTTGTCAGCAATTCATAGTCATATCCCCTGCGCTCCAGCTCCCCGACCAGATCCATCCAAAGCTTCGCGGCATCCTGTTTCGAGAAATCAAAGCGATTATCCACAAACCCGTTTGCACGCAGGACAAAAATTCCGATCCGCTTCGTCGTCCGCGGTTCCTTCGTCATAAGGTATGGCGCGAAAACCTGTGCTGCAAACACGGCAGGATCCGATACGCGGTCAATCCTCACATGCTCAGCCTCCCGGAACTGCTGCAGCGACACAAAATCGTCCCTCGTTGTGATCTGTCTGACGCAGGGTAAATTCAGCGCCTTCTTCAATCTCTGACAACGCTCATTTTCCTCGTCATAGCCGTCAACACCCACTGCGGAAAACAGTACCGGCTTTCCATATTCCTGCGCGAGCTCCAATGTGATTGCCGTGCGCTCATAAAAATTCTGATAGAGATAATTAAACATCGGAGCCCCACCATAAAGCACAAGATCCACTCCCATAATCGTTTCTCTGGCAGGCTGCAGAAGCGCCTCGTCCCTCGATGCCAGATACGCCGGACTGATAAAGGACGCATCCTTGCTGATGATTTTATAATTTTCCGGCTCCAGCTTCAGATTCGACATGATCGTCCGGATCAGCGCTATGTCACAGGCTTCGATCACCTGATCTCCAGTATTATCCGAATCTCTCCCTGTCAAAAGCAGAATTTTGTATACTGGTCCGTCTGTCTGCCCCCCCCCAGTTTTTTTTCTGATATATTTCAGGGTACCTTTTATCCCTTTTGCCTTTAGTTTTCCTGGAATTTCTCTAATTTCCATTTTTCACCATCCTCTGCCCTCGTGTCGCCTATACGCGAAATTCCCCAAACCATTCATCTCTGCACCGATTCCACTCACACGAACCGTCTCCGCTATGCATCCGCATATCTGCGCACCAAACGCTTCTTTACATAGAAGTAACACAGCAAATGCACCGATCCGGTCAGCACCCAGCTGATCGGGTAGGAATAGTATAGCACGAGCGGCTCGCGATTATGTGCGAACACGGTGTAGATCCAGACCAC
>JAETSN010000062.1 GCA_021769625.1 [Clostridium] symbiosum | reverse complement strand
CACAAATTTCTCCTTACCGGATAAAATATAGAGGGAAATGATCAGGCCGATCACCAGATTATAGAGTGATTTCAGCATGCCGATCACACCTTTTGATGCGGAGAGGATGAAAGTATTGATGGTAGGCATCACGCTCTTGTCCAGAAAGTTATCCAGATCTTTGGAGTAGGTGTCAAGAAGCCCTTCGATATACGCTTCCACGTCCGGATTGTCGGCGAGAAGCTTTTCCGTCAGGTCGATCAGGTTATTGATGTAGGTCGGAAAACGCGTGACGATGTTCTGTATGCTCATGGCGAGTTCCGGAATGACTATCGAGAAAAAGGAATAAATGATAAGCCCTATAAACAAAAAAGTAAGCAATACGGAACCTGCGCGGAGTTTCTTTTTTATTTTGGTTTTTTCCGTATGGATATTAAGTTTCCTGCACAGCGGATAAAGCAGCTTCTCTTCTATCCAGTTCATGACCGGTGTGGCGATAAAAGCGATGATCAGCCCGTCGATGACCGGCATGATCACCCGCAGGATCACATCAAACCCTGCCCTGATCGTCTGGCCTTTAAAGATCAGACAGATAAAGCAGATCGCCAGGATCAGTACGATCAGCGCGGTCAGGCCCCATTTCATATACTTGTTGGTGAATTTTTTCATTTGGCTTCCATCCTTTTCTTTTTAGGCGTATCGTGTTATTATGTTATATATCTTTATCTCTGCACCGCTTGTCTTGGAACGCTAATCTTATTATAATAAGAACCAACCGGACTTGCAACCGAAATCATCTGAAGAAAGCTGAAAACAGACAATGAAACTGCAACAACTTTACAGTTATACGAGGAAAGCTGTCGATGACTACCATATGATCGTGGACGGGGACCATATAGCGATCGGTATATCGGGAGGAAAGGATTCCCTCGCTATGTTATATGCCCTGAGCGGCCTTAGACGCTTTTATCCGGCGTCTTTTAAACTGACTGCGGTAACGGTCGACCTGGGGTTTGAAAACCTGAATCTGGACAGGATAGAGGCCTTGTGCGCTGAACTTGAGGTGCCCTATCATATTGTAAGGACGGATATCGGCAAGATCATTTTTGAGGACAGAAAGGAATCCTCCCCCTGCTCGCTGTGCGCCAAAATGAGAAAAGGCGCCTTAAATCAGGCGATGAAAGAACTGGGTTGCAACAAGATCGCCTACGCCCACCATAAGGATGACGTGGTGGAAACCATGCTGCTCTCTCTGATCTATGAGGGACGGTTCCACTGTTTTTCCCCGGTGACCTACCTTGACCGGATGGATATGACGGTGATCAGGCCGCTGATCTATGTGCAGGAAGCGGACGTGATCGGTTTTGTCAACAAATATCAGGTGCCTGTGGTAAAGAGCCCATGCCCCGCGGACGGGCACACCAAAAGGGAATATGCGCATATGCTTTTACAGCAGCTCAACAGGGAAAATCCCGGTGTCAAGGAAAGGATGTTTCACGCGGTGCAGGACGGGGTTTCGGCGTGGGAAAAATGATCGGACAGAGTAATGCCAATCAGTTGATGGCGGCGGACGCCGGTAAGAACATGAAATACTTCGTCGCCACGCTCTCGCCGGCTCTGTTTTTCAAGAGCCTGTGAAAGAACGCAGCGGACACTAAGCTCGTGAAATACCATGTGAAATTTTGCTTTCCAAATTTCACATTGGCTAATTGTGCCGGCGTTTTTCAAAGGGCCCCTTAAGTATTTTATGTTCTTACCGGCTGACTGAGATATCGATCAAATGACATTGGCGGACAGGAAATGGTCCGTCTCATGATAAAGGGATAGAGGAATCACAAAATGAAATACTACGAAGAACAGGATAAAAAAAATATTGAAAAGATAAGAGAAATTTTGGCGCAGCTCCCCTCTTTCTGCAAATCTTTTTTTTATGATATCGCGGACTATACATCCACCCGCACCCGGCTTGCCTATGCCTATGACCTGAAAGTGTTTTTTGACTTTCTGCACAAAAACAACGCATTCTGCCGGAAAATGGAGATAACGGAGATACCGGTCTCAGTGCTGGAGCTTGTGACGAAGGATGACATTCTGGAATATCTGGATTATATGACACTGTATGATAAGGACGGGCGCGTTATCATGAACAAAGAGCGGGGAAAAGCCAGAAAGATTGCTTCCCTGCGCAGCTTCTACAACTATTTTTTCCGTGCCGAAAAGATCGAGAAAAATCCGGCAGCGCTGATACCCGTGCCGAAGCAGCATGAAAAGGAGATCATACGGCTGGAGCCTCAGGAAGTGGCGATATTGCTGGAACAGGTAGAAAAAGGCGAAAAACTGACCAAATCGCAGTTAAAATACCATAAGATCAATAAGGTGAGGGATATTGCCATCTTAACGCTTCTGCTCGGCACAGGCATACGTGTCTCCGAGTGTGTGGGGCTGAATATCAATGATGTGGATCTGGACAACGGCGCCCTCGTTGTGCACCGCAAAGGCGGCTATGACGCGACGATCTACTTCGGCTTTGAGGTGGAGAATGCCCTGCGGGACTACATGGACCAGCGCGAAAACATGATTCCGCTCTCCGGACATGAAGATGCCTTTTTTATTTCCATGCAGAACAAACGGATGGGCGTCCGCAGCGTGGAAAACATGGTGAAAAAATACACGCAGAACGTGACCACCCTCAAAAAGATCACGCCCCACAAACTGCGCAGCACCTACGGCACTTCCCTGTATAAAGAAACCGGTGATATCTACCTCGTAGCCAGCGTCCTCGGCCACAGCGACGTAAATACCACCCGTAAGCACTACGCCGCCATCAGCGACGAAGAACGTATGAAGGTAACCAACGCAGTCAAACTGCGCAGCAACACCTGAGGCCAACCAACCGACAGCAACAAAACAGCCCGGAAAGGACAGAAACATCCCTGTAGCAACCCTGCTAAACGCCGGTACAGTTAGCCAATGTGAAATTTTTTCAAAAAAATTTCACATGGTATTTTCGAGCCTAGTACCGCTGCGTTTAGCCCGGAGCGAAAGCGAGTTGCGTCAGGGATGTTTCTGTCCTTTCCGGGCGTCCGGCTTCTATATCTTCCTACAGCCTGCTAATCTCATCCTGATCCACCAGCTTGATCCCGTTTTCTGTCAGCACTTCCGTTGCTCTCTCATTGTCGTTTACCCGCAGGATCATATAAGCCACATCCTTTTTCCGGGTCGTAAACGCATAAGAATATTCCAGATTGATATTGTTTTCCCCCAGAACCGTCAACGTACGCAGCAGGCTCCCCGGCTTATCGGGGATCTCCACTGCCAGCACTTTCGTTGCGGAACAGATATAACCGGCTTCCCTCATAGTGCACATCGTATTATAGACATCATCCACGATAATGCGCAGGATGCCGAAATCCGGTGTTTCCGCGATGCACATTGCCCTCATGTCGATATTGTTTTCAGAAAGTACTTTGGTAAATTCGGCAAGTCCCCCCGGCCTGTTTTCCAAAAAAACAGAAATCTGTTGTACAGTCATATTGTTTTCCCCCTTATTGATATAAATTCCGCTTGTCAATGATACGGACTGCTTTCCCTTCACTTCTTGTAATGGATTTAGGCGCAACAAGTTTCACCTTCGCGTAGATGCCGAGCATGGACTTCAGTGCATTTACCAGCTCTTTCTCCTTTTTGCTCACTTCGCTGACAGAGTCTGAGAACATTTCCGGCGTCATCTCCACCTGTACTTCCAGCGTGTCGCTGTTGTTGACGCGGTCCACGATGATCTGATAATTTGCGGCATAGCCCTTATTCAGGAGCACGGTCTCGATCTGGGACGGGAATACGTTGACGCCTTTTATGATCAGCATATCGTCGCTTCTTCCCATCGGTTTTGCCATCTTGACATGGGTCCTCCCGCAGGAACATTTTTTTCTGGTCAGCACACAGATATCGCGGGTACGATAACGCAACAGCGGGAAAGCCTGTTTTGTGATGCTTGTAAATACCAGTTCCCCTTTCTCGCCTTCCGGCAGCACTTCGCCGGTTTTCGGGTTGATGATTTCTGCGATAAAATGGTCCTCGTTGATATGCATGCCGGTCTGCTCGCTGCACTCGAAGGATACACCGGGACCGGAGATCTCCGTGAGGCCGTAAATATCGTAAGCTTTAATGCCCAGGGATTTTTCGATATCGCGGCGCATCTCCTCCGTCCACGCCTCCGCACCGAAAATACCTGCTTTCAGTTTGATCTTGTCCTTCAGTCCTTTTTCATTGACTGTTTCGCCCAGATATGCCGCGTAGGAAGGCGTGCAGCAGAGGATCGTGGATCCTAAGTCGCACATGAACTGGATCTGCCTGTCCGTATTGCCGGAGGACATGGGCAGGGTCAGGGAGCCAACCCTATGGGAACCGCCGTTTAAGCCGGGGCCTCCTGTAAACAGGCCGTATCCGTAACTGACATGCACCACATCCTCATCGGTGCCACCCGCTGCCATGATTGCCCTTGCGCAGCAGTCTTCCCAGAGATCCAGATCATGCTGGGTATAGAAGGCAACCACTCTCCTGCCGGTGGTGCCGCTGGTAGACTGGATACGGACGCAATCTTTCAAAGGAACCGCCACAAGACCGTAGGGATAGGCCTCCCGCAGATCATCCTTTGTCAAAAACGGCAGTTTATGTAAATCTTCCACCGACTGAATATCCGCCGGTGTCACGCCTGCCTCCTCCATTTTCTTTCTGTAGTAAGGCACATTGTCATATACATGCCTTACCTGTTTCACAAGTCTTTCATTCTGCAGCTTCAGGATCTCTTCTCTGGAAGCGCACTCGATCTCCGGTTGATAGTAATGCTCCATATCATTGGTGTCCTTTCTTTTTAGTTTATCAGAATGCTTTCATGTCCGTGGAACGAACCCCGAAAGCAAGCCTGTCCTGTTTTCATTTTGGGGAAAGATACTTTTTCTGGGCATCCATGGAAATCTTACAGTATATGATGATCATGACAAGAAAAATACCGCACATGATAAGACCGAAATAGGGAAGATTCCAGTACAGGTCATTCATATAGTCCAACGCGCCGCTCAGCATGACAAGTATCCCCATGATAATGGATTTCAGATACATATACTCGATAAAGCCTTTCGGGTCTTTCGCCTTTTTGGGATCATATCCTTTCCCGATGATAGCGGAACTGGTGATCTCACCAGTCCGTTTCATCTGTACTGCGGCATAGACCAGATAGGCGCCGCTGAAAATAATAAGGATATCCATAAATCCGAATGTACTATTCATACTTTTTTACCATGCCTTTCTTTTGTGGGGTTTTTTCTGAACATATTGTCTGGAAACCAGCAGGCTCCTGCATCCGCCCGGCATCAGATCCCCAGATATTTCTTCACCACATCCGCCATCTCATCTTTCTCACAGACCGTATCGTGCAGGGCGGGAGCGGTCCGGATCCCTTCGACGGCCTTGGGGATCTCCACACCGGAGAGGCCGGAAAGCTTATCTGCCAGTGCAAAATCGTCCAGTCCGTCATACTGACTGTCAATGGCGCTCATCACACTCCTTGTGAATTTATAGGGGCTTGCCGTGGATGCGATGATGGTCTTCGTTTCATCTTCCGTCTGCTCTTTGTATTTCCGGTAAACACAGGACGCAACGGCCGTATGGGGGTCGATCACGTAGCCGCAGTTCTCATAGAGGGAGGCGATCGTTTTTGCCGTTTCTTCTTCGGTTGCATACCCTCCGTAAAAATCATGCAATTTTTCCTGCATTTCTGATGTGATTTCATACTTTCCTGACGTGGAAAGCTGCATCATCAGCTCCCTGTTCTTCTCCGCGCTGCTTCCGGCGATCAGATAGATCAGCCGCTCCAAATTACTGGAGATCAGGATATCCATGGAGGGCGAACTTGTCAGCACAAAATCCCTGTTCCGGTCGTAGACGCCTGTCCGGAAGAAATCGAACAGCACTTTGTTCTCGTTGGAAGCGCAGATCAGTTTCGCAACGGGCAGTCCCATGTTTTTTGCAAAGTAAGCCGCAAGGATATTGCCGAAGTTTCCTGTGGGTACTACGACATTTACGGGTTCGCCGTCGGCGATCTTTCCCTCCTTTAATAACTGCGCATAGGCATAAACATAATAGACTGTCTGGGGGATGAGCCGTCCGATGTTGATGGAGTTGGCGGAGGAGAACTGATAGCCGTTATCCGCCATCAGCTTTTCAAATTCCTTATCGCCGAATATTTTTTTGACGCCGTTCTGGGCATCGTCAAAATTTCCGTGGATCCCCACCACGAAAGTATTTTCCCCTTTCTGGGTGACCATCTGTTTTTCCTGGATCGGGCTGACGCCGTTTTTCGGGTAAAAGACGATGATCTTTGTGCCTTTCACATTGGCAAACCCCGCCAGAGCCGCTTTTCCGGTATCGCCGGATGTGGCAGTCAGGATGACGATATCATTTTTAATATGATTTTTCCTCGCTGCAGTGATCATGAGATGAGGCAGTATGGAGAGCGCCATATCTTTAAAAGCGATAGTAGCACCGTGGAACAGTTCCAGATAATAAGCGCCGTCCGCATAGACAAGCGGAGCGATCTCTTCTGTATCAAACTTGGAATCATAGGCATTTCTGATGCAGTTTTTCAATTCATCTTCTGTATAGTCGGAAAGGAAGGGCTGCATTACCTCATAGGCCACTTCCTGGTAAGACATCTCCGAAAGTTCTTTTAAACTCTTTGTAAGGGCGGGAATATGGTCGGGAAAGAAAAGTCCCCCGTCCTCTGCCAGCCCTTTTAAAACAGCCTCTGAAGCGGATGCCTGTCCGCCGCCTCTTGTACTGAAGTAGTTTACCATCTGTATTCCTCCCTGTTATGCAAGAACCTTTTTATATATGAAGCTCACTTCATATTGTTAAAGTATAGCATATATCCGGTCTTTCCGTAAACAAATTTATGAAAAAAATTCATGCCGCCCATAGGAAAACAGCGCCGTGCATTTTTTGTCAAACCAGCTCATATATTCTGTGTTGGCGGCATATCTGTTGACAAAATACAGCGCTCCCCGTGAATCATCTTTTCCCCGCAGGACCTTTTCCACCGCCTGTCTGGTCTCTTCAGAAACCGTCACACGGTAATATCTGCCGTTCGCCACAGGGGAAAACTGATAGAGCCCGCCCGATTTCTGGAAGACGACCCCTTTGACCGTATCGGGAAAACGGCTGCTCTCCACCCGGTTCATCACTACGTTTGCCACCAGCATCCTTCCTTTTTCATCCTCGTTGCCGGCCTCCGCCTCCACAATACGGCACAGGATCTCTTTGCTTTCTTCATCCAGGTAGATTGCGTTTTCATTGACGAGCACATTGTAGTTCACGCATCTTTCCGGTGACGAGACATCCTCCAGCATCTCCCTGAAACGGTAAACTTCCTGCACGTTTTCTTCCTTTAATTCCTCCTGCATTTCTTCCAGCGTCATATCAAGAACACCGCCGGACAGTTCCCGGTTCAGGTTCATTTCATTTACGTTGACTGCACACATGCCCGTGATCAGCATAGACAGACATAAGATCAGCGCGCAACTTTTATACATATCTGGTCTCCCTTCAAAATAATCTATGTATTGCCTCTTAATATTCTATGCAGAGGTTGTCCGGGACATGTCTGTAAACCCGATATTAAAGCATCGCGCAAAATAATAATAATAAAAAGATGAACTGTTGCCAGATTGCATGAATAAAAATACAAAAAACTGTCTTTCTGAGCAGATATATGATATAGTATTCTTCTAAATACAAAACAGACATCAAAGACACAAAGGAGCCTCATTTTATGACGACATCTCCCATCAAATCCGTTGCACACAAGATCAAAGAACAGTTTTTTAATGTGCTGCACTCTTTGGACGTGCTGCATTTTCTGTTTTTAACAGCGGCGGGCATCATCAATGCCTTCGGCGTGGTCATGTTCCTTGCGCCGGTAAAGCTTTTTGACAGCGGCATATCCGGTACGTCCATGCTCATCTCCCAGCAGACGCCATCGTGGTGCAGCCTGTCGCTGATCCTGATGCTGCTCAATATCCCCATCTTCCTGTTTGGGCTGAAAAAACAGGGGCCTGCTTTCACCGTCTATTCCATCTATGCGGTGCTGGTATACTCCGTCACCGCATGGATCATCACGGATATCCTGCCCGTGGATGTGACGATCGCCTCTCCCCTCGCGGAGACGGATCTGTTTTTGTGCGCCATTTTCGGCGGGATCATCTCGGGATGCGGCAGCGGCCTTACCGTGAGATTCGGCGGCGCCATCGACGGGATCGATGTCCTCGGGGTGATGTTCGCAAAGCGGCTGGGACTGAGCCTCGGAAGTTTTGTGATGATCTACAATGTGATCCTTTACATCATCTGCGGCATCGTGCTGGGAAGCTGGGTGCTGCCCCTTTACTCCATCGTGACCTACGCCGCAGCCTCCAAGACTGTGGATTTCTTTGTGGAGGGCTTTGACCGCTCCAAAGCGGCGTTCATCATCACGACCCGGCAGGCGGAGGTCTGCAGGGCGCTCTCGGAAACCTTCGAAAACGGTATGACCATTATCGATGCAAAGGGGTATTATTCCAATTCGGATAAAACACTGATCTATTTTGTGGTAAACCGTTTTCAGGTCGGCAGAATGAAAAATCTGGTACATAAGATCGATCCGAAGGCCTATATTGCCATCAACGAAGTGGCGGATATCTTCCCTGCCAATCTGGAACAGAACGGGCAGATCCGTGAGGTTTAATTTTCACAAAATATAATGGCGACGAAAAAAGGAAGGCATAAATCCATTCCCTTCCTTTTTTCGTCGCCATCCATCAGCCATTAGTGAAACGAACAGCCGCTGGTTTTATATTCCTTCAGTCCTGCTACAATATTTCAATATACTGTCGATCCATCTCCCGAAGGACAGGTAGGTATCCCAGCTTCCGATCGTCTTCATATCCTCCATGACTCCTTTCGCACAGGAGAGATAATCCATTTGATCAAAATAGCTGCCCGCCCCTGCTTTATCCCTTGTCGCCACCGCATGCAGATAGTCATCGGGCGAGGTGTGTCCGGTCTCCACGTTCAGGACCATCAGTTCATTGAAACTGCAGCGGTTCGGATCGATCCTGTCCGCATCCACTTCCCGCTCAAAGGGATTGCCGGACGCATCCAGCCCCTTCAGTATATATACGGGATTTTCTTTGGAATAATTTTCAGCCCGGTAGATATTGACCGATTCTCCGGTCTGAGGGCTTGCATAGGACATCAGCGCATCAGAACACAAGAGCACTTCCTGATTTCCCGCGCGGACACATTTCATAACACTGTTTTCAAAACCGCTTTCCTCTGCCCGCCCTGTATTTTTATTTTGAGCCGCCTGCGACGGCGGCATTATGCCGTTTGCCGTTATACCTGCTATCGCCATAAATTCTGTTTTCCTTTCTCCTGTCGGATTCGTTAAAGTTTTTCCAGCTTTTCTATAAACGCCTGATAAAATGCCTTTTCCTTAAGGCGACAGCGCTGCACCTCCATACTCCTCGTGTTCTCGGGGACAAGCGGGTTTTCCAGATCATATAATGCCTGTTTCGTTGCCTGCAATGCGGACGATACACTGTTTCCGAGAATATCATCGGGATCGCCCGCACCGCCATTTAACCAGTTCTTTTTCAGACGCTGTACCATCATCTGGGAAATATGCGTCATCATGCCGTCAGAACCGATGCCAGGCCCGCTTAAACCTGTTTCTTTGGCAGCTTCCATCCACGCCTTTTTTACTTCCTCCGGCGCTTTAGAGCCGACCGACATAAATGCTTTTTCCGCATATTCTGCCGCTTTGTTTTCTGTTCCTGTTGCCTCTTTTGCCTCCGTTTTTGCGGCAGCCTGCATAAAATCCCCTGCCTTTCGGGAATCTTTCTTTGCCTCTTTTGCAGCCTCATAGCCGGTTGGAATGCCGGCTGTATAAATACCGTTTATACTCATTCCCAAATTCTCCTATTCCAGTTCCGCAGATATCCTCCCAGTACACTTTAGCGGAAAATAATTTCCATCCGCTCTGCGTCAGTAAATTATTTTGTGCACTGTACGGATATCTGCTGTTTTTCCAGTTCCGCAGATATCTTAATTATTCAAATATCCCTGCTCTTCTTCCGGTTTTGACCAGATCCGTTCGTAATCGATGCCGATATCGTCAAAGATTCTCTGCCATACAGAAAATTTCTGCATATCTTCATGATGCGATCCGCTTTGCTGCAGCCATTCGAAGATCTTCTGATAAACGTCATCCATAAAGCGGATACTCCAGTTATTTTTAAAATTGCTGTTATCATTGTAGGACATGCTGTCGTTATGTATGGAGAGGATACCGTGTTCCGTGCGCGCCGCCATACCCCGGATCTCGAAGGACGCCCATATATATGCTTCGTCTTTGCTTTCGATCAGATTCGGATATTTGCTTAAATAAGTTTCTGCCAGCGCTTCATATTTCTCGTGATCCGCTTCACTTTGCAAAAGAACTTTTCCGCCGCAGCCTTCCTCACCATCCCTGATCAGATACTGTATCCCTGTACCTGCGTGGGTTTTCAGGCTGTAGCCCTGCAGCGGCTCCGTCTCCAACGAGTCCACACCCATGGCATGCCTCAAATCCTCCTTCAGTTCCTGATCCAATACCAGAGCGTCATACCACATGGTTCCTTTTTCCGAGATCAAAAGTTCCTTGCCCGAACTGTCCCGCCTGCATTTTATGTCAGAATAGAAAAAGACGCCAAGCCGTTCGCCCTGCCCGTTATATATCGTGAAACATTCATTTTCATTGTCCGGCTCTATCCTGTAATTAGCAGATTCATATGCCGCATATCCATCCGGATAGCAATGACTGATATAGTCAATCTGATCGAGAGTCCTCTGGTCGGCGTATGTAAAGATTCTGTTGTCTGCTAGCGCCCTCTCGTATGCCGCTTTGGCGCTGCTGTTCGCCGCCGATTCCCAGTATCCGTCTGCATTTTTGCTGTATTTCATGCCGTTTATCGTGAAACTCCGGCTGCTGTCGATCCCCATATAGTTCAGGACAGTTGAGACATTATCGGTCCATTTTTCATATCCTTCCCGGGAAAAAGCGACGGTCTTCTGTGTGCCGCCCGCATTTCTCAAAAGCACGGCAAGGGAATCCGCAAGCCCCTGCGCCTTTTCATAAGCTTTTTTGTCATAGGGGGCATATTCATTAGCGCGGCGGCATTCCACGCCTCTTTTTCTGACGGTCAGGATATAGCCGTCATTCACCGCGATCTGTGTGCCCTCTGCGATCGTCACCGTGCCTAAAGCCCTGTTTACCGTTGTCCTATCCGCTAGTTTTATCGGCGTCCAGAGCGCTTTTGCCATATCTTCCACAGGATTCAGCAGGCGTTTCATACAGCCGAAATTATCCCTGTCTTTTATTTCCGTATTTTTTCTGTTGCTTGTCAGTGTTCTGGTGTTCGGATTGACATACCAGGAACCCTGATCCGCTCCATGGTTTGATATTTCCATAAATTCTGTCTTCCCTTCATTTTGTCCATGTGCAAAGCGGGAAAAAGAATGCCCGCATGAGCCGCTTTCCTTTTCCCGTCCCGCACACATCGCTGCAATTTACAGGTCTGCTGTCAGATATTTTGAGACAATATCCCTCATACAGCCGGACCAGTAGCTTTCATTGAAATAATCCTTTGTTCCGCCGAGGTTTTCGAACATATAATACAGCACATCATAGGAAAGCAAAGAGGTGTCCAAGGATAGTTCCCTGCCGTCCTTTGATTTTATAATGGTACCGTTATCCCCGATATAGGCTGTCGTATTTTCGTCCAGATGACGGATATTTCCGGTAATCTCAGCCATCTTCTTTAGAAAAGGTTCCCCCGTTTCGGCGCAGATCTTTCTCAGCTTTTCAGCGTCTTCCCCGGTGATATAAGCATATTTGCCGTCGGCGACATAATAGGAAATCCCGGTTTTACTGTCCGTATATTTCTTATCCATGCCTGTTCTCTCCTCCAGCGGAACGCCGTTATAGTAGGTTGTCATTTTCTTATCTTCCGCTTTTTCTCTTGACGATGCGGATTCCGCAGACATTTTTTCGTACTGTTTCGATGCGCTATTTGTCTTATTCATCTGGTCTTCCTCCAGAAAATCCCGGAAGTTTTTGTATTTCAGATATCCTTCCAGATTCTCCGACCGGTACTGCATCTGCATCATATTTTTCAGCCTGCCCATCCAGTTCGTTTTGTCAAACAGACCATCATAGGACATGCCGTCCATGTCATAGGGATCCCCATGTGATCCCATAAAGGCATCCTGCGCCCCGGAACATTTCCCGCTGCTCTCCAGATAACTCGAATAGGCGAACATATCAATGAAATCACTGTTTTCCGGATCCACTTTGCTCAGGTCCACCATCCGCTCCGTCACATTGCCGTCCTTATCCCACACCTTCACCTTATAAAAAGGATTTTCCGGATCAAAATCTCCCGGCATATAAGCCGAGATCGAATAATCCCTGCCGCAGGAAGCCCCAACCGTTCGCTCTCCCTCCTCATTATCAAAATAATGCAGCACAAAAGCGCCGCCTGCCATCTCCGATTTCTGAACCGTCCCCGCATAACCGCCAAATTCCGCTCTGCCGACAGCCCTGTTTTTATATTCATACCCGGATCCCACACCAGAATACCCGGATATTCCAACTCCGTATATACTCAATTTCTGTATTTCCTCCTCAAACAAAATATTTTTTATATTGATACATAAAGAATCATTGAGCAAAACATGATATAAATGCCGGTACTTAGTTAACACCTAAACCAGCCGGTAAGAACATAAAATACTGAAGGAGCCCTTTGAAAAACGCCGGCACTTAGGCAAATGTGAAAATTTCACATGTATTTTAGCGCCTTACGTGTCCGCTGCGTTCTTTCACAGGCTCTTGAAGGACAGAGCCGGCGAAAGCGTGGCGACGAAGTATTTTATGTTCTTACCGGCGTCCGCCCTCATTAACACCTTACCGACATTAAACCTTCCCGCCGCCCACACTATTACTGAACAACTCCATAACACTCTCATACGTACTCACCGCCGCCGAAAAATGCCCCGTCTGAAAGGCGGTCGTCTCATCCCCCATAATGCCGTCCGTGAGAAACTGCTTCAGTCTGGCACTGCTCGCCATCTGCTCCTGCAGCAACGCCTTCTCCATGGCATTCCGGTTGAGGGCAGCGCGTTCTCTCGCCCTCTTTTCCTGTTCCTCCAGAAGCTCTTTCAGCCGTTTCTGACGCTTCACCCACCAGGACTCTTCGTCCGCTGAACCGGTCTTTTGGCTGCTCCCCGTATTCGTCGGCACGCTCTGTCCGATATGCTGCTCGATGGAATCCCCGAACTTTTCCGTATAGACCCTCGGGGAATAGCCCGGCCAGGACGCAAAGGGAATATAGACCGATCTGTTCTCCGATGTATAGCCCAGCACCCACGCCTCGTATTCCGGATCGTTCTTCATCTGTTCCCATCCCTTCTCCGAGATGGACCAGATCTCCACATCGTTTTTCTGGGAAGGGTCTCTGGGAATGCTGTCCATCAGCGCCGTGAAAAACTGTTTATACTCCTCCATCGTCATATCTTCTCTGGATACATCCGTCGCGCCGTTCTTCTCGAGAACTTTTTTTCCCGCCTTGACCTGGCCGTCCACATGGGCGGCATCCTCCGGATGTTTCTTTTTATATGCTGTCACGGCGCTCTCCGTGACTTTGCCTGTCTTTGCGGCGGCTTCCGATCTTGTCACCGCCTTTGAAAAACTGCTTTCAGCGGCGTTTCCTGCCCGCTTTGCAATATAGTTTGCAGTATATTCTGTATATTCTATGTATCCTGTATATCCAACATTTCCAATACTCACAGTAAATGACCTCCTTCTGGTGCAATACCCTCCATCAGGGAAACCGAAATAGCCCTCTCAAAGAGACGACGCTCCATCAGTTCCCTCCTCATGTTGGCGGCAGCCTGAGAACGCGTAAAAGCCGCCTCGCGCTCTGCCGCCTGTTTTTCCCGTTTCGCTTTATTGATGGCGTTCACCTGCGCCACGCGCTCCGGTGAGTCCGCGCAGCCGCCGATGTAAGTGACGCTCCCGTCCTCATGGACCACCACGCCGCAGGGCTGATAGTCGAGCCCTCTCGCCGCAAACAGCGCTTTCTGCCTCGGTATATCCTCGAAAAAGGCGTCGATTTTTCCTTCGTAATAAGCCGCCTTCTCCGGGTCGCGAGCCATTTCCTCAAGAATATTCGGGGCGATGACCACATCGTTCCCGCTCATGCTCTTCCCGAGCCTATCGAGAGTGGCTTTATCTTTTCCCACGCTTTTTACGGTTAAGTTTCCATATTTTGATCTCAGATATTTTGTGTACTCTTCCAGCCTGTTTTTATCCGCCGCAAACCGGGTATCCTGCCTGCGCAGGCTTTTGGCGGATGCCGCCTCCATACTTTTTTCCCATGCAGATACAGCGCCGGTCTGCGGATCTTGTATATCAGAACCGCCCTGTTGTCTTGGCAGAGTCCGTACAATAAGGGGATCTCCTGTCATAGATGTGCAAAGACTCATAAGATGCGACCTCCCATGTAAGCATAATATGCCGATAACCAGTCGGTTCCTCTGTCAGTCAGAACCGCTTGCTCTCCGAAAAGGTCCGAGCGAAAACTGCCTGTCATCAGCTTTTTACTATAATCTTCCCATTCCTGCGCACGCCTTGCGGCGGCTTCCTCACTTTGGACAAAGTACATTTTCCGGCGTTCTGCCTTCGCCTCGTCCTCCGCCCTGATCCGCGCCTCAATCTTTGCCCGCTCCTCGGGCTTTAAGTCCCCGGTGACATAATGTGTCACAGTCCCGTCCGGGTGGATCACGATGCCGCTGGAGTGGATCTCATGCCCCATGGCAGAAATCTCAGCCTGCAATTTCGGAAGGCCGTCGAAATATTCCTGTATCTTCCCCTCGTAATATGCCGCTTTCTCCGGGTCTTTCGCCATCTGCTCGAGTATATTCGGCGCGATTACCACATTTCCCATACCGGCTGTGCCCATGCCGAGGCTATCCATGCTCTTTTGGTCCTTTCCCACACTTTCCACCGACACACCGCCGTATTTTTCCTCCAGGTACGCCGTGTACTCTTTCGCTTTCGCTGAGACGGCTTTCGCAGTCACATCTTTGGCTGACAGGACACTGCCAAAATCTGTCTTTTTCTGCAATTTGTCATACTGCGCTTTCCTGAGCTGATGCAGGATCTGCCGCGTATAACTCTCCGATAAAAAAGTTAAATCCATACTCATTTTTTTCTCCTATTTAAAGTCGCTGCGCGACGGCACTAAAGGGTAAAGTCACTTCGGTGCACACATACGGAGAGAAAGTTTCATTCGAAAAGGCACTCATGAAACTTTCTCTCGTGCGCCTTTGCGACTTTACTATAGTTCCGCAGATATCCTCACACCACACGATACCTGCTGTTTCCAGTTACGCCTCCGATATTTTCGTTAATACCTCAGTCATCCTCCCCCCTCCTTTAGAACATCAGCCGCCTCTCGGAGTCTGCCGACTGCTGTTCTTCATCATGATAGATAAGGTAAATATTGCAAAACCGGGCGTGCCCGGATTACCTTCCACGGAATAATCCACCGCGCCGTCGTATTTCTCCGCCGTCTTTTTCATATTGGCGAAGCCGATGCCGTGTATCTGCTGTTCCTCCTTCAGCGTCGCCGGAAATTCGGATCGGCTGTTTCGCTTCAGTTTCCCGTCAAAACTGTTCTCCACCTCCAGAAAGAAATATTTTCCCCTCTGAAAGGAGGATAACCGGATAAACGGCCTTGCCTGCGGATGCACCTGCACAAGCCGCTGGCACGCCTCTATCGCATTGTCCAGCGCATTTCCTAATATGACACCTATGTCATAACTTTGGATCTCAAGATGCTCCGGAAACAGCAGGTTATCCGTCTGAAAATCAAATTTCTTTAAAATATCCGTCGGAAACAGACGGTTTATCTCATGGTATTTCATGCTGAGCAAAGCGTCCGCCACCGCGTTCCCGGTCTGAAAGCGCAGTTCCAGTTTGTCAAAACTCCTGTTCAACTCCGCCAGATAGGCGGTGAGCTCTGCCCTCTCCTCCTCCTTCGTTGCGGCGGACAAGCGCATGAGAACCGTCAGCGTATTCTTCATATCGTGCCGCAGGCTCCGCACACCGGCGTAAAGATGTTCCATCTCCCCCATGTGTTCCTGCATATTGTCGATCTGCTGCTCCAGTATGATCCTGCTGTTCCGCTCCCGTCCCAGCAGGATCATGTTCTGAAACAGTTTGACGCTGTACAGGATGGATAAAAGAGACAATAGCAGGATCGCCGGGATCACCACGCGCAGAACGGGATACCTGTCATACAGAAGCGCCGGCATGCCGTCCTCCACCGTGACCATGATGATGCGCAGAAGGACACAGAGCAAGAACCCCACAAGCCCCGGCGTCAGGATAAACAGCAGCTCCGTCCGGTGCATCTCGTAATCTTTTTCCAGAAATGCCCCCGCCGTTTTCCGCAGCGAAAAGTAGAGAATGGAAACCCAGAGGACACAGCACAGGACCTGCAGCATCGCCGCCGTAAAGCGGAGCACCTGTTCAAAAGAATCCGCGGCGATATATCCCTGCATGAAAAAATAAGTTTCCAGTTCCAGCACGGGCGTGCTCAGGCTCATGGCCATATAGCCGATAAAGAAACTGATCTCGTTCAATGCCAGAAAAGCCGCCAGCAGAAAAACGGTGACAGTCTTTGCCGCCCTGTAAAACCCAAAAATAAGAACCGGCAGCAGGATGCACTGCAGCACAAGCTTGTAAAAACCGTCCGTGCTGTTCGCACTCGCGGGAGTCAGATACGCGACCGCCGCCCTCATCATTCCATAGCAGACAGCGACGGCGATGCCGCCCGCCCTCCTCCCAGGCAGCCTGCTCTCCAGAAAGCTGCCGAAAAAATACTGCAGACAGTACCCCTGTAATAAAAAAGCTGTGATCTCGCAGACCTTCACTGTCGCCTCAGCCATAGGAAACGCCTCCGCCCTTCAGATAACGCATATATGCTTTCACAAATTCCTGATATTTTTCCTTTGCCAGATAGATCGTCTCTCCACTTGTCAGAAGGATCCTGTCGTGGGAGTATTCCGACACATACGCCATATTGACCAGGTATCCCCTGTGACAGCGGTAGAACCCCGCCCCAAGCTCCGCTTCGAGCCCGTTTAAGGAGGCGTACATTTCCATAACGTCCTTCCCGGTATGCACCTCCGCTTTCTTGCCCCTGCTCTCCACAAAGAGGATCCCGCTTTTCGGCACGGAGACGGTGCGGTTTCTTGTCTTGATGAGCAGAAAACCCGCCTCGTCCTTTTTGTGTTTTTCCGCTTCCCGCAGAGCCCGCTCCAGCACTTCCTCAAATTTTTCTTTTTCGACCGGCTTTAAAATGTAGTGGAAAGCCGCCACATCAAATGCCTGAAAAACATAGTCCTTTATTCCTGTTACAAATATGAGCACCGTATTTTCCGATCTTTGCCTGAGCAGCTTTGCTGTATCGATCCCGTTTCTGCCCTCCATCTGTATATCCAGAAATACAATATCATATGGTCCGCCTGCAAGGAGCAGATGGTCCCCAGATTCATAACACTCTATTTGGCAGTCCGGCCTTTTCGCCCGGATCAGATTTTCCATCTCTTCCCTGATGGCTTTTTCATCATCCACAACCGCTATCTTCATCAAATGCCACACTTTCCCTCATGCCGCCAAAGCCGACACAGACAGTGAAATGCTCTGTCACTAGGCTGCGAGTACTCATCTGTGGTATATTCACCGACCGCCCGTGCAGGCAGGGCATCCGGCTCATTCCCCTCAGAAATTAAAATGCCGATCAAACAGCGAGCACATCTTTTACATACTCTAACCATTTTATCGGCATAATTTTCATATTTTTATACAAAAGGGAACGAAACCCCCTTGAACGGGAATGAAAAACCTTCCGTCCGCCTCACCTGCCGCCCTGCGGGAACGAGACAGACAAAAGGCAGGTTACACGCAGTCCGTGCGCAGCCTATCCACCAGGGAAACCTTCTCGATATTCCTGAAACAGATATACGGGACCAACAGGGCAAACGCCAGCAGGAGCGGCGTACAGAGCACAAGCGGCAGCAGCGTAAACCGGAACGTGGTAAAACCGCCCTCCACCATAGCCCTGACGCCGAAGCCAACCACGAGGGCGCTGAGCGCGTAACTTGCAAAAAGGGTGATAAACGCATAATCCATTCCCTCATACACGAGGAGCCTGCACAGCTGTTTTTTCGTCATTCCCACGCTCTGCATCATGGCAAACTCCTTCTTTCTCGCCACAATGGATGTCACCATGGAATTGACAAAGTTCAGCACGCCCACCAACGCGATCACGCTGCCGACCACATTGCCCATCACCGCGGAGGAGCGGGTCTCCCGGCCATACTGGGCGGACATGGAAGCCCTAGAAGTGATGGAAAGCGTAACGCCCGTTTCAGCCATATGGGCATCCAGCATCTTCTGCGCCTCTTCCATGTGGGCGTCATCCACATTGAAAAACAGTTTCCGGGGAGTGTTCCCAGGCCAGTTTTCCCGGAATTCCCCGAGGGGCAGGATAAAATGGAGAAAGAATCGATCCGTTATGCCGTCCTCATACGCTCCTTCCGTCACCGGATTGATATCATCCAGCACCGCCATGACAGTATAGGATTTTCCTTCTATCACCACATCCTCCCCGACAGATACCGTGGGCAGCACCTCTTCCGCCTCCCCCGAAGGCGCGATGGCAAAGGCATACCGTCCCGTCGCAAACTCTGCCATATCTACACTGCCCCTTAGTACATGTTCCGGGGCGGTATAAACGTCCAGCACGATACCGTCCGCGCCGTAGATGACAGCCCCTGCCTGTCTCTGTTCTATCGCATTTTGCAGGGATTTCGGACCGGCCGGATCGTAGGAGCTCCAGTAATCCAGTTTCTCCTGCGTATAAAACCCCTGCAGATTGCAAATAGCCTGTTCATCCAGATCGATCTGTGTATCATGACTGTACAGATATCCGGTCTTCTCCAGTCCTTCCAATTTATTGACTTTATCAGTCAACATCTCATTCAATGTATCGTTGTAGGGATCATGCCCTGCGATATATTCTTCGCTGGATGCGTCGTCGATCTGATAGTCCGAAACAGTCAGGCCGCTCAGATATTTTTCCATATCAAAAGCCGCGTTCTTCGCATAAAAAGCGCTCATCAGCACAAGGCCCAGCGTCAGCGAACAGACCACGGTAACTGTCCGCTTTTTATTCCGCCCCAGATTGGACCATGCCAGCGCGGAAATCTTTGCGCTGCCGCTCTTTTTTCTGAAAGAGCGCCCCGTGTTCTGTACATCGTTATAGTGCAATGCTTCCATAGGCGACACCCTGCCCGCCATTTTGGCGGGACGCATACAGGAGATCAGTACGGTGGCCGCTGCAAACAGCGCGGAACCGATAAAGATCAGCGGGCTTGCGGACACCGATGCGAAGGGCATATTTACCAGAACGGGAACCAGCACTGCCCCCAGCAGATACCCGGGGATCATACCTGCCAAAATACCGGGAAGGCATAACAATGCCGCCTGTCTGTAGATCAGTTTTTTCAGTTGTCTTGCCGTCATGCCGAGGGTTTTCAACCTGCCGTAAAACTGAATGTCCGCCGTGACGGAAATCTGAAATATATTGTAGATGATCAGATATCCCGCCGCAAACACCAGAAACATTCCCAGATACATGGGCAGGCTTTCCTGACTCTTCATGCGGTTCAGATCCGGATCGTAAGCCAGATTGACGCCGTACTCCAGCCCTGTCAGCCCCGTATCCGCAAGGATCCGGTCCATCGTCTGCTCAATATGTTCCTCCTCGCAGAGCGTGACCTGCGCCATATGTATTCCCGTGACCGCGGAAGTCTTCTCTCCCGCGCTGTCAACCTGCGACGCTGTCCCTGTCTTCGTCTCCGCGGCGTCACCCTGTGACGCTGTCTCAGCTTTCTCTCCTGCGGCATCATCCTGAAGCGTCCCAGTCTTTACCTCCGCGGCATTACCCTGCGGCTCTGTCTCAGCCTCCGCTTCCGCGGCGTCACCCTGCGGATCTGTTTTGATCTCCGCCATCACCTCCTCGAGAAACGATCTGTCCACCCATGCCATACTGGCGTAGGAGGATTCGTTTCCCTCCCAGAAACCGCACAGCGTAAATTCGGATACCCTGTCTGTCTTTTCATTAAAATCCGCGACCCATTCCAGCGAAACCCGCTGTCCCAGTTCATGGGGGATCCCCAGCCTGTCGAGGACGATGGTATCCAACGCGATCTCATCTTTATTCTGCGGCATACGGCCTGTTTCAGGCAGGGCAAACGAATGCAGTGCATAACTTTCATCCGCGAAGCGCAGTTCCACCTGACGCCCGGCGAGAGAAGCTCCGGTCCCCATGCCAACGACAATGCTTTCCCCGACCTGCGCCACATCGGGATGGGAGGCGATCTTTTCGATCTGTTCCGGGGTAATGCTCTTAAAAGACGCCTGCGCGTCATAGCCGGTCTGCCGGAACGTCATCTCCACCAGATTTTTGCTCATGCTCTGGCCGAGCACAAAGAGCGTCGTGAACAGCAGCGTGGTGAGGGCTATGGCTGTCACCGCCACAATGCTCCGCCCCTTATTCTGTTTAAAAAGCCTCTTATTTAAGACGGCGATCGGTTTTGACATCTCCCTCATCTCACGATCCTCCCGTCCTCTATCCGGATGACCCGGTTCGCCGAAGCTGCGATCGCCGGATCGTGGGTGATCATCACGATGGTCTGGCTAAACTGCCCGCTGGTCACCTTTAAGAGCCCCACCACGTCATCGCTGGTGCGGGAATCCAGATTGCCGGTTGGTTCATCCGCGAGAATGATGGCAGGTTTCGAGGCGAGCGCCCTGGCGATCGCCACCCGCTGCTGCTGTCCGCCCGACAGATTGTTCGGCAGTGCGTCCAGTTTGCTCTCCAGCCCGAGAAACTGCGCGATACTCATGATGTATTCCCGGTCCGGTTTTCTGCCGTCCAGCGAGATGGGAAACACGATATTTTCCCAGACCGTCAGCACCGGTATCAGATTGTAATTCTGGAAAACAAATCCGATCTGCTTGCGCCGAAAGATCGTCGCCTGCTCGCTGTTTAAGTGTGACAGTTCCTGATCTCCGATAAAAACGCTGCCCTCGCTCGGCACATCCAGGCCGCCCAGCATATGAAGAAGCGTTGATTTTCCGCTGCCGCTTGTTCCGATGATGGCGGTAAATTTTCCCCGCTCGATCTCCAGATCCACACCGTCCAGCGCTTTCACCAACGCTTCCCCTTTTCCGTAATATTTTTTTAATCCCTTTGCTCTTACGATCGCTTCCATATAAGTAACCATACCCTTTCTGTGTTCTGCAGGCAGATACCGAAAAGTCCGGACGATCGTATTTTGACCGCTGAAGGCTTTTTGCGGCATCTCCCCGCTGCAATCCTGTAAAATAATCGTACCAGGGTAAAGTTACAGATAGAGCACAGAAAAGGTACAGTTTTGTACCTTACATTTTCCGGGCGCTCTTTTCAGACGATATCCGTTCTACTTTGATCATATTTGTGTTTCCGGTATCTCCGTTCACCGCGCCGCCTGTCAGGACTACATTGTCACCCTCCTCAAGGTGAAATACCTCTTTTGCACTTTGCAGCGCATTGGAAAACATCTCTTCCATAGAAGTAAATTTTTCACATAAAACAGGTGTTACGCCCCAGGTAATATTCAGTTTTCTCCATCCTTTTTTGGATGTCGTCATCCCGATGATATCTGCGGAACACCGAAACCTGCTCACCATTCTTGCCGTACGGCCCGTCAGCGAATTCACTACGATGCATTTCGCATTCACATCGATCGCCATCGCACAGGCAGAATGAGACACCGCATCCAGATTGCTTTTGATCGGAAAATCCGTATTTTTAAACCGTTTATCATAGTGAATGTTCTTTTCCGTGAATTCCACCGTATCCACCATGCATTTTACCGCCGCGACCGGGTATTTTCCGGATGCCGTTTCCCCTGAAAGCATTACTGCTGATGTGCCGTCATAGACAGCATTTGCGACATCCGACACCTCCGCCCTTGTGGGCCTGGGATTATAGATCATGGATTCGAGCATTTCTGTCGCCGTGATCACTCTTTTCCCGAGCATTCTGCATTTGCCGATCAGATATTTCTGTACGGAAGGTACTTCCATGGCGGGAATCTCCACCCCGAGGTCGCCCCTGGCTATCATGATCCCGTTTGCGATCTCACAGATCTCTTCCAAATTTTCCACGCCGGCCCTGTTTTCTATTTTCGCGATAATATCGATCCCGCTCCCGCCGTTTTCATCCAGAAAAGCCCGCATTTCAGCGACATCCTGCTTTCCGGAAACAAAAGAAGCCGCCACAAAGTCCACATCGTTTTTGATCCCGAATAAAAGGTCGTCCTTATCCTGTCTGCTCAAAAATTCATGTTTCATCACCCTGCCTGGGAAATTCATGCTCTTACGGTCCGACAGAACGCCCCCGGCCACCACCTCGCATTTTGCCCTTGTATCATCCAGTTCCGTCACCCTGAAACTGACCAGGCCATTATTCACCAAAATGGTATCCCCCACCGCAAGGTTCTCCATAAGCTGACTGTAATTGACGGATACGATCTTTTCATTTCCGATCACATCATCCGTAGTAAAAGTAAATTCATCGCCGTCATGCAGGGTTATCTTTCCGTTTTCAAAAGTTTTGATCCGGTATTCCGGTCCCTTTGTGTCAAGCATGATGGCGATGGGAAGCTCCAGTTTTTCCCTTATTTCCCTGATCAGGCCTATCCGCCTTTGATGATCCTCATACGTGCCGTGTGAAAAATTTAATCTGGCGACATCCATGCCTGCACGGCACATTTCAAGAAGAACGTCCGCGCTTTCGCAGGTCGGGCCGATCGTACAAATAACCTTAGTCTTTCTCATCATTATTTTCCTCACTTTTCTTTGTGTCTTTTTTATTATCTTTCCCAAAAGAGCCGCCATTATCAACCCACAGTACCCAAATACCTGCCGCAAGTGCGATAACGCATAATACTCCTACAAAAATATTCTGAGCCATATATCATATTCCTCCATCTGATAAAATGATCCGTCAGACACGACTGCATTTTTGCTTCTTATCGTGCTGCGCTAAAATATTACCGTACACAAATAAGCCTGCGTTTTCCCAGGCTGATCAAACCGTAAATTTATTAAATTCTCTTTTTTCCGTCAGATCTGTGGATATAATCTGTGACAAGTTCTCTCTGATTTCCGGATGCCGTACATATCTCTTCAAAATATGTACAGGATTTCCCTTCATACGGAAAATAGACATTTTGACAAAGAAAGTCTGGAGATATCCTGATGTCCCGTTTTGGACCTGCAGGCCGGCCAGTGTGCAAAACTTCCGTGTTGCCCCGAATGCCGAGCATTTCCGCGGTGCATGCGTATTCCTCCGCCATCCCGCTGTCTGCAGAGGAGATATGCGAAGCCTCCGCCCTGGCAGGCGCGCACGTAAACACGGGATCTGCTTTGAAAGGTTCAAAATACATTCCCGAAATAAGCAGGATCCATGCTGCCAGTATATATACCGTTTTATTTCTGTTTCGGCGCATACGGTTTTTCCCTTCTTTGCCGCATCTCTCTCCAATTTTGATCTGCAGCATAAGCATCCTGACCGGAATTACACAGCGGAAGCCATTGATATCGTAGCAGATATGTCCTGCTGATTCCATTAAATTTTTATTAAAAATTACTCTGTCGTTCCAAGTCTCTGCGTCACGCTCTCCCTCGTGACGGCTTTCAGGAAATACAGAGGGACCGCGAGCGCGGCAACGGACAGCACCGGCAGAAAGACCCAGAGCGGCATCAGGGAAAAACGCCATGTGACGCACCAGGTATTCGTGTGGGCAAGCCACCACCTGCCCCAGAGCCATGTTGCCGAGAAGACTCCGGGGACCAGCAGAAGGAACATGGCGCCGCACCGAAACATCCCTTCCGCCAAAAGCATCTTCCTAAGCTGATCCTTTGTCATGCCAAGGCTCTCATATACAGCGAATTCCTTTTTCCGCACAAGCACCCCCGCCGCCAGCACATTGGCAAAATTCAGCGTGCCGATGAACAGCATCACAGATCCCACGAACAGCGGAATGACGCACCGGTGAAAAAGGGCATTGCGGAAATACCACCGATAATCGCTCACCGAGGTTATGACTATCCCGGTGCCGCGCAGGATATCCGAAAGGAACGCTTCAAACGCTTCTTTCCTGCTTTGATCGATATCGACCAGCACACTCCGTATGCCGTGCTCCGGAAACAGTTCCTCGAAAACGCCAGCAGGGATATAGTAGGTTACATTGAACTGCGCCTGCCTGCTGTCCTCGCCGGAGAACAGGGAGGACTCATACGGAACCGACGCCATGATCTCAAACTCCCTGCCGCAGATCACGACCTTGCTGCCGGCGGGAGGCGTGGTCCGCAGAAGGGAAGAATCCGCGCCCGCTGCGATCACATACTTTCCGGTATCGAAAGCTTCTTCGGAAAATCCCCCTTCTATAAAAATATTCCGCGACAGTGCGGCATCCAGTGCCAGCCCGTCCACCCCCGTCACAATACCGGTGTATGTGCCGTACTCCCGCATGTTTTCATATCCTGTCATCCAGTCAGGATCATCCGCCATACGCGTTTTCCTGACAGTACCATCCTCGTCTGCCCCCTCAAAAGTTTCGACGATCGGTGCTCTTTCCTCCTCCCCCGCGTACATGGGCATTTCCATCGTGGAGACAGTGCCGATATCCGTCACGGCGGGATGTTCACGGAGGGCTTTCAGCATTTCGGCCGTGATACTTCGGCTTTTCTGGTTATACCGCTGTATCGTGTACACGGCCGACGCATCGGGGATCTGATAGTCACTGAGAGCCATGCCCTCCAGATATTTCCCCTCATCATAACTGACGCCCATGGTCCAGACACAGCAGAGGATCGTGAGGGATAAAAACAGAGAGAGCGCCGCAAGCACGGACTGCCCTCTGTGCATGGAAAGCCCCATAAATGCCATTCGCCCGATCGTGACAGGCGTGCGCCCTTTTTTCTTTGACATCTTTTTTGCTTTCGTCCTTCCGCCCGCAAAGCGCATCGCCTCCGCCGGCGTGCACTTTGCTGCGAAACGCATCGGCAGAAGACATGCCGTCAGCACTGTCGCACATGTAAAAAGGGCACTGCCCAGAAAAGGCCAGATCCGGAAAAAGAAAAACGCGGGATTATCCTCCATCCCCACGACGACATAGGGGGCGAGGGCGGCACAGAGGGAAAATCCAAGGAGCCATCCCGGCAAAAGCCCGGGCAGGGTGAGCGCCGCCGCACGGTCCGCCGCCAGCACCCCGATCTGTCTCGGCGTCATCCCCAGGCTCTTTACCGTTCCGTAGAACCGTATATTCTGCCGGACGGACAGCCGCAGGATATTATAGAGCATCAATATCCCGCAGAGCACCACGATCAGGTTCAGACGATAAAATTCCCCCGCCTTATCACTTGCGTATGCTTCCCTCGCCTTATTGTACGCAAGATTTGTGGTGTATGCGACATCCCGCATCCCCAGATCGGAAAAAATGGACTCCGCCTGCTTCTCAAGATCTCC
>JAETSN010000061.1 GCA_021769625.1 [Clostridium] symbiosum | reverse complement strand
CAGGTGCGGTTCTGACGGTGACAGGGACTGACTATTACCACAGTAACAGGGACGTAAGGGAAGCTGGTTTACTGGCCATATAGCCTTACCAACCCATTTGTTGACTAACACCAAAATGTATAATAATAATAACAGAACCCACCACGCCTCTGATTTCCATGCGCAACCCGGTGGGACTTTTTCATTTATGGAGTTTTATATGTATCAATATCCAAAACAAATATTAACAATAGCACAGCAAATAAAGTCTTTTGTTGACGCTGGAATGATAATTACTTCTCAGGAAGATGTAGAAAGAGCATTGAAATCCGTTGGGTTTTATCGTTTACGAGGATATTCGTTTCAATCAAAAATAATTAAAAATCTGAAAACGGGTACAGGCAGTGCATATTCGATTTTGGCTGCCAATTATCAATATACTTCTAAAAAAGGAAATTTAGTAAATCCATCACAAAAAATGTTTGCTTCATGGGTACAGGCTGTTTCAATATTAAGAAATATGTGTGCTCATAATTCCAGAATATATAATCGGACAATACATACTGCACCAGAGATTTTGAATGCTGATAAAGTGACACCTTCATCTGCACATAATGGTGTATATCAGATTTTACTGGCGATGAAATACCTGAGATCGTCGGATGAGGAGTGGACATTATTTGTAGATGAATTGGATAAGCTGATTCAGAATAGTAGCAGAGTGATCAGTTTAACAGCGATGAATCTGCCGACAGATTGGAAGATACATTTGAGTATTTAAAGTAAATTAGACTGCATATAATAATAAAACAGACCTGATCAAGCATATCATGCTCAAACCGATTAGGCTTTCGGCGAAGTGTTACGATAAGCACTTCGCCTTTTGAAATTTCCGGCAAACAGGCAACATCCGCCCTGTTTTTTGACACCTATATAAAAACTGTATAGGAGGATATCTAAATGAGATCAGGCAAAAGAAACAGGGTGGCAGCTGCAGCGGCGGTACTGGTATGGTTTGTGGGTGCTGCGGGCTGCGGGGCAAATGCGCAGGATGAACCGGTTGCGGAGACTGCGCCCGTAAAGGGGGCAGAGGAGGAAGCCGCATGGGGTGAAGAAGACGTTCCGGAGGAAGAGCAGATCATGGGGGACCGCATTCCTATGGTGATGATTGATGATACGCTCTATCTGGATACCGGAGAAGAAAGTACCATTACGGCGCGCTGCGGGATGATGGACGGGGAGATCACATCCGCCGTGGAGCCTTCGGAGAAACCGTCCGAAAACGGACAGTCCAATTTCGGCGATGGATACGGCTGGCAGTACGGAGAGGGGGATACGATTGAAATCCTTATAGATGATAAATGGATGGTATTTAAGGCACAGGAGGAGGATTGATCTTAAAACCGGCCGGAATCAGGGCATATCATGAAAATAACAGAAGACTTTACATAAATTTTACAATTAGCTCCTTTTTCATTTTACAAAATATCCGTATACTTTTAACAGGTGGATTTAAGATGTTTTTAAATGGATAGAATTGCTTGCGGCCTGTCGGAGAGCCCGCTATACTGATATTGTGACAGGCATATATAAAAGGAGGGACTGCATTGATCTGGTGTGTGGAAGATGATGAAAGCATACGAAATATAGAAGTTTACTCCCTGCAGATGACCGGTTTTGCGGCGAGGGGATTCGAGGAGGGCCAATCATTTTTGGAGGCGCTGGAAGAGGAAAAGCCGGATCTGATCATTCTGGATATCATGCTGCCGGAAATGGACGGTGTGGAACTTTTGCAGAAGCTGAAAGCGGATAAGGATACGGTGGATATTCCGGTGATCATGGCGACTGCGAAAGGAGCCGAACATGAGAAGGTGAGGAGTCTGGATATCGGGGCGGACGATTATCTCGTAAAGCCTTTTGGTATGATGGAAATGGTATCGAGGGTGAAGGCGGTGCTGCGCAGGTGCAAAAAGGCGGAAAACGAGGTATTGCTGAAGGCAGGCGGCATTTTGCTCAATACACAGGAGCGGACCGTATTTGTGGATGATAAACGGATCGAGCTGACCTTAAAAGAATTTGAACTGCTCCGCCTGTTTCTGGAAAAGCCGGGCACCGCGCATTCCAGAGAAGAACTGTTTTTGAGGGTCTGGGGTGAGAACTATGTGGGAGAGACGAGAACGCTGGATATGCATATACGGACTCTGCGGCAGAAACTTGGCGCATACGGGGATATGATAGAAACGGTCAGGGGAATAGGATACCGTCTGGAGGAAAAACAGTGAGCAAAAAAATATTCCGGAATATCCTGTTTACCGCGATCGTTGTTTTGCTGTCAAGTATGATCTTTATATTTGGCGGATTCTATCATTACTACGACGGCAGGCAGGCGGAAAAATTGAAGGATGAGCTGGGAACCTTGGCATCCGGCATGGAAAGGTTCGGTATGGAATATCTTCAGGAGATAGATTTCGGAACCTATCGTATCACGCTGATCTCTCCGGAAGGGGAGGTGATATACGATTCAGAGGCGGACGAAAAAACGATGGCAAACCACGGTCAGAGGGAAGAAATTCTGGAAGCCAGAGAAAACGGAACAGGAGAGAGCGTCCGGTATTCTTCCACGCTGATGGAAAAAACGGTTTATTATGCCAGGAGAATGGAGGATGGCTCCGTGCTTCGGATCTCCCAGACGAGCATCACGCTGGGGGCGATCGTGGTGGGCATGCAGCAGCCCATCATGCTTGTGCTGATGATCGCCCTTATCCTGTCGGCGGTGCTGGCGCTCAGGCTGTCGGAAAATATCGTGAAGCCGATCAACAAACTGAATCTGGAGGAGCCCCTTGCCAACGAAATATATGAGGAACTGGAGCCGCTGTTAAAAAGGATCGATAAGCAGAATCAGGAACTGAAGAGGGCTTATACGCTGGCGCAGCAGGACCGGGTGGAGTTTACGGCGAATGTCTCCCATGAATTAAAGACGCCGCTGCAGTCCATTATGGGGACGGCGGAGCTGATGGAGGACGGACTGATCAAAGAGGAGGATCTGCCCGGCTTTGCCGCACGGATGCGGCAGGAAGCGGCAAGGATGGTCACACTGGTGGAGGATATCATAAAGTTATCCCAGTTGGACGAAGGGGATTCTCTGCCTCTGGAGACCGTCAACCTGTTCGAAGTGGCGAAGGAAGTGCGCTCCATGCTGGAGGAGGCGGCGAAAAAGAAACACATCATCCTGCTGTTAAGAGGAGAGGATGTCATGGTGACAGGGGTGTACCGGCTTCTGATGGAGGTGCTCTATAATCTCTGCGACAACGCCATCAAATATAACCGGGGCAGCGGTACCGTGAGCATAGAGATAGGGGAGGAGCGGGGACATGCAAAGATCGTGGTCAAAGATACGGGGATCGGTATCCCGCTGGAAGATCAGAGCCATGTTTTCGAACGGTTTTACAGGGTGGACAAGAGCCGCTCCAAAAGTTCCGGCGGAACAGGCCTCGGGCTTTCCATCGTAAAGCATGCGGTGCAGTACCATAACGGTGATATCAAGCTGAAGAGCAGGCCGGGGGAGGGCACGGAGATCACAGTGCTTCTGCCGCAGTCCTCTTACCGGATGTAGCGGCTTGCCGGCAGTCTGCGGAGGGACCGGGAGATGATATGCCGGGACAGATCCGCAATGAATTTTACATGAACTTTACAATTACATGGTCTATAATTTTACATTCCTTCTGTATGATAGATAATAGCAACGGCTATGACATACAGGAGGATTTTATTTTATGAATATATTTTCGATCGTGATGTTACTTGGCGGACTGGCATTATTTCTGTTCGGCATGGATTTTATGGGAAAAAACCTTTCAAAGGCTGCAGGCGGAAAACTGGAGCGTATTTTAGGAAAACTGACAGCGGACCCGGTCAGGGCGGTCCTTTTAGGAGCCTCTGTGACGGCGGTGATCCAGTCGTCCTCCGCCACAACGGTTATGGTGGTGGGATTTGTAAATTCCGGTATCATGACGCTGCATCAGGCGGTGGGCGTTATCATGGGTGCCAATATCGGCACCACGGTAACTTCCTGGATCCTGTCACTGGCGGGCGTGGAGAGCAGCAATATGTTTGTCAGGATGCTGAAACCTGATTCTTTTGCGCCGGTGCTGGGACTGATCGGCATCGCGCTTTATCTGTTCAGTAAAAAGGCAAAACGGAAAAACATCGGCGGTATTCTGGTCGGCTTTGCGATCCTGATGACCGGTATGGAAGCCATGAGCGGGGCGGTGGCGCCGTTAAAGGAAGTTCCGGCGTTTACAAATCTGTTCGTGATGTTTTCCAATCCCATCATGGGAATGCTTCTGGGAGCGATCCTGACGGCGGTGATCCAGAGTTCCTCCGCATCGGTGGGTATTCTGCAGGCGCTCTGCACGACAGGGGCGGTATCCTACTCCTGCGCTATCCCGATCATTATGGGACAGAACATCGGCACCTGCGCGACGGCGATGATCTCTGCGGCGAGGGCCGGAAAAAATGCGAAGAGGGCGGCGTTTATCCACTTGTATTTCAACCTGATCGGTACGATTTTGTTTATGAGCGTGTTCTATGCGATGCATACGGTCGTTCCGTTTGCTTTCATGGAAGGCAGCGCGGATGCTGCGGGGATCGCGGCGGTACACAGCATCTTTAATATCGTGACCATGCTGGCGCTGTTCCCCTTCCGCAGAGGACTGGAAAAACTTGCCTGCATGACAGTGAAGGATGCGTCGAGACAGGAAGCCGGCGGAAACTGGCAGGATATCGCGGCAATGCAGCGCAGGAAAGTCGGGGCGAAAATGTGACAGGTTTTCCGGCGCGGTATGACGCGGCTCATATACAATATATCAATCTTTGGGAACGGTATGAGGGGAAGCGGCATTCGGAAAGAGGATCCGGATGCAGAGCTTCCCTTCTTTTAATGTGTGACTGTCAATACTGTATTGACAGTCACACATTGTTTACATACAATATAATGTATGATTGTCAAAAGTGAGGTGGCAGGTATGATGGATAAAGAAATAATCAGAGAACTGCTGGAAGCGTCACCGGACGGAACAGTTACCGCAGAACAGGTGACAACTGCAGGACTGCATCGCAGCATCTTACAGGAACTTGTAGAGAATGGAGAACTTTACCGTTTTGGGCGCGGTTTGTATGTGCGCAGCAGCGCATGGGAAGATGATTTTAACTTGTTGCAGCGCAAATACGGACGCGGGATATATTCGCATGATACAGCGCTGTATCTGCTGGGGTATTCCGATCGCACCCCGGTACAGTACACCATGACATTCCCCAAAGGCTATAATTCGCCGTCGCTGAAACAGGAGAGCATAATTGTTAAGCGCGTTGTGCCGGAGAACTATTCATTTGGTGTGACCGAAATGCAGTCCCCCTGCGGCAATCCGATCCGCGTCTATGACCTTGAAAGAACGCTGTGCGATATCCTGCGCGGCAGCGGCAGCGATATTCAGATCGTGGGTGCGGCAATGAAGAAATATGCAGCTTCCAGAGAGAAAGACATACACAAATTGATGCAGTACGCAGAGCAACTCCGCGTGAAGCCCAAAGTGCTGCGCTATATGGAGATATTGTTATGATCACGAAAAATCCTATGCAATTAAAAGCCTTTATCAAAAAGAAAGCTGTGGAGAAGAGTATCTCTGCCCAGCTTGTCATGCAGAATTATATGCTGGAAAGGCTGCTGGAACGAATTTCCCTGTCAAAGTATAAGCACAATTTTATTCTCAAAGGTGGTTTTCTCATTGCTGCAATCGTCGGTCTGGACACACGGGCGACAATGGATTTGGATACCACCATCAAGGGTTTTACGCTGACGCATGAATCTATCCGTGAGATTTTCGGAGAAATCTGCGCTGTGGAAATTGCCGACGATGTTCAATTTGAAGTGATTGATATTTCAGACATCCGTGAAGGTGACGATTATCCGGGTATCCGTGTTGCACTGAAGGCAAACTACCCGCCGATCAGCGTACCCTTGAGCGTGGATGTAACTACCGGGGATGTTATCACGCCGGGGGAGATTGAATATACTTTTTCTCTGTTGTTCGATGACCACACGATCAGCATCCTCGCCTATAACCTTGAAACAGTGTTGGCGGAAAAAATCGAAACGGTGCTGTCCCGCAGCATTGCGAATACTCGTCCGAGAGATTTTTACGACATACATATTCTGTTCGCCCTGCGCGGTATGGAGTGCAGTGCAAAGACATTGTTGCAGGCTCTGGAACGGACAGCGGACAAGCGCGGCAGCCGTAAAGTGCTGGAAGTCTATCCGGATATTATTGCTGAGATCCGCGCCAGTGAACAGCTTCGTGGCTTCTGGAAAAAGTACCAGCATGATTTTGATTATGCAAAAGATATTTCCTTTGACGATGCCTGCGATACTATCCAGCGCATTATGGACAGTATCACGGAGTAAATGGACGTAATTCTGTTTTGGTATCTATATCGTGCCAAACATGCCCTTTGCGGTATTTCCTTGTGTTTTTTGCCTGAGATAGACTACAAGCGGGGATGACGCGGATCATATGCAATATATCAATCTCTGGGAACGGTATGAGGGGAAGCGGCATTCGGAAAGAGGATCCGGATGCAGAGCTTCCCTTCTTTATACTCGGCCGTGATACTCCCATGCATCTCCTCCACCAGCATTTTGGCGATGGAGAGTCCGAGCCCTGTGGAATTTCTGGCGCTCTCCACTGTGAAGAACCGGTGGAACAGCTTTCCGACCTGTACCTGATCCAAGGAAGACGCGGTATTGCCAAACAGGATCTCCCCGGTCTCCCGCAGGGTCACGGACAGATCCCCGTCTCCATATTTCAGGGCGTTTTGCAGAATGTTGTTAAAGACTCTGGACAGGGCGGGGCGGTTTAGCTGACGGATCACGGGATGTTCCGTGATGGACAGGGAGGGCGAGATACCCCTGTTCGACATCTCCCCGTAGAAATCAAGCAGGCTTTCTTCTAAAACGCTTCGGATATCCACAGGCTCCGGCTCCATTTTTTCGGCGGAGAGGGCGACGGTATAGCGGAACAGCTCTTCCGTCAGGGATTTTAAAGTTTCCATGCGGTTCTCGATATAGGAGAGATAAACGGCTGCGGTTTCGCTCTTATCTTCCTGTTTCAGCAGCTCCAGATAACCACTGATGGCGGTGAGGGGCGTGCGCAGATCGTGGGAAATGCCGGTGACGGCTTCCTTCAGTTCCTGATCCCCCTGCATGTATTTCCTGCGCTGGCTGCGCAGAACCTTCAGCTCTTCGTTGAGTTTTGCGGCGAGTTTCCGGATATGCTTATTGCCGGAAGAGACGGTGATGAGCGCATTGGTGTCCGAGGCGAGATGTTCCCTAAGCAGAGAGCAGATCTCGCCCAGAGCTTTCTCTACAGTATAAATTTTCAATGCCAGAATAATACAGGCGAGAGACAGGGCAATACATAAGATCCAGGGAAACATCCGCACACCTTCCTTTACTTCAAATCTTTTTTGGAAAAACCGTAGAGCCCGCAGGATGTAAACGAGACGCATAAAAGAGCTGTCCCGGCGGGAATCTTCGCGCTGAAGGGGAACTCGTCCTTTTTCTCCGCCATAACGCCGTGCAGGATCATGGAGGAGGGGACGAAGGCGTCCGCCCACTCATATATCTCCCGTTTAGGCCCTTCCAGATATTTATAGTTGGGTATGGTTCTGTCCTTACCCATATAACTGTCGACCACAAGAGTGGTTTTTGGCTCAAGCAGCGCAGTCACTGTCGCGTAACCGAAATACAGCATCAGGATGGCGAGCAGGAGCTGGACGAATACGATCGCCGCCTTATTTGAGAGCAGGATCGAGAGGCACGAAAAAACAGCGGCATAGCCGAGCAGCGCGAGGAAGATCAGCAGCATATATTCCGCCGGCCGCACCAGCATGCGCAGGATGGAAGATCCGAGGAAAAGGCCGTCTGCCGCCAGAAGGACGACAAAATAGGAAGCCGCCTGTATGATGCCGACGAGCAGGATGATCAGATAGTGGGACAGGCAGATCACGGAGCGCTTATGGCCCGCGATGATCTGGCTGCGCAGAACGCCGTCATGGTATTCCGTTCCCACAAAATAGGCGCTGTAGAGGGCGAGGCTGATGCCGAGCCAGATGGCCGCGTTAAAAAAATAGGGATTGGTTTGAAAGGTTTTGCTGAGGCGGTGCATGCCGCAGATAAATTGCTGCCTTGCACAGCTGAATACATATAATGTCCACAGAAAGATGGCGCATTCCATGAGCCAGAAAAATCTGTCTTTCAATATTTTTGTGAAATAAGCGGATAATAAGTTACGCATTTTTTGCCTCCCCCATCAGATTCATATAATAGTTTTCCAGACTTTCGTCGTGTTCCTGCAAACTGAGCACTTCGCAGCCTTCCTCTGCCAGCTTCAGCACAAGTGAGGTGACGCTCATAGATCCGATACTCTGTCCGGAACGTTCTGCAGGAGCATCCGGGTAAATATCTGCCTGCGTATGGGAGAGAATACTGTATTCCAGATGCAGCCGGTCCAGTATGCAGCAGAGTATTTTTGTGTCTGTGACGGTTATGCGGACACATTTCCGGCAGCTTTGCTTCAGCTTGGCGGCGCTGATCTCCCTGACCATACTCCCTTTGTCTATAAAGCCGTAACAGGTGGCGATCTTTGAGAGTTCATCCAGAATATGGCTGGAGATCAGAAAAGTGATCTGCTGTTCCCGGTTCAGCCGCAGGATCAGCTCCCGGATTTCGATGATGCCCTGTGGGTCAAGGCCGTTGGCGGGCTCGTCCAGCACAAGAAAATCAGGGCTGCCGCAGAGAGCAATGGCGATGCCGAGGCGCTGCCGCATACCAAGGGAAAAGTGCCGGGCTTTCTTCTTTCCGGCATCCGCAAGCCCTGTCAGCTCCAGAAGTTCGTCGATATCATCGAAAGAGGGGATGCCCAGCATCCGGTACTGCTGCATTAAATTCTCCTCCGCGCTCATATCGAGGTAGAACGCGGGGGATTCCACGATGGCGCCCATCCGCCTGCGGGAGAGGCAGATATTTTTGCTGTCATATGCCTCGCCGTAGAGCGAATAGGTGCCGGCGGTGGGATGGGAAAGCCCGCAGATCAGACGCATCAGCGTGGTCTTTCCGGCGCCGTTTTTCCCGATAAAGCCATAGATGGCTCCCCTGGGAACATGCATGGACAGCCTGCACAGAGCGTAGAAATTGCCGTATCTTTTATCCATTGAATCGCATGTCAAAACGTAATCCATAGTAGGGATCCTCCTTTTAAAGTCGCTGCGCGACAGCACTAAAGGGTAAAATCACTTCGCGACTTTACTTTGTATAAGCTGTAGTCTACAAAAGAAAGGTTCAGAAAACGGACAAGGAAACAGTCAAGATTTTGTTAAGATTTTTCGGGGATCAGACGGAAACCGATGCCCCATACGGCTTCAATATATTCCCTGCCGCCGATATCCCGGAGCTTTTTCCTGAGGTTGCTGACATGGGTCTTTAAGGAGTGTTCCGTGCAGTCCGGCGTATCCATGCTGATGCGCTCCAGAAGCAGAGATTTTGCGATGACCTGGGAGGGGTTTAACAGCAGCGTTTTAAAAATGGCGAACTCTGTCCTTGTCAGCCGGACTTCCTTTCCCCGGGCGGAGACAATGTGCGTCGTCATGTCGAGGAAAATACCGTCAAAGGAGAGGATATCACCGGCATAAGATGCATTTTTGCGCAGCACCGCCGTGATCCTTGCGAGCAGTTCCTTTATCTCAAAGGGTTTTGTCACATAATCGGAAGCGCCTCCCAGCAGCAGGTTCACCTTGCTGTCAAGATCCGCCTTTGCGCTTAAAACGATGACAGGAAATTCCCTGATCCGGGGCAGCACCTCTTCGCCGGAGAGTCCCGGCAGCATCAGATCCAGCAAGATAAGATCCGGCCTGGAGGAAGAGAGCACAAGAAGGGCCTCCGTCCCCGAATAGGCGCGCAGAACCTGATAGCCCTCTTTTGTCAGGACTTCTTCCAGCATATTGCCGATATAGATATCATCGTCGATGACCAGGATCCGTTTCATGGCTGTACCTCATTTTTCCGGGGGAAGAATAAGCTGTGTGTTTGGAGTGCTGTATCGGCATCCTTTTTTTCAACCGGCATCACGCATGGCTGCATCCGGCATTATCGCGCTGCGTTTACTGTAAAAAATATAGTATACAATCCCCGTCATGTCCGCCAGGAACCATCCGATCGGGATCGCCCACCAGATGCCGTTCACGCCGATGGCGGGGATCGGGGACAGGAGATAAGCCAGCAGGACCCTTGTACCGAGGGAGATGATGGTCAGCACGAGGGACATGCCGGGGCGGTTGATGGCACGGTAGAGCCCGTACAGCATAAACAGTGTCCCGATACCGAAATAGAAGATTCCCACGATGCGCAGATAGGACATGCCCACGGCGAGCACTTCGGCCTCTTCGGGCTTGATGAACAGTAAAAGGAGCTGTTTTGCAAAGAGCACCACAAGGGCAGATACGATCAGGGAAAAGCATGCCACGCACCCGGCGGCGGAGCGGATGCCCTGCCGGATCCTGTCCTCCTTTTTCGCGCCGTAGTTCTGGGCGATGAAAGTAGAAAAAGCGTTGCCGAAATCCTGCAGCGGCATATAGGCAAAAGCGTCGATCTTTACGGCGGCGGCGAAGGCAGCCATCACGATAGAGCCGAAACTGTTCACCAGCCCCTGTACCATCAGGATACCCAGATTCATCACGGACTGCTGCAGACAGGTCAGAAAGGAAGCGCCCGTAATTTCTTTGAAAGCGGCGGGCGAAAAATGCCGGTTCTGCTTTTCGATCCGCATAAAAGGACATTTCAGGATACAGTATGCCATAATACCGACGCCGGAAAACCACTGCGCAAGGATGGTCGCAAAGGCAGCGCCGGCCACGCCCCAGTGACAGGAGAGGATAAAATACAGGTCGAGGACGATATTGATGACGGCGGATACCCCGAGAAAAACGAGGGGCACAAGAGAGTTGCCGAGGGCGCGCAGGACAGCGGCAAAATAATTGTAGAAAAAGGTGGCGCCGATCCCGAAAAAGATCACCCACAGATATTCCCGCATCAGGGCGTAAGTGTCGGCGGGAACGGAGAGCAGCGCCATAATGGGGTCCAGAAACAGAAACACGATCACGTTGATGAGGACGGCGAGGGCTGCGATCAAAAAGAAGGAAACGTAGAGATCCTGCTGCAGTTTTCCGTGATTCTTTTCCCCGTAGCGGATGGAGAACATAGCGCCGCTGCCCATACACATCCCCAGTAAAATGGAGGTGAGGAAAGTCATCAGCGTATAGGAACTCCCCACCGCCGCCAGCGCGGTGGTACCCAAATATTTTCCCACGATCAGCGTATCCACCACATTGTAGAGCTGCTGCAGCATATTGCCGCAGATCATGGGGAAAGCAAACCGGAACATATTTTTGGTGATAGGTCCTTCGGACAGATCGATCTGTGCCATGATTACATATTCCTTTGTATAATTTATATAGTAATAATGTTTAACCAGCCATGAGAATAATAAAATCCTCAAGGAGCCCCTTAAAAAACGTCGGCACTTAGCGAGGTATTTCACGAGCTTAGTGTCCGCTACATTTTTTACGGAGCGAGAGCGTGGCGACGGAGGATTTTATTATTCTCATGGCGCACGGCTTCATTAACTGACGTTGACGTCACGTTTTAAGCCGAAGCGGAGCGCACACTGATTGCAGTCCTTCATGCATTCGCCGCACTGGATGCACTCCGCATCCCCGACTTTTTTCACATCCATCTTACAATGCCGCACGCAGAGCCCGCATTCATTGCATTTTTCGGGATCGATCCGCATGCCGAGCAAGGACATTTTGTGGAAAAGCCCGTAAAAAGCCCCCAGCGGACATAAAAAACGGCAGAAGATACGGAAGATGAAAACGGCAAGAATAAGCAGGATTACCAGAAGCAGCGCCTTCCACTGAAAAAGCCTCCCCGCAAGCTGCCGCAGGCTTTCGTTTGTAAGCAGCAGCGGGATACCGCCCTCCAGCGTGCCGGCGGGGCAGATATACTTGCAGAAACCCGGCACGAGAAATACCAGCGGGATCAGGATGACGAAGACCGCCAGTATCACATATTTCAAGTAAGACAGCCGCCTTGTCCAGACACTTTTTTTCAGCTTGCGGGAAGGAATCTTATAGAGCAGTTCCTGCACCAGTCCGAAAGGGCACAAATAGCCGCAGACTACCCTGCCGAGCAACAGGCCAAAGAGCAGAAGCGTTCCCAGCATATAATAGGGAAAACGATATTTCGAGGATAAAAGTGCGCTCTGCAGAGATCCCAGGGGGCAGGAAAAAACAGCCCCCGGACAGGAATAACAGTTCAGCCCCGGAATACATACGCTTTTCAGGTTCCCCTGATAGATCTCCCCCTTCGCGAACCCTGTAATATGACAATTATAAAGAACAGCGCAGATGGCCTGGATCCATCTCCGCCTAAACGATTTCCACCTAGCCTTCATCCGATCCCAATGCACTCATAGCAGATGCGTATCGCCTTGTTCCTGACATCCACATGCCCATTCTGCAAAACCCCCAGAATAAGCAATACCACAGCCGCTATCAGCAAACTCCCTCTTACAATTTTTGTTCTCATAGTCTATACTTTTGCATATTTCTCCTTATTTTTTATGCGATAACCAGCCGGGAGGAACATCAAATCCTCAAGGAGCCCCTGCAGCAACGTCGGCACTTGGCGAGGTATTTCACGAGCCTAGTACCGTTACGTTGCAGCCCGGAGCGCAAGCGTGGCGACGGAGGATTTGATGTTCCTCCCGGCGTCCGCCATTAAAGCCCATCAATAGCCCCCTTATACTCCTGATACTGCGTATCCGCATCCGCAGCGCCGACATAAATCTTCTGGATGATCCCTTCCGCATCAATGACGAGCGTATACGGGATCCCCTGGGAAGGATATTTCATGATGACGGAACCTTCCGGGTCATAGGCGATCGGAAAAGTATAGCCGGTTTCCTCGAGAAAAGCATCCACCGTCCCCGTATCCTCCATACAGTTGACGGCTAAGATGGCAACCTCCTCCCCGTATTCCTCCTTAAGCTTCTCAAAAGCCGGCATTTCCCTCACACAGGGGCCGCACCATGTCGCCCAGAAGTTTAACAGCACGATCTTACCCTGCTGCTCCGAGAGGGTAAATTCTGTTCCGTCCGCCAGAGAGACGGTAAAATCCGGCGCGGTATCGCCCTCGGATAAGGGCAGGTAGGAAAGGGCGTTATCCTTTGTATCGGGTTCGGAAGCTGCGTCCGTCCCATCGGCTGCCTCTTCCGGCATGGTTTCCGCCGCCTGTGTATCTTCTGTGTCAGGTTTTGCTTCCTGAGAACCGCAGGCAGCTAAAAAAAGCGCGGCTGCAAAAAAACAGGGCACGATCAAAGTAAACTTTTTGTTTTTCATATCCAAATACTTATCTCCTTTTTTCTTCTGCGCCAATTATATCAGATTTTTGGAAAAGCTCCAAGTATTTTACAGGTATATTGTGAGCAATTTTGCTTTTTCCTTGCTTTTTACGCATAATTTTAGTATGATGAAAAATACGGAATATGTGAAGATACGGTATCGGCAGGGCGGCGGGGAAGGTTTTTGCCGTGGAAAATATCCGGTACGAAGGAGAATTGTATGGCGGAATATATTAAAGTTGCGGTGGATGCAATGGGCGGTGACAACGCGCCGGCAGAAATCGTGAAGGGTGCGGTTGAGGCAGTCAATGAAAACAAAAAGGTAAAAGTATATCTGGTAGGCAGGGAAGATGCGGTAAACGCCGAACTTGCAAAATACACTTATGAGAAAGAGCGCGTGGAAGTGGTACATGCTTCCGAGGTGATCGAGACGGCGGAGCCGCCTGTTATGGCAATACGGAAGAAAAAGGATTCTTCGCTGGTGAAGGCACTGACCATGGTGAAAGAGGGAACCTGTGACGCCTTTGTCTCCGCCGGCAGCACCGGGGCGACGCTGGTCGGCGGGCAGTTGATCGTGGGAAGGCTTAAAGGGATCGAAAGGCCGCCCCTTGCGCCGATGATCCCGACGGATAAGGGCGCTTCGCTCCTGATCGACTGCGGCGCCAATGTGGATGCACGCCCATCCATGCTGGTGCAGTTTGCGAAAATGGGTTCGATCTATATGGAGAATGTGTGCGGTGTGAAAAACCCGAAAGTGGGTATCGTCAACATCGGTGCGGAGGAAGAGAAGGGAAATGCGCTGGTGAAAGAGACATTCCCGCTCTTAAAAAACTGTCCCGATATTCATTTTATCGGCAGTGTCGAGGCGAGGGATATTCCGGCAGGGGAAGCGGACGTGGTAGTATGCGAGGCATTTGTCGGGAATGTGGTGCTGAAGATGTACGAGGGCGTCGGCTATACGCTGTTGAAGAAAGTGAAAAAGGGCCTGATGGGTTCTCTCAGGACAAAGATCGGGGCGCTTTTGATCAAGCCTGCCTTGAAGGAGATATTGAAAGAGTTTGATTTGGAACAGTACGGCGGGGCGCCGCTTCTCGGATTAAAAGGGCTTGTGGTAAAGACCCACGGCAGCGCGAAGGCGGGGGAAGTGAAAAACTCCGTGCTGCAGTGCGTGACCTTCAAGGAACAGCGGATCAATGAGCAGATCAAAGCAAAGCTTTGCGAGCGGGATGAGACGGATATTTCCTAATATTTCCGAAAGATACGGGGGCAGGAGAATGGAATTTGAAAAAGTGTGTAAGAGCATTGCGGAAGTGCTGAGCGTGGACCCGGCGGAGATCAGGCCGGAGACTACTTTTCTGGAGGATCTGGGAGCCGACTCTCTTGATATTTATCAGATCGTCATGAAGATAGAGGAGGAGTTTGAGATCAGGATCGAGGAAAAAGATGTGGAAAATATCAGAACGGTAGCGGAAGCTGTGGAGCTGGTCACAGGCAGACGCTGAAAAGCCAGAAAGCCCTTACAGAGGGCTTTCTGTATGGTGGACATAAAGAGAGGAAAAGATGACGGACGTAAAGTATTCTATAGAAAAACTGGAGGCGCAGATCGATTATGTATTTCGGGATAAAAATCTGATCAGGCAGGCGCTTACCCACAGTTCTTATGCCAACGAGAGAAAGATCAACAAGATAGAAGATTACGAGCGTATTGAATTTCTGGGAGATGCCGTGCTGGAACTGGTGTCGAGCGAATATCTCTATGAAAAACAGAAAAGCATGTCGGAAGGACAGCTCACCCGAACAAGGGCGGCGATGGTCTGCGAACCTTCCCTCGCATCCTGTGCGCGGGATATCGGGCTGGATGGATACATCCTGCTGGGAAAAGGCGAGGAGATGACCGGCGGGCGAAACAGGGATTCTATTGTTTCCGATGTGATGGAGGCCTTGATAGGCGCCGTTTATTTGGATGGAGGCTTTGAGCAGGCAAAGGCATTCATCCATCGATTTATACTGATGGATCTGGAGGATAAAGCGTTGTTTTATGATGCAAAGTCGATCCTGCAGGAGGAGATGCAGAAAGACGGCGGCGATATCCGCTATGTGCTGACAGGGGAGAGCGGGCCGGAACATGATAAGTCTTTCTCGGTGGAAGTATATCAGGGGGAGAAACTTCTCGGAAAAGGCAGCGGACACAACAAAAAGGCAGCACAGCAAAATGCAGCCTATGAAGCGCTGCGGCGTTTAAAGAAGAAATAAGGGCAGGTTTATTTATGTATTTAAAAAGTATAGAAGTACAAGGTTTTAAATCTTTTGCCAATAAGATTACTTTCAAATTCCATAACGGCATCACCGGCATCGTAGGGCCTAACGGCTCCGGCAAGAGCAATGTGGCGGATGCCGTGCGCTGGGTGCTGGGGGAACAGAAGGTGAAACAGCTCCGGGGCGCCTCCATGCAGGATGTTATTTTTTCCGGTACGGAAATGAGAAAACCTCTGGGCTACGCCTATGTGGCGATCACATTGGACAACAGAGATCACCAGCTTTCCATCGATTTTGAGGAAGTGACCGTGGCGAGGCGGCTTTACCGTTCCGGGGAGAGCGAATACATGATCAACAACAGTCCATGCCGTCTGAAAGATGTGTATGAACTTTTTTACGATACGGGTATCGGTAAGGAAGGCTATTCCATTATCGGACAGGGACAGATCGACAAGATCTTAAGCGGCAAGCCGGAGGAGCGCAGAGAGCTTTTCGACGAGGCGGCGGGCATTGTCAAATTTAAGAGAAGAAAAGCCGCTTCCGTGAAGAAACTGGAAAACGAGCAGCAAAATCTCCTGCGCGTAAACGATATCCTGGCGGAACTGGAAAAGCAGATAGGCCCGCTTGAGAAGCAGTCCGAGAAGGCAAGGATCTATTTAAAGAAAAAAGAGGAACTGAAAACGCTGGACGTCAATATGTTCCTTCTGGACAACAGGCAGGTCAACGAACAGCTTGTGAAGGTGGAGGAGAACTATGAGACGGCGAGCAGGGAGCTTGCGCAGACAACGGAAAAATATGAACACATCAAGACAGAATACGAAGAGATCCAGCAGGAAGTGGAGCGGCTTGGCGGCGAGATCGAAAAGGCCCATGCGGAGCTGACGGACACTTCCGCGATCCGTGGAAAGCTGGAGGGTGAGATCGGTATTCTGAAGGAGCAGATCCATTCCGTGGAGGGAAACAAAGAGCATCTCTTAAACCGGCTCGCTGCGGTGGAGGCGGATATCGCGGAAAAGTCTTCCGACAAGTCCGGTATTATGACGGAAAAAGCGTCCATTGACGAGCAGGTGGCAAAACTGGAGACGGCGCGGGATGAGGCGAGGGAGCGTCTGGAGGAAGTGCAGGCACAGATGGAGCAGCTCAATGCCGAGATCGAGCAAGCAAAAAATGTCATTATGCAGGCGCTGAACGACAGGGCGGAAACCAGATCCCGTATGGAGCGTTTTGATACGATGCTGGAACAAAACCAGATTCGGAAAGCGGAACTGACAAGCCGGTTGGTGCGGGTAAAATCGGATGAGGCGGAAGCGGACCAGCTTGTGGCGGATCTGGAGGAGCAGTTTGAGGAGACGAACAAAAAGGTAACCGGATTAAATGAAAAGCAGGCGGCGGCGGAAAAGCGCCTTCTGGAGATCAAGGGCATTCTGACGGAAGATAACAGGGTCCTTCAGGAGACAAAGGAGAAATACCATCAGGAAAAATCCAGGCTGGATGCGCTGAATAACCTGACCGAGCGCTACGAGGGATACGGTGGTTCCGTGAAGATGGTGATGGAGCAGAAAAAGTCCGAGAAGGGCATCGTCGGCGTCGTGGCGGATATCATCAAGGTGGAGAAGAAATATGAGACTGCCATCGAGACAGCGCTTGGCGGCAACATCCAGAATATCGTGACGGAGGAGGAAGACACGGCGAAACGCATGATCGCGTTTCTAAAAAAGAATAAATTCGGCAGGGCGACTTTCCTGCCCCTGACCAGCATAAAGCATCCGCAGGAATTCAAAACGCCGGAGGTGTTGAAAGAGACGGGCGTGATCGGCATGGCGGATGATCTGGTGCGTATTGACGAAAAATACCGGAATGTGGCAAAGGCGATGCTGGGGCGTATCGTTGTGGTGGACGATGTGAATCATGCGCTGGCGATCGCGAAAAAGTATGCCTACGGCATCCGGATGGTGACGCTGGAGGGGGAACTTCTCGTGCCCGGCGGCGCTATTTCCGGCGGCGCGTTTAAAAATAGCAGCAACCTTCTGGGCAGACGGCGGGAGCTGGAGGAACTGGGGAAGAAAGTAAAAGAGCTGTTTGAAAAGACGGAAAATCTGGAGCAGGAGATCCAGGATATCAGGGAGGAGCGAAATAAACTCAGGGTGCAGTCGGAGACACTGCGCCTGACCCTGCAGAATGCCTTTATCGAGCAGAATACGATCCGTCTGAATCTGGAGGCGGCGAAGGAGAAAAAAGAGGAGACCGTCCACGGCTTCGGGGACTTAAAGACGGAAGAAGCGGAAGTTGAGGCGAAGTTTAAAGAGATCGAGGCCGGGAAAGAAGAGATCCGAAAAGAACTGCAGGCATCGGAAGCACTGGAACAGGAAGAGAACGCAAAGATCGGATCCAGTCAGAAAAAACTGGAGGAACTGCGCACGCTGGAGAGCGACTATGCGGCAAAGGCAGCCGAATGGGATGTGGAAGTGGAGAAGATGCTCCAGAAGCAGGAGTTCGGTCAGCAGAATGTGGACAGGATTGACGCGGAGATCGAGCGGCACCGGAAGGAAAAACAGGAGATTGAGGAAAGCATGGCGGCGGGCGCCGAGGAAGCGGAGCGCAAACGGCATAATATCGAGGAGATCCTGCTGACCATCGAGGCGTCCCATAAGGCGCAGAGCGATGCGGAGAAAAAACTGCAGGAAGATACAAAAAAGAAAGAAGAGCTGTCTGAAAAACAGAAGACTTTCTTCGACAGGCGGGAAGAACTCTCCGGGCAGATGACGGGGCTGGATAAGGAAGTATATCGTCTGAACGCCCAGAAGGAAAAGCTGGAGGAGTCCATTGAGACGCAGATCAATTACATGTGGAACGAGTATGAGATCACGCTCTCGGACGCTGCTTCGCTGCGGAAGGAAGAACTGACGGATCTCCCGGAAATGAAGCGGGAGATCGCGGCGCTGAAGGACCAGATCAGAAAGCTTGGGGACGTCAATGTCAATTCCATCGAAGATTATAAAAATATCATGGAGAGATATACTTTCCTGAAAGGGCAGCATGACGACCTGATCGAGGCGGAGAAAACGCTGGAACATATCATCACGGAACTGGATACGGCGATGAGAAAGCAGTTTCAGGAGAAATTTAAGGAGATTGGCAGGGAGTTTGACAAGGTGTTTAAGGAACTCTTCGGCGGCGGTAAAGGGACGCTGGAGCTGATGGAGGATGAGGATATCCTGGAGGCGGGCATCCGGATCATCGCCCAGCCGCCGGGAAAAAAACTGCAGAATATGATGCAGCTTTCCGGCGGGGAGAAGGCGCTGACGGCGATCGCGCTTTTGTTTGCGATCCAGAATCTGAAGCCTTCGCCGTTCTGTCTGCTGGACGAGATCGAGGCGGCGCTGGATGAAAACAATGTGACGCGGTTTGCGAAGTATTTACATAAACTGACAAAGAATACGCAGTTTATCGTGATCACCCATCGCCGGGGGACGATGGAGAAGGCGGACAGGCTCTATGGCATCACGATGCAGGAGAAAGGGGTGTCGGCGCTGGTCAGTGTGGATCTGATCGATAAGGAGCTTGATGATTAAAAGTTGGTGGTGACAGCGGGGGCATCCGGCGGGGGGATTTTGCGGGCTGCGGGTGCTCCGATGCCGGATTTTCTAAATGTTCCGGCGAAGGAAGCGGCAGCCGGACGCAACCGCCGCCTACATGCCGTCCTGGCATGAAGGCGGCTTGCCGCAACATCCATGTTGCGGCATTGCTGGGAACTGACGGAACATGAAGAAAATCTCGGCATCTCCGCAAGGCAGTCCGCAAAATCCCCTCGCCGGATGCATGGCAGGCTGTCACGAGAGGATACGGAGACAGATTATTATTAGCCTGATAGAGAAAAAATGTTGCATCGGGAGTATTTATCTATAGCAAGCGAGAAATAAATTTTCCGTTCGCTATAAAATGCATATACTAACTGGAATCTGAAAAACTGGTAAAAAGGGGACAGGCTATGTTACAAAAAGAAAATGTTCTTAGAATATTGAATAAAGCAGCAGTTATTGATGAACATCTTGAACTTTTTGGAGCGGGTACTCACGGATATAAATTGCATCCTGTCATTTCCGTTGAATTTATATACACTATTGAAGATGAGTATAATTTTACATTGCCTGAAGATTATTTCCATTTTATTACTGAAATAGGTGATGGGGGTGCTTGTGTCGATTATGGTCTGACACCCTTTTCGGAGTTTACACAAAGGGCAGGTAGTCCAGATGCAGAGCGTTTTCGCGAAGCTTATAGAAAAAGTCTTTCAGAACCGTTTTGCCCTAGAAAAATGCAATCAAATGAGATTGGGAATTTTGCATTTACAAAAGAATCTTACGAAAAATCCCCGAACAAATTCTGGGTGTTGGAATATTCGGATGATGAAAATATATGTGATACAAAAGGATTCCTTGTTTTAGGTACACATGGCTGTCAGTGGGATTATGGAATTGTAGTAACCGGTGAATTTAGAGGAAAGATTTTTGATACAGATAATGAGGGTGGTTTTCTTTTATTAGCAGATAGTTTTGATGAATTTTATCAAAATTGGCTTGATGGCCTTGAAGAGAATGAACTCAGGCAAAAGATTGATAACCGAAGAAAGATCGCAGAAAAAATGAAACAAATAAAGCAGCAGGGAGAAAAATATATAAATATATGATAGGATGAGGGAAGAAAGTTATGTTGGAATTTAAGTATGATACGCAGTTGCTGATTGAAGGAGAAGGTTTGGACGAGGATGCCGTAACGGAGTATTTTAATACGCATTTTGAGGGCGACTGCCTTCTGGCGGTGGGGGATGAGGAGCTGATCAAGATCCATTTCCATACGAATGAGCCGTGGAAGGTGTTGGAATACTGCGCTTCGCTTGGGGAGATTTATGATATCGTGGTGGAGGATATGGACAGGCAGGCGAGAGGATTGAAGGGGTAGATTCATTGAAGAGATATCATAATATGAGAAATATGATCGTGGCTGCTCTTTTATGTGCGGGATTGGTCCTGGCCGGATGCGGAACGCAGGATGCGGGGCGGGCGGAAAGCCGGCCGGAAGAACAGGCGGAGGAGCCAAACGGAGAACGATCCGAAGAACGGTCAGAGGAACAGGTTGAAGAAGCGCCGGGAGGACAGAGGGAAAACCAGTTGGAAGATCAATCGGAAGGAACGGGGGCATCGGTTCTTGAAATTTCACCGGAGCTGCTGGATTACATGGATATGACATACGGGGAGTTTCGGGAAAAAAGCGGCAGGGAGGCGGAGTTTCTGCATGGGACTTTCTATTTTGCTTTGCTGGAGGAGCAGGATGTCTGCGTTGTCTTTTCGGGGGAATATGATGAGGAGGAAGCGGGGGCTGTTTTGACGGATGAGTCGGAATGCATCCGGCTGGAAGGCAGGCTCGGGGAACTTTTATCTGGGTTTGACAGTGAGATGGAAGAGGAAGCGTTTGCGGCAGGGTTTGTTCCGTCGGGAGAGAGTGTGCCGGCATATCATGAGGAAGAGGGAGCCGGGACGGCTTACTATGTGGCGGATCACTATCTCGTTATAGAGATAGACAGTGATGGGGATTCAGAGAATGATGTCGTATTGGAGATATCTTTGGATGAGTCCGACAGGATATCGCCGGACTCCTATGCGTGGATGAGATGGGAGAAGCAGTCCGGATATATGCCGGATTCTGATGTATAGAGGCAGATGGGAGACCATGTGGCAGATTCTCCGTGCAGGTGATGATAAGGAAAGGGAAATGGAGATATTATGAAGGCCGGATCGTTAAACAGAAATCAGTTAAAGTGTATCGCATTAGTGGCTATGACGGTGGATCATGTGGTTTCCGTGGTGTTTCCCGGATATCCGACAGACTGGTATATCATACTGCTGCACATTGTGGGAAGGCTGGCGGCGCCGATCTTCTGGTTTTTTATCGCGGAGGGGTATCATTACACCCACGACAGGAGAAAGTATGCGCTGCGGCTTCTGGCTTTTGCGGTGATCGGGCATTTTGCCTATAATTTTGCCTTCGGCATTCCGTTTATCCCGTTTCAGACTTCCGTTTTTAACCAGACCAGCGTGATGTGGTCCCTGTTCTGGGGCGTGGTGGCTTTGGGGATAACGGATCATGAGAAGTTGAAGCAGTGGCAGAAGACGCTGTTTGTCATCGGGATATGTGTGATCACCTTTTGCTCTGACTGGAGCTGCATTGCGGTGATGGCGATACTGGAGATCGGGCAGCACAGGGGAGACTTTAAGAGGCAGATGCGGGGCATGATGGTCTATGTGGCGATGTATGCGGTTGTCTATGCCCTTTTTATCCATCCGGTATACGGCGCGATACAGATATTTACAGCCCTTACCATTCCGCTTCTGCTGAGATATAACGGAGAGAGGGGAAGATGGAAGGGGATGAAGTATCTGTTTTATGTATATTATCCGATCCACCTTATACTCTGCGGTGTGATCCGCATCGTGCTGCACGGGAATGTCGGCGTGATGATCGGCGGATAAGGAAATATCAAAAATATGCAAAAAGGAGAAGGCGCTGTGAGTGAGGAGAAAAAGGGCTTTTTCAGCCGGCTGAAGGAAGGGCTTTCCAAGACAAGAAATAATATTGTCTCCGGGATTGATGGTGTTTTTAACGGCTTTTCCAATATTGATGAGGATTTTTATGAGGAACTGGAGGAGATCCTGATCATGGGGGACGTGGGCATCCGGGCGACGGACGCGATCCTCGAAAAGCTGCGGATGCAGGTGCGGGAATATCATATCAAGGAACCTGCCGCCTGCAAGGAATTCCTGATCAGGAATATACGGGAGCAGATGGACGCGCCGGACACGGCGTACGATTTTGAACATAAACCTTCGGTGCTCTTTGTGATCGGCGTCAACGGGGTGGGAAAGACTACTTCCGTCGGAAAACTTGCCGACAGCTTAAAAAAGCAGGGAAAGCGGGTGATCATCGGCGCCTGCGATACGTTCCGGGCGGCGGCCGGGGAACAGCTGGCGGAGTGGGCAAACCGCGCCGGCGTGGAGCTGGTAGGCGGCAAAGAAGGGGCGGACCCGGCTTCCGTTTTATTTGACGCGGTATCCGCAGCGAAGGCGAGACATGCGGATGTGCTGATCTGCGATACGGCGGGCAGGCTTCACAATAAGAAAAATCTGATGGAAGAGCTGAAGAAAATGAACCGCATCATCGAGAGGGAATTTCCGGATGCCCATCGGGAAAACCTGATCGTACTGGATGCCACAACGGGGCAGAATGCCCTGCAGCAGGCGAAGGAATTCGGCTCGGTGACGGATTTGACCGGCATCATTTTGACAAAGATGGACGGCACCGCAAAGGGAGGCATCGCGATAGCTATCCAGTCGGAGCTGCAGGTGCCGGTGAAATATATCGGTGTGGGGGAGAAGCTGGAAGATCTGCAGAAGTTTGACGCGGAGGCTTTTGTCAATGCATTATTTGATGCGGAATAGGAAAAGAAAACAGTAAAGTCGCAAAGGCGCACGAGAGGATCTTTCATGAGTTCCCTTTCGAATGAAAGTTTCTCTCATCAAGTGTGCGCCGAAGTGACTTTACTCTTTAGTGCCGTCGCGCAGCGACTTGAATAGGAGGTAATGTGATGTTAACTTTAGAGAAGTTTGAAGAAGCATGTGAGGAAGTCAAAAAAGTCACTCTGGAGACCAAGCTGATCTACAGCGATTTTCTGAGTAAGCAGAGCGGCAACAGAGTTTATTTAAAACCAGAAAACATGCAGTTTACAGGGGCATATAAAGTCCGAGGGGCATACTATAAACTGAGCACGCTGACCGAGGAGGAGCGGCAGAGAGGGCTGATCACGGCGTCTGCGGGAAATCATGCACAGGGCGTTGCCTATGCGGCACAGTGTTATGGCGTAAAGGCGGTGATCGTGATGCCGACCACAACCCCGCTGATCAAAGTGAACCGTACAAAGGGTTACGGGGCGGAAGTGATCCTGTATGGGGATGTGTACGATGAGGCCTGCGCCCATGCCCTGAAGCTGGCGGAGGAGAAAGGCTATACCTTTGTGCATCCTTTCGATGATCTGGCCGTGGCGACAGGACAGGGGACGATCGCAATGGAGATCGTGAAGGAACTGCCCCTTGTGGATATCATTTTAGTTCCCATCGGCGGCGGCGGCCTGGCGACTGGCGTTTCCACATTGGCAAAGCTTTTAAATCCGAAGATCCAGGTGATCGGTGTGGAACCGGCGGGCGCTGCCTGCATGCAGGAATCCCTGAAAAATAATAAGGTGACAACGCTTCCGAGCGTTTCCACGATCGCGGACGGTACGGCAGTGAAGACGCCGGGGGAAAAGATTTTCCCGTATATTCAGAAAAATCTGGACGGCATTATTACCGTGGAAGATAAGGAGTTGGTGGTTTCTTTTCTGGATATGGTGGAAAACCATAAGATGGTGATCGAGAATTCCGGCCTTTTGACGGTGGCGGCGGTGAAACATCTGGACTGCAAAGATAAGCGGGTGGTGTCTATTTTAAGCGGGGGCAATATGGATGTGATCACCATGTCTTCCGTGGTGCAGCAGGGGCTGATCTTCAGGGACAGGATCTTTACCGTGTCTGTGCTTCTGCCGGATAAGCCGGGCGAACTGTGTCGTGTGGCGGGCATTATCGCGGAGGAAAACGGCAATGTCATCAAACTGGAACACAACCAGTTTGTGACGACGAACCGGAATGCGGCGGTGGAACTGCGGATCACGATGGAAGCATTTGGAACGGAGCATAAGAATAAAATTATCAATGCGTTGAAACATAAAGGGTATCAGCCGAAAGTGACGACGACGAACATATAAGATCGGATTATATGTTCCATGTCGTTAAGTCAATGAGGGCGGACGCCGGGAAAACATAAAATACTTCGCCGCCGCGCTTGCGCTGGCTCTGTTCTTTAAGAGCCTGTGAAACAACGCAGCAGACAGAGAATGGAAAGGAACAAAAACAGGCATGGTAAAAGAAATGCAGAAAAAACTGGAACAGAAAAAAGCATTTAGACTGGTCTGGAACTATCTGATGATCACGATTTTCTCTTTCACCTATGCGGTAGGGATCAGCCTCTTTCTGGACCCCAACAATCTGGCTCCCGGGGGAGTCAGCGGTATTTCCATTATGCTGAGCCGTGTTACGCCGATCGCGACAGGTACATGGATCCTGCTGATCAATGTACCGATTCTGGCGCTGGGACTATGGAAATTCGGGATGAAGTTCCTGATTTCCACCATATACTGTACGGTAGTCAGCTCCGCCTTCACCAATATGCTTCTGGGCTTTGCACCGCTTACAACCGATAAGCTGCTGGCCGCGCTGGCAGGAGGCGCGGTGATGGCTGTCTCCATGGGCATGATCCTGAAAGCGGGCGCGACCACCGGCGGCGTTGATATTATCGTGAAAGTGATGCGCCTGAGATACAGGCATCTGAAGACGGGCAACCTGTATCTGATCATGGATGCGACGGTGGTGACTCTCTCCGGCATCATGTTCCGGAATTTGGAGACGGCGCTCTACGCGGCGGTGGCGATCTTTGTCAGTTCCGTCGTGCTGGACACGGTGCTCTACGGAAAGGACGGGGCAAAGATGATCTATATCATCAGCGACAGCCCGGACCGGATCACAGACAGGCTTTTGGAGGATCTGGATATCGGCGTTACCAGTCTGAAAGGGGAGGGCGCATACAGCGGGAAGGAAAAGAAAGTGCTGATGTGCGTGATGCGAAAGCCTTTGGCGCCGAAAGCGCAGCAGATCGTAAAGGAGGAGGATCCGGAGGCATTTATGATCGTGTCGGATGCCACGGAGATATTCGGTGAGGGATATAAGAGCTATTTCAGCGAAAGGCTGTAGTAAGGTGAATGAGAGGCTTCGGGAGAGATTCCCGAAGCCTTTTGTGAAATGGTGGTGTTGCGTTTTGTAGGGCAATCGCAAAGTCATAAATAGTAATACAGGCATTGGAAAAAAGGGATTTTTTAATGCCTGTATATTTTTTACTTGATTTGTATTGTGTATTATGATAATACTAATGTATGA
>JAETSN010000118.1 GCA_021769625.1 [Clostridium] symbiosum | reverse complement strand
GAATATCCAAAGATTTGTGAGGTCGAATCAAGCCTCCAAATTTAATCAGTAAAACTGAAAAGGAGTTGTTCCTGTCCTATCCAGCCTGTGAGGTGGAAGGTCAGAACAACTCCTTTTATCTTGAGGTCTTTTCGGTCACAATACACTGTATAGAAAGAAAAAGAGACAGTGCAATCTAGTTTCGACCCTACTTTGCTCTGTCCCACCGTTAGGCAACCTTTACGTTACAGATAATCACATGGGTTTTCAAGAAGTTTGTGTCCCCGAAAGACAAACGCCTGAATCAGATACGATCACTTTCCGATATCTCAAGTCAGGAGATGCTGCAGAGGATCTATGACCTGCTTTTCCAGGCCTTCTGCTCCAGTGAAAAGCTCTTCGTCTGCCCTTTTTGCGGTCATGATCTTCACTGTCACGGTAGTGTCCCCCGCACCATTAAGCTGCCTTGTGGTACTTTCACCATCTCAATAAGACGCGTCCGTTGCCCACACTGCCGCCACGTCCACCGGGTCCTTCCCGATATTTTCATACCCTATTATCTGTTTTCCAGCGAAGATGCCTCCATGGCCCTGAAAAAGTCTGCTGCAGGGGAGCCGCTGCGCCTGGCGGATTTCTCTCCAGATACTGAATCCTCATCCCTGTACCGATTCGTACAGGATTTTCGTCGTCGGTTCCCGGAATTCCCATCATCCGGTTTCAGGAGCTTCTTTTCTCTTGTTCCAAAGTTCATTCAGCGATTGCAGTACGAAACCAATGGTAGTTCTGATACATCTGTATCCAATGGGGCCCAGTGGGGAAAGACCATGGTCTTTCCAACCTTCCTCTCATCGGAATCTGTTCCGCCTTCCGCCATACTGTCATCGAGGTGATGAATGATGGCTGTAAAAGTCAAAAACTCCCTGGAAAATACAGCTCTTGAACTGTTCGGTCTTGATGCTTCCAGGGTCCAGAACATATCGACCTCCCCTGGCATCGGTCAGATGCTTGTGGAGGTCACTTTGGTTCCTGCGTTTCCTGAATGCCCCCGATGCGGTGGTCATAACATCGTCGTTTTCAACTACACTCCCCGTGTGATAAACCATGATGTCCTTACAGACCGCAAATGCACTCTCATCTACAACGCCAGGCGTTACAAATGCAAAGACTGCCACCGCACCTATGGTGAAGACAATCCCTTCGCCATGAAAAGACAGCGGATCTCCATATTGACAGGAAAAGCGATCATCGAAGATCTCAGGTCTCCAAATGAAACTTTTGCTTCTGTAGGAGAGCGTCATCACGTTTCAGCTACAACAGTGATGAAGATATTCGACATGTGTGTAAGTTACCCTGTGCCGGTGAAACTATGCAGGGTGATGCAGATCGACGAAACATATTCCTTCAAATCTGATGATTCAAAATATGTATGCATGCTCCTGGACTACGATGCCCAGTCCCCGGTGGATGTGCTCCCTTCCAGGAAAAAGGAGTATCTGGCAGCTTATTTCCGAAAGTTTCCCAGAAGCGAGAGAGACAGAGTGGAGTACATCTCGTCCGATATGTACAGGCCCTACAGGGAGATAGCTGCGACTTTCTTTCCCAAAGCGATATTCGCCGTGGACAGGTTCCATGTGGTCCAGGAATATACGAAGAACCTGAACAGAGTGAGGATCCGTGTGATGAAAGGAACTCGAAAAGGGTCTCCGGAATACTATCTGCTCAAGCATCAGAGTGAACTTCTGGGGATCAGGCCTGATGCCTGGTACAGGGACAGGACAGGAAAGAAGATGATGATATTTGATCCGGCAGCACCCAGATCTTATGTCAGCGGACTGAAGAGGCAGATGAACAGATATGAACTGCGTGAGGCACTGCTGGATACGAGCCCGGACCTGAGGAAGGCGTATCACTTCCGGAACCGGCTGTCGGAGTATTACAGAAAAGAAAACCTGAGTACTGCAGAGGAGGAGCTCAGATCTCTGATTAGAGATCTAGACAGTACAGGTGTGGAGGAACTGCAGAGTTTCGCTGACACCCTGCGCAACTGGTTCAGGGAAATCATCAATTCGTTCCATATCGTCAAGCAGGAATATGTGGTCGATCCGAAGACCGGGAATGTAAGGCTGAAAGAACATCGCCTGACCAGCTCGATGATAGAGAACAGAAACAAGATCATCAAGATGATCAAACACAATGCGAATGGATATACGAACTGGGAACGGTTCAGGAACAGAGTACTGTTTGTGCTTTCCAGGGGTCCTGAAGATGGGCATCCA
>JAETSN010000060.1 GCA_021769625.1 [Clostridium] symbiosum | reverse complement strand
GACTTGATTGCCAAGGGATACAGTGGCAATGATCTTCTGGAGCGCTTTAAAAAAGCACAGGGGCAGGTACGTCCTGCGGTGGAAGCAATGCTTGTGGACGCAGAGCAGGTTGCATCTTCAGAATCTGGTCATATATCTTATGAAGATGTTTTTGGTACGGAGGATGAGGAATGACAGACGTGCGTTTTCTTCCTCCTGCAGCAAAATTCATCAAAAAACTAAAAGATAAGAAATTGAAGATGCTGTATCAGAAAGCGATTGATAAGATAAGAGAGGACCATACAGTCGGGGAAGCAAAAACAGGAGATCTGTCTGGTGTATATGGGTATGATATTTATTACAATAAAACAAATTATGAGTTGGCATATACAGTAGAGTATCTGGAGGATAAAGTGATAGTTGTGATTTTGGCCGGAACCAGAGAAAATTTTTATGACCAGCTAAAACAGTATATGAGAAAATTATAGTGTTTTATGTAGTAATTTGATATAATCCCGTTTTCGACACTTAAATAATTGAAAGGAGCCGGCAACCCGCATAAAATACAGGGATTGTCGGCTTTCCTTAAGCATAAAAATGTTGTATGTGCACCCGGTTGTCCGTAATTACATGGGTACCCTGTCCCTGTTTTTAGGATTTGCAAGCGCTGTATTTACCGTCGCCGCGAATCTGTTCATGGGATTTCCGGGACTTTCTGCGGCATCCGCATGGCAGACCTTTGTGCAGATGATTTTGAACTGCCTGTTTTTGTATATTGCGGTCATGCCGGTGATCGCGGCCGCAGCCCGCATACCGAACGGACATCTGATCGGCACGGTCGTTGCGTTTGTCTATGGATATGGGGGTATGTTTGCCGCAGGGAATATGACACTTGCCAGTCTCTATCCGATCACAGCCAGTATGGGACTGATCCGGTATCGGAGCTATGATGAGGCGGTTCATTGGAATACGCCGCTGTGCGGGCTGAGTATGATGGCTGCTTTTCTGATTTCTGCAGTTATCGTGGCGACTGCGAAAAATGCTTCACCGGCAAAATTGGCTCAGAAGCAGAAAAAAGTCACTGCAAAAAAAGGTTGGTGAGCGGCTTTGTGAGGAAAGACGGGACGATTTGAATGAAAATTAACCGGAGATGATATTGATGAAGAGGTGTTTTATTGATGCATTGAAACAAAGAAATTTAGAGAAAATCAGGGCCTGCCCAAAATCCGACCTACATAATCATTTTGTATTGGGTGGGAGCCGACAGTATCTGCGGGAAATGACAGGGCGAAAAATAGAACCTGTTAAAACTCCGATATCATCCATGGAAGAAATGCATGCATGGAACCGGAAAAACCTGGGAGAAAAGTTTGAGACCACAGAAATGAGAAAGCTCTTAATCCGGGCTGCTTTTTATCAGGCCAAAGAGGACGGCGTTACCGTGCTGGAGATTGGAGAAGATGTCTGGGGGCTTTCAGAATATTTTCATAAGGATATTGATGAACTGATTGAAGCATTTACCTCAGCACAGAGAGAAATTGCGCCGGATATCGAATTGCGGCTGCAGATTGGCCTGTCAAGGCATTGTTCCATAGGATATCTGGAAGCCTGTTTGTCCCATTTTTGGGGCAACAGGGCTTTTTACTCCATTGATTTATATGGAGATGAATTTGCGCAGCCGATCGAAAACTTCAAATCCATTTATCGCAGGGCAAAGAAGGAAGGACTGTGTTTAAAAGCACATGTCGGCGAGTGGGGCTCCGCTGAAGATGTGAGAAGGGCGGTAGAGGAACTGGAACTTCATGAAGTCCAGCATGGCATTTCCGCGGTTCACGATGAGAGTGTTGTCCGATTTTTAGCTGAACATCATATCCGCCTTAATCTTACCCCAAGCAGTAATATATTGCTTGGAAGGGTTCCCGATATGTCAAGCCATCCAATTGGTCGTCTTTACCGCAGCGGCGTAGATGTCACAATTAACTCGGATGATATTTTGATTTTTGATTCGGATGTATCCAAAGAATATTTACGGCTGTATGAATCGGGATGTTTATCAGCAGAAGAATTGGACAGCATCCGTCAAAGCGGACTGACAATCAGACAAGAAGAAAAGAGAGCGCAGAATGATTTAGAAGCAGATTCAAGACCAAAACCACAGGGACAGATATAACGCAAATAAGCCGCATCTGCCCGTGCTTAAAACAATTTATTTCACGATGTATATCAGCAGGGGTATCAAATAACCGGATTGTTTAGAAATTGTTTAACCTGAATAGCGGCCTTTATTTAAAATTTATTTTTATAATCCTGAAATAAAGGAGGTGGCTATATGACAAAACAATGGGAGCAGAGAGCAATCCATATGAATTTTAGGAAATCAGTAATCCTTTTACTCATCGCATGTTTTGCGCTGATGATTTTGGTTCCTGCGGCTCTGTACGGAAATTTTCAGAACAGAATTGCCGAGTGGGAGCAGATCAGAGAAACGGACAGAGAGCACAGGGAGGAAGAAGAATCCTTCCGGGAAAACGAAAGGGACTCGCGGGAGAATGATGAATCCGGCTCCGATGACAGAGAACGGGATTCTAAAGAAAGAAAAGGGAAAGATCCGGAAGAGATATACAGAGATTTCCATTTGTCCTGGAGGGACCGTGCGCTTCTGGCAGGCTGTGTTGTAACAGGGGTGGCCCTTGGGATCTGGTATTGGCTCCTTGTTATGATCTGGGCTTACCGTAAAGCGTATCGCATGGGCGTAAACGGCAGACGGGCAGTACTGGCGGCGCTGTTTTTCAACCTTGCGGCAGTGGCGGTTCTTTATCTTTATGGCATACTGAAAGGGACCTGTGCAGACTGCGGCAGAGTAAGAAGCGGAAACGGAAAATTCTGCGACAGGTGCGGAAGGCCTCTGAAGAAAGAATGCCCGCACTGCGGACAGGAAATGAATCCGTCATCGGTCTATTGCAGTAACTGTGGCGAAAAACCGGATGAAACCGAAGAAACCGGAAAATAAAAGAGCATTCGTTGATACGACTGACAACGAACGGTATATATCGTATAATAGAACCTGCCGGGAAGGAAATCATTGAATTGCCTTCCCCATCGCAGGTTTTTGGAGGTTCACGGTATGGGAAAACAGACGGTGAGAAGGCGGATTTTTTGTCGAATGCGCTGATGGTCCTGGTAACGCTGGTTATTTTTTTATTGATCAATGCGGCTGCGATCAAAATGTATTCCGAGTCCGTCGAGCAGGACCTGGAAGATACTATAGGAACTGTGGCGGATGAGGACGATCTGGCGGATATTATTGAGGGATTTACCGTTCGTAGGAACGAATTCATCCTGTTGTTTTTGCTGGACGGGACTGCCTGCATCGCAGTCCTTTTTCTGGTAAGTCTGATTTTTACCAGAAAGCTGGCAGGCCATATCATGGAGCCGTTGACGGCCCTGTCAGATGGAGCGGATCGAATCCGGAATCATAATCTGACACAAGACATTGCCTATTCGGGAGATATGGAATTCGAGAATGTCTGTCATAGCTTTAATGAAATGCGGGAGGCAATCCTTATAGGACAGGAAAAAAATCGAAAGTACGAAAAAGCCAGGACGGATATGGTTGCCGGGATTTCGCATGACCTGCGGACGCCTCTCACGGCCATCCGGGGAACCATCAAGGCTTTGCTGGACGGGGTGGCGTCCACATCGGAACAGCAGAAGAAGTTCCTGGAGACGGCTTACCGGAGAACCGGCGATATGGACGTTCTATTGAATCAGCTGTTTTATCTATCAAAACTGGAGACCGGAAATATACCGCTTACTTTGAATACCATAGAATTGTCTGCTTTTATCGGAAACTATGTAAAAGGAAAGCGGGAACTCCTGGAAAATGAAGAAACGGAAGTGACTGCAGATACCCAAGGAATCACGGGTTATGTATCTGTGGATGTCAAGCAGCTTCAGAGGATATTCGATAATCTTCTGGAAAACAGCAGGAAGTACGCAGGAGTAACGCCGCTGCGGATCAAGATCAGCCTGCAGCGGACAGAGAACGGATTCTCCATCTGTTTTTCGGACAACGGAGTGGGTGTGGCGGAAGAAAAATTACCCTATATTTTTGACGAATTTTACCGTATCGACGAATCCAGGAACCAAAAGGAAGGGAACGGACTTGGCCTGTATATTGTCAAATATCTGATAGAAGCCATGGGCGGCAGCGTCCGGGCCGAGAATGCAGACGGGCTTTTGATTTCTATGGAGATCAGGGAGGAAAAGCAGAATGGCAGATGAAAAGCGTGTGTTGATCGTGGAGGACGACGAGGATATCAGCATGGTGGAAGAAGCCTATCTGAAGTCGGCAGGGTTTCAGACCGTGATCGTCGGAAACGGGGCGGATGTTTCCTGTCTGCTGCAGAAAGAATCCTTCGATCTGATCCTGCTTGATTTAATGCTTCCGGGAAAAAGCGGCTATGAGGTATGCAGGGAAATTCGGGACAAGGTGGACATTCCGATCCTGATGGTGACGGCAAGGACGGAATCTGTGGATAAGATTCGGGGACTTGGACTCGGGGCAGATGATTATATCGCAAAGCCCTTCGATCCGGCGGAGCTGGTGGCGAGAGTCAACGCAAATATCAGACAGTATGACCGGATGCTCCGGAAACTCCCCGAGCAAAAAACAGCGGAACCGGAAGAGATACGCATTGCCGGTCTGCGGATTCTGGCGGACGGCTGGAAAGTTTATAAAGGAGACAGGGAGATCCGGTTCCCGAAGCGAGAGTTTGAATTGCTGAAGTTCCTTGCGATGAACCCCAATACCGTATTTTCCAAAGAACATCTTTTTGAGAAAATATGGGGATATGATTATGTAGGGGACAGTGCAACAGTGATGGTGCATATTAACCGCATTCGGGAAAAAACCGAGGATGACAGCAAAAACCCTAAAATTCTGGAGACGGTGTGGGGAGCAGGATATCGTTTCAATAAATAAATGGTACGTACAAAACACGGTTAATTTAGGATTTGTTTATAAAAACCCCTTCTGTTTGTTTCATGTGGATTGATAAGATAACCGCAGAAAACAGGACAGGAGGGATTTTTGATGTTAAGAGAAGGAATCAATGGATTCTGTATGGCATTGGCGGACAGTGTGCCGGGAGTGTCGGGAGGAACCGTTGCGTTTATCATGGGATTTTACGACCGGTTTATCGGTTCTATCCATGATCTGGTATTTGGAAGACGGGAAGAAAAAAAGTCCGCGCTTTTGTATCTGGCAAAGCTCGGCGTAGGATGGACGGTTGGAATGCTTCTGGCAGTGGCTGTTCTGTCGGCGTTATTCGAAAGCCATATTTATGTTGTCAGTTTCCTTTTTTTCGGATTTATCCTTGGTGCAGTGCCATTGGTTATGGAGGAAGAAATGGAGGGCCTGCGGAAAATGCCGCAGGGCTTTGTCTTTACCCTGATCGGACTGGCAGTCGTCGTTTGTATTACGATGGCAAATGGCAGATCAGGAGCTGCGGCTATGGATCTGGCGCAGTTTTCCGTTCCTGCGGCGATGAAACTGTTTTTGATCGGGATGGCTGCCGTTTCGGCGATGTTTCTTCCGGGCATATCCGGTTCCACCCTGCTTTTAATCTTCGGAGCGTATATTCCGGTAATGATGGCGGTGAAGGGAGTTTTATCTCTGGACTTTTCCTGCCTCCCCTCCCTTATGTTCTTTGGGAGCGGCGTACTTGCCGGGGCGGCAACCGTGGTAAAAGCGATTAAAGCATGCCTTGAGAAATTCCGTCCCCAGACAGTCTATCTGATTTTGGGGATGATGATAGGTTCCCTGTATGCGATCGGAATGGGCCCGACGACACTGGAAACACCGCGGGATCCTTTAAATGCCGGAAATTTTTCTCCCATTCCGGCCGTCATAGGCGCCCTGCTGGTCTTTGGAATGCAGATAATAAAGGAAAGAAGGATAGAAGATGATCGGAACATGAAGTGACAGACGGAATCTTTATTACTGAGGGATTATGCTGAACGGGCTAAGAGGGTTAGTCTGCCGTTTCCTGCCGGTGGAAAATATCATTCCCCGGCAGTGCCGTGAAAGGACAGAAGTGAGAAAACATAAAGACCGTAAAGATCCGATGAAACTCAAAATCGGTTAATAGAAAAGAAAAAGGGATTCCTTCTTCTTTAAGCCATGTTAGAAGCTTTTTAGAGACTACTCTGATAAAATGGATCAAAATCCGCACAGATACGGTATAGACTGTGGATTTGAATGTTATGTGAGAGGAGAAGAACATGGGAAAGAAAGAAGGAAAAATGCTCTTATTGGCAGGGGTACTATGTACCTTGGGCATCGCAGTATGTGCCTGTGGAAAGGCGGAGGAAGCGTCGGATGAGCGGGAATGGCAGGTGGTTTCAGGAGAACCGATTCCCAAAGAGGATACAAAAAGCGATGCTTCCGATTCAGAACCGGAGGCATCCACAGAAGAGACCAATACTGGAGACGGACAGAACCCCCGGGAGGCAGAGACGGGACCAGGCGAAAACCGTAACGAAGGAGCGGACAGCGTGCAGACTGAGCAGGCGGAAGCACAGAGTACACCTACAGGATGGACAGACAGCGAGCCCAATTTGGTGGGGGATGTCAAAGACCTGAAGGAAGGACAGTTAACGGTGGTGGAAGCCATTATGGAAAAAGCGGATAACGGTGGGGATATCATGGTGAGCCCTGCCGAGGGAGGAGATGATTCGAAGTTTAACAAGGTTGCGGTTACATACGATGAAAATACGCTGTTTGCCATACAGATGATCTATGATGGAGGAGCCAGATTCGAAATGTTAGAAGCAACAGCGGCAGATCTGGCATCCGGACAGCTCATTCATGTATGGGGGAGCCCTTCGGGCAGCGGCCTGAAAGCAGCGCAGATCTGCATCGTAAAGGTGGCGTAAATCATTTCCGCCCTTCAGAGTAAAAAGGATCAGGAATGGCCCTGTGCCCCCTGTCCGTCTATCTCATACGATACCTCTTGAAATGGCTGAAAAATCAATGTATTCTATGTACTATAGGGTGCTGCCGGGTAGTCCGGTCAGTAGGCAGAAAGCCGGGAAGCCGAATAGACAGCGGGCTTTGCGGCTTTTCGTATAGGGGCGCTGCCTTTTGCTGCCCCGCTTTAAATAACAGGAGGCTATGTGTATGAAGATTACCCGCATGAAAACAAACCGTATCCAAAACCCGCTGGGATTTGACCTGGGGATCCCGTCTGTCTCGTGGACCGTCTGCAAAACAGAGGCGAAAAAGCAGACTGCCGCGAGGGTCGAGGTTTCTAAATGCCCGGACTTTTCCGAGCTTGTCTTTGATACCGGCATATCGAAAACTCTTTCGTCCCTCGGTGTGAAGCTGGAGTTTGCGCCGGAGCCTCGTACGCGTTATTTTTGGCGTGTTTCTGTGACGAACGAGAACGGGGAGACCGCTGTGAGCGGCCCCGCGTGGTTTGAGACCGGTAAAATGGACGAACCGCTCTGCGGAAAACCGATCTCCCCGGACCTTGCCTTCGACATTGCGCCGTATTTCAGAAAGACTTTTACGATCCCCGGCAAGGTGCTTCGTGCACGAGCGTATTTCACGGGGCTGGGGATCTACGAGCTCTATGTAAACGGCCAAAAGGCCGGCGGGGAATTTCTCGCGCCCGGCTGCACCGCTTACGACAGATGGGTCCAGCTGCAGACCTATGACGTGACAGAACTCCTGCATGAGGGGGAGAATGTCCTCGGCGCGATCGTCGGAAACGGCTGGGCCAAGGGCCGCTTTGCATTCGAAAGCGAGGCCGGTAATTATGAGACAGGATTTTCCGGTGAGCCGGCGGATAATTTCACGAAAGAATATCTGCTCTTCGGAGAGCTTCATGTCTGGACGGACGTGGGGGAGATCATCATCGCAACGGACGAGACCTGGCAGTCTGCTCCGTGTCCTCTGACGTTTGGGAATATCTATGACGGCGAACGCTACGAGCAGGCGCTTGAAATCGAAAACTGGGCGTCAAAGGAATGCGCCTATACAGGCTGGCGCGGGGTAAGGATCAATACCTCGACGAAGCTCGGGCAGATCACAGACCGGCTTTCGCTGCCGGTCGTGGTAAAGCACAGGATCGTCCCGAAGGTCATTACGACGCCGAAGGACGAGCTGGTACTCGACCTCGGGCAGAACATCACCGGCTGGCTGACGTTTACCGCCGACCTGCCAAAGGGCACGGCGCTGCGGCTGCAGTTCGGCGAGCTGCTGCAGGATGGCTGCTTCTACCGCGACAATATGCGTACTGCCCTCGCGGAGTACCGTTTTGTCTCCGACGGGCGTAAAGGTTTTGTGCGGCCCGTCGCCACGTTCTATGGGTTCCGGTTTGTAAAGTTCTCCGGTATCGAGAGCTTTGACGGCATCACGGACGCGGAGGCATGGGCGATGTACTCCGATCTGGAGGCCACGGGAGAAATCGTGACCGGCAGCGAGAAGGTCAACCGGCTCTTCCTGAATTCCGTCTGGAGCCAGCGGGACAATTTCCTCGACGTGCCCACGGACTGCCCGCAGCGCGACGAGCGCATGGGATGGACCGGAGATGCACAGGCGTTTTGCCCGACTGCGAACTACAACATGGACTGCGAAGCGTTCTATACGAAATATATGCGGGATCTGCTCATCGAACAGGAGAGAAATGAGGGCAGAACGCCGGACGTCGCGCCAATGATGGTGTGCGAAGAGTACCAGAAGACGCATCCCATGCTTTCGGGCGGCGGGCACTGCGGCTGGGCGGACGCCGCGGCCGTCGTTCCGTGGGAGACGTATCTTGCCTCCGGGGATCCGGCCATTTTGGAAAGAAGCTACGACAACATGAAAAGCTGGGCCGACTGGGTATACCGCTATGACGAGGAGCACGGCGGTACGCGCCTCTGGCCGGGCCTGGAGTTCCATTTTGCCGACTGGCTGGCGCTGGACGGCCCGGAATCCGGCTTCAATCCGGAATCCGTCCTCGGCGGCACGGATGTGACCTTCCTTTGTTCCGCATATTACTATAAATCCACCTGTTTCGTCCGGGACGCGGCCCGCGTACTCGGGAAGATCTCGGACTACGCGGTCTATAAAAAACGCTCCGAGGAGATCCTCGACGCGATCCGTCACGAATATTATACGCCGGGAGGACTGTGTGCCGCAGCCACCCAGACCGGCAACGCGGTTTCGCTCGCCTTTGGTCTCGCGCCGGAGCATGCGCGCGGGAAGATCTTGGATTCCCTGAGAGCGCTACTTGTACAGAACCGGATGCATCTGAAGACCGGATTCCTCGGCACGCCGGTGCTCTGCCGCGCGCTTTCCGAAAACGGTGCAAACGAGGACGCATACACGCTGTTTTTGCAGGAGGATCTGCCAAGCTGGCTGTATGAGGTCAACATGGGCGCGACGACGATTTGGGAACGGTGGAATTCCGTGAATCCGGACGGGAAGATCAGCGGCATCGGGATGAACTCCATGAACCACTATGCATACGGCGCGGTGTTTGAGTGGGTGTATAAAGACGTCTGCGGTCTGAATCCGGTGGCGGAGGCGTCGGGTTACAAGCGCGCTGTGCTTCGTCCGATGCCGGATAAGCGTTTGGGAGAAGCGAAAGCCACGGTCGAAACTGCCGCCGGACGCTATGAGAGCGGTTGGAAATGCGAGGGCGGGAAGGTACGCTACACCTTCACTGTGCCGTTTGATGCCGAGGCGGAAATTGTCCTCACCGGAACGGACGGCGAGACGCTCCGGGAGACGGTCGGCGCAGGTACATATACCTATGTGCTCTAAGGGAGCTCTGACGACGTCAGGGAGCAAAACTAAATAAAGTTACCCTTTCTATACCACCGGTCTGCAGATGCGCGGACCGGTGGTATTTTTTAAACAGGACGTAAGAAAGGAGTTTAACAGGGTCAAAAGTATAGTTTCTCATGTAAAGTCCTGCATTCCATCCAGTAGTTTTTTTCGTGATATTCTGCCAAAATAAAAGGGAAAGGAGGGGGATTTTTATGAAAACCAGACATTTTCTCAAAAGGATAGCCGGGCAGCACAGATTATATATCATGATGCTGCCGATGCTGGCAGCCGTTACGCTGTTTTCCTACATACCGCTTAGCGGGTGGGCGATGGCGTTTACCGATTATCAGATCGGGGGCAGTCTGTTCGGCGGCGAGTTTGTCGGCTTTCGTCATTTTCGGTATTTCTTTACGCAGGCGGCAGATTCGTTTTACGTGCTCCGCAACACGCTGGTGATCAATCTGAGCTCCCTGGCGATCAATTTGGTCAGTGCGTGTGCGTTTGCCATACTGCTCAACGAGGTAAGGACCTCGTGGCTGCGCAGGGTCGTGCAGTCGCTTTCGTTCTTTCCGTTTTTTATTTCATGGGTGATCACCTATACTCTTTTCAATACCTTTCTTTCTATGCAGACGGGCGTATTGAACGTGGTTATGAAGGATCTGGGCCTGATTGACGCCGGGATCAATTTCCTGGGGGATCCCGATTATTCCTGGGGCGTCATCATATTTGTAGGTTTTTGGAAAAGCATCGGATATAACAGCGTTATTTTTCTGGCGGCGATATCCGGCATTGAACAGGAGCAGTATGAAGCAGCCAGCATCGACGGCGCCACACATATGCAGAAGATCCGGTTTATCACGATCCCCGCGCTTGCTCCGACATTGGCGGTCCTGCTGATCATGAATTCCGGCTGGATATTCAACTCGAATTTTGAAGAATTCAACCTGTTTTCAAACTCCGTAAACTGGCAGAAGATGGAAGTGCTCGATGTCTATGTGTATCGCTACGGCCTGAAGATGCTCGATTACTCTTATGCGACCGCGGTAGGGGTCATCAAGACCGCCGCCAGCTTGATTATGTTTTTTGCCGTTAATATTGTTGCAAAGCGCGTTAACGGCCGTTCGCTGATTTAGGGAAAGGAGGAAGTCATTCGATGGTCCAATTTGAGAAAACGGCGATTACGCCCGGGAAAAAAAGGAAACTTTGGCGCAGGAAATTCTATCACGACCGTTCCTCCTGTATCTCCGATTATATCTTGAAACTAGTCGTGGTAATCGTTATGGTCCTTATTTCCGTTATCACGCTCTATCCGTTTTTATATATCCTGTTTTATTCGCTGAGTACATCCGGAAAGGTAGGCGCAGGCCTTCTGTTGTATCCCCGCGGCTTCACGCTGGAATCTTATCGGATCCTTTTTACCAATGCAGCGAATATCGGTCATGCGATGCTCGTTTCCGTTGCGCGCAGCACGCTCGGGCCCCTTGTTTCCCTGACGGTCAATTCGATGGGGGCGTTCGCTTTGTCGCGTAAAAGGCTGATCGGACGCAAAGTGTTTCTGGTATATGTTTTAATGACGATGTATTTCAGCAGCGGCATTATTCCCACATATATCCTGATGCAGCGGCTTCATTTGGCAGGGACCTTTTGGGTGTATATCGTTCCGGCAATGTTTAGCACATTTAACATGATCCTGATCAAGACCTATATGGAAGGAATCCCGGAGGCGTTGGAGGAATCCGCGCTGATAGACGGCGCGAATGATTATGTGATCTTTTTCCGCGTCCTTCTTCCGCTTTGCATGCCGGTCCTGGCTGCCGTGCTGCTGTTTGACTGTGTGAACCAGTGGAATGCTTACAGTGATACGATGATCTATAATTCCATGAAGTCGGATCTGCATACGCTGCAATATGTCCTGATGACCTTCATCGATACCAGGGCATCGTCGCTGCAGGAGGCGGAGAGCAAGGGAGAACTCCAATCGTTGTTCAATCCTGTCACGGCCAGGATGGCGCTTACGGTAATTGTAACCGTCCCTATCCTCTGTGTGTATCCCGTTTTACAGAAATACTTTGCGAGCGGGATCCTGATCGGGTCGGTCAAAGGCTGATCGGGTACTTATGATACGAGACGCGCGGATCCGGGCGCGCCAACGGGCGGACCGTTCATACGAATCGCCGAAACGTCCCACAGCCGCCAAGTATTGGACAGATCGGAAAAGACGGATCGTATTGTAAATATATTTATTTTTTATGAAAAGGAGGCAGTCAGAAATGAAAAGAAGGATTATTGCTTGCAGTCTGGTCCTGATGATGCTTATATCGCTCATCGGGTGCGGACAATCTTCGCCGCAGGGCGGAGCCTCGTCCGATGCGGAGCCGTCGTCGTCAACGGGGGAGACATCGACAGAGGATGCAAAGCCGCAGGAGGGGGCGTCGGGAGAGGAAACGCGTGAAGAGTATGTGATCGACATGATGGACCCTGAGGCTTCAAGCTTTCTCAGCACGGACACGCCCCTCGGCCGGATGATCAAGGAAAAATTCAATATTGTTTTTAACGTCACGTCCTATTCGGGCAATTATGACGAGCAGGTCGCGCTGATGGTTTCCGGGCAAAGCTATCCCGAAATCGTGCGTCTCCGCAACAATGAGGATATACAGACCTATGCCAAGGCCGGCGCTCTGCTCGACCTGGAAGAATTGGCAAACAGCTGTGGGGCGCAGAATTTTCTCGAGTATCATAAGGATACCATTCAGCTTGCGAAAATGTCTTCCGGAGACGGGCACCTGTACACATGGGAGTATGATTCGCCCCAGGTTGCCCTGAGCTCTGACATATGGATCCGCAGCGACGTTCTGGAAGCAGCCGGTTGGCCGGACGTTCTGACGGAGGACGAATGGATCGAGGTTTTGAAGCTTGGTATGGAACAATTCCCGGAGACAAACGGCCAGCCCACCATCGGCCTGACGATGCCCGGCGGAGAGGGCTACGGCGTCCAGGGAATCATGCCGATCATGTACGAAAAGGGCGGCTATACCGCCATGGGCGGCAACAATGCCGTGATCTACAACGATAAGGAAGACAAATACGAGGATTATTTCCAGAACGAATATGTGAAGTCCTCGCTGCGCTTCTTCAATCGTCTCTATCGGGAAGGGCTTCTGGATCCGGAATGCTTCTCTGATCTGTCGTCACAAACAAACGAAAAGGCGGTTGCCGGACGCGCGCTTGCCTTATGGTATACCGGCGGCTGGTATGTGAAAGCGTCAAACGCCGCTCTGGAAGAAGCGGGACACCCGGAGATGGCCTACGTGGAGATGCCGGTCATGTCTCAGGACCAGATCGACAACGGGGAGACGCGCCATTTCCGCGAACTTCAGAACTATGCTTATCAGAGCATGGCGATCACGAAGAACGCGAGATATCCGGAACGGATCATGGAATTGTTGGATTACTTTTCCACGGAGGAAGGCCAGATCCTGCTCGGCTGGGGTATTGAGGGTGAGCACTATACGGTCGAGGACGGTGTCCGCACGCCTACACAGGAGCTTTTGGATCAATATCACAAGGATGCCGGCTACCTCAGTAAACAGGGGATCGAGAATTTCGAGTTTCTCGGTTTGTCCAAAGGGATGGACAGCTCCGGCCAATATTACCAGATGACCGACAGCAAAAGCTTCAAACTCGATACCTTATCCGATCGTGCAAAGGAGGTTTACAGCCATTACGGCTGGGAGATCGAGGAAGATATCTGGTTCAAGAATGACCGGTTCGACATCGAGTTTATTCCGAGCGGCGTTGTGGGGACGGTTACCCTTGATCCCACCTCTTCCGAGGCGAAGCTGGAGCAGCAGCTTGTGGACTTCCGGAACAAGGCGACCGTGGAGATCGTGATGAGCAGCGACTTTGAGGATACGTTTAACCGTAAGATGGAGGAGTACAAAAAGCTCGGGGCGGAATCTGTTGTTGCCGCATACAACAAGGTGTATGAAGAGAAGAAAAAAGCGCTGGAATGATTCCCGCCGTTAGAGATGTGCGGTCTGATATCGAGGTTTTCGGCGAACTCGGGAGGGACTGCGCATTTGGAAGAACGGCCTGCGGCGATTGCCGTTAATCGGATTTGCTCTAAACGACAGGTCCGGACAACAGATGAGAAATCGCATGCGCGATTTCTCATCTGCTGCCGCGCAGGACGCGGTATGGAAGGATTAGGTTGAAAAATAAGCCCGATGGCTTATTTTTCAACCGTCATTTGTGCCGCAGGCGGCCCAAATGGAAGCGGCATGTCGGATTAGGTTGAAAAAAAGGACCGATGGCCTTTTTTCAACCCGGCAATGTGTGCCGGAACGCCTGCCTGCCGGATCCGCATCATTTTGCGCGTCGGCCGGTGTCCTCCAAAAATTGGCGGCAGGGCAGCAGGAAGTCGGTTTGAATCAGGTCGAAACCGCGGTCGGCAAGCCAGCCCCAGCCGTCCTTCGGATCCTCCACCATGGAAACATCATCGGTATGGCCGCCGGACAATACCGTGCGGTAATCATAGACAATGGCATTGCAGCAGACAATTTTCTGATCCCGGTGCATCCGGTCCAGGTATTCGTATGAAGCGACCGGTGCGTCGTCCGTGGTAAACAAAGCCTCTACGCCTACATAATTGATCCTGCGCCTCATCAATTCCCGATGCGTATGGTCTTCCTCACGCACAAGCATCATATAGGGAAGATCCGGCGCATAGCGTTCCACGTCCTCAAGATAGTCCGGTCGGTTTTCCGTTTTGATCAGTACCTGGTCTTCCATACCGAGCCTGCGGACCAATTCGGCGATCTTACGGGGATTTTCCCAGAATTTATCGATATTTACAATGCACCTTCCCCGTAGCAGCCGCAGGGCGTCTTCCAGGGCCGTGATCGTCCATTCCGTGGGCGACAGATCGCAGTTGAGCCGCCGGAGCTGCGAGACCGCCGAAGCGGGATGATTTTTAATGGAATCCTGAAGTCCTAAATGTACCTTTTCCATACCGGGATGCTGTACGAAAAGTACGCCGTCGCTGCTGCGTTCCACATCCAGCTCCACAATATCTGCCCCCTGATTTTGCGCGATCCGAAACGCCTGCAGCGAATTGCAGGGGATGTTGCCGGCCGAAACGCCGCGGTGCGCCATCAACAGTACCTTTTTCCTTTTTGCCTGCTCAAATAAACCCATACCTGCTCCTGTCCGCGTGCATAACACGCATTGTATCGATCAGCCTTTCCGCTGGCCGCTCTTATATTTTCCCGGAGACACCCCATAAATTTTCAGAAAAATACGGTGAAAGTAATTGATATCGTGATATCCGACGCGTTCGGCTGCATCATTGATGCTGACGCTGCTGTTCCGAAGCAGCTGCGCTGCCTGACGCACGCGGTAAAGGTTCAGTTCGTCCCGAAAACTATTCCCCGTTTCCGCCCGGAACAGGCGCCCCAGATATGCGGGATTATAATGAAGGCGCTCGGCCAGGCTCTTCAGGCTGATGTTTTCCATGTATTCCTCTTCGATCATGCTGCGCAGCCGGGAGACAAGCTGCTGCTCGCGATGCATGCTGTCCTCCTCGTCGCGTTGATTAAGTTCGTCATATATTTTCCGGAGAAGCTCCTGCAAGGCGGCCTCGTTCACGGGCTTGAGCAGATACTCGCGCACGCCCAGCGAAACCGCCTGGCGTGCGTATTCAAAGTCACGATAGCTTGTGAGTAATATAACATTAACGGACAAACCCAGTTCCTGTATTTTTTCTACCAGCTGCAAACCGCTGAGCCTGGGCATACGGATATCGGTCACCAAAACGTCGATACTCTGTTTCATCAACATTTGCAGCGCCTCTTCCCCGTTGCTTGCACTTCCGACGATCTCAAACCCCAAACTGTTCCAATCAACAATGATCTGTAGGCCGGTCCGGATCGCCCGCTCATCGTCCGCGATCACTACACGGTACATTTCGTTCCCCCCTTATCGGTCGGTTATCTGCTCTTCGCTATACGGAATACATACGTGGAAATGTGTCCCACAACCGGCGGCGCTCTCCAACTCGAGCAGGGCTGCGCCATTGTACAGAAGCGAAAGGCGGCGCGCGATATTACGCAGCGCATAATGCTCTTCCCAGCCTTCCTCCGGGTGGGCAATGCTTTCCCTCAGGGTAGAAAGCTCCGCATCGCTCATGCCGATCCCGTTGTCTTTGATGCGGATATGCAGGACGGCATCAGACCTTACGACCTGGACGAATACCATCCCGTTCCCGGTCTTTTGCTCCAGCCCGTGAAGGATCGAATTTTCCACCATCGGCTGAAGCAAAAATTTGGGGATCACCGCCTTCATCACGGACCCGTCCGCCGAAATCGTCAGATCGATCTTTTCTTCAAAGCGGTATTTCTGGATCAGAAAATACTTCTTTACAAACTCCAGCTCTTCGTCAAGGCGGCAGGTCAGTGTGGAATCGTCGAGCATTTCCCGGAAGCTGTCCGCAAATACCCGGATCACTCCTGCGGTTTCCGCATCGCCCTTGAGCAGAAGGTTCATTCGGATCGTTTCCATCGTATTAAACAGATAGTGCGGATTGATCTGATTTTGCAGCATAATCAGCCGGATTGTCTTCTGCTCGTTGATCAGCTTCTGTTTTTTGATCTCGTTTTCATATACTTCGTTCATGAGATAACGGATCCGCAGGACCATTTTTTCAAAATGCATTCCAAGATCATAGATCTCATCGTGGCCGGTGACAGGGATCGGGACATCGTTGTGTCCGGCTTCGATATGATTCATCGCATCCGTCAATAACTTCAGCCGGCGCGTCAGTTTGGATGAAAAAAGCATCAGTATGGTCAACGCGATCAGGGCAAGGCTCCCCGTCACCACAAACCCGGTGACTTTGATATCATGCGCGCCCTGTTCAACGATCTGCAGCGGGACAAGGTGTTCGTTTTTCCACTGCTCGATCCCGAGATAGTTGTTCTCGATGCCGGAGCGAAACACCAGATAGCTCTTCCCGTCCCACGATACGATGTCGTTTTCCTGCGAGGCCTGCAGGACCTGCAGAAGCTCCTGCTCCCTCTGTGCATCCTGAAGGTTTGAAAGCAGAACGCGGTCGTTTTGATCCCGTAGCAGGACGATTACGTCCGAAAGAGCCGCTTCATCGATATATGCGACAAGATCCTCCCGGTCTATGCCGATCTCCAGAATGCCCACGGTTTCTCCTCCCATAGGGTAGTCCTTGATCGGCGTGCTGGCGATCAGATAGTCCCTGCCGAATTCCCTGCGGATCCCGTTCCAGGCAAACAGGCCGTCCGCATCCTCCAAAGCCGCCGCATGTTCCCTGAACTGTGTATCGTCCCGGATAAATGTTCCCGAAAATTTGATGTCGGGATTGGCTGTGTAAATGTGGATGCGCAGGTTTTGAAAACGGTATCGCAGCTGTTCGAACAGGCCGTGGACCGTGCTTATATAGGTGCTGTACAGCGCGTAATCGTCCTCCGTGTGATCCGACAGGTAGGAGACCACAGCCTGGTTTGTGCCGACAGCAAAGGAGGCCTGGGCAATTTCCGTTATTTTTTCGTTCAGGTTCGTTCCGACCTGTTCGACGGAATACCGATAGATCTCTTTCGTTTCCGTAATGCTCAATATACGCACGGCATCCGAAAAATAAAGGCAGAGCAGAAGGGTCGGAAGCAGGCAGATCGAAATATAAAGCAGAGACATCTGCATTGGCAGCGGAAATCGGATCGTTTTCTTTTTGTTCAAACGGCAGTTCCTTTCAGGTCCTTTTATCGGTCAGGCAGTTTAGCGGCCTTTGTGCGGCCGTACGGTCACTCAAACATCCTATCGATACGTCTGTTATAATCGGCCCACACTTTGCTTACGGAATCCCAATCGTCGGCGCTCAGTTCAAGGCTGGGCATGGGAGAAATGCAATAGAGATCAGGGATTCCGAGCGTGGGGGCAAGACGCATGTAACGCATGGTATCTCTATAGGAAGAAAACGCAGCCCCGTCGGTATCGAAAAGAACGCCGGGCATGGCGGTCTCATAGACCTCTTTGCGGAAGCTGAATTCTTCATAACAACGGCGAAGGTCGATATAGTAGTCATGGAGGCGCGCCTGATCACAGAATTCGGCAAATAAGGGATGGCAGGGACTGCAGTTTATAATCGCCTCGGGTTTTATTTCCTTAACGCACCGATAGATGTAGGAAACCAATTCAAGGAATAATTCAACGCCGTATTTTCCGGAGTGGGATTCGGCGCCCCGGCCGACGGGCTGCCAGAATGCATAGTCAAGCTTCAGCCCGTATGCGTTGCAGCACCCCTCGTCGCCGGAAAGCAGATGATACAGCATTGCCTTCAGGCGTTCGCGGTATTTCGGGTTTGTCGGATCCGCAACAGGGCGGTTTTCTTTTGGATCCCACATGCACATATCTTCGTCAAGCCCTTCGGCATCCCAGAGCTTGAACCACAGCATGGTGTAGATCCCGTTTTCCTCTCTGTTCCGGTCAATAAAAGAGCGAAGATCCGGCCACTGCTCCTTGTTCGGAACCTGGTCTCCATAGGAGCGCTGCCATTTGTCGTCTATGATCATAATCTTAGGATAGAGCTTTTTTTCCCGGAGCTCCCTGACCAGATTGAGATAGACTTCTTCGCATGCGAGAGCCGTACATTCGTCATAGCTCGCATACCCGCCTCCGTGTTTGTTCCCGTACGCATATTGTTCAAGCCAGCCGCAGGTCATCGGTCCGTACCAGAAGCGCGGCCTCTTTTCAGCGAGAGCCTTATGCCTTGCAAGACCGGAAGCAAAGTAGTAGTCACTGTAGAACCTGAGCGCCGCCATATCGCTTTCGGCCACATAGCAGAGGATTCTGGGAGTTTCCCATGTGCCGTTGACAACAGTATGCCCGCTTTGGTCCGTCCAAAACCAGAAACGTCTGCGGTTTGCGTCGGAGTGCGTCTTATAGTTAAACTGGGTAAAATTGTGTTCCCCCCTGTCCGCAGCAAGGCCGAATGCCATTTTCCGGGCGACCCCGGGGGTGGAGAAACTATATACAAACATGGGTGGGACCATCAGGTAGGAGAAGACTTCCTGACTTTCCATTGCCGAAAAATAACATTGTTTTTGCCCCGTAACCGTTACGATTGGCGTAAAACCCATGTCGAATTCATACATGCTGCCCTGCTTACCTTCGGAGGGGTTCCCGCTAAAATAATTTACCGTATCGACGGCTCCTCTTCCCGTAACGCGGACGGAATATTCAAAATGCGTCTCAAAGCAGCGTACGATGTATTCCTTTTTCTCCCACAGGGAAGAGGCCGATTCCCATATGCAGGTAACGACTCCGTTCAAAACGGACGTCGACAGCCTCGCCTGTCCCGTTTCCGCATCGCTGTTTACCGTATCGTTTATTCCGCAGGTATTTACTGCGGATACGGGGCGAAGGCCGGCAAGAACCTCCCCGGCCACGATAAAGTCAATATTCTCAGCCGTGATCGTAAGCGCGTAACTGCCTGTTTTTACGAAAAGGCTGCCGTTTTTTTCTTCTGTGTACATATTTGTCTCCCATCCCTAGTGAAGGCTTTCGTGTGCGTCGGGAAAATATTTCTTTTTTGAAATACCGAATCGGTTGGCTTCGTCGAGGAGGGTGTAATAATCCTCCTGCGTGGTAAGCCGCCAGGGCGCTGCGATGACGCCCTTGAGACGCTCGTCGGAGATGCAGGAGCGCGCTTCTCTAAGCGTATCGTCCGTGTTGAACTGATAGCTCCAAGTGGAGCAGCACGTGGGGACCTGATCGTAGCCGGCTTTTTCGAGAAGTTGATAGCAGCCCGGACGGTGATCTTCAAACGTGCCGTCTTCCCTGCGGGGCATCGGATCATACCACCAGTTTGACTGCAGTACGCTTTTGGGCATCTTCTTCAGATACACATCGGGATGTTTCCAGCACGGATCGGCCCAGACCCATGGCCGGACGCCGTTTCTGCCGCAGGCATCAAAAAGCCTGTAGAGGTCATGCCACCACAGATCGCCGAAACGGATGTGGCAGATGCTGTAGTCTTTTTGGCACTCCAGACCTTCTTCGTCCATCCCGAGATGGAGCAGTTCGGGATGATCGAACAGCTCGCAGACTTCGTCTATGATATCATCGCAGAACTGATAGTACCGCTTCGTGCTGACCATCCTGCCGTATTCACCCATCCATGCGTCATGACAGGTGGAAAAATTAAGCTTTGGCAGCGGGGTTAAGCCGACGGAACGGATATAGTCCAGTTCTTTCTTCATCTTTTCCTTGGACCAGGCTCCCGCGACGGCAATCTCCGGATGCGATTCGTAGCGGACCGCGTCCCCGACATCGATCAGCAGGGTATTGAAGCCCTGCGCCGGAAGGAAATCGATGGTTTTCCGCCAGATCTCCTCGTCGGTATGGAATTTATCATAGTAAGGCTTGTAGACGAAGCTGGAACCGGGATCCCCCCACATATTGGTGCTTAGATGAATGAGATAGATCCATTTTTTCTCCTGCATAGCAGATACCCCCTTCCTCTTCGACCCGGAAAATCTCCATGATCCATAAAAGGAACCCTTTTTTTTCTAATATTTTAGCAATTTTTCATAAAAAATGCTACTGGGTAAAATGCAGAGTTTTACATGATAAAATATACTTTGTTTTCTTCCGACCCTCCTCCCTGTAATATCGGGGAACAGAAAGAGAGCCGGCTGACCGTGGTTTCTCACAGGTCTGCCGGCTTTTGGACTGATTCCCGGACGGGATGCCGTCCGGGCAGATATCCGAAAGAGTCATATGCTTAATAAGGCGATGCTTATCGCGGAAAGGACAATCCCTGCAACCGTCATCTTAGTCATCTTCTCTTTTAGAACGATCCTGCACAGGACGGCCGAGAGGACCAGAATGCTGCCGTTACAGACGGTGTAAAGGATATAACCGGGTATATATGCAAGCAGAGTCATGAGTAGATAGACCGCGAAGGCGGCGCACAGGCTGCTCCCTACGGCAAATCCCCAGGCGGCCTTTCCCATCCGGAAGGCCCGGAGCGACCGGCCGCGCTGCGTTACGAATAAATAGAGCAGGGAGACTGCCGCGGATGAAAGGAAGGTGACAAGGATCATTTCGTTGCGCTCGCCGGCAAACGATCTTTGCTGGGCATCCATAAGGACGCCGTAGATACCGTTTGTAAAAAAGAGCAGGATAACCCAAAAGAAGTATCCTTTTTTGATGTTCGACAAATCGATTCCTCCGCCGTTCAGAACGACAAAGGCAGCGAGCATCACGGCGATCCCGGCCATCTGCGAAAAGGTCAGACGGTCTCCCCAGTAAACGGCGGAAAAGACCAGGCACACCACGATGCTGCCGAAAAGCATCATAATACTTTGAAATGCATACGGGCCGCTTTGGGATGCATGGATCATGCTGAGATGAAAGAGGAACAACACGCACCCGTTGATACATCCCAACAGGATTGTCTCTTTGGAAGGGGCGGCCTGAAAACGACACAAAAGAAGCGTGACGATGCTTACAAGGGTTCCGTATAACACGGCATAGGACGGCGTCGCAGCTTCCTCCTGCCCTCTGTAATGAGTGGAGAACAGTTTACTGAAAAACGTCTGTCCCGTGTAACACGCAACACATAGTAATGTGAGCAGAAAGATGAAAAACGTCGGCATGCTGTCCCCTCCTCGTGGCAATGGTTTTCCCTGCATATAGTTCCTGCTCCCTTTATCGGCGGGCAGCTTGTCAATACGGAAATTCCTGTGGACATTATAGCGGGTGTCCACTCTTAATTCAATATCATTTTCTGACTGTTTATTCTATAATTTGTCATGTATATGGATTCCCTGACAGCTGCATTCATGTGCTTGTCTTGAAACCGATATCCACGGGGTTGACAACGACAGACGATGCAGTGTATGCTTCCGGTGAGACGGAATACACGAAAACAGGTGGCAGGGCAGCACTTTTGGGCGATACGCAAAGGAGATTCTATGTGCGGCAGATACTATGTGGATGATGAAACGGCCGGGGAGATTGAAGAACTGGTCCGGCAGACGGATGAAAAGAGGAGACAGGAATCTTTACGGGCCGTAGGCCGGATTACGGCAGATGATATCCATCCGGGTAAAGATGCTCCGGTGCTTTCGGGAGCGGGAGGCTCCATCTGCTGCGTATGGCAGCATTGGGGTTTCCCGGGTTTTGAGGATAAAAAGCTGATTTTTAATGCGAGATGTGAGTCCGCATTGAAAAAACCTCTGTTTCGGGACAGCCTTCTTCACAGACGTATCGTGATTCCGGCGGCCCGATTCTACGAGTGGAACCCACAGAGAGAGAAGAATACGTTTGGCAGGAAAGACGGGTCGCTCCTGTTCATGGCAGGATTTTGCAGGCGGTACGAGGATGGGGAGCATTTTGTGATTCTCACGACTGCGGCAAATGCTTCTATGGAGCAGGTACACGACCGGATGCCGTTGATCCTGGAGCGGCAGGAGATTGCGGAGTGGATGACGGATGATGCGAAAACGGAAGGCTTCCTGCATAAAACGCCCTGTCCGTTGGAGCGAGAAACGGATTATGAACAGCTGCGCCTAACTTTATGATGCCGAGACGCGGTTTTTGTGGTATCATTTCCTTCGTAAGATTAAAAAAGGGAGAAGCCCTCTAAAGCGGGCGGACGGGAGCAAAATGGAAAAGAAGATGACAAGGCAGGAGGCGTGGGAGCTGCTGACCGAATATACGGAGACGCCGGCCCTGCAGAAGCATGCCCAGGCGGTGGAAGCGGTAATGGCTCATTTTGGCAGGCTGGAAGGGGAAGACGAGGAGGTATGGGGCGTTGCCGGCCTTCTGCATGACCTGGATTATGAGAAATTCCCGGAAGAGCATTGCCGAAAAGCGGAAGAGATCATGCGGGAAAGAGGCGTAGATGAGATCTACATCCGGGCCATGAGCTGTCACGGTTATGGAATCTGCACGGACACGAAACCGGAGAGCAGGATGGAGAAGGTCTTGTTTACGGTGGACGAGCTGACAGGGCTGATCAATGCGGTCTGTCTCATGCGTCCGTCCAGAAGCGTACTGGATCTGGAGGTGAAGTCGGTAAAGAAGAAATTCAAGGATAAATCCTTTGCGGCAGGGGTGGACCGGGAGACGATACGCAGCGGCTGTGGGATGCTCGGCATGGAGCTTGACGATGTGATCCGCGAGACCATCGAAGGCATGAGAGAGCGGGCAGAAGAAATCGGTTTGAAGGGAAATCTGTAATCCGCCCGGGATTTTTTGTCCCATTATGACGAAATACATATTCTTGGAAGAAAGTAGTGCGCGGACGAACATTTTTAAGGGAGGGAGAAACAATGGAGTATCGGCTTATCCGCCTGGTAGACATGCCTGAAATCAAGGAGGAGGCGGCAGGATGGTTCCATGAGAAATGGGGCGTTCCTCTGGAGGCTTATCAGGACAGTATGGAAGAATGTTTGGAGAAAAAGGGAAACGTCCCGCAATGGTATCTGGCCATGGAGGGGAAGAGGATCATCGGGGGAATGGGCGTAATCGAAAACGATTTCCACGACAGGAAGGATCTTGCTCCCAATGTCTGTGCGGTATATACGGAGGAGGACAGGAGATGCCGGGGAGTGGCAGGAGCATTGTTGGACTTCGTGTGCCGGGATATGAAAGAGCGGGGAATCGGCACGCTTTATCTGGTGACGGATCATACCTCCTTTTATGAGCGCTATGGCTGGGAATTCCTGTGCCTGGTTCAGGGAGACGGGGAACCGGATCCGACCAGGATGTATGTGCACCGGACGGAAAGGAGAACAAAGAAATGCTGAAGAAATGGTGGCATAATACGGTCGGCTATCAGATCTATCCTAAGAGCTTTCAGGATACCAATCAGGATGGGATCGGGGATCTTTGCGGCGTAATCCGCCGTTTGGACGAAATCGCGCAGCTGGGGGCGAATGTGATCTGGCTGTGTCCGGTTTTCACTTCTCCCATGGTGGATAACGGGTATGATATTTCCGATTATATGGGGATAGACCCATCCTTCGGCACCATGGACGATATGAAGGAACTGATCGCCCGGGCGGACGAAAAGGGAATCAAGATCCTGATGGACCTGGTGGTAAACCATTCCTCCGACCGGCATGAATGGTTCCAAAAGGCGCTGCAGGATCCCTGCGGAGAATACGGGAAATATTATGTGTTCAGGGAGGGGAAGGACGGAAATCCGCCCAATAACTGGCGGTCTATTTTCGGGGGAAGCGCCTGGGAACGGGTGGAGGGCCGGGATAACCTGTATTACCTTCACATCTTCACAAAGGAGCAGCCTGACCTGAACTGGGAAAATCCGAAATTACGTGGAGAAATATACGAAATAATTACCAAATGGATGGATATGGGACTGGGGGGATTCCGCCTGGATGCTATCAGCCATCTGAAGAAAAATTATTCCTATGTCAACCTTCCTCCCGACGGACCTGACGGATACAAGCTGGCCTTTGAGTACATTAACAATGTGGACGGGCTTTCGGAGATCCTGCGGGAAATGAAGGAGCGTACTTTCCTTCCCACCGATGCGCTTACCATCGGGGAATATGACCAGATGAGGCCGGAAGAGGTGGAGGCGGTGATCGGGGAGAACGGTAATTTCTGTTCCGTTTTCGACTTCAGCCATACGTTCCATGATGTAAATGGGGAAAAGTGGAAAGGAAACACGCGTGCGCTGTTCAACGATTATCGGGACAAGCTGTTTCAGGCTCAGCGGGTTGTGGGGGGACGGGGGATGCTGTGCAATTTCCTGGAAAACCACGACAAGCCCAGGTGTATCGACCGCTTCCTGGCCGCAGCGGATCAGAACCGTTACAGCATCCGCATGCTTCCGGTGACGAATTTCTTCTTCCCGGGCATCGTCTTTTTGTATCAGGGGCAGGAGATCGGAATGCGCAATTATCCGAAAGTACGGCTGGAGGAGTATGTGGACAAGCCTACCTATGCCATCTATGACCGGCTGCTGATGCAGGGGAAGAGCCCGGAGGAAGCTTTGGAGGAGCTGAACCACGCCAGCAGAGAACACGGACGCACGCCCATGCAGTGGAACGGGGAGAAAAACGGCGGCTTCTCCGAGGCGGAGCCCTGGTTTGCGGTCAATCCCAACTACACCTGGCTCAACTACGAGGCGCAGAAGGAAGATCCGGACTCCCTGCTGAATTTCTATAAAAGGATGGTTGCGGTACGTAGGCGGGCGGATTTGGAAGAAACATTTATTTACGGAGAGTTCCTCCCCAGATATGAAAAGGAGGACGGGATCCTGGCCTATGAGAGAAAGGACGAAAAGAACCGTGTCCTGGTCCTTACGAGCGCGCGAAGCGAAACGGCCGAGCTGCCTTTTGAGGGAAAGGTGGGAGAGATACTGCTCGATAATTATGCCGTCGGAGAAAAGGACGGTACCGGGACGGCAGAAGAAACCTATGGAGAATTGACTGGCAGCGGGAATCGTCTGATCGTAAAACCCTTCCAGTGCCTTGTGCTGAAACTGGGGTAGCGTGAAATCTTCGATTTCACAGGAAACGAAAGTTTCCTTAGCCTGATTTGAATGCCCGCCAAGGCGGGCAGATGGGAGTTAGTGTGAGAAATAGGCCCGATGGCCTATTTTTCACACCCGGATTTGTGCCGCGGGCGGCCCAAATCCGAATCGCAGATGAGAAATCGCATTCGCGATTTCTCAGACATGAATCGAAGATTCATGTTGTGCTGCCGCAAAGGACGAGGCATGTCAACCCTCTACAACTGCTCCGAAGGGCATCAGCGCGAGCTTGGCGATTTTGAAATGCTGCAGGCCGAAGGGGATGCCCACGATGGTGAGGCAGAGGAGACAGCCCAGCACGGCGGATTCTACCGCCAGGGGCAGGCCGGATACGATGAGCCAGATCAGGTTCAGGAGAAAGGAAGCGGCCCCGCCTCCGTAACGGATTTCCTTCCCGAAGGGGAAGAAGCTGAGAGCGGCGAATTTAAAGCACTGTACGCCCACGGGAACCCCGACGACGGTAATACACCACAGAAGGCCGGCTGCCGCCCAGCTCATTCCGCTGATAAACCCTCCAAAGATAAACCATAAAATATTTCCAAGACATCCCATAGATATGCGCCTCCTTCTCTTATGCAGGTTATGCGGTACCGCGGAAAAGGTGCTGCCTTTCCGAAAGTCAATAACCCCGCCGCAAGAAGCGGGGCATGGAATTTGAAACGCCCCAAGGGGCGGGGTATTGACCCTCGCGGCATTCGCCAAGCCAATGAAATTGGCTTTATGCTCGCGCAAGCGCGGCACTTGGCTCATTGCTC
>JAETSN010000059.1 GCA_021769625.1 [Clostridium] symbiosum | reverse complement strand
ATAGTATATTGGTCTTTTACGTAAATTGCAAGCCTTCTGCGCTCTGCTGGAAAAAAGTGGGGATTGCCTCAGGTTATAATTTTAAGATAAAGGGTTCTCCGAGCTGTACATAATCGTTGCTCATCTGGCCGCTCTCCTTCGGCAATTCTACCGCATAGAGCGTCATGGTGACAGACTCTGCGTTCTCGTCGATCCTGCCGTCATCGATGATTTCCTCATTCTGCATGTATCCGGACTCCTTATCCTGCGTCCGTACACCGAATTCCACCTGTTTCCCCGTAGAATCCACAGCCTCCACCTTCAGAATATGGTCCGTGGCATCGGAGAGGCTGTAATATATTCCCTGCTCCAGATCATTTATGATCAACTCATTCAAAGTCACTTTTACGCCGTCCGGCAGTTCAAACGTTTTTTCGATGCCGATCCGTTTTGTGTCAGCGATCAGGTCCGTTCCGTCCGCGGTAAATTCAAATTCCCATTTCCCATTTACACTGTCCGTTGTCCCGACTCTGTCATAAGTAATCCGGAAATTGTTTTCCTGTGAAAAATCTATGTCTGACACATAATACGATAGAACGACACCTACGATCTTCTGCTCGTCATCCAAAAATTCCGCGCTTCCGCTGGCTCCGTCCGTCACATTCTTTCCATTGATATACAGGCTGCCGTCCGCTGTCGGCATTCCATCCATGGCGCCGCCGTCCTCCCGCTGCAGCGTATAGTTGATCACCAGTTTTTCCTCAAAAGCCACGGCATCCTGCAGTGTGATGACATAGCCGCTGTCCGCCACGGAAGTGTTCACCACTTCCCTGTAATCAGCCAGATCGGAGGCAATGCCCAGCGCATTCCCAATGCTCCAGCTTACCTGTCTGATCATGGCATGGACCTCGTCGCCGAAAGATACGGTCCCGATGATCAATATCAGCGCCGCGCAGGCCGCTGCCAGCGTTTTCCGAAAAGCGCTCTTTTTCCCCTGTTTTTCCTTTTTGATCTCCTGCAGCATATTATCTTTGTATTTTTTCATCACGATATCACCGGGGCATTCTGTCTGATAATTGTCGTCCGCCTCAAACTCCGTGTCTATTCTGTTTGCCAGTTTATAAGCTTCCCTGTTCATACTTATGCCCTCTTCCTTTCTTTCAATTTCCTGCGGATCTTCTGTTTTCCCCGAAAGATCCGTACATACACATTGTCCCTGCTGATCCCCAGCGCAGCGCCCGCCTTCTCTGGTTCCTCCTGCTCAAGGAATATACGTCTGAAAAGCTCCTGATCTCTTTCGTTCAGACAGCCGAGAATCTCCTTTGTCTCCCTCGAAAGCTCCAGCCTTGTCAGCTCTAACAGCGAGACATCCTCCTGCGGGATCTCCACATCCTCCAGCGAAACCGTCTGGAAGCGGAGTTCCCTCTGTATCTTCCGAAGCATGTCTATGGCTTCAAGCTTTGCCACGCCCGCAGCCCAGCCCGCAAAACTGCCTTTTCTTTCATCAAAGCTGTCTATATTTTCCCAGATGCCGAGAAAAATATCGTTCATGCATTCATCGATCCGATCCGGCGCCGTAAACAGACGTTTTTTCACAATGGAGTAAAGCATCGTCCCGTAGGTATCTATCATATACAGGATCCCCTCCTCCCTGCGCCTTTTTATCAGCTCCACAAAATTGTTTTCGTTTGCCTTCATCATGTTCCTCTCTCCGTAAGCTTACGTGACACCCGGCCGCAGTGTCTCTTCCGGGACCAGAAAGCTCTGCCGTCTGACCCCTTTCACCTTATACTCCGCTCCGCAAATGGGAAATCTTACACTTTTTTAAAAAAAGCATATTTTCTGACTACAAAACTGGCTGAAACAAGAAGTTGAAATGAATTGAATAGACTTTACGCCTAAAAACGATGGAAAAGAAAAATGAAAACTCAGAAAGAAAAATATTCTTGCTAACAACAAAGAAATAAATTGATCTGATCACCCACAGACTTCCCGCACTATCCGGTGTGGGAAGCTTTCTCTTGCCGCTCTTCCCGCTTCTGCATCCTCACATAATTCCGCTTCAAAACGCCCTCGCCGAAAGCGCAGATCTTATCCGCAAGACACACTAAGACTGCCTCCCTGGATCTGGGGACGTGCAGGAAAGTCAGCGGCCACATATGGCTTGTGATGATATTTTTTTCCAGATCCGACAGCTGGAATTCTTTTTCCGCATTTTTCAGCGCCGTGACAGGATGCCTGAACCAGTGCTCCCTCGTCCCGATCGTTTCGTTCCTCCACGCTTTGTACAGATAAAAATCATGAAGCATGGCTCCCTTTGCCAGACTTGTTCCGTCTATATCCACGTGAAGCCTGCGGGAGATATCGTAAGCGCAGAGCGCCACCCTTGAACTGTGGTCAAAAAGATTGGATATTTTATGGTTCGGATATTTTTTCAGTTCCTGAATGGACGGATTCTCTCTCAGAAGGAGAAATGTCTCCCAGAATTTTTCCCTGTCTCTGTTTCCTTTATAGTGCATAGCTGCTGTTTCTTCTTTCCTTTTTTCGTTGCTTATTTTATTTTTTACAGATAACCATTATAACATGCAGCCGGATCCGATACAAGACGGACCGCTGTTTTATTCTTGTTCTCCTTTTAATGTCTGTTTTGCCGCTCAGGCTGTTTTTCCCAAAATATCTGTGCTACAATGATATCTGTGCAACTAAAATTTTCCTGACTGCAACCAAAAATTGCCGCCATTTCTACAAATATTGGTGGTACGCAACCGAATAAATATGATATTTTCCACTGGAGGTGACAAACATGAACATAGCTGACCGATTGAAAGAGCTCCGGAAAAAAGCCGGCTATTCCCAGGAACAGCTCGCCGAGATGTTAGATGTATCAAGGCAGGCCGTTTCCAAATGGGAATCCGCCCAGGGAAACCCCGATATTGAGAATCTGGTCAAACTGACAGAGATCTACCATGTCAGCGCAGACTATATTCTGACCGGACATACAAAAGAAGATATCCCGAAGGTCCCTGAAATGCCGGAAAAAATCAAAAAGGAAATGCATCCTGAAGTCCGAAAAACCCTCAGTATCGTTGTCATCATCATGGCAGTTGCAGTAAGCGGCGCTTTATTTATCGCTCTGCTCAGCCTGATCTCCAGATACTTATCCTAATTGACGGCATTGGGACAATGCAGAATGAAAAACAGAAAGGAAAACCATGCACATGAAAACCAACACTACAAACCAGCAAAGATCCACAGACAACACAGACAGAATACAGGAATTAAGCAGTTGCATTTCAATCAATGATACAGTCCGGGATGAATGCGCCTGCGAACCTGTCAATACCGGGAAACGAAACGCCGCAGAGATCATCCTGTGCTTTGCCCTGCTCGCATCTCTCGCTTTTTTCTCACATCTGTGCGAAAGCATTCTGCATATAGACGGCCTTTGGACAGGAGTCCTCTCCTATCTGATCCCCTGCGCCGCCCTTGTCCTTTATGTCGGAAAAATTGAAAATGCGCCTCTTTCCTCCATCGGTTTGGGGAGATTTTGTCCGCGGGATATTCCGGCGGGCCTTCTGTTGGGCTTATGTATGTTCGCCGTGCAGCAGATACCGCTGCTCCTCATGAAGATGGACTATTCTGTCTACGCCATGCAGCCAGATCCCGCCTATATTATCGCCACTTCGCTGTACTGCTTTCTGTGCGTGGGCTTTGCGGAGGAACTGATCTTCCGCGGCTTTATCCTGCACAAAACGCTGTCCCTGTGCGGCTCCAAAATCCTTTCCGTCTGCATCAACATCCTGCTCTTTTATGCCGTTCATTTCTACTCCATGCAGTTTATCTTCGGCGAGTTTTACAATATTGCGACCAACGTACTGCTATTGTGCCTCTATCTGTTTTTGTCGCGGCGCAAAAGCATCGTACCGCTTATGATCGCACACGGATTCTATGACACCCTGACCTCCGTGCTGCTCCCGCTGTTTGTTTTTTATCGATGCTTTTAAACGAAGCGCCCCATTTCATAACCCGGTATCACTTAAACTCCACCGCAACACTGTATCTTTTGTCGATCGCCCTGACAATGGGTTCATAGACTTCCCTGACCATATTTACCGCAAGGTCATCCGCTTTCTGTCCATTTTCAGCAGTGTTGAATTCTCTCTCCAACCGGCTTCGCAGCTCCCTCTCGATCGTATTTAAGTCTTTCACCGTCAGTTCAATATCTCCGCGGGCAAGCAAGCCCTCCTTCACCTCATCCACGATGATCTTGTCAGGATCTATCTCGATAGCCTGAAGATATGCGTGCCCGATCTTAATGGTAATGATCCTTTTTTCTTTATCCTCAATGATGTCCTCCCCGGTCAGGTTATCGAGATCTACCACAAAATAGCCTTTTCCCGTATAACTGACTTTCTGCGTTTTTTTCAGAAAATCAAAATCAAGTTTCCGGATCAGCCTGTCAGAAAGTTCGGTCGATACCGTTGCCTCCTGCGTACTTACGATAAGTTTCCTTGTCTCCTCCTGTTTCCCTAAAAGGACCTCCGAAAAATTGACTTCCACTCCGCCATCTTCCAGATAGATGGTATTCAGATCGATCTGTTCCACCCCATCGTCATATGCCTCCTGAAATACGGAAACTTTATGATCTCTGCCCCAGATCAGGACGCCTGCGATCAGGATCAGCAGAACAAGGCAGGAAATGTTCAAAAATCTTCTCTTCATCGCTTCTCCCCCTCTTCTTCTCCTGTTCCTATCGCTTTTCTGCCATTCTTTTCTTCCGGCAAAACAACGTTCACCCGGGGCGTCTGCAGGTTCAAACTGAACAACTCCTTGAGCAGCCATCGAAATAACAACAGGACAAGCATCGGCAGGACAAATGTCGTCACGATCATAATGGCAACGGAATTCACGCATTTTTTCAGGACATTCTCAAAATATGCCAGCAGATCCGATATGCCCTGAATGGCAGTCTTAAAGGCATCGGTGAGTTTGTCAAAAACGGTTGTTCCTTCCTCGCCCGAAGCCATGATCTCATTGACCTTCTCCGCCCCGGCGTCAGCCTCTGCTATCGTCTCATCCACATACACCAGATAATCATCACATACTTTTTCCGTGACATGTGTACTGATCGGTATCACAAATATAATTGCCAGGCCGAGGATCATCACTTTTTGGGCAAAAGCCTTAAGGGGAGCCCATCCCGACAGCACAGCCAGAATATACAGCCCGCAGGCGATCGGTATGATATATGTAAAGGAAAGTTTTATGCCCTCCACCACGATCAGCTTCTCCACATACAAGACCGCAAAGATAAATACAAAATATTTGTTCATATCCGCCAGCGTACCAGCAAGAGGACTCCCAAAATCATCCGGAAGCGCCGTGATAGCGAGAGAGACAGCTATCGTCGCACCGGAAAATTCCATGACGGTTGTTTTACTCTCCTCCAGACTCTCAAGCGTCTCCTTTACATATCTGTGCTCCGGCACTTTATATGCCAAAACAGAAGCGGAAGACACAGAAATAAGAACTGCCAGCAATATCTTCGCAAGTTTTACCCTATGTGCATCTGTAATATTAGTCTTACACCATTCTGTTAAGTTCATCTGCCATCCCCCTGTTCCCTCATGATCACTGTCTTTAAATTTTACACCTGTATGCTGTACGCAGGCAAGTATAAAATCATTTACAAACCGCCTGATGCATGGTGACTGAAACAATGGAGATACTATCTCCATCATTGATATTGTTATCTCCTTCATTTGGTGATAAAATGAAGGAGATAAAACTGAAATGAAGGAGATGCACATGAGAACTTTTGATTATAAAATGAATCCGCAAAAACTACTGATCCCAGAAATTGTACAGATGATTGGAAGTATTCATGAGCATAAAGGCAAACAGGAACTTTTCCTGGAAGCTAATGTTGATGATCTGAAAACACTGCTGGAAGTTGCCCTTATCCAAAGTACCGGTGCATCTAACAGAATTGAAGGTATTTATACAAGTGATGCGCGTCTGAAAGAATTGGTAAGCCAGAAAGCGGAACCTCGTAACCGCTCTGAACAGGAAATCGCCGGTTATCGTGAAGTGCTTGCAACTATTCATGAGAGCTATGAATATATTATTCCCCGACCCAATATTATTTTGCAATTGCACCGTGATCTATATTCGTATTCTCAGGGTGCACTCGGGGGCAGCTATAAAAATTCTGATAATGTGATTGCTGAAACAGATGCCGAAGGCCATCAGAAAGCTCGCTTTGTTCCGGTTCCAGCATTCCAGACAGAAGAAACAATGGAAATGCTTTGCACGCAATTTCTGGAGGCATGGGATGCTGGCCATATCGATAAGTTGGTACTCATTCCCATGTTTATTCTGGATTTTCTATGCATTCATCCATTTAATGACGGCAATGGCCGCATGAGCCGCCTGCTAACTCTTCTGCTCTTTTATAAGGCAGGATATATCGTCGGAAAATATGTCAGCATGGAAATGCTCATTGAAAAAACAAAGGAAACATATTATGAGGCTCTGCAGGCAAGCTCTGCCGGCTGGCATGAGAATGAAAACAGTTATGAGCCTTTTGTGAGGTACTATCTGGGCATTATGCTGAAGGCATATAATGAATTTGAGGATAGAGTTGAACATCTGAAACATCGCAAGCTCTCTAAACCTGAAAGAATCAAAGCAGTGATTGATAAGAAAGTTGGGAAAATTACAAAAAAGGAGATTATGGAAATCTGCCCGGATATAAGCAAAGTTACTGTGGAAAGGACTTTGACAGAACTGGTCAAAAACGGCTATATTGCAAAAGTTGGATCCGGACCGTCTACAGGCTATGTCCGCCTTTAACAGGATATCTCCATCATAAACAACAGAAATAATGGAGATAGGACCTCACAGCTTTTCAGCATCGTACATCCAGAAATTCCAGTTTCCCGTGGATACGGATCTCCTCCGAATCCGCCGGGACAAAAATGCAGTCTCCTCTGTACACCTCCAGCACGGTATCCGCAAAGTACAATGTGCCGCACCCGTCTATGCAGAGCAGCACCCGAAAGCTCATCCCGTCCGCCCTGTACGTCACGATCTGCCTTCGCTCCGTATTCACCAGCATCCGATGCACCTCAAAATACCGGCATCTGCCCAACAATTCTCTGGCACACCCCGGCGTGTAGTTCAAAACCCGCATGGGCTGCCTTGGTTCTTTCGCCGCAGTCAGATCTGCCGCATCCAGCGCCTTTTCGATATGAAGCTGCCTCTTCTCTCCGTTTTTGTCCGCCCTGTCATAATCGTACAGCCGGTAAGTCAGATTGGAATTTTCCTGTATCTCCGCGATCAGACAGCCCGCTCCTATCGCGTGGATCGTGCCCGCCTCCACAAAGAAGACCTGATTCTTTTTCACCGGTATCCTCCGCAGATATTTATCCAGCCCGCCCCCTTCGACAGCCTCCCGCAGCGTCCCCTTATCTGTCTTATGCTTTAATCCATATATAACATGGGTATCCTCCGCCGCATCCACCACATACCACAGTTCCGTCTTTCCCTGCTGTCCGTTCTCAAACTTCCCGGCATACTCATCCGTCGGATGAACCTGCACCGACAGATCCTGCTTCGCATCTATAAATTTCACGATGATGGGAATCTGCCCGGCATCCGCACATTCTGCGAACCCCAGACCGTTCTCTCTTCCGGCATTCTCTCCGTTTCTGACATTCTTCCCGCCTCCGGCATTCTCCCCGTCTCCGGCATCTCCTACTCCCCCGGCATCCTTCCTGTTGTCCTGCACATGGCTCCCCAGATATTCCGGGTGGAGCCTCAATATCTCCCGCAGCTCCATCCCCGCAAACTCCCCGCTTGCCGCCGCGGAAAGCCCGTCCGTGTGGGTGGAACACTCCCAGCTCTCCGCCAGATGCAAAAACTCCCCCTTCTTCTCCCAGTCATCCTGCAGCTTCCTCCCGCCCCAAATATAATCCTTCCCCACCGGTTTACAGATAAATGGTCTGTTCATAATTAAAATCCTCTTCTTTCTCTAATCCCATCTCCATTTTGAGATGAACACTCTATATTTCCTTCATACCAATCATTTTGGGTCAAAATCCAGTTAACACCAAACCCAGCCGGTAAGAACATAAAATACTGAAGGAGCCCTTTGAAAAACGCCGGCACTTAGGCGCTGTATTTTAGCGCCTTATGTGTCCGCTGCGTTGTTTCACAGGCTCTTGAGAAACAGAGCCGGCGAGAGCGTGGCGACGAAGTATTTTATGTTCTTACCGGCGTCCGCCTTACTCATCCCCCAAAAAATTCAAACTTCCTCTTATCCTCCGCCGAAATCTCCTCCCCGATCTGCACCTCGATCAGCTTTAATTCCGTCTCAGCAATGACCGTATGCCTGCAGCCCGCGCTCATCGTGACCACATCCCCGGTCTGCACTTTCTGTTCCATACCGTCCACGATCGTCCGTCCGCGCCCGGCGACCACCGCCCACACTTCATCCCGGTGTTTATGGGAATGGTAGTTCATGGAGTGGCCCGCACGCAGCGTCACCTTTATCGTCATGCTGCCCTTCTCCACATCGATCACCCTGTAGCTCCCCCAGCTCTTCTCCGCAAACATGACCTGACTGTCCATTCGGTCCACAAAAGGCTTCATGTAAGAGCTCTGCTCCTTATCCGACACAAGGATCCCCTCCGGCGAGGCGGAGATCACCACATCTCTGAGTCCCATGGCAAGTATCGGCACATCCATCTCATTGACGATGTGAACGCCCTCACAGGTTTCGTTCATGATGCCCTGCCCAACCACAGTCTCCTCCATGGCTTCGGTCAGCGTATTCCATGTCCCCAGATCTCTCCACTGCCCTGCAAACCGCATGACCTGAATATCGGTCTCCTTTTCCGCCACCGCATAGTCAAAGGATATCTTTTCCAGCGTATCATACTTTTCATACAGATCCTGGTAATCCTTAAAATCGATCAGTTCGTGTGCCTTATCCAGAAGATATCCGAGTCTGCACGCAAATACGCCGCCGTTCCATAGCGCGCCCTGCCTGATATATTCCGCCGCCCGCTCAGCCGTGGGCTTCTCCCGAAAGGTGTTTACGGATGTGATCCGCCTGTCATCCGCCGGTATGATATAGCCGTATTTCTCACTGGGATAAGTCGGCGTGATCCCCAGAAGGACCAGCCCTGCTTCCCCTTTTTCCGCCTGCAGCGCCAGTTCTCTCAGCGCTCTGAAATAGTCTTCCTCCACATAAGGGTCCACCGGACAGGTCACCACGCTCTCCTCCCTGCCGATCCCCTGTATATCCTGAAGATGAGCAGCTGCCAGCGCCATCGCCGGAAACGTATCCCGCCTGCAGGGCTCCGCAGAGATCGCCGCCTGCTCTCCCAATTGATTCCGTATGGCGGATATCTGGGACCTGCTCGTCGCAACCGTCACCTTCGCATCCGCATCCGTCTCTTTGATCTGCCTGTAGACACGCTGCAGCATGGACTCATAACTGCCGTCCGCCTTCCGGAATATTTTGATAAACTGTTTGGAGCGGATATCATTGGAAAGAGGCCAGAGCCTTTTCCCGGAACCGCCCGAAAGTAAAATGATATGCAACTTCTTCCTCCCATCACAGAAATTCTAAAATATATTTATTTTATTTATAAAAAACCAAGTACTGATTACCAATGTCATTTAGTTAGCACCTCCATCAGCTGGCAAGAACATAAAATACTTAAGGAGCCCTTTGAAAAACGCCGGCACTTAACGAGGTATTTCACGAGCTTAGTGTCCGCTGCGTTTTCCACAGAGCGAGAGCGTGGCGACGAAGTATTTTATGTTCTTGCCAGCGTTCGCCCTCATTAACCTATTAACATTGGCAGCTTTCCTCGCTTTTTATCTCTCCGCCCGCACAGGATTCATCAGAAAATCCTCATAACTGAGCCGGATGCCCTCTTCCAGTTCCGTTTTGTAATGCCACCCGAGCTTCCCCGCCTTGCTGACGTCCAGAAGCTTTCTCGGCGTTCCGTTCGGCTTTGTCTTATCCCACAGGATCTCTCCCCGATAGCCGACCACCTCCGCCACAAGCTCCGCCAGCTCTCTGATGCGCAGTTCCTTTCCCGTCCCGGCGTTTACCGTCTCCTCCCCGCTGTATCGGTTCATCAGAAAAACGCAGAGTTCCGCCAGATCATCCACATAGAGGAACTCCCGCAGCGCGGAACCGTCCCCCCAGCATGTCACTGTTTTTTCTCCTCTCTCTTTCGCCTCATGAAAACGCCGGATCAGCGCCGGCAGCACATGGGAGTGGGTGGGATGATAATTATCTCCCGGACCATACAGGTTTGTGGGCATCACGGAAATAAAATCCGCACTGTACTGTCTGTTTAAATAGGCGCAGTATTTCAAGCCGGATATCTTTGCCAGCGCGTAGGCCTCATTGGTCTCCTCCAGCGCCGATGTGAGAAGGCAGCCTTCCGGCATGGGCTGGGGCGCCATCCGCGGATAGATACAGGAGGAACCCAGAAATTCCAGTTTTTTACAGCCGCATTTCCACGCCGCATGGATCACATTCATCTCCAGCATCATGTTCTCCCACATAAAATCGGCGGGAGCCTCCTGATTCGCCAGAATACCGCCGACTTTTGCCGCCGCCAGAAAAACATACTCCGGCTTCTCCCGCTCGAAAAAACGCTCCACATCCCTCTGTCTGCAGAGATCCAGCTCCGCGTGCGTCCTTGTGACGATATTGTCATACCCCTGCCTTCGCAGTTCCCTGACAATAGCGGAACCCACCATGCCCTTATGTCCCGCTACATAAATTTTAGCTCCTTTTTCCATTTCGATCCTCATTTTTCTCTCTATTTCCACATTCCACCGCCTGTCCCATATCATGTTCCACCATGATCCTGACCAGCTCTTCAAAACCTGTTTTTGTCGGGTTCCATCCCAGTTTCGTCCTCGCCTTTGTCGGATCTCCCCAGAGATTTACCACATCCGTCGGGCGGTAGAAATCCGGCGACACCTCCACGAGCACTTTACCCGTCTTTTTGTCGATGCCCTTCTCTTCCGCCCCTTCCCCCTGCCAGCAAAGTTCCATCCCCGCATAGTGAAACGCCAGTTCCGCAAACTCCCTGACGGAATGCTGCACACCGGTCGCGATCACAAAATCATCCGGTTCCTCCTGCTGCAGGATCAGCCACATGCACTCCACATAATCCTTCGCGTAGCCCCAATCCCTCAGGGAAGAAAGATTTCCCAGATACAGCTTTTCCTGTTTTCCCCGGGCAATGCGCGCCGCCGCAAGGGTGATCTTCCTTGTGACAAAGTTCTCTCCCCGGCGCTCCGATTCGTGGTTGAACAGAATGCCGGAACAGCAGAACATACCGTACGCCTCCCGGTATTCCTTCACGATCCAGAAGCCGTACTGCTTTGCCACCGCATAGGGGGAGTAGGGATGGAACGGCGTAGTCTCCCTCTGGGGCGCTTCCTCCACCTTCCCGTACAGTTCCGAGGTGGAAGCCTGATAGATCCTGCAGGTCTCCCCGAGCCCGCAGATCCGGACCGCCTCCAGCACCCTCAGCACGCCCACCGCAGCCACATCCGCCGTATACTCCGGCACATCAAAAGATACCTGTACATGGCTCTGTGCCGCCAGATTATAGATCTCATCCGGCCTGATCTCCCCGATCAGCCTGACAAGGCTCAGGGAATCCCCCATATCCCCGTAACGCAGATGAAAATCCCTCCTGCCTTCCAGATGTGCGATGCGCTCCCGGTAATCCACGGAAGAGCGCCGGATCATACCGTATACTTCATAGCCTTTCTCCAGTAAAAATTCCGCAAGATAGGAACCGTCCTGTCCCGTCACGCCCGTGATCAAAGCTCTTTTACCCATATTCTCTCTCCGATCTGATTTTTGTCATTTTTTGATCTGTCCTGAAACACTATACCGCTTTATAATCCGGATTATTACAGAAATTATTGCCATAAATTTGCATTATATTAACTTTTTGTGTATAGTTAGTTTGAAAGGAAAAACCGACATGAAACATTCCAGCTACCACGGCGAATTCGTCAGCTCCAACCGCATACTGTACACCCCTTCGGAGTTTGCAAGAGAGAATCTTCTCTACCTGCAGGAGATCGGCCAGGTTCACGCAAGGCGCCCCCATACCAGCTCCCACCCGGATCTCTCCTCCTATCTCTTTATCATGGTGCTCTCCGGCAGCGGCACGCTCTACTATCTGGGGCAGGAGTACATCCTGTCCGAAGGCGACTGCGCGCTGGTGAACTGCAAAAACGAATACTATCACAAGAGTTCCGACGACCTCTGGATCATCCGCTGGGTTCATTTTTACGGTCCCACCGCCTCAGGTATCTACCAGAAATACATGGAGCGCGGCGGACAGATCACTTTTCACCCCCGTCAGATCGGGGCTTTTACAGATTGTTTGGAAAAAATATTCAGACTGGCGTCCTCCGACGACCATATCAGAGATATGAAGATCAACGAACAGCTTTCCTCCCTCCTTTGTCTTGTCATGGCGGAAAGCTGGCATCCGGAATCCGTACAGGACGGCGGCAAAAGGCAGTCTCTGCTGGAGATACGGGAATATTTAAGGGATCATCTGTCGGAAAAGATCACGTTGGATATGCTGTCAGAAAAGTTTTATATCAACAAATATTATATGACAAGGCTTTTTCGGTACGAGTATGGGATAACGATAAACGACTATCTTCTGCAGATCCGGATTTCCCACGCGAAGGAACTGCTGCGCTTCTCCAAGATGTCCGTGGAAGAGATCGGGGAAAACTGCGGCATCACGCCGCTGTACTATTTTTCCCGCATCTTTAAACAGGTGGAGGGCATCAGTCCGAGAGATTACCGGAAGAAATGGCAGTGAACATTCTCACTGGTTTGATACCAAAAACTTTATCATCAGAAAAGCGAACGCGATCAATCCCGGGATCTCGGCTGCCGCCATATACAGCATGCTCTTTGACAATCCGTTTTGTTTGTCCGCCCCCGTACAATCGCGCAGTTTAACCCCGCCTATGATCCCCTTTGTCACGCAGGACACTGCATTTAATACGCTGATCAGAACATACACCGGGATCGATATTTCCGTTATTTTATCGGCTGTGATCTGTTCATTGATAAACAATAAAATGACCGTCATGATAAAATATATCAGATTCGTCATGCAAATGGGCAAAAACAACATGACCGCGCTTCCCAGTTCCCCGCTGTCCGCCCCGCTGTGCTCTTCGCTTTTCTTTGAGTTGAAAAGATAGATGACAGATGCCAGAAATGCCGCCACCGTCGGCAGAAGCAACAGTAAGACCCTTACCAGCACATCGCCGTTTTGCAGTAATTCCATATTCATTGTATTTCTCCTCGCTTTCTCAGTTCATTCTATCACATTTCAGATGCAATTCAATACTTTCCGTGATTCTTTTCCCTGAATCCACAATTTATGGCCGCCGTTCACCGTTCATCAAACGAGCGGATCCATTCTTCCCGTCGACCAGGCTTTCGACCGAACCGTTGGTAACAGTTCAGCCTTCAATGTCATTTAGTTAACACCTTAGCCAGCTGGTAAGAACATAAAATACTTAAGGAGCCCTTTGAAAAACGCCGGCACTTAGCGAGGTATTTCACGAGCTTAGTGTCCGTTGCGTTTTTCACAGAGCGAGAGCGTGGCGACGTAGTATTTTATGTTCTTGCCAGCGTCCGGCAGCATTAAATAAATGACATTGAAAGCTGAACTGTCACAACCGTTGTGCCGGCGCTCATTTTCTCATATCCAAATACTTTTCCGTGTGGTATAATTTGACTATATATCTGCCAGTTATGCGGCGGAAGGACAGATACGGAACGAAAAGGAAAAGAGAGTCCAAAATGAAACTTTTGATACATGACCTGCCCGATACTTCTTTCGGGGATCTGGCAGAAGATTTTACAGTGATCGGCGCGCCGGATAAAGCAGCGCCCTGTCAGGGATGTTTTAAGTGCTGGACCAAAAACGCCGGATACTGTGTCTATGCGGACTCCCTGCAGCACTGCGGCGCTCTGGCAGGAAAGAGCGAAACGATCGTTGTGGTCAGCCGACTTTGCTATGGCGGGTACAGCGTTCCCGTCAAACGCTTTTTTGACAGGGGCATTTCCGACTCTTCTCCTTTTTTCACCTGGCGGAGGGGAAAAACCTATCATATCAACCGATATCGGACCAGGCGGAAACTGATCGTGTATTTCTACGGTGCATGCAGCGAACCGGAGCGGGAAACCGCACGGGAATATGTGGCGCGCCACGCGGACAATATGGATGCGGACTCCTGTGAAGTGATCTTTGCGGAATCCGCGGAGCGTGTAAAGAGACTCACGCTTTCAGACCTGCTCTCCGACGATGACTGTGAGGGAAATAATTTGATGCCGGACACATGCCGAAACAGAAATGCTTCGACACCTGATGACAGCCGCAGCAGGAACATCCTGATCCTGAACGGCAGCCCGAAAAAGAAATCCTCCACATCCGGTTTTCTCGGCAAAGTGATGGGATTTTTCCTCGCCGGCTGCAACGTGCGGTACGCTTCTCTTCGCCTCCCGGGCGGCTATCCCGCGATCCTTAAGCAGCTTGAAGATATCGATGCACTCATACTGGCGGTCCCCCTGTATGTGGACGGTATGCCCTCCCACGTTCTGGATTTTATGCAGCAGGCAGAACGGTTCTGTGTGGAGCACGGCTGCCGGTTTTCCCTGTATGTCATCTCCAACAACGGTTTTATCGAAGGGACGCACAATAAAGTACATCTGAACATGTATGAATGCTGGTGCAGGCGTGCGCATATTACATGGGGCGGCGGCATCGGCATCGGCGGAGGGGAGATGATTTCCGTCCTCTCCGTCTATTTTCCGATCGTTTTCATCGTCATCGCCGCCTGCAACTTTATAAAATATAGTACAGGGACAACAGCGGCATTTTCCGACTGGATGCCGCTGTTCATAAATCTTGCAATATACCTGTTTTTCAACTGCGGTATGATCTATTGTATGATCCGGCTGTCCGCAGGGATACGGCGGCTTTCAACAGTGAAAAACCGCTATACCCGCGTTATGGTCCCGTCTTTTCTGTTTGTGCCCATGGCAGCTATCTTTATGGCGCTGACGGCCCTGTTTCAGGGGAAGATCATATTTTCTCTTTTAAAAGAGGACGACCTGTCCGACAGGAGCTGACCCGCAGAATGAAAAACAATTCATAATAATTATCTGAAAGATTATATGTAACACGTATTTACATCATACGTGTTATGTGCTAATATTCATAATACAAGGGAGATCATTACGGCATGCCAAAAAAGCCAAAAGAACTTGAAAAAATCATCCTTGCCGATGGATGGATATTTAAATCACAGGAAGGATCACACAGACATTATGTTCATACGCTGAAACCCGGAAAAGTTACTATTCCATTTCACTGTAAAGATATTCCAAAAGGAACTGAAAATTCTATTTTGAAGCAGGCAGGATTAAAATAATTTCTTCTGCTTCCGGCTATACTTTATATTTAGGAGGTTTATTATGTTATCTGCTTATCCCGCTTGTTTTATCAAAGAAGAAAACGGCTATTCTGTTATTTTTCCTGATTTAAATAATCTTGCCACTTGTGGGCATACTCTTGAAGAAGCATTTTCTATGGCGGTTGACTGCCTCGCCGGTTATCTGTACTGGCTTCAAAAAGATGGCGAACATGTTCCATCGGCTTCTTCCATTGATAAAATTGATCCGATGAAAATTGCTGAAGATGCAGAAGTAACACCCAATGAAATTTTTATCAATATTGTAACTGTAGATGTTGCAGAATATGCCAAAGTCCATTTTGAAAAGTCTGTCAAAAAAACTCTTACTATCCCGGCATGGCTTAATGCTGCCGCTTTAGAACAAAACATCAATTTCTCCCAAGTATTGCAGGATGCATTAAAAGCCAGGCTTCATCTCGGATAATTAAAACTATAAAATAATGGAATCAACAGGCAAACCAACCTCAGAGAAACAGGCTGCGTAATACAAAAGGGGGAATCTCTCCCCCTTACTTCTTATTGCACAGCCTCTCATCCTCCACATATCTCTTCCTCCTCGGATCTCCTTCCGCCCGGTAGATCCGCAGGGACTTCAGATCGAATATGGAACTCCACACCGTCTCAAAATCCGGTTCCTGATCATACTGGCAGATAAACCCGTAGTCCCCTTTTAAGAGCCGCTTTGTCGTCTCTACGCAGTTCTCTATGCAGTCAGAGTCGATATGCTTTTCAAAGCCATCCATCACTGTCTTATATCGTCTGTGGGAATCATAATCCTCCCCATCCGCATCGTCATACACCTTCATTTCATCGGATGTAAAACTGTTGACCGTACACACGATCTTATTCCTGCCATAGCATTCCGGCTCCCGTATCCTTTTCATCGAGGGCGTACACTCCGCCACCGCCATCCGTCCGCTTGGATCCGCCAGCAGGATATTGCAGTTGGACGCGACAGGCAGTTCATCGAGAAGCGCCATAGCCTCCTCCACATCTTTCGCTTTTTCCAGCAGATACCGCACGATAAAGCAGGAGTTGAACCCCGGCCGGATCTTCTCAAGTTTTGTCATAACAAAGGTCATGGCGACAGCGAGCCCATACTCGTTCAGCCCTTCCTCCCCGTTGATAAAAGACGATGTGGTAATGTTGAACCTGCTGCCTCCATCCGGCGCGTAGATCTCGCTCTTGCTCCCCTTCCTCAGATACGGCGGCAGATCATTGTTCCTACCGTACAGCACGCTCTCCCCTTTTACATAGGCAAACGCAGTGCACCCCCTGATCTCCACCGGGATATTCTGCTCCAGATTATACATACAGCACCCCATACATAACATCCAGGATGCAAGATCCTGATAATCGGCTCCCACCGTATCACTCACTCCCCTTATCTCCTCACAGACTTCCGGGAAAAAATTTCTCAATATCTTCTCGCTTTCCCTCCCGTGCTCCGACTGAAAGCCATCCAGATGCAGCGGAAATGATATCCCGCCTCTGCTAAAAATTTTTCCGCGTTTCACGCCCATTCCATAATGGCCGCCTTTTAATCTCATATGATACATCTTTTATTCTCCTTCGATCTTGCGGAAGTACTTCACGTTTTTATTTTATGTTTCTCGGTCAACCTGTTTATAGTGTAATAAAATATAAATTTTATGTCAATCAGTTTATTTTATTTGTAGCCGGTATTTCCGCCTTTCTATCTGCACTGCTAAGATGGCTCTTTGACTGTCTCTCTAAACGCACGTTGACGCTCAAAACCGGCTATGGTAAGATGAATACAGTAGGCAGAACTTTCATAGGAGAAAATATGATGATCACTGCTGTTTTGATGAAACAAGCCTGGTCATCTTCAGAATCGAAAGGATATATTACGAATAATGACCAAAAAAGTAAAGATCACCGTCCTGAAAAAGGACTTCCATCCGGAACTCGCAGAACGCTTCCTCACCGATGGCACGGCAGTCGGTCCATGTCCGCTGTTTGAAACCGGAGATACTTTCCTGTTTGAGGGAAACGCGAAAATGCCTGAAAATTTCTGTCCCTGGGCATGGATCGATATATATCAGAGCGTCAGTGCCATATCTTCCGGTTCCTCCTTTACCCCGTGGAACAAACAGGAATGCCAGACCATCGTATGCTGTACAGACGGTATACGCCCCGTTATATTCCAGATACAGGCAATAGATGATATGCCGAATTAAAACACAGGAGATGCTTACCATGTCATGCTCACGACCCATAAAGATCATCCCAGCCTACGACTACCCACAGGAGACAGCCCTGCTCTTCTCCGAATACACTGATATGCTGATCGCCGGCGATGATTCCTTCCGTGAATATCTTGATATCCAGCACTATGATGAAGAGATACGGCATCTGGAATCCAAATACGGTCCTCCCGCCGGACGGCTGTACTTAGCATACTGTGACGGGGAACCGGCGGGATGCATCGGACTTAGAAAGATAGATGATAAAAATTGCGAAATGAAGCGGCTCTATGTCAGGCCGCAGTTCAGAGGACAGCAGATCGGAAATCTGCTGGTCCAAAGGATCATAGCCGACGCCGGAAAAATCGGCTATTCCCATATGCTGTTAGACACGCTCCCCTTTTTGGAGAGCGCAATTTCCCTGTATCGGAAATACGGATTTTATGAGACGGAAAGTTATAATGACAGCCCTATGGATACTTCTATTTTTATGAAACTGGATCTGTGATACGATACAGTACAAGACATTTTTCTTTGATGTTGTATTTCCGTATATTCCGCCATAGACTAAAATATTCTTATTTCTTTTGCCAGACTAAACGGTATGATCTCTCCCGGACTTGTCTCGGTATATGCTTTTTCTTCATGCATATAATCAACAATATCTTTTGCTTTGTAAGAAATAAACTTCGTAATCACCTTATCCAAAACAGCCTTTTCCCCATCGCTTAATATGGAATAATCCATATGAGCTGTCGGATATACATGAAGCATCGTATCATAGTTACAGCTCATTTCTTCCTGAATATTCAGGTTTTCCAAATTCATCAGACTATAATGTCCAATCGGAAGCGCCCCCATCGGCTCATGTCGATATACCATACCAGTCATAGAAAAGCCATTCTCAATAAAAGATAAAACATCCGAATACCAAATCATTTTCATCAGTTTAACCTTAAAAAGATTAGAAACTTTTTCAGCAATATATGAAATCATAGCCTCAATCTTATCGATATTCAGCATGGTAAAACCATTAAAATCGGACGGTTCTTCGAAGTTTGCGTATTCGCCTTCAAACATCTGGCGTGTAAGAAATTCTTTTCCGTATGAATCCAGTTTTTCTACTATTCTGGCTCTGATCCCCCTGCGTTTTGATGCAGTAAATTTATCTGCATTTTTCTTAAGAAACTCTAATGCCTGAAGTGGATTATCCTTAATCAGACGAAGCATTGTGTCATAGGCTTCATCCTGAATAGCTTTGCTTTCATAACGAGATATTGTTGCTTCACCCCAGCCCAATAATTTTGCAAGATCAACCTGGGATAGTCCATAGCTTTCTCTGATGGCTACTATTTCATCAGATGTGAGAAGTCCCATCTTCACACGATATGCATTTCTTGCATTGAGAAGATTCTCATTTGTCATTGCACCGGTTTCAAATTCATTTTCATCTTCATCGGCATATGCACAAAAATAATACCTCTCCTCGTAAGTTACTTCTTCTCCTTTTAATGTAATAGACGTTGTACGTTTTCTTTCTTCAATCTCATGTGTCCTGTCACATAACGGACAATTCATGTGAATCTTTCTTATCAATGTGCCAGCTTCCATTATCTTACCTCCTTTGATATCCCATTTATGCGTAAGGAAATATCATTTTCTCCTTAGCGTAATGGAAAGACACGCATAAAACACGCCTATGTCGATCACCTTTTATTTTCAATTTCACATAAACAAGTTTATTGTTTATATTCTTGCCAAAAACAAACAGTAATGGGGGATTTAAGTCATCTTTATCTATCTTTGTTTCCGAATACTCTTCCACTGTCAATTCCTTTATTCGATTAACCACATCCTCCATGTCATAATCAAGCTCTAATAAAGTATATGGAGTCGAATATTTCTGATCATCTCCCTGCTTCTTCCTGCGAATCAGGGTCATGTCTGTATCTATATCAAAGTCATCTCTCCCCAACAAATCCTTCAGCTCTGTCAGGAAAGCCTCCACTTCTCTTTTTTCCGATCGTATATTAAGAAATATTATAATCCCCCCTTCGTGTTTTTCACTATCAATTGATAGTGTATCAGTTGATTAATCATTTGTCAATCTCTCTGTATGAACATTTCTGGTTCCACTACATTGGCTTCAGATTTCTATTGAGCCTGTCCACCATCCATGCGATCCGTTTTTCCCGTCCGGCATCCGTCTTTGCATCAAAATAGGCGCGTATAGGTTTTCATGATATCACGCATTATGTCCCTCCGCATATTCCAAAAATTCCGGTGTCTTTGACCAGTATTTCACACCCCAGTTTTCAAAATCCCACTCCGTCATATAAGTGTTGCACTCATAATCAATGTAATACAGTTCTTCGTCCTGCACCACAAAATTCGTCGGGAAATAGTCTATATTGGTGTGCGCCGCATACAACAGCCGGCACATATCCCGTATCTGCTCAAGATAGGCAGGCTTCATCCTATCCCCGAGAACCAGTTCATAGATCGTATCGCCCTCAATATATTCCTTCAAAATACGCTCATTTTCAGGATCAACGTCGACCATGAGCGGTATCTTTATGCCGATCTCCCCAAGCCGCTTATAATCATGCAGTTCCGCTTCCAGCTTATTCCCGAACTGATAATAGTCACAGGGCTCATGGTGGATCTGCTTCAGGACATACCTCTGCATCCCCCTGCCCGCCAGATAAGAATATCCGCCCTTTCCCTTGCCCAGCAAGTGGTAAATCTCATATTCTTTTCCGTTCACATCCATTTTACTGTTCATCGCAGCCTCCCGTCATCCACATCTCTACACATATTTCAAGATGTCCTGCGGCCTCTTTGCAAGATGCGTTGCTCCTGCCTTCACCAGTTCATCGCGGTCCCCATAGCCGAACAATACGCCTATGGAATCCAGTCCGTTTTCTTTTGCACCCATGATATCATGTTCCCTGTCCCCGATCATGACCGCGGAAGATCTCTCCGCTATATTGCAGCTTTCCAGCGCATATCTTATGACGTCTCCCTTTTTATTCCGGCTCCCATCCATCGTGGCGCCCGCGACAAAATCAAAATAATCGTACAGATCAAAATGCCGCAAAACCCTGGCCGCAAAAGCTTCCGGTTTCGACGTAGCTACAATAAGCGTTTTTCCTCTCTCCTTTAACTGCGTTAACAGATCCGTGATCCCTTCATAGACTTCATTTTCAAATAAACCCTGCCTGCTAAAATACTCCCTGTAATACTGAACGGCGAGCCTGCTCTTTTCAGCGGAAAAACCGTAAAACGCCTCAAAGGAATCCTGTAAAGGAGGTCCGATAAACTTATATAATGATGTCCGACTTTCTTCCCTGATACCGAATTTCTGAAGGGAATACATGACGGAATTGGTAATTCCAAGTCCCGGATCCGTCAATGTCCCGTCCAGATCAAAAAGCAGATAATGATACATCTGTTTCCCCCATGATATATTCTATAAGTTATTTTTCTCCGCTATAAACCTGCCCGCCAGTTTATGCACCTGTCTCATCTCTTTCGACGATAAATCCCATGAATTCAGCTCTTCGGCGATCATCCCGGGATATTTTTTGCTGATATCCCGCAGGGCATTCCCCACCGATTTCCGCACATATTCGCTGTCATCTTCCCTGTGGGCTGCCAACAGTCGTATCACTGTCTGGGGATTGTCCTTAAAGTAAGGACGGCTTGTCCATATTCTCAGTCCCTCCGTGACAGCCCTGCGGACATTGGCATGCTCACTGCCCAGCCACTCTTCTATCAGGGGCAGAGCCGATTCATATCCGACGATCTTACAGTGGTTATCAAAAGCCATCGCCAGAATTTCCTGCACTTTCCAACTGTCATGCCGGCTCACCGTATCTTTCAAAAAAGACAACGCGGAGACGTTATGATGTGCAGCATACCCCAAAAGAAGAACGCCGACTTCCTGGATCTGAAAATTATCTGACTGATAAAGCTCGATCCCCATCTCAAAGCATTCATCGGGAGAATGTGACTTAAAATATTTCTCCGCCTCATTTTTTACAAGTTTAAGACTGTCCTTTTCCGGGATCAGTTCTGCCAAATACCGCATATATTCATTCATTCTGTTTCTCCTCTATTCCCGATCATTTTCAGCATAGCCGCAATATCCTCTGTCGCCATTGTCACTTTTGACTTTTCGATCAAAATATTTCCCCCGGTCATTATGTAGGACGGCATAATCCTGATCCCTTCATAATAGATCTCGCTGCTCCGCAATTTATATGTGGAAACGGCAGGAACCGCATTTTTCTTCGTCGCCTTTTTTGTGATCATGTTAAAGGCTTTCTTTGCGACATCCCCCATGAGCATAATGACCTTTATATTGGGGAATAAAGAAAGTTCCGCTTCCAGATAAGGCAGGCTCTTCTCGATACTGCCCTTGTCAATAGTATATTCCGTCTTAGGGGTTTTCACGGCATTTGTGATATAGATGCCCGCCCGTAGTATGTCCTGCATGGAATCAACCTCCGCTCCCGCCCCTCTTAAAAGCGGGATCGCTGTTTTCAGATAATCAGCGTCGGGGACTCCGTAAAAATCCTGTGAGGGGTCAGATGGGACAACCTCGTTTATCATGACCGCCCTGATTGCGAGCGGATCGATCTCAATGTTGTTCAGGCAGATGCCGTCCGATATCCCTATTTTCGTTTCCAGTTCTTTTTTTATATTCATTTGATATATACCCCCGTATTCTTATACGTTGTATGTTTCTATATTTTTTAACACCATCGCCGAATAATTGTCATACTGCCGAAAACCATACCGCTCATAAAACGCGATCGTCCCCGGATCAGACGGCATGACTTTTACATAGAGAAGCCGCCCGAAACAATTGTTCATTTCAATTCACCTCTTAAATTCAACAAGATATTCTGTCGTACCTTCCTCAAACTTTTTCTGACCCGTCAGATAAAAACCATGCTTTTGATAAAACGAGATTGCCCTGACATTTTTCTCCAGCGCCCACAGATTATCCGCATGAAGTTCTTTCACTGCAAAGTCAAGCAATTTACCGCCGATTCCCTCACTTTGAAAAAATGTATCTACATACAATTTACAGATTTCCGTTCCATTCATTTGAAAGAATCCTTTTATCACCCCGTCATCAAATACACAGATGTTTTTTATGATCTCTTCTTTTTTGAAATAATCATTTGCCAGCGGGACACCCCAAACATGCCCGCTTTATTCTATTTCCTCATTTCCGCCGCCAGCGTTTTTTAACGCAAAAAAGCGATTCAGCAATCTTTCCGCCTTATCCCTCTCTTTCAGCACAGAAAGAAAACGCTCCGGAATCCCCTGTGCTCCATACAGGATACCGGCAAGCCCGCCTGTCACACAGGCTGTTGTGTCTGTATCGTTTCCCAGCAGGACAGCCCGCTTTACGGCCTCTTCATAATCCGACGTCTGCTCCAGTATCATAAAAGCACTCCGCAGACAGTCCACCACATATCCTGTTCCCCCTCCCTCCCATGACGTTCCGGGGCGGATGCTCCATTCCAGTTCCTGTTCATATTCCGGCATATTTCGGTATATCTGCCGAAGGACCGCAACACCTTCCTCCACCGCCTCATGTGCTCCTTCTCCTTTCAGCAAAGCCTTTGCCACAAGACAGTACAGCGCACAGCAGACCTGATTGCACAGATGCCCGTGGGTGATCAGGCACTGCCTGTGGGCATCCATCACCAATCGTCTGTCGTCACTATGCCAGAGCGCGAGGGGAAGCACCCGCATCAGGGCGCCGTTTCCCTTTCCCTCCGGATTCAACATACCGCATTTTTCAGGCAGCATGCCGCATTTAAAAGCATGAAGCGCCTGTGCCGTCTGGATTCCAACATCAAACACCTTATTTCCCACTGCCCAGACTCCCTCGTCATACCAGCTCAAAAGAAGATCGGAGAAATGCTGCAAAGAAAACCCTTTCTGATCCAGCAGGCTCTCCATCAGACAAAGCGCCTGTGCCCCGTCATCCGACCATGTCCCCTCTTCCACCTGCGGATGTGCCCTCATAAATCCGGCGGGCGGTGTCATTTCGATCTTTCCGTAAGGCGGCAGTTGATCTGCTCTATGAAATTCATAGGGAACGCCCAGCGCATCCCCGATCAACAGGCCATAAAATCCGCCTGCCATTCTGTCATGGGTTGTCATAATCTTTTCATTCACCTTCCCGCATAAAATACCAATTTCCACTTTGATCCTGTTAAACTATCCGGCTTTTTACACTGCCGGCTCTATATTCCATGCCGCCGATCATGGCTGCGAAAGATTTACACATCTCCGCCCTGTCATTTATTCTGCAAATTATATTTTCCCAAGCATACCACACTTTCTTTCTCATTACTATCAAAATTTCCTGATATCAAATAGAAAAAATGGCTTTTTAGACAAAGTCAGAATTTCGTTGTCATGCCTGTCTGTCTATACTATAATAAAAATATAGCAAATTTTTTGGGCACTGCATCAGCCATCTGTATTGCAGAAAGAAAACTGCTTTTGTAAATATAAAAAATCCACAGAGCATATGAATGGATCTTGTCGCATCAATCGTATTATAAATGAAGTCAGATAAAAGGATCAGACAGAATGATCAAATAGAACGGAGGGCATCATGAGAAAAGGATTTTTGGGAGTTTTGATGGCAGTCATCATATTATCGGCGGATGGCACAGCCGCACTTGCGGCGGGACCGGTGAGCGGATGTTGCTTTACAGATATAAACGGCGACGGCATCTGTGACAACTGCGGCAGCTATCACTGGCACAGCATGACGGAGAACGGCTGTGACGGCGCTTTCGTCGATGCGGACGGCAACGGCATCTGCGACAACTGCGGCAGCTATCACTGGTACAGCACGACAGGAAACGGCTGCGGCGGTGTTTTCGTCGATGCGGACGGCAACGGTATCTGCGATGGCTGCGGCAATTATCACTGGTACGGCACGGCGGGAAACGGCTGCGGCGGCTCTTTCGTCGATGCGGATGGTAACGGCATCTGCGATAACTGCAGCGGCTATCACTGGCACAGTCTCGCCAGAACCGGCTGCGACGGCTCTTTCGTCGATGCGGACGGCAACGGTATCTGCGACAACTGCGGCAGCTATCACTGGCACGGCACGGCGGGAAACGGCTGTGGAAGTTCCTTTGTCGATGCGGACGGCAACGGTATCTGTGACGGCTGCGGCAATTATCACTGGTATGGTATAAACAGTCAAAACAGCGGCTCCCAGAACAGGTACGGATACTATTCCCGGAGCAGGCACGGCCACCATTCCCACGGGAGACACTGCAGATAAAAGGTGCCATTATGCGGAGCGAGCAGGAAACGATCAGAGCTATTGAACGGTATTCCGATACCGTCCGGCGGCTCTGTATGATACATCTGAAGAATGAAGCTGATACGGAGGACATATTTCAAACCGTGTTTTTGAAGTATGTCCTTTATTCCGTTCCCTTTGAAAATGAGGAACACGAAAAAGCATGGTTTATCCGGGTCACCATCAACGCCTGCAAAGACCTGCTGAAAAGTTTTTTCCGCAGCCGCACGGTATCGCTGGATGGGATGATCGAGCAGCCCTCCACTCTGCCGCCGGATTACAGGGATGTCTGGGAGGCCGTATTTTCACTGCCCCAAAAATACCGGGATGTCGTATACCTGCATTACTTTGAGGACTACACCGCCCCGCAGATCAGCCGTATCCTGGGCAAAAATGTGAACACGATCTATACGCTCCTGACTCGTTCCAAACAGATGTTGAGGGAGAAGCTGGGAGGTGATTATGAATATGAATAAAACGTTGAAAGAACTTTTTACCCCGATACGGGCAAATGAAGAATTAAAGGACCATACCCTGGCATTTCTCGCGGAGAAGACACAGGCGTACACCGAAGTGAAACCGGCGAAACCACAAAAGCATACGTATCATTTTTACGCCGCCGCATGTGCGTGCCTCCTGTTTATGATCTGCGGTTGCTGCTGGCTCTATTTCACCCCGACAGCAACGATCAGCATCGATATAAACCCCTCCATCGAAATGGACATCAACCGGTTTGACCGGGTGATCTCCGTAAATGACTTTAATGAGGACGGCCGGGAACTCGCCGGGATGCTTTACGTAAAATACAAAAATTATGCGGACGCCGTGGAACAGATATTGAACAATGACACCATAGCTGCGCTTTTGTCCGACAACGAAGTCCTGACGATCACAGTCGTAGGGCCGGACGGACGGCAGTCCGCCGAAATCCTTTCAGGGGTCGAGGCATGCACGGCGCATCACAGCAATACCCATTGCTATACCGCGGCGCCAAAAGACGCCGCCGCTGCCCACGAAGCGGGACTTTCATGCGGAAAATACAGGGCATTTCTGGAGCTGCAGCTTCTCGACCCGGATATAACGCCCGAAGCGGTGCAGGGGATGACCATGAAAGAGATCCTTGCGTTGATCGACAGTCTTTCAAAGGACAGCGACAGTGACATTGGGCTGTACCACGCCCCGGAGAGCGGACATCATGGTCACGGAGACAGCCACGGAGACGGATGCCATGACTGAGAAGGGCAAAGCATCTTCTCTCTCTGTCATGCGAGAATCTTCCTCTGCATCCTACCCTCTGTCTTTCTGCAACGGATTCTTTTTATCAGAAATATTCCGGATTCATAAACAGCGCCGTCAGGGAAACAACCTCCCCTGCCGCATTAAGCCCCCAGTAGCCGCTGTATATGCCGTCCCCCATACCGCTCGCGAACATGACCATACTATGCCCGGTTTGCGGCAGTCTCCACTCCAGAAAACTCCCGCCCGGATTCTGCACTTCGGGACGGGACCCATAACTTTTCTGAAAAAGCGCCTCGAAATAATCCGTATATTTATTCTTCCCCGGATTTTCCTTCTGCCAGTTTTCCATAAATGCCCGAAATTCTTCCGACACCTGCGCATCCGCAAAACATGCCAGCCCTGTATCCACGCCAAAAAAGGTAAACACCCCCGGCTTCCCGAGATCTTCGAAATTCTTTCCTCTCGGCATGGCGATCTCATAGCGGACAGCCTGCCCGTCACGGACCACAATCCTTGCCGCCGCAACGCGCAGCCCCGCGATCTGGGAACGGCAGATGGAAAGTTCCGCCGGGTAGTTTCCCGCCGGGATCTTTTTATCCAGAACAGTCTCGTAGCGGGTGCCCAGATAAGCCAGAGGATCAGCAAGTACGATCTCCCCTGTGGGAAAATCCACGTCTCCCGCCACAACTATGTCCATCTTATCACTTTTTGTAAACAGTTCCTGAAAGAATTCCGCCGGATAAGTCTCTTTATTTAAGAATTTCAAGTTTTTCTCAAAAGCGATCTGCGCCGGATGCTTCACCGGCTCCCTGATCTCTTTTCCGGTCCTTGTATCTACAAAATATTTCCCGCTCCTGTCAGAACGAAATTCCAGATCACTTCCCATCGGCATGTAAAATACCATTGCCGCCGCAGGCTCAATATCGATCAGCGTATTAAAATCCACGACCGCCATATTCTGTGCGTCATTCACATATTCCTGTGAATCCTTGTCTCCAAAGGCGATCCAGCCGTTCCCCGGTCCCTC
>JAETSN010000058.1 GCA_021769625.1 [Clostridium] symbiosum | reverse complement strand
GAAAGGAATGAAGATTTTCTAAGGCCGCAAAGGACGCTGCCTAAGAAAATCTAAGTCATTCCTCGAAGAATCGCTGAAGCGATTCTTCCACAAGTTTCACGGATTGTTTGTGCCGCCGCAGGCGGCATGTTGGAAAGCGTGACATAGGGAATATAAGACAATCAAAAAAGAAGGAGTTTATTATATGCTTAACGGAGACCCGAAAATTGACAGCAGCCTGGAAGAATTGATCAGCAGTATAAAAAATTCCGAAGTATATCGTAATTTTATAGCGGCCAGCGAAGCGGTCAGCAGAGAGCCGGGACTGCAGAAACGTATCGATGAATACCGGAGGGATAATTTTCTGCTGCAGCAAAATAACGAAGGGGATGAGCTGCTGCAGAAGCTGGAAGCTTTTGAACTGGAGACGGCGGCCTTCCGCTCTGAACCGCTTGTGGACAGATTTCTTTGTGCCGAGAGGGATTTTGTAAGGCTGAAGCAGGATATTGACAATAAAATGCTGGCTGAACTGGCATTTCCCGTTCCGGACGGGTTTTAACGGTTATGAGTTTGAAAGATGCTTTCGAGCTGTATAGGAACATCATACTGTAAACTTGCAGTACACGGAGGTATAACCATGAAACAGTTTATTGTATCCATCACAACGGCGATAGTGAAAATAATAGTGTTTGTCCTGATCGTTAAATATGTGATAGGAATAGCGACTACGGCCTATGATTTCGGTTATCGTGTTTTTGCGGAGGAGCCGGTGAGCGCTGAGCCGGGCATTACCTACACAGTGGAATTATCAGAGGAGACAACACCGCGGCAGGTAGCGGAGGCGCTGGAGGATTACGGACTGGTCAGGGATAAAAATTTATTTTATGTACAATATCTGGTTTCGTCCAGTAAAGGAAAGCTGATGCCCGGAAACTATGAACTGAGCACAGCGATGACAGCGGATGAGATGCTCGAGATCATGTCAAGTTCCTATGTAGAAGAGGACGAAGAAGAGTGAGGGAAGAAAGAGCCGCCGCCTATATCCGTTCTCTGGATCAGGGCAATACACCTTTTTTAAATGAAATAGAGAGAGAAGCAAGAGAAGCGGGCGTACCCGTTATCAGACCGGAGACACAGAGGCTTTTGCGGTTTCTACTGCAGATGCAGAAGCCACGCCGGATTCTGGAAGTCGGATGTGCGGTCGGCTTTTCTGCGTTATTGATGAGTGAGTACGGACCGCGGGGAAACCATATCACGACGATCGAGAATTATGAAAAAAGGATTTTGAAGGCAAAAGAGAATTTTGCAAAGGCGGGAAAAGAGGGGGAGATCACGCTGCTTACAGGCGATGCGGCGGATATCCTGAAAGAGCTGGAAGGGTCCTATGACCTGATATTTATGGACGCTGCCAAGGGACAGTATCTTTCCTTTTTGCCGGAAGTGATGCGGCTCCTTGCACCAGATGGGCTTCTGGTCTCCGATAACGTATTGCAGGAGGGAGATATTCTGGAGTCCCGCTATGCAGTGACGAGACGGGACCGGACGATCCATGCGCGGATGCGGGAATATCTGTACCGGATCACCCATGATCCGCGGCTGGAAACAGTGATATGGCCGGTGGGGGACGGTGTGGCGGCAAGCAAAATGCGGGATACGCCCTGATGAGGGAAGATAAGGCAGACAGGCGGCCAGTGTGAAAAACTGCCGCCGTGGGACAGCGGACTGTCCGGAAGCGGATAAGTTTGCGGTGAAGAGTGCAGATGCTTTACGTGGAGGAAAAGGATGCGGAAAACAGAACTTCTGATTCCGGCGGGAAGTCTGGAAGTATTAAAGACGGCGGTGGTTTTCGGCGCGGACGCGGTTTATATCGGCGGCGAGGCGTTCAGCCTACGGGCCAAAGCGAAAAATTTTTCCCTGCAGGAAATGGAGGAGGGGATCCGCTTTGCCCATGAGCGGGGCGTGAAGGTGTATGTGACAGCCAATATTTTTGCCCATCATAGGGATCTGGAGGAGGCGGAGCAGTATTTCCGGGAACTGGATGCTCTGGCAGAGAGGCCGGATGCGCTGATCATCTCCGATCCGGGAATGTTTTCCATCGCCAGGGAGGTCTGCCCTGATATGGAGATACATATCTCCACACAGGCGAACAACACAAACTATAAAACATTTGCTTTTTGGTATAATCTGGGCGCGAGGCGGGCAGTCTGCGCCAGGGAACTTTCCCTTTCGGAGATAAAGAAGATCAGGGAACATATCCCGGAGGATATGGAGATAGAAGCCTTTATCCACGGCGCCATGTGCATTTCCTATTCCGGCAGATGCCTGCTCAGCAATTATATGACAGGACGGGATGCCAACCGGGGGGCATGTACCCATCCCTGCCGCTGGAAATATGCGGTGGTGGAAGAGAGCAGGCCGGGGGAATATCTGCCCGTCTATGAAAACGAGCGGGGAACATTCCTGTTTAATTCCGGGGATCTGTGCATGATCGAGCATATCCCGGAACTGTTTGACGCGGGGATCGACAGTTTCAAGATAGAAGGACGGATGAAAGCCGCCCTCTATGTGGCGACGGTGGCGAGAACCTATCGAAAAGCCATAGATGATTATATGGAGTCGGAAGAAACCTACCGGAACCATTTGGAATGGTATAGACAGGAGATCGGAAAATGCACATATCGCCAGTTTACCACAGGCTTTTATTTCGGAAAACCCGGAAGGGAGTCACAGATCTACGATTCTTCCACTTACCGGAGCGAGGCAGTCTATCTGGGCATGATAGAGAGGACCGATGAGCGGGGCTATGCCCATCTGGAGCAGAAAAACAAATTCCGTGTGGGAGATTCCATTGAGATCATGAAGCCGGACGGCAGAAATATTCCGGTTCTCGTGGAAGCGATGGAGGATGAGGATGGGAGTCCGATGGAGTGCTGTCCTCATGCGAAACAGCGGTTTTCTGTGAAGCTGAGTGAACTGCCGGAGAAGTATGATCTGCTGCGGATGGAAAATACCGCAGAAGGGGCTCAGCAGGGAGATATTTTGGACAGACCGGCGGAGACTGTGTAAGTTGCACAGTTAACGGAAAGATTTTTTGGAGAAATTGATATAAGTCACAAAATTTATTTTTCCCCTTGCAAAGTCAAAAAAATTGGAGTATCTTAAAGGGGTAGAAAAAATTGTATACAGGAATACATGAACGAAGATGTTCCAAAGCTTGGCCTTTTGGAACATTTTTCTGTTTTACGAGGAGGAAAGGTGAAAAATGAGTGAGCTGATGAATGTAGAAGAGCTGTTTGGCCAAAACGTATTTGACCTGGCAAAGATGCGGAGCCGCCTGCCGAAAAATGTATTTAAAGAGGTAAAGCGGGTCATGGATCAGGGCGGTGAGCTGTCCATGGCTGCGGCGAACGTAGTGGCAAAAGAAATGAAGGACTGGGCAGTGGAGCATGGTGCGACCCACTATACCCACTGGTTTCAGCCGCTTACCGGCATCACGGCGGAAAAGCATGATGCCTTTGTGTCCCATCCCGATGAAGACGGAAAGATGATCACGGAATTTTCCGGCAAGGAGCTGATCAAAGGCGAGCCGGATGCTTCTTCTTTCCCCTCAGGCGGCCTCAGGGCGACCTTCGAGGCAAGAGGTTATACGGCATGGGATATCACATCTCCGGCTTTTTTGAAAGAGTCTGCCTGCGGAACGATCCTCTGCATTCCCACGGCATTCTGCTCATACACGGGCGATGCGCTGGATAAAAAGACGCCGCTTTTGCGCTCCATGGAGGCATTGAGCAATCAGGCGCTGCGTATCGTGAGACTGTTCGGCGATACGATGGCCACCAAAGTGACGGCTTCCGTCGGCCCGGAGCAGGAATATTTTCTGGTGGATAAGGATCTGTATCTGCAGAGGGAGGACCTGATGTTTGCGGGGCGTACCCTTTTCGGGGCACCGGCGCCTAAGGGGCAGGAGATGGAGGATCACTACTTCGGCGTCATCAAGGAGCGCGTGGGCGCTTATATGAAAGATCTGAACGAAGAACTCTGGAAGCTGGGCGTGACGGCAAAGACACAGCACAACGAGGTGGCCCCGGCGCAGCATGAACTGGCACCAGTATATGCTACGGCGAACATTGCGGTAGACCATAACCAGCTTGTCATGGAGACGATGAAGAGGATAGCTTATCACCATGATCTGAGATGCCTGCTGCATGAAAAACCCTACGCAGGCGTAAACGGCTCCGGCAAACACAACAACTGGTCCATCACGACGGACAGCGGCGTCAATCTGTTGGATCCGGGCGATACACCGAATAAAAATATCCGTTTCCTGCTGGTGCTCGCCTGCATTATGAAGGCGGTTGATATCCATGCAGACCTGCTGCGCCAGAGTGCATCTGATGTGGGCAACGATCACAGGCTCGGTGCGAACGAGGCTCCCCCTGCCATCATCTCCATCTTCCTCGGGGAACAGCTTGAGGATGTGGTGAAGCAGCTGATAGAGACAGGGGATGCCGCAAAGCTGAAAGAGGGCGGCAAGCTGGAGACAGGTGTATCCACGCTGCCTGACTTTGAGAAGGATGCGACTGACAGAAACAGGACTTCACCCTTTGCTTTCACAGGCAATAAGTTTGAGTTTCGTATGGTTGGGTCTGCAGATTCCATCGCAAGCCCGAATACCACATTGAACGCCATTGTTGCGGAAGCCTTCTGCGAAGCGGCAGACAGGCTGGAAGGAGCAGAAGATTTCGATATGGCGGTACATAACCTGATCAAGGAATATATGACGGAACATCAGAGGATCGTGTTTAACGGCAACGGTTATGCGGAAGAATGGGTGGAGGAAGCGGAAAGGCGGGGGCTTCCCAACATTAAATCCATGATCGAGGCGGCCTGCACACTGACAACCGATAAAGCGGTGGCCCTGTTCGAGAAGTTCGGCATCTTTACCAGAGTTGAACTGGAATCCCGTGAGGAGATCATCTACGAGACCTACGCCAAGACCATCAATATCGAGGCGCTCACGATGATCGATATGGCGGGGAAGAAGATCATCCCAGCGGTCATGAAGTACAGCAAGAGCCTTGCGGATACCGTGAATGCGGTGAAAGCTGCAGGGGCGGATGCTTCCGTGCAGGCTGATATGTTAAAAACCGTATGCGAAAAGCTCTCTGCAATGCAGGCGGCTCTGAAAAAGCTGGAAAAGGCGGAAGCGGAAGCCGGCGCTATGGAAGACGCGAAACAGCAGGCGTTCTTCTATAAAGATGTGGTGAGAGAAGTAATGCAGGAGTTACGGACACCCGCGGATGAGCTGGAAATGATCGTAGATAAGGAGATCTGGCCGCTTCCGAGCTATGGCGAGCTGATGTTTGAAGTATAAAAGTGCAATCTGAGTTCAGCTTACAGCGGTCTATGGTTAATGGTGCCGGACGCCGGGAGGATTTGATTTTTTTCCCGCCGTCCGTTATCGTTAACTGGCGCTCTGGGCTGAACTGACACAAATTTTTTGAAATTTATAAAAAAAGTACTTGCTTTATGCAGAACTATCCTGTATAATACCTAGAGTAAGTCAAAGGGCTATCGCCAAACGGTAAGGCAACGGACTCTGACTCCGTCATTTCAAGGTTCGAATCCTTGTAGCCCTGTATGAGAGACCTCAGCGATCATGGTTGCTGAGGTCTTTTCTCGAATAAAAGCTGGAATTCCGGGGATGCTCATCAGAAAAATATATGAGTAAGGTTTGAGACGGATGAAGAAAGGAGCGGAAAGTATGTATACCTACGAGACAAGGATCAGATACAGCGAAGTGGACTGCGACAATAAACTTACGCTGGGGAGGCTTCTGGATTATTTTCAGGATTGCTCCACATTTCAATCGGAAGATCTCGGCCTCGGTGTGAAATATTTACAGGAGCGCCATCAGGTGTGGCTGCTGAGCGCGTGGCAGATCGATGTGGAACGGTATCCCGAGATAGGCGAGAGGGTGGAAGTCGGTACGCTGCCCTATGATTTTAAAGGATTCATCGGATATCGTAATTTCTGGATGAAGGACAAAGAGGGGGTGCGGATCGCCGCTGCGAATTCCATCTGGACACTTTTTGATATGGAAAAAGGAAAACCGGCGATGCCGGATGAGAAGATGAAAGACGGTTATAAGATCAGTCCCAGAATGGAAATGGAGTACCTGCCCCGGAAGATCGCCGTACCGGAGGGCGGGGAAGCAAAACAAAGCCTCGTCATCACAAAACACCATCTGGATACAAACCATCATGTCAACAACGGTCAGTATGTGCACATTGCGCTGGAGTATCCGGAGGAGGATTTCGCGATCCGGCGGCTTCGGGCGGAATATAAAAAGCAGGCTTATCTCGGCGATACATTTTATCCGGTGGTCTGTAAACGGGATGGTGTCTATACCATTAGCCTGAACGATGAAAAGGGACAGCCATACGCGGTGGTGGAGCTGACCGGAGAGAGAAAGCAGGACGGCTGACGGCCGTCTGCCTGCGGAAAATAAGGATACGGAAGCAGAGATTGACGACAGACGGACAGCAAAACCGGCGAGTAAAACAGAGGCCGGTATGAAAAGATCCGGCGAATAAAAAGAGGACGGGAGAACAGAATATGATAGAAATAGGAAAAAAACAGAAACTGGCAGTTGTAAAAGAAGTGGAGTTCGGCATTTATCTGGGCGATGAAAAGGAAAAAGTGCTTCTGCCGAAAAAGCAGGTGCCGGAGGGGACGAAAAAAGGGGATGAACTGGAAGTTTTTATTTACAGGGATTCTTCCGACAGGATGATCGCAACGGTAAACACTCCAAAACTTATGCTGGGTGAAGTGGCGCTTTTAACGGTGTCGGATGTGACAAAGATCGGAGCCTTCCTGGACTGGGGGCTGGAAAAAGACCTGCTTTTGCCGTTCAGGGAACAGACGGAAAAAGTAAAACAGGGCGATGAATGTCTGGCAGCCCTTTATGCAGACAAAAGCGGCAGGCTCTGCGCGACTATGAAACTGTACCATTACCTGCGGACTGACAGTCCTTATCGGAAAGATGATACGGTGACAGGGCGGATCTATGAGATCAGCGGAAATTTTGGCGTGTTTGTGGCTGTAGATGATAAATATTCTGCACTGATCCCGAAAAATCAGATGTACGGGAAGAATGATTTTCGTGTGGGAGAAGTTATCACTGCCAGGGTGAGCGAGGTGAAGGCGGACGGCAAGCTGGATCTGTCGGTGCGCCAAAAAGCTTATCTGCAGATGGATGAGGATGCAGGAAAGGTGATGGCGATTATTGAGGGTTTTGGCGGTGTGTTGCCTTTTACCGATAAGGCGGACCCGGAGGTGATCCGCAGGGAAACAGGCATGAGTAAAAATGAATTTAAGCGTGCCGTCGGGCGTTTATATAAAATGCACCGTATTGAAATTGGCGAAAAAACGATCCGAAAAATAGATTAAAATGCGGAGTTTCCCGAGTTATTGTTATTTTTTAACAAAAGTGAATTACCAAAATTGTGCAATTTTACCAGTTTTTAAAATTGATTTATGAAAAAAGCGTGTGAAAAGAGAGAAAACGTTTTCCGCCTCTTGCAATTTGAAAAAAAATGAGTAAAATCAGAGTTGTAAACAAAAATGATTAAGGATTGATTGGTTCCTGCAAAGACACGCAGGAGGAAAGGAGTACAAAATGAAAGTACAGAACATTAAGGACATCGAAAAGTTTTTTAAAGTAGTTGACGGCTGCTCAGGTAAGGTTGAGCTGGTTACGGGCGAGGGAGACAGATTAAATCTGAAGTCCAAACTTTCCCAGTATGTATCTATGGCAAACATCTTCTCTAACGGCGAGATCCCCGAGCTGGAGATCATTGCATATGAGCCGGAGGATATCGGCAAACTGGTAAACTTTATGATGGAGAATGACTAACATAAATGAACGGTAAAAGGGTTGGAGTTTCCTTCCTGCTTCAGATGGTTTTTTATTATCTGTTGGTATTGGGCCTGACGATCTATGCTTTGGCTGTTCCGGCGGGAGGCGAAATAGGCATTGTAGAAAATTTGATAGTGAGCCAGCTTGTCAATGTGGTACCTGCGATGCTCGTGATCCTGATCGGGCGCAGGAAATACAGAGGAGAGAAGATCTTCCGTGATATACTGGGATTTCGGTGTATTAAAATATCTACGGCCCTTATGACAGTCCTTTACACGTTTTTACTGATGCCATTGACAACGCTTGCCAATGCGATATCCATGATCTTTGTGGATAACACGGTAGCAGAACTGGAGGGGGACATTTTGAATGTCCCCTTTCTTATTATGTTTTTTATCATGGCTTTTTTCGGTCCGTTTTGTGAGGAAATGGTTTTCCGCGGCGCCTTTTTCCGCGGATTTCGCAGATCCGGCAATATTTTCGGGGCGATCCTGATGTCGGGGATGCTGTTCGCACTGATGCACATGAATTTTAATCAGGCGGCCTATGCGCTGCTTTTAGGGATCATGATGGCACTGCTCGCGGAGGCGGCGGGCTCCACCGTAGCGCCCTTTATCATGCATCTGGTGTTTAACGGACAGAGCGTATGTCTGATGTACCTTTCTGACAGGCTGTTCCCGGAACTGGTGGAAGAAGGGCTGGAGGAGTACAGTATGGGCTCGGAGGAGATGGCGATGGTGATCGCGGTCTATCTGCTGCTGGCGGTGGTATGTACCTCCATCGCGTTCTGTGTGGTGGTCTGGATCGCGGGCAATGAAGGAAAACAGAATTTCCTGCGGACGATCTGGGCGTCCAGAAAGAACAGGGGAGAAAGCCTGTGGAGCGTATGTCTGGTGATCGGCATTGCGTTGGCGCTTATCTTTATGATCCTGAACGTGATCCTGTCGGCGTTTACCTGATGAAGGGATTGCGGAATGAGCGGCTGCAGGAGAGCAGGCTGCCTGCGATCCTGTAGATCCTGTGTAGGCATCCTGTACGAGTATCCTTGTCAACCTGTGCGGATCATACCCAGCAGTTTTTCTGTCAGCCTGTTATACCCGGTATATTTTTTAAATAGTTCGATCAAAATGGAGACAACAAGGCAGATGCCGAGCAGCACCGGCAGTATCTTCCAGCTCTCCTGAAAGGAATAGATAAATTCAGGATAGAAATAGTAGTAAATAAAAGTATGTATCAGGAAGATATCCGTCGCGTACTTTCCGAGAAATTCCAGACAGAAATTCAGCACCGGAACGGCCGTGATGAATTCGTACACCATATAGGGGATGACGAAGACCAGCGGATAGCTGAATTCCAGAGCGGTATATCTGCTGAGCAGATAAGACAGATATAAAAGGAACAGGCAGGCGAGGAATTTGCCTGCTTTTATCAGTTTATTTTCCCGTTTCCACTCCTGCAGCCGTTCAAACCAGTTTTCATAGGCGAAAGCGCATCCCAGAAAGGCGGTCGGCAGATAGCACCAGAACTCCACCCTTGCTCCCGGGATGACAAGGCAGGTCAGGCAGGCCGCGGGCAGCAGGAGATATCTGTATTTTTCGTATGCCTTATAGATAAGGGGCATTACCGCGATCAGCAGGATGGCATAGGAAAGATACCACCAGGTCACGTTGATGGAAGGGATGCCCATGTATGCGGCGAGCCCGAGCCCGTCGATACAGATGCTCAAAATGATGTGGGCGACGTCCATATCGGCTTCCGCATAATATACGCCGATCGGGCGGTGCATGACAAAATGCATATAGAAAGCAGACAGAATATAGATGATGATAACGGCGGCTTCCAGTTTTATCAGTCTTTTCAGGATAACGGACAAGCCTTCCGATGGCTTCCGAAAATTTTGATTTTTCAGGGCGCGGGTAATGCCGAAGGCGGAAATAAAGGAAAAGCCGGCGACGCATATCTTAAAAAATGTGATGATCTGCGTGACAAGGGCAGGGTTATGGAGCAGGGTCTTCACCCCATAAAGGGTTAAAAGATCCGGGGAAAATACATGGTGCGCCAGCATGAGAATGATCAGAATACCCTTTGTTATCGTTGAGTGCTTTTTGGAAAACATGTCTATCCTCCGTCTGTGATCCGTTTGAAAAAACAAGTGCCTGTTTTACAGCCACTTGTTTTTTCGTTGTGCGTTACCGCTGTTATACGCGGACGTCAAACTGACTTCCGACATAGGGATTGACGGAAAGTTCCATCTGTGCAGCCGGAACGGATGCAAGCATCTCGGATAACTGCGCACCCTGTACCTTTGCGGTATCCATTGCCTTATCCAGCATCTTCATACCCCAGCCGGTCTGAAGTTCGGACATAGACATGGCGGTTGATAAACCTGCAATATCCATCTGACACCCCTTTCCCGCCTCTGCGTATTTTGCAGGGCGTTCCATATCCAGTATAAGGCGCGGCATGTTTTTTGTCCAGCGGTTTATTTGTTCCGGAGATGGGGCTGTCTTGCCAAATGCTGCCGTATCTGTTATACTAAGCGCATGTGTACGAAAGATGTAAGGGATATACATTTTTCGCAGAGGGAGCGGTATGCAAAAAATTAATTTACTGGGGATGACGCTGACGGACTATTCCCTGCGGGAAGCTATCGGTATCACGGATAGATTCCTGGGGAGCGGCAGTCTGAACACAGTCCTTTTTATTTCCGCGAAGATTCTGGTGGGGGCTGGAGTTCTGGCGGAGCAACAGGAATGGATCAGAGATGCGGACCTGATCATCTGGAGCGATGCGGAAATTGCGAAACAGGCCGGTATTAAGGCAAAAGAGCGCATTCATGAAGTGGAGAATCAGGAGTATCTAAAGGAGGCCTTAAAGCGTCTGGGGCGGGGGAAGAAAGCCGTTTATCTGCTTGCGGAATCGGAGGAGGATCTGGACAAGCTGGAATTTGACCTGAGGCTTTTGCGCGAGGATCTGAATATCGCAGGCAGCGGTATCATCAGCGGCATTCCGGAAGAGTGGGAGAATGAAGCCAACCGGATCAATGTCATCGCGCCGGCGGCCGTTATATCCTGGCTGCAGTTTGACCGGCAGGGAAAACTGATGAAGAGGATGAAAAAGATCCTGAATGCGGATATATGGCTTGCGCTGGATCCGCAGATGGTATTGGGCAGCAGGAAAGTGCCTTTCCTCAGAAGGATGCTCGGCAAATGGTACCACCATCTGTTTCAGCGGCAGCTTCTGGAGTACCACGCAAATGAAAAAGAGCAGGCGGCAGAAACGGAGGATATGGAAGAAAAGGATACAGGATCCGGTTAAAGCAGAAAGCCGGCTCTCTTCTGACGATACAGAAGGGAGCCGTTTTATGTGTGGAAACGGCATTGCGGGAGATTTCCGTTATTTGTATAGGTTTACTATTGTTAAAAATATACAAATTTTGGGAATTTGTTAAAAAAACGAACAAAAAAACTTTGAAAAGAGGTAGATTTATTTGTGCATTTGTTTTAGAATAGATATTAGGTTGCAAAAAAAGCCTTTTATGGGGTAAAAATGTATTGTTAAAAATGTATAATGAAGCACTTCGCATCAGAAAGGATCGGTGTGACGGCAGGAGGGAAGGGAAGAAATGATTTCAAACCAGATTTTACAAAATACGATCGAAGGGTTAAAAGCGATTGCCAGAGTGGAACTCTGCATCATGGATATTGACGGAAAAGAAGTTGCGGCTACCGTGAGTATGTATGAATGTGAAAAACCCGCCATGGAGTTTGCGCAGTCTCCGGCTGATTCCCAGGAGATTCAGGGATATCAGTATTTTAAGATATATGACGAACAGCAGCTGGAGTACATACTGATCGCGGGCGGTTCCGGCGAGGATGTCTATATGGTCGGGAAGATGGTGGCGTTCCAGATCCAGAATCTTCTGGTGGCTTACAAAGAGCGGTTTGATAAAGATAATTTCATCAAAAACCTGCTGCTGGATAATCTGCTGCTGGTGGATATATACAGCCGGGCGAAAAAACTGCACATTCAGGCGGACGTCAGGCGCGTGGTGATGATCATAGAGACGGACAGCACGAAGGACTGCAACGTACTGGAGATCGTGCGCAGCGGCAACACCAACAGCAGGGATTTCGTCACGGCGGTGGATGAAAACAATGTGATTGTCGTGAGGGATTTAAGCGAGGGTGATTCTCCCGCGGAGATCGATAAGAGCGCGAAAGCGCTGGAGAGTTTCCTGGTGAAGGAAGGCATGAAAAACGTCCGGGTATCCTACGGTACCGTTGTAAAGGAGATCAAGGATGTCAGCCGTTCCTATAAAGAGGCAAGGATGGCGCTGGATGTGGGGAAGATATTCTTCAGCGACAGGAATGTGGTGGCCTACAGTGAACTGGGTATCGGCCGCCTGATCTATCAGCTCCCGATCCCCCTGTGCCGGATGTTCATCCGAGAGATCTTCGGCGGAAAGAGCCCGGATGATTTTGATGAGGAGACCCTGACAACGATCAATAAGTTTTTCGAGAACAGCCTGAATGTGTCGGAGACCTCCAGACAGCTCTTTATCCACAGAAACACGCTGGTCTACCGGCTGGATAAGCTGCAGAAGGCGACGGGGCTGGACCTTCGGGTATTTGAGGACGCGATCACATTTAAGATCGCGCTGATGGTTGTAAAATATATGAAATATATGGAAACATTTGATTATTAAATCTGCACTTACAAAGTGTGTAAAGAAATTTTAAGCCAGCAAAATACGCTGACTGAGAATTTCTAAATTACACACGGAAGAATGCCAAATACAGGCATTCTTCACATGGGTTATATGGGCCGCTGAGACGGCACGACAGGAATAAGATCAGGACACAGAGGAAAGGAATATAAAGTGGCGGAAAAAGCAGTAAAAAAGAAACGGAAGAGAAGAAGCGGCGAGCGGGATATCATCCTGCTGGAGCATGTGAGCAAATCCTATGAGACCGGTTCGCCGGCTTTGAATGATATCAATCTGCGGATCAAGCCAGGTGAGTTTGTGTTTATCGTGGGGGACAGCGGCTCCGGAAAATCCACGATGATCAAACTGCTGCTCCGGGAACTGACGGCTACAGAGGGAAATGTCAAGGTGCTGGGATATGACCTGAACAGGATCAGGCATCGGAAGATACCGGAATTTCGGCGTAATATCGGCATCGTGTTTCAGGATTTCCGTCTGCTGAAAGACCGGAATGTCTATGAAAATGTGGCTTTTGCCCAGAGGATCGTGCTGACGCCCACAAAGCAGATGCGGAAAAATGTGCCTGCTGTCCTTGCGTCTGTGGGGCTTGCCGGAAAATACAAGGCGAAACCGAAACAGCTCTCCGGCGGTGAGCAGCAGAGGGTGGCGCTGGCGAGGGCGCTGGTAAATGAACCGACACTGCTATTATGTGATGAGCCTACCGGCAATCTGGATCCCAAGAATTCATGGGAGATCATGAATATGCTGGATGAGATCAACAAGAGCGGGACCACCGTCCTTGTGGTGACCCATAATAAAGAGATCGTGAACCAGATGGAGAAGAGGGTGGTGACGCTGAAAAAGGGCGTGATCATAAGCGACGAGGAGAAGGGGGCGTACATAGATGAGGATTAGTACTTTTTTTTACACCATCAAGCAGGGCTTCCGCAACATCTTCCGCAACAAGCTTTTTTCGCTGGCGTCGATCGCCACGATAACCGCCTGCCTGTTTATGTTCGGCATCTTCTATTCGGTGGTGGTGAATCTGCAGAGCATGGTACAGAATGCCGAGGAGGGTGTTTGTGTCACCGTATTTTTTGAGAACGGAACGGAGGATGCGGTCATACAGGAGATCGGACAGAAGATCGCAGGACGGATGGAGGTTTCCGATGTGGAATATATCTCCGCGGATCAGGCCTGGGAGGACTGGAAGGCGGATTATCCGCCGGAGTACGCGGAAGGGTTTACGGAAAACCCGCTGGAGAACTGCGCCAATTACAGAATCTATCTGAGCGACGTTTCAATGCAGGATTCCCTTGTCACCTATCTGGAGTCCATGCCGGAGATCAGGAAGGTGAACCGCTCCCAGCTGACGGCGGATGTGCTGACCGGATTTAATTCCCTGCTCGGGTATGTATCCATTGGTCTGATCGCGATCCTGCTGGGGGTATCGGTCTTTCTGATCAGTAATACCGTGACGATCGGCATCAATGTGAGAAAAGAGGAGATCACTATTATGAAATATATCGGTGCAACGGATTTTTTTGTGCGTTCGCCGTTTGTGATCGAGGGAATTCTGATCGGTCTGGTGGGGGCGGGGATCCCCCTTGCCATTATCTATTTTGTGTATAATAAAGCGGTTGCCTATGTGCTGGACCGGTTCTCCATTCTGACGAACCTGCTGACGTTTTTACCGGTGAAGGATATCTTTCATATCTTGCTGCCCCTGTCACTGGGGATCGGCGTGGGCATCGGTTTTCTGGGCAGCTTTATTACGGTGAGAAAGCATCTCAGGGTGTGACCGCATCAGTTCGGCCTTTTATGTTATTGAGCCGGAAGTCTGGAGGAAAAGCAGATTCTCCGTCACGGCGCTTTTTAAGAGGCTGTCTGAGAGTTTGATGTTCGCCCGGACTGTTTGTCATTTTGCGAAAGAATACAGAAATCTGGATGCCGTGAGGGTATGTTATGGACTGTAAGAAGCATGTGAAAAAGTGCATAGGGATTTTTCTGCTTTTGGCGGTGGTATTTTTGCAGATGGGGAAAGCCGAGGCGGTTTCCCTGTCCTCCATCACATCCGAAAGTATCCGGGAAAAGGAAGGACAGATATCCGAGGCGCAGGATGAAAAGAAGCAGCTTTCCTCTGCGCTGACGGATATCAAGGCGCTGAAAGGGCAGCTGGAAAAAGAAAAGGCAAATCTGGAAAATTACGTGGTCGCGCTGGACAATAATCTGGCCGAGATCCAGCGGAAGATCTCCGAGCTGAACGGTATGATCGTGGAGAAAGAAGAGGAGATCAGAGAGACCGAGGCGGAACTGGAGGCAGCAACGCAGAAACAGGAAGAGCAGTATGCTGCGATGAAGCTGCGGATCCAGATGATGTACGAGCAAAATGACGATTATTATCTGGAGACCATACTGAGTGCAGAATCTTTTGCCGACCTGCTGAATAAAATTGATTATATCCAGATGGTGATGGATTATGACGACCAGAAGCTGCAGGAGTATATATTGATCCGGGAGTATGTGGAAGTCTGCAAGGAAGAATTGGATGCCGAAAAGGAAGTGCTGGACGAAGCAAAAGCAGGTGTGGAGCAGGAGGAAGCCTCCCTGGCGCAGCTGATCTCCGATAAAGAAACGGAGATCGTGGCAAAACAGGGGGACATCAGCAATAAAGAGGCGGCTATCGCTGAGTATGAAGCGGAAATACAGGCGCAGAATGAGCTGATCGCATCTCTGGAGGCAGCCGTTGCGGAGGAGCGGAAGCGGATCGCGGAAGAAAGCGGAAGGCGTCTGACTTATGACGGCGGGATGTTTACCTTTCCGGCTCCATCCTATACCAGGATCTCCGATGATTACGGCAACCGTATCCATCCGACGCTCGGTGTGGAGCAGTTCCACAACGGCGTGGATCTGGCGGCGCCCAACGGCAGCCCGATCCTGGCGGCCTATGACGGGGAAGTGGTGGCTGCGGCATATAGTTCGACGATGGGCAATTATGTGATGATCGACCACGGGGATACGCTTTATACGATATATATGCATGCCTCAGCACTCTATGTATCGAAAGGAGATCTTGTGGCAAAGGGAGAACAGATAGCGGCGGTGGGTTCCACCGGGAGATCGACCGGACCGCATCTGCATTTTGGTGTACGAAAGAACGGGAGTTATGTAAGCCCCTGGGGGTATTTGGGGTAAAAGAGATCCGGCAGGCGGGAAGCTGCAAGGAAGGCAGAACCTGGCAGGGATATCTGGGACAGATAAATATTGGAAAAAGGTGGCGTATCGGCTTTGGGATTAAAGCAGGAAAAATCAAACGGTTATGGTGTCGGCGTCCTCACCGGTATATTGGCGGCGGCGCTGGTATTTTGCGGGGCATGGACAGGGAAAATTTTATACGATAATAACAGGGCAAAAACGGCGGCCGTCTCCGGCACATCGGAGGACGGTTCTGTCGTGAACAGTGAAACGATCAGTAAAATGGCGGCCATTGAGACAATGGTGAACGAACGGTTCTATTTTGGAGATGTGGATGAGGAAGAACTGCAAAAGGGAATCTGCAACGGCATGATCGAGGCGCTGGATGACAAATATGCGGCGTATTATACGGCGGAGGAATTGAGTAAGCAACTTGAGAGCAACGAGGGAATTTACTACGGCGTGGGCGCGTATGTGACGATGGACGAAGAGACGCAGACACCCTATGTCAGCGGTGTGATAGAAGGGACTCCAGCGGAGGAAGCCGGACTTCGGATGGGCGATATCATCTATGCGGTGGACGGAACGGCGACGTTCCAGATGGCGCTGGAGGATGTAACGGCGCTGATCAAGGGGGAGGAAGGTACCCATGTGACGCTGACGCTGGTACGGGACGGAGAGGCCTTTGATCAGGATGTGGTGCGCAAGAGAGTGGACCGCCCGACGGTAACATCCCGGATGCTGGATGAGGAGATCGGTTATATCGGCATTTCGGAGTTTAAGGATGTGACGGTGGATCAGTTTACGGAAAGCTATGCGGTGATAAAAGGCTCCGGCGCAAAGGCGCTTGTTCTGGATCTGCGGGGAAATCCCGGCGGACTGTTGGACGCGGTGGTCGATATCGGGCGCCAGATCCTGCCGGAGGGCTTGGTTGTCTACACCGAAGATAAGAACGGAAAGCGCGTGGAATACGACTGCGACGGGACGAGGGAGATCAAGATTCCGATGGTGGTGCTGGTCAACGGCGGTTCCGCCAGTGCGGCAGAGGTGCTGACAGGCGCCATAAAGGATTACGGCGTCGGAACGATCATGGGAACGACTACCTACGGGAAAGGCATCGTACAGAAGATCATCGCCCTTTCGGATGGTTCCGCCATTAAGCTTACTACGGACGGATATTTTACACCAAAAGGGAATAATATCCACGGGAAAGGAATAGAACCGGATATTGTGGTGGAGTTTGACTCGGAAGCCTATTACGGGGAAGAAGGGATCGATAATCAGTTGGAGGCAGCGCAGGAGTATTTGAGGAAGAGGCTGCATGGATAGTTTGAAAAGACTTTAGTGCCGTTGATGCGGCATAACGGGTAGAGAGCGGGAAAAGTATAAATATTGGGGAGAATTGTGACAGCCTGTCGATTTCGGGGAAGGAAATCGGCAGGCTGTTTTTATACGGATCAAAATTATTCTGCAATGTGTACTCGGATATGATTTTCTTGCAATTTTTCAATCTCTTCTTTAGGTATATGTGTATCTGTTATAATATCTTGAATATCCGAACTGGATGCAAACGTATAAAGAGCAGATTGATTAAATTTACTATAGTCAATCATTAAAAAGATCTTATCACTTGCTTCGATAAAAGCACGTTTGATTTCTCCTTCTTGAGAGGAAAAGACCATAGGCCCATGATTAGCATCAAAAGCGGTAGCGGCCAAAAAACATTTTGTGGCGTGATGCTTATCCAATGCTTTTATAACACTTGTTCCCGTATATGCTAAGCCGCCTTCACGCCGCAATTCACCACCAGTACAAAATAGCAAAATATTTTCTTTACTGAGCAATATATAAGAAATAATAGGGTCATTTGTAATGACCGTAACTTTTTTATCAAGTATTTTGGCTAACTCAAGAGTAGTAGAACCGGAGTCCAGAATCAGGATATCTCCATCTTCAATGAAAGTAAGCGCTGTTTTAGCGATCGCTTTTTTTTCCTGCAAATTTTGGTCTCTTCTCCGCACAGGAAACGGATAGATATCGTTTATATTATTTTTGATTTTGGCACCACCATGGACACGTTCTAAAATGCCCATTTCTTCCAGAGCTACAAGATCCTGACGGATTGTTTTCTCAGTTACATGAAGCAGGGCGCTTAATTGTGATACTTCGGCACTGCCGTTCAAACCGAGGAATTTTGTGATTTCTTCAAGTCGTTTTGCTTTCATTCTCAAGGAATTTTACCTGCTTGTTTTATTTTGTATATTGCTAACCAAGAATATGCCTGCATTTATTGGGGGATGGTTGCAAAAAATAGTATTATAATCTGCAGTTTATTGCAGAGTATTGCTATTTATAAGCATATCAGTTTCTCTTTAATATTACAAGAAAAATGATAAAAAAGGGGAAAATATTATCAAAAAAAGTTTATTTATGTTTGAAAAGAAAGTTGACAAACTTTATTAAGCGTGATAATATACGGATTAAGGAATAAAACGGAATAAAACGAACTTAAAAGAACCGAAACGGAAAACATAAAAAGGAGGAAAGATGGATAACCAAACAGCATTTTTAGTGGAAACGATGAAAATGGAAATTTTAAAGACGGAGATGCCTGTGCCAGCAGAGGATGAAGTCCTCATTGAAATACAAAGTATTGGCATATGTGGTTCGGATTTAGGATTTTTTATGGATCCTACGAACGCTGGACAGAGGGAAGTTACTTATCCGATCGTGCTTGGCCATGAATGTGCGGGGAAAATAGTTGATATTGGTAAAAAGGTAAAACATCTTTCAAAAGGAGATCTTGTTGCGGTAGAACCGGGGATTCCCTGTGGCAGTTGTGAGTGGTGTCGTTCAGGGCATTATAATTTATGTCCGGATCTTACGTTTTTAGCGGCTCCTCCTTTTATAAAAGGAGCGCTGAGCAGATATATCACGCATCCGGCATCATTTACTTATAAATTATTACCGGGGATGAGTGCACTTGATGGTGCGATGCTTGAACCCTTAAGTATTGGAATGTATGCAATGAACCGTGCAGATATTAAGCCAGGAGACACAGTGGCTATTTTAGGAGCGGGATGTATCGGTCTTATGAATGTAATGGCTGCGAAAGCGGCGGGAGTTGATATGGCTATGGCCGTAGATATTTTTGATAATCGTCTTGAAATGGCAAAGAAAATTGGAGCAGACATTATAGTAAACTCTGCAAAACTGAATTTACAGGAAGAGATGGAACGGATTACGGGGGGCAGAGGGTTTGACCATGTATTTGAATCGGCAGGAAACCCGGCAACGACAAAGGCCGCGTTGGATATTGTTCGAAAAGGCGGAAATATTATAATGGTAGGCCTTAATCATGTACCGACTCCTTTTGACTTTTATGCGGCGGCAAGAAAGGAATGCGATATATTGAGTGTTTGGCGGTATGTAAACATGTACCCTCGTGCAATGAGAACAGTCGCCAGTGGAAGAATTGATCCTAAAAAGATCGTAACAGATATCTTTGATTTTGAGGATATTCAAAATGCGTTTGAGCGTTCTTGTAAAGAGAAACAGACGATAGTGAAAGCGGCAATCAGATTTTAATGGTAGCTGCACCTGCCCCAAGCAGGTGTTTTTATAAAATCACTTTTTAAAAAGGAGGAAAAGATGAAGAAAAAGGTATTGGGAGTTTTGTTGGCAACAACAATGGTGGCTGGATTAGTGGGATGTGGCAATAGTTCGCAGAATGAGGCACCAGCAACACCGACAGAAGAAACAGAGGAAGTTGCAGAGGCAGAACCGGAGGAAGCAGCAGAGGAAACATCTGCGGAAGAAAAAACGGGCGGCTATAAGATTGGATACTCTTGCCATGCACTTTCCCAGACTTTTGCAACCTGTATCAATCAGAGAGTTCAGGAACAGGTTGAGGCAAACGGAGACACTTTGATCACAACAAATTCAGAGCGTGACACAGAAGTACAGATTAGCCAGATTGAGGATTTGATCGCACAGAAAGTTGACCTGATCATTATGAGCCCTTCGGATAAAGAAGGTATGTATCCGGCGCTGAAAGCCTGTGAAGAAGCTGGAATTCCAGTGATCAATTATGACAGTGGCGTCACAGATCAGGAACTTGTATCCGCATGGATATCTTCCAACCATTATCAATTGGGTTATATCATGGGAGAATATGTTGCGGAGCATATGGATGGCGGTAAAATTGCAATTTTCAGGAATGCTACATCTGAGTCATTGATAGACAGGGCAAAAGGATTTCAGGATGCACTTGCAGAACATCCGGAATTTGAGATCATTGACGGTATTGTAGTTGACAGCGATGCGTTGAAGCTGTGTGAAGATACATTGCAGGCAAATCCCGATTTGGCAGGTATCTTTTCAACAATGGAAGCGTATTCGCTGGTAATTACATCCACATTGGAATCTGCCGGCATGCAGGATCAGGTAAAACTTTTTACGGTTGACGGAGCACCCTCTGATAAGCAGTGCATTACTGAGGGGAAAATTGTTGCAACATCCGCACAGTCTCCGTTTACGATTGCGGATACGATTGTAGAATATATGTATGATATTCTCAACGGGGAAGAGGTACCAGAGCATGATGTTTCCATTGATCCGTGGGTTATTGATGAAAACAATGTGGCAGACTATGAACTGGATACGTGGCAGTAAATCCTGACAGTTTTGAGGGCGTTTCCCAATTGTGGATTTCTGTATGGTAAGCGCCCTCTTTTCATTGTAGTTAGTATGGCGGGAAGTGATACTGAAAATCAAAAAGGAGAGATTTCGCTTGGAAAACGATAAACTATTAATTGAAATGAGGGGCATTCGAAAGGAATTTTCCGGTGTTGTGGTATTGGATGATGTCGATTTTGATCTGCGTGCCGGTGAAGTGCATGTTTTAGTTGGTGAAAACGGTGCCGGAAAATCGACATTAATTAAAATTATGGGCGGAATATATAGTAAAGATGGCGGAGAAATGTTCCTTGGTGGGAAACCTTTTGATGCTGCATCTGTTCATGAGGCTAGCGCTGCCGGGATACGGATCATTCATCAGGAGTTGTCGCTGGTGCCAAAGCTGACAGTAGCGGAAAATATATATCTGGGTGACGAACCGAGAAAAGGAATTTTTGTTGATTATACCAAAATGTATGAGGACGTCCAGAAGTGGATCAGCGATATGGGATTATCTTTGGATGCTCATGCAGAAATTGATACACTGACGATTGCCGAACAGCAGATGGTAGAAGTCATCCGCGCCATTTCTTTTGGAGCAAAAGTAATCGTAATGGATGAACCGACGTCATCACTCACCGACAGAGAAATAGAGACGTTATTTAAATATATTTTGATGCTGAAGGAACAGGGGATAGGCATTATATATATTTCGCACAGGATGTCGGAACTTCACCAGATTGCAGACCGTGTGAGTGTACTGAGGGATGGGAAATGTGTCGGCACAAAAGAAATGAAAGATACAACGATCGACGAATTGGTTTCTTTGATGGTAGGAAGGAATATTGAAAATTTTTACGTAAAAAAATGTGCAAAAACAGATGAAGTTTTATTAGAAGTTGAGGGATTGACGACAGACTATGTCGAGAATGTCAACTTTACTCTGCATAAAGGAGAGATTCTGGGATTTTCCGGTCTGGTCGGCGCAGGAAGAACAGAGACTATGCGGGCTATTTTCGGAATAGATAAAATACATTCCGGAACCATAAAAATTGCCGGGAAAGAAGTGAAAATTAATTCGCCTGCGTCAGCCTATGAGGCGGGAATAGCGATGATCACGGAAGATCGAAAGTTATCTGGTTTGTTTATGGGGCAAACAATTCGATTTAATATGACAATAAGGTCCTGCAGAGAATTTATAAAAGGGATAAATGTCGATGGGAAAAGAGAATGTGAATTGTCAGGCAGGCAGTATGACCGGCTGAAGGTTCGGGCAACAGGAGATGGAGTTACGGTAAGTGAACTTTCAGGTGGAAATCAGCAAAAAGTGGTAATAGGAGGCGTGTTAAATACAAATCCTAAGATATTGATCATGGATGAGCCGACGCGCGGGATTGATGTTGGAGCAAAGGCGGAGATTTATGCGATTATGAGTGAGCTTGCTGAGGCGGGGATGGCGATTATCATGGTTTCTTCCGAATTACCGGAAATTTTAAATATCAGTGACAGAATTGTCGTGATGTGTAATGGAAAAGTGACCGCGAAAATGGATGTGGAGAATGCAACCGAAGAAGCAATTATGAGAAAGGCAGTTTTAGTTTAAGCTGTTGCATATTAATAAAAGGAGTATAGCATGGAAAAAACGAATTCTAAAATCAAAAAGAATCCTGGAGGGGTATTACGGCCTTTAGTTTCACTTGTGAAAAACAATTTAGGTATCCTTATTGGTTTAATTATAATCTGTGTGTTTATGTCATTTGCATCACCGCATTTCCTGACTGCACAAAATATAAGGAACGTCCTGCGGCAAATATCAAGTACTTTACTCATGGCATCTTCTATGACAATGATATTGATCATAGGAGGGATCGATCTTTCTCTGGGATCTATTATTTCTTTGACTGGTGTGATAACGGCAAGTTTTATGACCGCAAAAAATTTACCAATGCCTGTGGCTATTTTATGTGGTCTACTGGTCGGAATTATTGCAGGGAGCATTAACGGCGTGCTGTTATCAAGAACAAAGATGCCGCCTTTTATGATCACCTGGTGTGTAGGTAATATATGTTTGGGAATCAGTTATATCTATTCTAATTCAGAATCTTTCAGAATTAAAAATGATGCTTTTATGAAAATAGGGACAGGTAATTTGTGGGGAATTCCATTACCGGTTATCTACACTGTAATTGTAGTAGTTTTTTCGTACATTGTTTTGAACCGTACAAGGCTGGGACGGTATATGTATGCGATTGGTGGAAATCCGTCGGCAGCTAAATATGCAGGTATTGATGCGTATCGTGTCAAATTGTTTGCGTATGTTTTCAGTGGTTTTCTAGCTTCTCTGGCAGGTATTGTGATAACTGCCCGCTCATCTGCAGGAATCCCTCAATCAGGCAGTGGTGCGGAGATGGATGCCATAGCCGCTGCAGTTTTGGGGGGAACCAGTATGGCAGGCGGTTCCGGCAGGCTAAGTGGGACAGTCATTGGCGCATTAATAATAGGAACGCTTGGGAATGGACTTAACCTGATGGGAATTAACAGCTTTTACCAGTATATCCTGAAAGGAATCGTCATCATACTCGCGGTAACGGTTGATTATCTGAAAAAAGGAGAGTTAAAGGCTTGATAAGGTTAGGAGGAACGGAATGAAGAGAGCAATGTTTGACGGGACACCGGAATTGAAGCTAGTGGAAGTGAAGAGGCCGGTTCCTTGTAAAGGCGAAGTGTTGATTAAAGTGGATTCCTGTACGATATGTGGCACGGACGTACATATTTTAGACGGCAATCAGCCGGCTAATGTAGGGGTAACGCTAGGGCATGAATTTTCAGGATATGTTGAAGCGCTTGGAGAAGGCGTATATGCGTGCAAAGTTGGTGATCTGGTTACCGTTGAACCTCATATTTTTTGTGGAGTATGTAAGTTTTGCCGAGTAGGAAAACAGCATTTATGTTTGAATAAAATTGCATTTGGAGTGCATCGTGATGGAGGATTCCAGCAGTATGTTGCGATTCCTCAGGAAGCTGTTTATGTAGTACCAGAGGGAATGACATCCGAACAGGCAGCGTTATGTGAGCCAATCAGTTGCTGTATTCACGGACTCGACAGGGTAAAGATATACTCAGGAGATGAGGTTGTTATATTTGGCGGCGGCGTAATAAGCCTCATTTTGATAAGACTTTGCAAATTGGCAGGTGCTACAAAAATAATTGTGTCCGAACCGGTTGAGGCAAGAAGGAAGGCGGCACTTGAAAATGGCGCAGATTATGTGATAAATCCCAAAGAGGAGGAAGTGCAGACAAGAATAGCTGAACTGACAGCCGGGCTTGGGCCGGACGTTGTAATTGAAGCGTCAGGAAATGCAGGAGCCGCAAGATCGGCGGTGGATGTAGCCGGACGATGTGGGAGAATTATGTTTTTTGGCATTGTTCCGCCGGGAGTGGAAATCGGAATCTCACCTAATGAAATATTTAAACGGGAGTTGACTATTGTGGGATCAGTTATCAATCCGTATACACATTATCGGGCTGTCCAGATTGCTAAGACAATGGATGCAGCCAGTCTGATCACGCATCGATATCCACTTTCCCAGATTAATGAGGCAATAGATGCAGCTCGTCATTCTATCGGTTTAAAAATATGTATCAAGCCGAATGAATGAAAAATAATATAAGTTTATTATTTGTTTGGAGAGGAGAAGAAATGAATATTAAAGAAACAAAGTGCACTTTAGGAGCATTATTGGCAGCAGGGAAGATTAAAGCTGCACCGGGTACGGAGCAGGAAATGATAAAGAGGATTGAGACGATCAAGATTCCTATCGATGAGTATCTTTGTTATAAAGAGTTTTTAGGCTATGTCGGAGTGACTGATGAGTTCAGAAAAGTTGTGAAACTTTTTGATACACCTGAAGGGCAGACACCAGCGGGCTTTAGGAGAGAATTTGTTTACAGTAGAGATGGGATGCTGCAGGTAGATCTGGTCCGCGATATTGCTTTTGGAGAAAACGGTGTACGTCGTCCGACAAATGTTTTATTTTCTGCAAATACAGCAAATCCGTTTGAGATTGCTACTATGAAAGATTTTATTGCAAACGTAACAACGAATCCGTCACTTATTTATTCGCAGTTCCTTAATAATCCTAAAGCAAACATCGGTGGGCAATTTAAGAACAGTTATGAAGTACTGGAAGAATTATCAAAACTGGTCGGCCCTGGTGTGGATATCAGTGTAGAAATAACCGATCCTTTTGCAGAAGAAGAGAAGATATTGGAAGAAATTGCAAAGAATGAAGAAGTGCTTACAAAATATAGATTGGTTGTCAAAGTTCCGCATACAGGACCTTTAAATAAAGAGAATATAAATGATTATATTAACGGAAAGTATCCTGCGTTGGAAGAAGGCAGATCTGTAGATTATTTCAGAGGACATAATCTGGCATACCGGCTTCAGGAAAAAGGGTACAGAGTGAATTTTACATTGATGTCGGATCCTCATCAGACAGCATTGGCACTCCTTGCAAAACCATATTTCATAAATGCTTTTGTGGAAAAGAGAGCGGATCAGACAAGAGGGCTTGTGGATCTTATTAGCAAATATGATAAGTCGGGGGACAAACAGTATTATGAGCAGGTGCTCAAATACATGAAGAAAGTAAATCTGCTCGGTTCCGAAGATCAGGATGCAGATAAGGCAATGGAGAAAGCACGCCTTCTGGTAAATTACAGACATGCTTATGACCATGAAGGAAGTGATGGCTTAGACAGTGTCCGTCATAGCCTGAGGGTACTTCGTCTGGCTAATCTTCCTGATACAAGAATCATCGTCTGCAACACTAAGACAGATCGGATGTATTATGATATTGATAAGATGCTGGCGGAAGATGAATTCGCAGATATGAAACAAAAAGTGGTATTGACATGTGAGCCGCAATACTTTGGAAGATATACCAGTTCATCTACGATCTATGCATACCAGCGTGATTTTCTCACGAGCGTAAAATAGTTAACATAAAACTGGGAAAAGGGAGAAACCTTCATAATGAGAGTAAAGTATAACCCTGATACAAAATTATATTTTTTGATTGGAGATCCGATGTCACACAGCTGTACGGCACTTGTAAATAATACAATGTTTGAACGGGCAGGACAGAATGCGGTTTGTATTCCGGCCACTGTGCCGAAAGGAAAGCTTCCGGAATTTATTAAGGCTGCAAAACTGTTGGGAGTTGCAGGTTTTTATCTGACTATGCCGCATAAGGAGGATGTGATTCCATATCTTGATGAGTGTGACGCCATGAGTAAGAAATTTAAGTCGGTAAATCATGTAAAGATTGTGGATGGAAAGCTTATAGGTGTGGGACTGGATGGCATTGGCATGGGGATTTCCATTGAGAAAGAAATGGGAACTCTGAGAGGGAGAAATGCGTTAATAATAGGGGCTGGATCAGTTGCCGGCCCTATTGCAGCCGACCTTTGCAACAGAGGTGTAAAAAAGCTGATGATAGCAAACCGGACAGTTGAAAAAGCCGAAACGATAGCAAATCTTATCAGGCAAACATTTTCGGATGTGGAGGTGGTTTGTGGAAAGCTTCAGGATTCATTTTTAATGGAATATGCGCCATGTTGTGACATTGCCGTGCAATGTACAAGTCTGGGAATAAACAGCCCTGGCCATGCAGATTTTGAATCGCTGCAATTTGTAAATGCATTTTCAAAAAATTGTCTTGCAGCGGATGTATTGTATCCGACTTCATCGTTTCTCGAGAAAGCAAAATCATGTGGATTGAAGACAATAAATGGAGTTTGGATGACTTTAAATCAACAAAAAGAAATTATGAAATTTCAATTTGGCGTGGATGTAACGGATAGAGATATTCTGGAGGCAGAAGAAGCATTTCGTATTGCGATCACAATAAGAGAACTTCGGGAAGAACGGCTTTGTCAATAAAATAATATAACAATATATTGATGTGTGAAAGGAAAACTAATTATGTCGTTATTGTGGATTGTTATGGTCGCAGCTCTTGGGGCATTGGCGTTTGCAGGTTTACATTTTATTATGGTTAAAAAAATGGAGGAAGGGCTGAATGTAATGTCTGAGATTGCCTCTGCCATTCGAGTAGGAGCAAATGCTTTTATTATTTATGAGTATAAGGTCATAACTGCAGTTGTGCTGATCATTGCGGCAGCTTTGGTTCTTTTAATGAATTGGCATTCGGCACTCAGTTTCGTGATCGGTGTGCTTATGAGCGCAGCGGCAGGATGGGTAGGTATGAAGATTGCAACTTATGCCAATGTGCGCGTGGCCAATAAAGCAAGAGAAACAAAAGATATAGGAAAAACCTTGAAGATAGCATTCAGAGGCGGCTCTGTAATGGGACTTTGTGTAGGTGGCTTTGCACTGCTGGGATTATTTTTGGTATATTTGATTTTTGGTGTTGGAATAGGGTTGATGAAAGCGGAAATGATACAAAGCAGTTCTGTTTTTACACAGTGTCTTTCTACATATGCCCTAGGCTGTTCGATCGTTGCGATGTTCAATCGTGTAGGTGGCGGCATATATACCAAAGCGGCAGATATGGGAGCCGACTTGGTGGGAAAGACGGAGGCACATATTCCTGAAGATGATCCTAGAAATCCAGCTACAATTGCTGACAATGTAGGTGATAATGTAGGTGACGTGGCAGGCCTTGGATCGGATCTTCTGGAGTCTTATGTGGGAGCCATTTCTTCAGGGGCTATTTTAGTATCCCATTTATTTATAACATTGTATGCAAAAAATGGAGATGTTAATGAAATGCTGTTGGAGAAAATGTTTTTATTGTCTGTATAGTGGGGTTAAAACCCTCGCCTTTAGGCGAAACCTTTAGGTAAACCCCATAGCTTCAAGTTTAGAAAAAAGGAAAATAGAGATACTAAAC
>JAETSN010000057.1 GCA_021769625.1 [Clostridium] symbiosum | reverse complement strand
GAATACCATCTTCCCGTCCTTTTCTATCTGGCATTCGAAGTGGTACAGGTCTCCCGCAATCTTCATCAGGATGTCCGAGCGGATCGCCCCTAACAGCTTTTCCCCCTCTTCATAAATCCTGCTCACCGTATACTCTGTCGACAGCAGTATGATGCTCCTGCCCTCAGGATACTCCCTGTGGAATATCTCCCTCACCACCGGCAGCATCAGCTCCGGATACAGCTGGATCTCCTTTTTCATGATCTCATCCCATAAGAAATACTGCCTTCTGGCCTCCGGCGTCAGTTCTTTCAGGATCTCCTCCGGCAGCCTGTTCTGGTACAGACCCTCCGTGTTCACGTTTTTCTTTCTGTTCATTCCTTCCTCCTCCCGGTATTTCCCGGAAAAAGGCTTATCCGTAAAGGTTCCCCTGTCCCCCTGAAATCCCATGCAATTTGATTTTAAGGTGTTTGAAAAGCACAGATCTCAGTTGAAATCAGACGGGAAAGACTCCCAGAGAAATGGCACAGCCATAAGAAATCAAAAAGAATATATGCTTTTGAAAGCATTATAGCAAAATCCGTTTTACCCGGCAAGCGTTTTATATATTTTTTATATTATTTTTTTATATCACCGTGTGATATCCGGGGTAGTTTCTCTCCCGCATCCTATCCGCCAGCATGTCCAGCCAGTGTACCAATATTAAAACCGACGCCAGAGTTTTCCCCGGCGTCGGTTTTATCATGTTGTTGTGTTATGAATAGTATATGTTTTTATACTTCCTGCTCATCCTCATCCTCATATTTCTTATTGGAGAGTGCCACCATAACCGTCTGCACAATTGCGATGATCAGCATAACGATCGTATACTTATCGACAAATGCTGTCGGCAGGGTGATATCCTCCGTCAGAATGAATACGATAAGGGAGATGACCGCTATCGGAAGGCTGATAATTCGGAATATGCCTTTCTTCTTCAGTTTTCTCTTCTCCTCTTCGTCATCATTCTTCGTCTTTACAAAGTAACCGATCAGAAGCATTACCGATTCAAAGATCGCCAGATTCATCAATGCAAAGTTGATGAGTGCCCAGGCTGCTCCTTTCCCGCCTGCCAACGGTGTCTTTTCCTCATCCACCGCTTCCAGTTCCGGCTGTTTTTCCTCTTCCGCTGCTAGAGGTACTGCTTCATCCGCCAGTTCCACTGCTTCCGGTGTCGGGCTTACCAATGCCGCCGTCGGTGTCGGTGCCGCCGGTGTAGCTGCCACAGGTGTCACATTCGGTACAACCGGTGTCGTAGGTCCCCCTGCCGGAATAATCTCCGGTATGAGCGGTGTCAATTCAGGTACAGGAGGTGTAGGATCATCTCCACCGCCGGGTGTCGGGGTAGGAGTAGGATCCGGTGTTGGTGTCGGATTATCAGGCTCTGTCACTTCAATCTCAGTTTTTACTTCATTGGAAGGATGCCCTTCTTCCGGATCAGCCGAATCAACAGGCTCCGTGCCGTCTCCCGGTTTCACATATGCGGTATTGACAACTTCCAGAGTACCTGCCTCAGCTGCGGTCACAATCTTTGTCACAGTAATCTCAGCCTTGCCAGTGCTATCCAGTGTTCCTTCCAGATTACCGCTTACCACTGTCACATCAGCGTCAGTTACCTCATATTTTGCGCCCTCCTCACCGGTGACGGTGATCTTGTAGGTCAAGGTAACAGACTCGCCTCTCTCCACGCTCGCCGGTGCGATGCCCTCCAGCGCCTTGGTAATTCCCGTCAGCTTAGGATTGGAAACAGGATTCTTCACAGTCGTATCTGCTGTAGCTATATAGTCCTTTCCGTCCACAGTAGCAGTAGCAGTGTTGGTTAATTTGCCTGCAGCGTCTGCGGCCACACGGGCGGTATACTCGAAAGTAATTTTTGCTCCCTTCCTTGCCGCCAGAATGAATTCAGTGCCTACTCCTGTAAAGCTTCCGGATACGCCGCCTACAATGTCACTGGCACTATGCTGGATGGAAAGAGTAGTACCATTTCCCAGCACAAGCTTACCGCCTGCCATATCATCTTTAAATGTAACCTTCTGCTGCTTATCAGTCTTATTGGTGATGGTAACCTTGTATGTCATGAGCTCATCGGCAACAGCTTCGGACTTATTCACAGTCTTTTCTATTTCTACCGGTGCGTCAGGATCAACGATTTCAACGCTCTCGTTCGTGCCTTCCTTTTTCTCATTAGGCTTATCAGTTTCAGCCACTACAACGTTTTTCAACTTGCTTCCCGGTACGGCGTTGTCCGGTACGGTATAGGTTGCCGTTACAGTCTCGGACTTTCCGGCTTCCAGAACAACTTCATCCTTACTCAGCACTGCACCTTCCAGTTTCTCAGTCAGAGTAACGGTCTTCTCCACGTTGGACAGGTTAGTCACCTTGATATTCCAAACGATCTTGTCGCCTGCTTTTGCTGTAGTCTTTGTCTCATCGCCGTTGATGGACCTCAGGGTCTTCTCAACCTCAATGCCTGCACCGTTGTCTTTGTCTTTATGGACCGTATGAATCCTCAGATAATTATAATTGTTAGCATAATATACATCCGGGTTCAGTCCATTTCCAGTAGGAAGCGTCCATTTGCTGCCGTCCCAATAAAGAGTGGCGGTCAGGGTCTTGGTTCCCTCTTTCAGCTGGTGCTCCGCGCTCCACTTAATCTCGCTGTTCTGTATCGTCTGGTTCAGCCAGTAGCTTTCCTGCCTATCCACACTGATGGACGCAGCGCAGACGTAAGGATAATCTTCTTTGTTACTCCCAGTGTTCTTTGTGACTTCACCGAACCAGCTGCTTCCGAGCCAGTAGGCACTGTCAGTGTGCTCTTTAGGTTCGCAATCAATCCAAACGACCAACTTCAGGTCTTGCAGCTCCTTGTCGGTAGGCTTAGATGGGGGAAGTATCTCCCGGTAGCTGTTACGAATACCATATCTGCTCTGGGTGTGGTCGTTGCTGCCGCTTTGCACCACGTGATAGACCTCCGTCTTCACGCCATTGACCACTGGATTATTGTTAGTTGAACTCACAGTGCAGGTGTAATCATCAATGTTGTAATTGCTCTCGCGGATCTCGATTATGGTGTCGTAATCCGCAAAGTCTTCCACTGTCTTGTTGTTTCCCTTCAGATCATACTGCCAGTCGGGCAAGTTAAATACACCGTTCCAATTTATGGAAGAATAATCGTAGCCACCATCTTCCCAAGAGCTTTTTACGGGGTTGTCATTTACAATCAGTTTTCTGGTCTCACTGACCCGCTTTTCACCATTGTGATACTTCACAGTGACATTGACGGCGAAATCATCGGGCAGATCATCAATAGTGACAGCCTTGCCTTTGTTCAGGTAGTTGGAAATTTCCTTGGTGATATCCAACTGCCATGTGCCGTCCTGTGTGGGCTCAATGGTAGTTTCTTCCCACCGGACGGTAATATTGCCGTCACCATCAGTTTCGGGGTCGCCCCACTTGCCGGTGGTACTGGGATCCACGGGCTTCTCCTTTTCCCACTCTTCCTGAGGGATACCGTTGGGGACATCTACACTCTTTATCTCTGTTCCGTCTTCCCTCTCCCATGTCACGGTGATTGCGCGGACGTAGTTATACTTAAAGGGCACGGTATCCAGCCGAACTTTAAACTCACTGGGCTTTTCAACGCAGATATATTTCATGCCCTCATAATATAAATACTCGGCCTTTACAGCACGCCATGCCTCATCACCGGAATATATAACATCGTTATTGTTCTTCGAATTCTTTGCTTCCACGTTCTTTGTGCCGTTCACTATTTCCCTATCCACATTTTCATAGTAGGTATGGACAGCCTTCTGGGGAACAGCGTAGCCGTTAAACACATACTCCTTTTGGCCTGATGTAGTACCGGCAACATTTATCGTTGTGACATTATTGTTGGGTTTTTCCCTTGCAGCGGTTAATGCATCTCCGCTACCCTTAAACCCATACACATAGCCGTCGACCTGTGTATAGTTCGCAGTTATCTCCATTTGATTAAATCCATAGAGCTCCTCGCTCTGAGTTGGTGACAAAGCGACCTTATTCTCAAAGCTCTGCGGCAATTTCAACTTCAATGTCCACTCCCATGCAGGGCTGTTGACGCTGGAACGTCTCGCCTCTTCGCTGGACAATGTGCCGGTCAGCCTGAAACCCGGAACATTAGGATTGGTGATCTCATAGGACATGGAATAATTGTCCATAACCGTATGCTCCAAATCCGCATCGCCGTACCTAAATGAAGAATTAATAGTGAACTCTGTATCCACATACTTGATCTCTTCTTCCGTTACCGTCACCTCAGGTGCTTTGCCCTCGGCGCTGCCGCCGTCAGGCCATGTAACAGTAGCGCTATTGGTAACCTTACCGGCTTTCACCGCCTTAACGTAAAGAGCCACTTCCTTGTTGCCATTGGCAGGGACTTCGACGTTCGTCCATGTTACAGTGCCGTTATTGTTTTTGCCGCCGTCGCCGGCCGCTACAAATTCAAACATATCGCTCAGTTTGTCGGTGATTTCTACATAAACGACCTTACTATTAGTATTAGATACAATTATTGTATAAGTGATCTCTTCACCGACTTCGATATTAGTTTTATTAACCGTCTTAGTGACAGTGAGCGGCTTAAGCGTGTTGACTTTCTCCTTCCACTTCGCGGTGTAGGTCTGGGTACCGGTCACCGTCTCCGCAACGGCGGGATCCCAGCCAACAAACTCATAGGTTTTGCCGTCTTTGGTGTAGGTCAGCGTTGAGGTGTCGCCGTTAAATTCAGGTGTCTCGTCACCGTAATGCTTGTTGTACACCTGATCTTTGAATACTTCTTGACCAGCCACACCATCGGTATAGGTGATGGTGTAGTCAATGGCTTCCCAGATGGCGTAAACAGTCTTGGTCTTGTTATTCGTGTCGCACGTCACCGACGTTACTCTGTTCCCGGCATTATTCGCGCCATTAGTGGTAGACCAGCCATCCAGACGATAGCCCGTTCTTGTAGGATTGCCGTTGAGATCAGTAAAAGTATAAGATGTAGCGGTCTGATCCTTGGCCTCGCTCTTCGTAATGTTTCCATCACTGCCGCCGTTGGCGTTGTAGTTCAGGGTGTAGTTGTAGGCATCCTTTTGAAAAATATACCATGTATAGGCTCCGGTTGCATTTGCAACATGAACTGAGCATTTACCCCAACTGTTATTCCTTTCATAATAAAAACTATCAGTCCATTTTGCCACGTTGCTATTAATTGAAACCGAACCATAAGGTGTGCTGGTATTTTCATTAACATATCCTTTATAAGTATATCCAGTATAGTTCCACAAATTGCTGGGATGTTTCAGATACACATCCGTGTTAACATTTGTACTGGCAGTACGTTTTACCATATACCGATTGCCTGATGCAGTCCACTGCCACTTGGAACTATTCGTTGTTTCATTTGTAGTTCCAGAAAAATTTTTTGAGTCGAGCATATCATAATCAGTGATATTATTTTTACTATCCACCTGACATGCTATCATCAAAGCGATATAGTCTCTGTCTGTGACATCTGACCCGCCAGTTTGTTTGTTTGCCAGCATCTGAAACCGAATCTGATCATCAAGTTTTCCTTTATAATCAATATCCTCCAAAGCTTCCATCAACTCCATGGCCTGCATGCCCAAGGTATAATACTCCTCTTGGTTTTCCTCGGTCAACTCAAAAGCTTCCATCTGATCCAACAGAGCGCGAAGTTCTAATACCTCTGTGGGAATGTCGGCGGTCTCTTCCAATTCCTCGGAATCCAGCTCTTCGTCCTCTTCCGAGTCATTGACTAATCCGGTCGATCCTCCCTGATCCTCATTACCGCCCTTGCCTATATTTTCGTCTTTCGGCTTTCCGGCGTCATCTCCGCCCTTATCCTCCGACGAACCGCCATCGTTATCCGGTAAATTGTCTTTGTTCTCATTCTCATCCTTTGACGCTTCGTCTTTGTCCTTATTGGCATTTTCCACGTCCTGATCAGCCGGATTATCAGCATCGCCTTTTCCGTCCTGATCAGCCGGATCTTCGGCATTGCTGCTGCCGTCCGACGGTGTCTGCGACGTCGTCGGTTCGTCATTCGCAGCCGCCTGCGCATCCGATGACGTTTCCGTCTGTGACGGCATCGCACTCGTACTGTCATCCGCGTACACAACCACGCTCTGGAGGAACATGGTCGCTATCAACAGCATAACAATCATTTTCTTCCATCTTTTGAACTTCATCATGATCTCTCCTTTCTATAAATGTGATACTTTGTAGTTCCACAGCAGCCTCTTTCAACCTGTCTGAGGGGCGCTGCCACACAGATATTTCTATCTCGATATAATCGTATCAAAAGGGGTATCTCGCGAACTGCCTCATTTCACACCAGACAACTTTCTTTTTCAATTTCAGGCAAAATTTTACCCGGAAAGCACTTTTTCGCTTTCCGGGTATCACCCCTTTTGTATTCACGCCTTTCCAAGTTCCTGCGTCATATCCGCATAATACCACAGATCCCCCTTTCCTGCTCTTTTTGTATAAGCCGTCTCAACTCTTCTGAATATAGTGCCGCAATACTCCATTTCCGTGTTCACAAGCATCAAAATAAAATGCCGGTTCCCGTATCTGGTATAGGCATCCCCGACGCGCAGGCACCCCCCCCAGCACTTCTTTTAACAGTTCCATCTGCTCCGGCAGATTCATGGACTTCTGTGCCCTTTTCTGGCTCAGGGTGAGGAACATCAGCACAGCCGAAAACCTGTTTCTCTCCTTCGCCCTCACCACCAGATGACAGTAATCCACAAAGCTGGGATAAGTACAGTAATAAGCCCTCTTTATATTATCCTCCGTCAGAAGCGCCCTCATGATATCGTCCCGCTTTCCACGAAACACTTTATCCATGTTTTTCCAGCTTTCCGCATCATCCGCATTTCTCCTGTGGTTTTCATCCATCAGCTTCAGTTCCTCAAAGCATTCCTGCATCTCTTCCGCCGGCGCTGTTCCGTCCATCTCCCGGGCATACAACTCCATTGTCTCATTATAAATATTCAGAGCCTCATCATAACGGTACAGTTCCAGATTACAGCGCATCTGCCGAAGCTGCCAGTTCTCAAACGGATAGATCGCAGCAGCCCTCGCATAAAGCAATAACCGGTTTTTATAGTCCTTGTTTTTCTGAAGTTCTCTCTCCAGTTCCCCCACAGACCAGATATACAGTTCCTTAAAATATCTGCTTTTCTGAAAAAACCACATTTCGGAAAGGTTTGCCGGAAGCAGTTCCCCACAGTAGATTTCATTCGCTTTCCAGAGAAGGGAGCTTCTTTTCGATCCCTTTTCCTTTTTTGCCAGTTCTATCGTATTCTCAAATTCCAAAACATCCATTTTCAGCGGGATCCCGCTTTTAAAACGGCATATCCCCTCCTGTATCTCCACATAATCTTCTTCCGGCAGGCCGCCTGCTGCCAGCTGCCCTTTCAGGCGATAGATCAGATTATTTAGATTTTTATTGCGATTCGCCGTATCTGTCTTCTCATTCCAGCCATACAGATTATCCATGATCTCGCTTTTGGAAAGCCCCTCCGGCATCGATAAGAGGAGCATCTGCAGGAGCCTTAATGATTTTGAACTCCCCGCCTTGTTCATCACGACAGTTTCATTTCCGTACCGCATGGAAAATCCGCCAAACATCTGTACTTCAAATATTTTTTCCGCCATTCCCCCAGTCTCCTGTTACAAGTCTTTCCCTATCTGCCGCATGCCCTTTTGACTTTTACCATTTGACGGACCATGTCAAAGTCTGCTGTTTGGGTTATATCAAACCAGTCCTGTCCTCCCGCCACAATATACGGTGCATGGATACAAAGTTTCTTTAAGAGGCTGCCTGCTGTTTGACCAGTTCGGTCAGTTTGAAATATCCATCTGCATCGCTTTTTGTCACAGACCACCAAAGTCCCTTCCATTTCCTCGGTGACATCTGCGATATCCGGATTCTCACAGTCCCCCGTCCTGTCATCCGGCACGCTAATATATGCCCAGATGATATCCTTATAAAAGATCCGATACCTTTCACTCTGCGGTGCCTTAGCTGTAATAAAACTCTTTCCGAAAATAATCCGTTCTGGCGTAATACGGTTTTCAGACTCTTCCATACCGGCTCCCTTCCTTTCTCCTGAATTTTGCCCTGCGCTTTTGTAGACGGAATTCACATTCTGACTACAAAGGGCAAAAAACGGCAGCATTTTTGCCTAAAGGCAAAAGCTGCCGTCTGTTGAAAGCACCGTCACGGATTAATGGCACAACACACAATTTGTTTCAAGGTACAAAAATGTAAGCCGTAGAAAAATCCTTCTTCGGCTTTGATTTCCATGTCCGGAGATAGAGAAATATTATTGCCACAGAACCGTCGAATGTGCTATACTATTCAGGAATCCTATTGTCGCACAATACTTTTGTAGACAGAATGTGAATTCCGTCTACACCAATAGCCCCATATTCTCAAGATAACGTGTATGTTCTTTTCCGCTTGTCATCAGATAGATCCTTGTCGTTTCGATGGAACTATGTCCCAATACATCCGCAAGTTTCACAATATCACCGCTCACCCTGTAAAATGCTGTGGCAAACAAATGGCGCAGGTTGTGTGGAAATACTTTTGCCTCTTCCACATCGGCATGTTTGCAGAGTCCTTTCATCTCTCTCCATATCTGCTTTCGGGAAAGCCTTTTGCCGTTTCCGGTCAGAAAAATTTCTCCCGAAATGATCCCCATTTTTCCGGCATATTTAAGGAGTCTGCGGCAGAGTTTTTCCGGTAGGAAGATCACACGCACTTTTCCTTTCAGCCGGACCTCCGCCCTACCCTTTTTCAGTGCTTCCACCGTGATATACTCTGTCTCGCTGACCCGGATACCCGTACCACAGACTGTCTCCATGAGAAGCGCCAATCTGTCGTTCTTCCTGTCTCTTGCCGTCTTTAAAAGTCTCCTGTACTCTTCCCTGCTAAGCTCCCTCCTCTGATCCATGAATATCCGCCTCTGGATGCGCAAAAATTTCACTCTGCACTCCTCCCATCCGGCAAAGCGGAAGAAGGCATTTAATGCCGAAAGTTTTCCGTTGACTGTAGCAGTCGCATATCCCTTTTCCTGCAGATTATTTTTAAACTCCGCAGTAATCTTTTTATCTACATCCCTGCTCCCAAGCCATCTGTAGAAGCATCTGACTTCTCTCAGATACTTTTCCATTGTCGCCTTCCCATACTCCTCCTCTCTCAGATACTGTCCGAATTCCGCTAATCTCTGGTTTGTTATCAAGTGTCTTTTCATCGTTTGTTCCTCCTGCAGCGTTAGAATTTTATATGATCAGATCTGCATACCGGTGTGACATTCAAAATTTATTTTTCGCTTGCTATAAGAATACCGGTCCTCTGCCCATAGACACAATCCTAACATATCTGGTCATCATATTGACTATAAAACCGGGAAAAGCTCCTGCAAAAAATTCCCCCGAAAGATGGAAAACGCCGCAGAGCTGCTGTTTTTGCTCTGCGGCGTTTTTGTGCCTGATCCTGTTTCTTATTTAAATGATATATGATCCGTACTGTTTCGTGAGACCTGCGCTGCTGCTGCCGTCACGCCTTCCCTTCGCTTCCGCAAAGCCTGATCTTCTCACATACCAGCTTCGTCACCTTCTCCATACCCAGCGTTCCGTACTTCTTCGGGTCAAAGGCATCCGGATTCTCTTTCAGATATTCCTTCACGCCGTCGCTGTAGGCGATCCTCAGCTCCGTCGCAAAATTCACTTTACAGATACCCCTCTTGATGCACTGCCGCACCGTCTCATCCGGCACACCGGAAGCCCCGTGAAGCACTAACGGAATGGATACCCTGCTCCTGATCTCGGAAAGCCTCTCCAGATCAAGCTTCGGCTCTCCCTTATAGATGCCGTGTGCCGTGCCGATGGCAACCGCCAGAGAATCGATCCCGGTCTCCTCCACAAACCGCACCGCATCCTCCGGATCGGTATAACCCGGATCATTGCATTCCAGATCATCTTCCTTTCCGCCCACCTTGCCGAGTTCCGCCTCAACAGGAATACCGGAAGGGCTGCAGGCGTCCACCACCCTTTTCGACAGCGCGATGTTCTCCTCAAAAGCTTCCTTCGATCCGTCGATCATAATGGAAGTATATCCGGTCCGCAGCGCCTGCATGGCAAGGGCAAAGCTGCTGCCATGGTCCAGATGCAGCGCTACGGGCACCTGCGCCTGTCTGGCCGCCGCCTTCACATTGGCATAGTACATGGAAATTCCGGCATATTTGATAGTGGAAGGTGTTGTCTGTAAAATAACAGGCGCTTTCATTTCCTCCGCGGCCTTTACCACCGCCATCACCATCTCCATATTTTCCACGTTAAATGCGCCCACTGCATAGCCGCCCTTCTGCGCATCCAGCAATAACTGTTTTGATGTAACTAATGACATATCCTTATCCTTCTTTCTTTTTCCTGTTCCCTTACATAAAACTGATCTGTTTCCTCTAAACATTCTCAAACCGTTCAGCGGATTTTCCCACGCTTCCGGACATCCGCCATCAGAGGCACTAACAAATCTTCTCACACTCTATTTCTCCGAACAGCCTCTCGCTGATCTTCGGATCAAAGTCCCCGGTGTTCGGCGAGAGCGCATTGGCAGAGGCTACCGCCACCGCATACCGCAGCATTTTTTCCGGCTCCCACTCTCTGTGCAGCGCTACAGCCATAGCACCCACCATGGAATCACCGCAGCCCACCGTGTTCACCGCCTCTATTTTCGGCGGCGCCGCCTGAAATACACCTTCCCGACAGGCCATCAGCGCCCCGTCTCCTCCGAGGGAAATGACCACATAGGGAATGCCCCTTTCATGGATCTTTCTCGCTCTGGCTATCACATCTTCCCTGCCTGTTATCTTTGTATGAAACAGCATTTCCAGCTCGTCCTGATTTGGTTTCACGACCGTCGGACAGCCTTCGATCCCAATCCTTAACAACTCCCCGCTGGTATCTAAGATCACCTGCTTTCCGGCTCTTTTGACTATGTCAGTCAACTCTTTGTAAATATCTTTTTCCATTCCTGCCGGTACGCTTCCCGACATCGTGACCACGGAACTGTCTTTTATGATCTCCGGAAACCGCCCGAGAAACTGCTGTATCTCCTGCTCAGTCACAGGACAGCCCGGCTCCAGATATTCTGTGGAGCCGTACGCCTCATCCAGAATATTGATGCAGCTTCTTGTCTCTCCCTGGATGTGTACAAAATCACGGGAAACACCGTCTTTGTCCAGAAGCGCCTCCAGATATTTTCCGTTGTAGCCGCCCACCAGGCCGGTGGCAAGCACATCCTCTCCGCAAAGATGCACCGCCCTCGCCACATTCAGCCCTTTTCCGCCGGCGGAATTGTGAACGGCTTTTACCCGCATCACCGTACCGTTTTCGATGCTTCCTTCCATATAATATGCCTTGTCGATCGATGCGTTCAATGTAACTGTTGTGATCATATGCTGACTCCTAATACTCTCCTATATTTTCTTCGGTACTCCCGATATACTCTCTTCTACATACTATTCGGTTTACCTTTGCCAGCCGGGATGAAAATAAAATCCTCAAGGAGCCCCTTAAAAAACGTCGGCACTTAGCGAGGTACCTCACGAGCTTAGTACCGCTACGCTTTTTACGGAGCGAGAGCGTGGCGACGGAGGATTTTATTTTCATCCTGGCGTCCGCACTCGCATATACTTACACCGTTTATTCCGCATCCGGACAGTCCACGATCACACCGTCCTCATCCCAGAGATCATGCCAGTCGGTTGCGCCTTCCCACAGGAACACCTGTCCTTTTACCAGACGGTTGTTCTTCTCGAGGGTTGCGATCACCTTCATCTCTTCTTCCGTCAGCGGCTCTGTCACTGTGGACTCCAGATTGCTCGTATATTCCATCTCATGGATGGAGAACGGGATCGGAATCTGTCCTCTCTGCACCGCCCATTTCAGCGCGATGATCGCCGGATGCACGCCGTGTGCCTGTGCGATCGCCTTAAACTCCGGCACCTGCATATCCGCGATATCCGTCGGCTCCATATCGCGTTCCGGCCTCTGGGGAGAACCGAGCGGCATAAAACCGATGGGCTGGATATCATGCGCCTTCAGATAGTCAAACAGTTCCTGCTGCTGGAAGCAGGGATGGAGCTCTAACTCGCACGCCACAGGCTTGATCTCAAATTTGTCGATGACCGCGTTCAGCTTCGGGATCGTCATATTGGAGATACCGATGTGCCGGATCAGTCCTTTTCTCACCAGCTCTTCACACTGTCTGTATGTATCCATAAATTCCGCCACGGAAAACGGCTTGGAGTCCGGATTTCTGGAATCCACCGTGCAGTGCGGTGCATGATAGTTCGGGAAAGGCCAGTGAATAAAGAACAGATCGATATAATCGCACTTTAAGTCTTCGATACTCTTTCTGCAGGACTTCTCCACATCCCGGTGCATATCATTCCACACCTTTGTCATAATGTAAAGATCTTTCCTCTCCACAACGCCTTCTTTGAAAGCCGCCTCAAACACTTCTCCGATCTGGTCTTCGTTGCCGTAACATGCCGCGCAGTCGAACATCCGGTATCCTGCCCGGATCGCCCCTGCCACCGCGTTTGACACCTGCTCCGCCGTAAACCTGTCGGAACCGAATGTGCCCATACCGATACAGGGCACCTTGTCCCCCGTGTTCAATGTGATCTGTGGAACCTTTGCCGCTTCTACTGCCATGATAATATTACCTCCTGTTTTATATTGTTATATTGTTTGTCCTACGCCTCACTGTCGATCAGTATCTTCCCCTTGACCGTCCCCGGCGTCTTGAACATCTCAAAAGCCGTATCTATCCTGGAGAGGGGTATCTTCCGGAAGATAAAGGAATCGTCGAATTTCAGCTCTCCCGTTTTAAAATAATGTGCCGCCAGCTCCCACTCATCTCCGGGGAAAGGAGCCGAATAACTCATCCAGGAACCGGTCAGATAGAACTCTTTCCGGTTGATATTCTCCCATTCCGCCACGCTGAAAGATAATTCTTTTGTCGGTGTTCCGATAAAGCATACCTGCGCTTTATTACCCGCCAGTTCAAACGCCAGCTTCATCGTGATCGTATTGCCAGCGGTTTCGTACACATAGTCAAAACCGCGTCCGCCTGTCAGCTCCTTCACCTGCTCCTGCCAGCCTTCCCTGCCGGAATTAACGCCCGCGTCGGCGCCCAGCCTCCTTGCCAGATCCAGCCTCTCCTCCAGGATATCAAAGACAACTACTTTCTTCGCGCCGAAAATCTTCGCCCACTGCATGGTCAGCATACCGATCGTGCCGCCGCCTAAGATCGCCACGGTCTTTCCGCCTTTGTAATCCACTCTTCGAAGGCCGTGCAACGCCACCGTGGCAGGCTCAAAAAATGCCCCCATCTCAAAGCTTACCGCATCGTCAAACTTCACCACATTCCGCTCCGGCATCGACACATACTCCGCAAAACTGCCAAACTCTCTTGAGCCGATAAAGCTGTAATGCTTGCAGAGCGAATAATTTCCCTTCTGACAATCCTCACATTCCATACAGGGTACTAACGGCACGCCCGCAACCCTGTCGCCGGGCTTTACACTCGTTACGCCTTCTCCCACTTCCTCCACCGTCCCCGAAAACTCATGTCCCAGAACATTGGGGAAATAGTGGCAGGCATCCCCGTTTACCCTCGGTATATCCGAACCGCAGATACCGGTGTATTTTACCTTTACGACTACTTTCCCGGGCTCCGCTTTCGGTTTGGGAATCTCCTCATAGCGAATATCGTTTTTTGCGTGAACAACTCCTGCTTTCATCTTCTTTATCCTTCCTATCATATCAAGCCCTAAATTATGAATTCCAAAGGCTTTTCCTTCATTAATAGATCTCCTGCATCTTCTCGGACAGTTTCAGGTACCGCTCCATCGCACCCTTATAGATCTCGTGCCGCTCCATATCCGGCTCCTGCACTCTGGTGATCTTAATAGTGCGGCGCACTGCCTCGTCATAATCCTGATAGATGCCGCAGCCCACCCCGGCAAGCAGTGCCGCCCCCAGTGTGGTAGCCGTATCAGATGCCGGCACCTGTATGGTTTTTCCCGTGACATCCGCCTTGATCTGCGTCCAGAGCAGGGAATTGGCGGCGCCTCCCATCGCATTTAAAACGCCTGCCTCGGCTCCCGTCTCCTTTGCCGTCCGCAGATTGTGTTCCAGCGAAAACGCAACCCCCTCCAAAACCGCCCGGATCATATGCCCTCTCGTCTTATCATAGGAAAGGCCGTAAAATACTCCTTTGGCATCCGGATTCCAGACGGGGGACCGCTCCCCTGCCATGTAAGGAAGAAACAGCACTCCCTCCGAACCAGCCGGCACTTTTTCGGCTTCTCCTGTCAGCTCATCGAAGCTCATGCCCTGCCCCAGTTCCTGCCGGAACCACTTTAAGGTTCCGCCTCCGCCTACCGTGCCGCCCTGTAAGAGCCAGAGCCCCGGCACCACATGGGTCCCCAGTATCAGCTTTTTATGCGCCAGCGCCCTGTCCGTACAGATGCTCATTCCGCCTGCCTGGCCGCCCTGCTCCTGCGTTTGACCGACTTGGTAAACGCCTGCTCCCAGCGTACCGCACGCCGCATCCAGGCCTCCCGCGACAACAGGCGTCCCGGCTTTTAAACCGGTCAGTTTTGCGGCTTTCTCACTCACTTCCCCGACCACTTCATCGCAGCCGTACAGCGCCGGAACCAGTTCCTGTGACAAGCCCAGCCTGTTTGCCAGCTCTTCCCGATAAGTAAGCCGATTCATATCAAAAAAGTGTATGCCATAGCCCTGCGAAAAGTCTTGACTCATTTGGTCAGTCAGCTTATACACAATATAGCTGTTGCTCTGCAGGAATTTATATGTATTCCGAAACACCTCCGGCCGCTCTTCCTGAAACCAGAGCATCTTCGGTGTCGAATAAGAAGGCAGAAAATCATTCCCCGCCGTCTCAAAGATTTCCTCCGCAAAACTTTCCCGCTTTATCCTGTCACAGATATCTCTGGCTCTGGTATCCATCCAGATCGGCGTCCTGCTAAGTACGTTTCCGTCCCTGTCCACCGGAATCGCCGACCAACTCTGCCCGTCCACACCGATCCCGCAGATCTCGTCCGCGGACACTTTTTTCTTCGCCAGAATTTCCTTTATCCCCTCACAGATCGCGCTCCACCACTCCTCCGGGTCCTGTTCCGCCCATCCGCTCTCGGGATAATATACCCGGTAGTCCTTGTTCGCCTGCGCCAGTACCGTTCCGTCCTCATCAAAAACCGCCACCTTACAGGCCGAAGTCCCGATATCGATCCCCAACAATAATTTTCCCATACAACCCGCCTCCCGAAAACAAACCGCTTCGTTCTATCCAATTCTACAATTTTATTGATTTATCCGTTTGTTTTCATCCATTATAATACGATTTCCTTGCCATGTCAATACATTTTGAGCGAACCGTTTCGCTCAAAATAACAAATCCTGTCTGTCATTTACTGTAAAAATCCCAACCTTCCATCAGGACTGCGCACTTGCTGCGCTGTCCGTACACGCGCCATGCAGCTTGCTGCATGTGTGCATATAGCTGCTAAACGCCCACTTTTATTTATGGTGGTGCATATTTAACTGCATGGGCGTTTAGTTAACACCTTAACCAGCCATGAAAATAATGAAATCCTCAAGGAGCCCCTTAAAAAGCGTCGGCACTTAGCGAGGTATCTCACGAGCTTAGTGTCCGCTACGCTTTTTACGGAGCGAGAGCGTGGCGACGGAGGATTTCATTATTTTCATGGCGTTCGGCACCAATCCCCGCAACAGAATCCCCCTCACTGATGCGTGTCCCCAGCACGATCTCCATCGGCATCTCCTGTTCCCTGCTTTCGATACGGCTCAAAAGCAGTTCCGCCGCCTTCTCCCCCATCTCCTTCATCGGCTGCACCACCATATGAAGCCGGGGATGGATCACATGGGACATGATCAGATCGTCAAACCCCATCAGCGAAATATCCTCCGGACAGTGAAGTTTCGTCTTATTCAGCGCCATCACTGCCCCCAACGCCACCTCATAGTTCGTCATAAAAACCGCCGTAGGACGTTCTTCTAAAGAGAGCAGCCTGCTCATCCCCTCAAATCCGAATTCAATGGAATGCGTCCCCGCCGCACAGTACTCCTCCCGCAGCTCGCAGCCTGCCTCCTCCATCGCCTCTTTATAGCCCTTATAACGCTCTTTTCCGGTATATTCCGTAAGAGAACATACGATCCCGATTTTTTTATGTCCGTTTTCCAGCAAAAATCTCACCGCCTGATAAGCCGCGCGGCAGTTATCGATCCTGACGCAGTCGAATCCTGCGTCCCGGGAGGGCCGGTCGAGCAAAACCACCGGCACTTTCGCCTTCTTCGCCATCTTTAAAGAATCCGTCTTCGTGGAAACCGGCAGCGCAATAATACCGTCCACCTTCTTGCCCAACAGAAAATTTACATTCTCCGCTTCGATCTTCAGATCATCGCAGGAATCGCAGATCATCAGCCCGTATCCCGCCTTCCGCAGGCTGTTCCCGATATGCCGCAGGAGCGTCCCGTTAAAGATGCTCTCCACACTGTAGGCCAGCACCCCAACTGTCCTTGTGCGGTTTGTCACAAGCCCCCTCGCGATCTCATTTACCTCATAGTGGAGTTCTTTGATCGCCGCCTCGATCTTCACCCGGTTTTCCGGAAGCACATTGCCTCCGTTTAAATATTTGGAGATCGTCGCCAGGGACAGCCCTGTCTGCTCTTTGATATCACGAATGGTTGCCGCCATATACCCTCCCTTTTGCCCCGAACATAGAGCGAAACGTTTCGTTCTTTTTTAATATTATAGCCGGAGCCGGAAAATGTCAATGGTTGCGACGTAGTATTTTATGTCCTTCTCAGCGTCCGCCGCCATCAAACCTAAAAGGAGCCGGAAATCTCTTTCCGGCTCCTGTCGGCTTCCGGCGTTATTATCCGTTAGCCATTCCCCTTTTACAAGAACAATCATACTGCATGAAGTGCTACCGAAGCGCTACTCCTGAACATAAAGACCACAAAATATTGATTTATTTTTCTTTAAATGTGGCACATGTTGTTTCACCGCAATTATCCGCTCCGCAGCCTTTGATATCCACATGATCCGCGTAGCATTTATAATTTGTATTATAAATGCATTTGTCCGCCTCACAGTCAATACTGATGGTTCTGCTGGGATGGGATATGGCGCTTGTGAATGCTCCCATATCGCTCCTGTCCTTAAAGCTGCCGCAGCAGGTATCATCCTTACGGCAGGCATGTCTGCCTTCCACCATGATGTCCCCCTTGCAGCAGCACCTATCACTGTTATAGGTACAATTTTCCACTGAGCAACGTAATTCAGCCATCTTTCCACCTCCTGATTTTGCAGCAGGCCTGGTGAATCCTCAGATCCACCAACATACCCGCAATCTTTATTCCCGCGAACAAAATGCCAAGCTTGCCTGGCATCAGCCAAAGTGACTGCTTGCAGCGGGGTTATTGACTCTTTCTACAAAATCAGTATGACCAGATTTACCGTTATTTATGCTGTTGTTTATGCTTTCATTTTTTAATGATCAACAGAAAAAAAGACCGAAGCTGTCTATCCGACTGCCTCAGGCCTTTTCTTCCGTCACAATTGTATTTTCAGCTCTCTTCCAAGCGCCTCTGCTATTTTTATCAGCATATCCAGAGACGGATTATAATTTCCGCTCTCCAGTCTGGAAATATTGCTTTTCTGTGTTCCGATACGTCTGGCAAGTTCTTCCTGCGTCATATTCTGTTCCTTCCTTGCCCTTATGATCTGCTCGATCGCCTCGTATCTGGGACGCAGTTTTTCGTATTCCGATGCAAATTCCTCACTCTTAAGCAGATCCGCTTTTACCTCTTCAAAAGATATTCCGGCTTTTCTCATCATGCAGCCCTCCTTATGTAATCTTCCATATATTTTCTTGCTTTATCGATCTCGTTTTCAGGTGTTTTCATTGTCTTCTTTATAAAACCATGCAATAATACATATCTATTATCATGATATGTGAAGTAAAATATTCTGGCTATATCATTGGAAAATTTTATTCTCAGCTCATACAGCCCTTTATTCTTTTTCCCCTTCATGGCCTTTACATACGGTTCCCGCAGATCGTTTCCCATATTTTTCAGCAGTTCGATATCTTTAAATGCCTTCGCCCTCAATTTAGGGGATAATGAGTACAAAAAATCTCTCACCGGAACATTTCCGTTTTCTTTCATATAAAAATCCAGATTATAAATATTTATCACTTCCTCCTTTATCTATAAAGTTATCATATTCGATAACTTTTGTCAACAATTAGCATCAAAAAAATTTATTTTATTTTTTTCTTCCTCGTCTGTCTCACCTCACCTCTCTGTTTATACTTTTTGTTTGGAAATAATTACCTGAATTTTGAATTACCACAAGATTTTCTAACAAGATTTTCAAATATGAGTAAAGAATATACATCCAAAGACCGGATGCGATAAATATACTTTACCAGACCTTTATAACTTTTACAATGCCTTTCCGTAAAAAATTCAGTCTTCAACTGAACCGCCGCCCTGTAAAAACCAAAACACACTGCTCTCCGTACATAAATACCGCAGCACAGCCCATCGCCATACTGCGGTATCCTTCTTCGCACTTACCTGTTTCATCCCACATTTCCGACACTGAAATGAGGCCGCCCTATCCTTCCTGTACTTCCTTCCGGATCTCTTTCGTCCTGATCTCCTTGCAGATCTGATCGATAAACTCAGAGAGCGGCTTTACGCCTTCGTCTCCCGCAAACCGGCTTCTGACGGAAACTGTTCCGTCCGCTTCCTCCTGCTGTCCTACCACAAGCATGTAGGGCAGTTTTGCAAGCCTTGCCTCCCGGATCTTAAAGCCGATCTTCTCGGAACGGCTGTCCACTTCCGCCAGCACACCGTTTGCCTTCAGTTCGCTGCGTACCTTCTGCGCATACTCTTCATACTTGTCGGAGATCGGCAGAACCCTCACCTGCACAGGGCAGAGCCATGTGGGGAATTTGCCCTCATATTTTTCGATCAGCCATGCCAGCGTCCTCTCGTAACAGCCCATGGAAGTTCTGTGGATGATACAGGGACGTACCCTCTCGCCGTTCTGGTCGATATAATACATGTCAAACTGTTCCGCCAGAAGCGCATCCCACTGTATCGTGATCATCGTGTCCTCTTTGCCGTACACATTCTTCGTATTGATATCGATCTTCGGACCATAGAATGCCGCTTCCCCCACATCCTCCACAAACGGGATCTGCAGCTCCTTCATCATCCTTCTCATATGCTCCTGGGTCTCTTCCCAGACTTCCGGCTCCCCGATATATTTTTCCCGGTTCTCGGGATCCCACTTGGACAGATGATAGGTTACGTCCTCCTCAACCCCCAGCGTCTTCAGGCAGTACTGTGCAAGGGCGATACAATTTTTAAACTCCTCCACCATCTGGTCCGGCCTTACGATCAGATGCCCCTCGGAGATCGTGAACTGGCGCACCCTTGTCAGGCCGTGCATCTCCCCGGAGTCCTCATTTCTGAACAGCGTGGAAGTCTCGCCGTAGCGAAGCGGCAGATCCCGGTAGGAATGCTGGGTTGCCTTGTATACAAAATACTGGAACGGGCAGGTCATCGGCCGGAGCGCATATACCTCTTTGTCTTTCTCCTCATCCCCCAGTACAAACATTCCTTCTTTGTAGTGATCCCAATGGCCGGAGAGCTTATACAGGTCGCTCTTCGCCATCAGCGGCGTCTTTGTCCTGATGTAGCCCCACTCGTTATCCTCCAGATCCTCGATCCAGCGCTGCATGGTCTGGATCATCTTTGCCCCTTTCGGCATCAGGAGCGGCAGTCCCTGCCCGATCACGTCCACAGTCGTAAACAGCTCCATCTCACGCCCCAGCTTATTGTGATCCCGGCGTTTGATATTTTCCAGTTCTTCCAAATACTCCGTCAGCTCTTCCTTCTTATTAAACGCAGTGCCGTAGATTCTCTGAAGCTGCGCCTTGTCGGAATCCCCCCTCCAGTAGGCCATGGATGAGGATGTCAGCTTAAAGGCTTTAATACCTTTCGTACTCATCAGGTGCGGCCCCGCGCACAGATCCACGAACCCTCCCTGGTCATAGAAGGAAATCTCCGCGTCCTCCGGCAGATCCTGAATCAGTTCTACCTTATAAGGCTCATTTCTCTCCTCCATAAATTTGATCGCTTCCGCCCGCGGCAGCGTAAAGCGCTTTAATTCGTGTCCTTCCTTGATGATCTTCTTCATCTCGGCTTCTATCTTATCCAGATCTTCCCTGGAAAAAGGCGCATGCTCAAAATCATAATAATACCCTGTATCAATGCTGGGGCCGATCGCCAGTTTTGCTTCCGGAAACAGTCTCTTTACCGCTTCCGCCATCACATGGGATGCCGTATGCCGCACTACCCGCAGTCCCTCTTTGTCATTTGCCGTCAGGATATTCAGCTCACAGTCTTCGCTGACTTCGGTTCTCAGATCAACTACCTTTCCGTTTATCTCCCCGGCACATGCCGCCCTTGCCAGCCCTTCGCTGATATCCTTTGCAATCTCCATAACGCTGATACCGGCTTCATACTCCTTCATACTGCCGTCTTTCAATGTGATCTTCATCTCGATCTTGTCCTCCTTTATATCTTTTTTGATACGTAATCTGCTTTCTTTTTTACTTTCCTTTACCTGTTTTGCATATTTCTTCGCTTTTTATTTCCGCGGGCAATGAGCCAAACAGACATGCTTGCATGTATATTTGGCGACTGCCGCCGTTTGCCAGGATCACGCTGCTTTACCTTCCCCGGCATCACTGTGTGTCATCCCCGCCGTCGCCGTCCGTCTTCTCCGGCACTGTCTCCGGCTCTCCGAACCGGATCCGCTGCTCCCCGGAAACCTCTTCCCTCTTCTCCTGCTCCCTATCCCCGTTTTTTTTGGGGTCTGCCGCTCCTCCCTCGTACTCGCCCCGCTGCATTGCCCGCAGAGAAGTAAACACAATGGCCGCACCGACGACCAAAAAGATAGCGATGGCGGCAATAAATGCGATCTTCTCTCCGCCTTCTATATTTCCTGATCCGGTATAAATACTGTAGGCAAGATAGATCAGGTAGGCTCCTGCCACGATCCGGAAGATCAGCCCCATATGCGTCGGGAGGCCGCTTCTCTTTTTCTTATTCTTTTCTCGATTCTCCATCCTCTCCTCCTGTTTTCGTTCTGTTGGCACGCTGCCTTCTTTACTCTTTGGTCGGCTCGTCATCCTGTCTGTCCGCCTCTTTGTTATTATTTCCGTTGCAGCTTCCGATCATAACGTATTTTCTGGGTGAAAACATCAGTCCGAATACGGCTCCTCCCAGAATGCAGACCGCCGTAATGAGCAGAAACTCTTTCCTGCTCACGGACACGATCTCTGTCAGCGATTCCTTCCACGATTCCCATTTTTCTTTCATTATCATTACCTCCTGTCTCAATCGACGCGCCGCTTTCAGCGGCATATTTCCTCTTCACCGGCGTATGATCCGATCGCGCGGATGCGGGCAGCCAGCCTATGCCGCATCCTTCCTCCCGCGCCCGTGCACAATCGAGCAGGAAAGATTTTCCCCTGCTCGCTGCGCGGAGCGCACGTTGCGCAGGCAACGAATTCTCTGTGCATCCCTGCGCACTAAAAAATCCCTCACACTGCTTATGCAATGTAAGGGACGTAATATACGCGGTTCCACCCTACTTGCCCTGATAAGCACAGCCATCCGCCTGCAGGATATCCTTACAGACAACTTTCAGCCGCTATCAGAACCACTTCATTTGCCCATAACGCAGGCCTGCGGACCGGATTGGGGTCACTCCGAGGTAGTCTTCCCATATGCTCCCGCAAAGGAACTTTCAGCACAAAAATCCGAAAAACTCTCATCCGGCATTTCCGGTTCCCCTCTCTGGGTACGTTCTGCACAGGTACTCGTCTCATCAACGTTTTATTTTATTCTGTTTTATATTTTTCTATTTTAACCCCCAAACCCCATTTTGTAAAGTGAAATTTATTTGTATAAGTTTTTCGTTGACGCAGAGCGCAAAATTCCCTATAATATATCTGCGTATATTTTATTGCAAAAATGTATATTTAAACAGAAAGGGATCCCATCATGAAACAAACTTTCGGAATGAGTATGTCCGGTGATCTGAAAGCCGCTTCCAAAGGCATCTCAAGGCCACAGTTTATTATGCTGTTCTCAAACAAAGAACAGTTTGAAAAACATGTGGCGGAGCTGGAACAGATATTTCCCGGGGTGCCGAGCATCGGATGCATCGGTATGAGTTATGACACCAAAATGGTAGAAAAAGGTGTAAGTCTTATCGCATTCTCAGATGGTGTCAGCGCAACGGCCAATGTACTGGAAGAAGTCTCCACCATGCCGGTGAAATACATACAGCGTCTGGAACAGGATGTCAGAAACGTCAACGGCACAAGGGAAAATACTATTTGTATCGATCTGTGTACCGGAAATGACGCCTGTGTCCTCACAACGATCCACAGCGTTTTAAAGAGCCGGGATATCTCACTGGTAGGGGGAACGGGAGACGCCGGAAAAATTTCCGCCAACGGAAAAGTATATCAGGATGCCGTTGCCTATGCCATCATCAAAAACTTAAACGGTAAAGTAAAAGCATACAAAGAAAATATCTATCATCCCATGGAAGGCCATCGATTTATCGCTTCCAGGACAGACAAGGCAAAATACCTGATCGGCGCCCTGAACGGCCGTCCGGCGAAACAGGTCTATCAGGATATCCTCCATGTGACGGAGCAGCAGATCACGACACAGACTTTTAAAAATCCGTTTGGGAAACTCAACGGAGACGACACCTGTATCATATCCATAAAAGAGGTGACCGGAAGCTCGCTGGCATGCTTCCGGCAGGTAAACGATTCCGATGTCCTTGTCCTGCTGGAGCTTGGGGATTATAAGGAGACCGTTAGGGAAACGATCCGCAAAATACAGCATGATTTCTCCAAAATCTCTGCAGTGTTCTCGGTAAACTGCCTGTTCAGATATCTGCTGTTTACCCAGAACCACTATATGCAGGAATATCTCAATGAGATGGGCAAATTGGGAAACCATGCGGGACTTGTCGGATATGGTGAGCATTACAACAACTTTTTTGTCAACCAGTCCATGACTTGTGTTGTATTTGAATAAACAATAACCAAGCCGATCAGGCAAAGTTTCAACTGAATTAGGAGGATAGCATCGTGTCATTTTTACATAAAAACAAACAGGAAGCAGTCCAGACTTCTCAAAATTCAAAAAATCTGTATCCGGTACTGCATGTCATGAACAGCCTGAAGGATTATCATAAAGATCTTGTTCAGAAGGAAGTATCTTCCTTGAGCGAAATAAACGAGATAGGCAGTTCTTTCAGCAATGTGCTTTCGGAGACGGATCAGTTTCAGGAACAGCTTCTGGATTTCGGCAATAACTTTTCTGGTATTGAAGAAGTATCTGCAGAATTTATAACCGTAAAAAATACGATCACAGAGTCCGTTACCCATGCCCAGAGTGGTGTACAGGATCTGAAAAACAGTTCCCTTCAGGTAAAAAACTATTTTGAGGAAATGGAACATACATTTACCGGCCTGCAGGAAGCCATCGAAAAAATAAAACAATGTACCGACAAGATCGTCTCCATCACAAACCAGACCAACATCCTTGCACTGAACGCTTCCATTGAGGCAGCCCGCGCCGGTGCACAGGGGCGCGGATTTGCAGTTGTCGCGGAGCAAGTCCGAAAACTGGGAGATGAGATCAAAAATCTTACCATAGATGTCAATACGGGCCTTCACGATGTGGAACAGGGCGCCGATCATCTGTATGGTAATATCACCTCCTCCCAGAAAGCATTGAGCGAGAGCCTAGAGAAAGTGGATGAAACTTATCAGACCTTTGATGAGATCACACACTCCGCCGAAGGCGCCAGTGTAGTACATGAAGAAATTTCAAACGTGATCGAAAGTTCCAAAAACTCACTGCAGGATCTGTGCGGATTTTTCGAACAGACCAAAGACAGATATCAGGATGTCATGGAACATATCAAAAGGGCCGAACGTCTGGGCACCACAAAGAGCGCCATGTTCGAAGACATTGACAATATGATGTCCCAGATACCGCTGATCATTGACGACTACAGCAAACATTGAATAATAATCAGGCAGGGAAGATTTATCTTCCCCTGCGTGTCCGGGTGCGGGCAGCTTACGCTGCATCCCACGCACCTGTGATTAGAAAAAGGCGCCCCGCATATGCGGAGCGCCTTATCATTTCTTTATACAGTATTTATAATCCGTAAGGATTAGTCATACAGGTTCTGAGCGATCTCAGGATCGTCCATGTTATCAGCTGTGAACCACTGACATCCTGTATCAACATCTTCTACAGTTGCGCCTGTTGCTGCATTGTAAAGCTGCTGGATAACAGCCTGACCCATAGCTACGGGAGCCTGTGTGATACAACCTGCAAATACGCCGTCCTTCACGCCTGCTTTGACAACTGCACCGGAGTCAAAACCAACACCGATAACATCCTTGCCGAATTTGCCGATATTCTCGTCAGCCGTTACCATTGCTTCTGCAGAGTGCTGATTGGAACCGTAGATGCAGATCGTGTCAGCTTTGTTCAGCAGAGTCTGGCAGTCAATAGCGGAAAGCTCGGATGTAACCTGTGCAGGTACCAGAACTTCAACTACTACATCGCCGTCCTCGGAATTCTTGTTCTCGATCTTGCAGTCGTTGACATACTTGTCATTACCGATTACGGAAACAGTCTTGCCGTCTGCCGTGATCAGCTCATTGATCTTATCCATGAAGCCAAGGCCACGGTTGATCAGGGATTCGCCTGTAGCATCCTGATTCATAACACCGATTCTGACTTTGCCTGATGCGTTTGCGATCTGATCTTTGATCAGCTTGTATGTCTCTTCTGCTGCCATTTCACCTGCTGCATAGTTGTCTGTGGAGCAGTTAGCCCAGATAGCTCCTTCGGGAGCGCCCGGTACGCCGGAGTCAAATCCGATAATAGGAATACCTGCGTCCATAGCCTGCTGGATACCATCCAGACATGCGTTTGTATCAAGTGCTGCAAGGCCAATCGCTGCGGGCTGCGCATTGATAGCGTTGTTTAACATCTGTACCTGGTCAGCGATATCGGACTCGGAGTTAGGGCCTACAAAGTTCATAGTCACGCCAAGCTCTGCGGCTTTCTCCTCGGAGCCTTTCAGCACTGCCTGCCAGAACTGATGCTGGAAACCTTTGGATACGATCTCAAAATGAAGATCGCCTGCGGGTGCTGCTTCTGCTGCAGGTGCTTCTTCTTCTGCGGGAGCTTCCTCAGCGGGAGCTTCTTCAGCAGGTGCTGCCTCTTCTGTTGCGGGTGTCTCTGTTGCCGGCTCTGAAGAATTGCCGCAGCCAACCAATGTTGCTGCTACCATTGCTACGCAGAGCAGGCTTGCTAAAACTTTCTTTTTCATTCAGTTTTCCTCCTGTTATATTTCCGGCCTGTTCGGCCTTTGAATGAATTATTATGTAAAGTGCGCCCCATCATTCGATGATGAGGCAGTGCACCTTCACATCTATTCCATTGTACCGTATTTTTTTTAAGTTGCAAGTACAATATATTACTAAAATTGGTAAAAATTTTCCTCAATTTTGGAATATTTTCCTCTTGCTATTCCATTTTCCTGTTCTTTAACACATCAACATACACAGCCAGGATCAATACCAGTCCTGTGATGATCTGCTGCCAGTTTGCCTGCAGGCCGATAAACGGAAGTCCTGTCTTCAGCATGGACATGATGAACACGCCGAGCAGTGTGCCTGCAACGGAACCGGAACCGCCGTTCATCGATGTTCCGCCGATGATCGCGCCGCCGATGGCATCCAGCTCCAGCCCTGCGCCGGTACCCGGTGCGATCGCCTGGAAGGTTGCCGCATACGCGATGGCTGCCAGCCCCGTAAAGAGACCGGAAATGATATAAGCGCTCATCTGATACTTGATCACGTTGACACCGGAAAGCCTCGTCGCTTCCTTATTGGAACCGATTGCGATAATATAGCGGCCGACTTTTGTTTTGTTTAATACGATCGACATCAGGACCACCAGAAGCAGTACCCACACAAAGCCCAGGGGAATCTTTACGCTGCCCAGATCCAGCTTGAAGATGCTTCTGAACCACCCCATCTCGCTGCTTGCCGGAGGCCAGTTCTGTGAGAGACCGCCGGTTGCAATAGAACCGAGTCCACGGCATATCATCATGGTACAGAGTGTTGCGATAAAAGGCGGCAGTTCCAGAATTGCCACCAGTGCACCGTTTAATGTGCCGATCACAAGCGCCGCAAGGATCGTCACCAGAAGGCCGACTCCCACCGGCATCCCTTTATGATTGATCAGAAAGCCGCCGATCAGGCCATAGCAGATGATGCCTGTTCCTATGGATAAGTCCACGCCGCCGGTGATCAGACAAAACGTAACGCCGATCGCCATCAGAGTCGTATAATAGGAGTAATCCATAATACTTAAGATCGTAGAGTACGATCTGAACGCGGGACTCATGATACAGAAAAATCCGAATAAAATGATCAAAACCGCTACAACTACTATTTTCTGGGTACCTATCGCTCTTACGATCGGATTTTCCGTAAAAGCATTACCCTTTTTTGCATTATTTGCCATCACTCTCATCCTCCATTTTAGTTCCGTAAACTCCCTTCCAGCACCCGTTATGGCGTAAGATTTCCGGCTGCTTTGCATCCGTAAATCCTCCGGGGCGCCGTCCGCTCGCTTACTGATTATTTATTTCCTCAGCGTTGCCGCATGCATGATGTTCTCCTGGGTTGCCTCAGCGATATCGATCTCGCCCGTCTTCTTCCCTTCGCACATCACCACGATACGGTCGCTCATTCTCAGTATTTCCGTCATTTCAGAGGAAATCATGATGATCGATTTGCCCTGTGCCACCAGTTCATTCATAAGATGATAGATTTCACTCTTCGCACCTACATCGATACCCCTTGTCGGCTCGTCAAAGATCAGGATATCGCAGTTCCTTGCCAGCCACTTCGCGATGACCACCTTCTGCTGGTTGCCGCCTGATAAATTCACCACAAGCTGGTCTACGCCCGGTGTTTTTGTTTTCAGGTCATCCACATATTTCTGCGCCACTTCATTCTCACGCTTACTGTCGATGAAGATGCCCTTCATATAGTCCTCGAGGCACGCCATCGTGGTGTTCTCCGCCACTGTCTTGGCGGTTACGATACCAAAGCGCTTCCTGTCTTCCGACAGGTACCCGATACCGCATTTTACCGCATCCATCGGTGTTTTGATCTCTACCTTTTCACCGTTTACATAGATGTCTCCGCCTTCTTTCGGGTCAGCCCCGAACAGTGCCCTGGCTGTCTCGGTCCGGCCCGCCCCCATCAGGCCGGAGAAGCCAAGGATCTCCCCTTTATGTAACTCGAAACTCACATCCTGCACCATCTTCCCCGCGTT
>JAETSN010000117.1 GCA_021769625.1 [Clostridium] symbiosum | reverse complement strand
AATCAAATACATTCTATTCTTCTGGTCGCCGTGATCGCGGCCGTGACAATGCTGCTGCGCTTCGCCCCGTTCCTGATCTTCGGAGGGAAGCGGAAGACGCCCGCCTTCATCACCTACCTGTCGGCCGTGCTCCCCTGCGCGATCATGGGGATGCTCGTCGTGTACTGTCTGCGGAACATAAATTTTCTGGCCGGATCACACGGGCTCCCCGAGCTCATCGCCTGTGCGGCCGTCGCGGGGCTGCACCTCTGGAAAAACAACACTCTGCTTTCCATCGCAGGCGGGACGGTGCTGTATATGGTGCTGGTGCAGGTCGTTTTTTAGTATGCATCAATTAATGCATTTTCTATTGACAATGCTTCCATTCTCATGTACTATGAGCATGGAGGTACATTTAGATGAATCCACACTATAATCAAAATTATACACGTGAGGAAATCGACACAATACTTGCCAAGATTAAAGTGTGTGTTGAAAAAGATAGATATATCATCTCTCAGAATGAAAATCGTCAGGAAAACATAGACTTTATTAACGAATACAACATCCGCTCCGACAAGCAGAAGTCAATCCTAATGAAGATCGAGACAGACGATTTCTGCCACTCTCTTCAGAACACGAAAATCGGATACGAGTATGAAGTTCTCTATGTTTTCGTTCCACAGGTCGAACTATTCAATGCTGACGGGGAAGAAGAACTCGTAGATATTTATACCAAGTTCAATATCATTGATCTGCCATCCGGTGCTCGAACTGTTGTTATATCATTTCACAAAAGAAACAAACCAATCCATTATCTGTTCCGCTGAGCGGGCTTCGAAAGGAGGAGGCGTAATGAATACAAAAAAAACCTTTTGCGAGGAATGCCGCAGCGACGTGGACTATACCATATCGTCTGTACAGTTGTCCGGAAAAATAAAAGGCAGAGCATATCTCTACAACGGAAGAGAAGCTCATTGCGCAGACTGCGGATCTCCTGTATATGTTCCCGAGATTTCAGACTATAATCTCAAAGCACTCTATGATGTATACCGAACTGAGCATGGCATCATCCCTCTTGATCAGATTCTCGCTATTCCTGAGAAATATGCGATCGGGAAACGTCCTCTCTCCCTGCTGCTTGGCTGGGGGGAGCAGACTTTTTCCAGATACTGCGATGGCGATCTGCCCACCAAACAATACTCTGACATTTTGCTGCGCATTTATAATGAGCCCCTGTTCTATTCGACCATTTTGGAATCAAACAAAGGAAACCTTAAATCTGCTCTCTCCTATGAAAAGAGCCGTAAAGCTGTTGATTCCCTGCTCTCTGGAGCGGCAGGCGACAGAAGCAAAATCAATCTTGTAATACAGTATCTTTTAAACCAGTGCGGGGATATCACACCCCTCGTACTCCAGAAAGCACTCTATTACATTCAGGGCTTTTATTATGCCTTCTATAAGACGTTCCTTTTCTCTGAGGATTGCCAGGCGTGGGTACACGGCCCTGTATACAGAGACATCTATTTCAGATACCGTGACTACCGATTCGATCCGATCGCGAAAGCTAGCAGCTTTGACTCCTCCATCTTTTCATCTGAGGAGAAAGCCATCTACGACAGCGTAATCAACCATCTCTGCTGCTACAGCGGAAAAGTACTTGAACGTTTTACGCATACCGAAAGTCCCTGGCTGACCACCAGAGGAGACCTTCCTATCACCGCACCTTCCGACAGGCTGATCGAAAGATCTCTGATTGGCGATTACTTCTCTACCGTAAAAGAAACATATAACATGACGGATCCCGGCGATATTAAGGCCTATGCTCAGGACAGGTTCCTTCAAATTTAATTCAAAGGACAGGATCTCTGCGAAGCGTTTCGACCGCTGATTCCCTTCTCACGGATCATGGCAGAATCCGATTCTCTCCGAAATCTAAAAAAAGGAAGAACCCGTCAGTCCACAAAAGCTGCAGCACTGCTGTCCTTCCATTCATCGCATTTATCTCTTTATAATTCAAACACCTCAAGATCCTCCGGGACGTACAGTCCTCCGCCAAAGTACTGCCTGCCCTCCGCGGTGTACCGCTCCTTGCGGTGCTCCATATCGTGGTCCTCCGTGTGGTAGAGGATCAGGTTGGCCACGCCAAGCTGATCGGCGAGCATGGCAGCGTCCCGGACCGTGGAGTGGTGCTTCTCGTACGGCTTGAAGATATCTGCCTCGCCGTGCAGGCAGAATGCCTCGTGCATCAGCCATTTGCTCCCGCGCGCGTACTGCTCCTCCTGCTCCTTGTAGGGCTCATCGCCGCAGCACGTCAGCCGCTCTCCGCCTCCGAGCGCGATCGTGAAGCCGTACTGCTGCGCCTTCGTCGAGTGGATGTCAAAGAAGGTGACCGGATGGCCGATGATCTCGCACGTCTGCCCGTCCTCCACGATGATCAGACGCAG
>JAETSN010000056.1 GCA_021769625.1 [Clostridium] symbiosum | reverse complement strand
ACCAGCGCATCGACCAGTGCAAGCACCAGCGCGTCGACCAGCGCATCAACGAGCGCGAGCACCAGTGCATCGACCAGTGCCAGCACCAGCGCATCGACGAGTGCAAGTACCAGCGCGTCAACGAGCGCATCGACCAGTGCAAGCACCAGTGCATCAACAAGTGCAAGTACCAGTGCATCAACGAGTGCAAGTACCAGTGCATCAACGAGTGCCAGCACCAGCGCATCAACGAGTGCCAGCACCAGCGCATCGACCAGTGCCAGCACAAGCGCGTCGACCAGTGCATCAACAAGTGCCAGCTTGAGTGCCTCAACCAGCGTATCCTCAAGCGAAAGCGCAAGTGCAAGCGTCAGCGCTTCACAGAGTGAGAGCGCAGCGACCGGAACAGGCGGTGGCACCGGCGGCGGAACAGGCACAACAGGCGGCGCAGCAGCAGATACAGCACCTGCAGCACCGACAGTTACATTGCCGGATGAACTGGTTCCGCAGGCGACAGTGGTAGAACCCACACCGGTTGCGGCGGCAGCACCGACACCTGTAGCTGAAGTGATCCCGGCGGCTGAAGAGGTCGAAGAGATAGAGGAAGATCCTGTACCGCTTGGAGTTATAGATGACGAGGAGGAAGAGATGCCTGCGGAGATCGAGGATGAGGAAGTACCTCTCGCAGCGATGGAAGCAGTTGGCGGATTAAGTCATACATTCCAGCATATATGCGAGCTGGTGGCATCAGGTATCCTGCCGTTCTTCCTTCTGGGCAGCTACAGGAAGAAGAAAAAAGAACTTTCTGAACTGGAGGATCAGATGGAAGATAAGACAGGAGGGAAGGAGAACTGATGGAACTTTTTGAGAATATGATATGGGGTTTCTGTGGATGGGAAGTAATAGCAATACTCTTCTGGGTAGTGGCAGTGAGTGTATTCTGCATACAGAGACACCGATTAAATAAGAAAATTAAAGAAATAAAAGATCAGATATAATCTGATCGGTATGGAAATTAGTGACTGCCTTCGGGCAGATCACTAATTTCCATGTTATGAAGGAGAATCATTGTGCAGGATTTGAAAGAGCACGTTGTGAGATATAAGCTGTTATATTCGGCGATCATTTTCCTTGTCTATATAGTAGGAAAAAATATTCCCCTGTACAGTATCAATATGGACGCATACAGAAATATATCCTTTGAGGCGGATGAATTATTATTTCAGACGATCGGAGGAGATTTTTATCGCTCTTCTGTTTTTGCTCTGGGTATTTTTCCGTCCATGATATCAGGGCTTATCGTTCAGATCGGCATGGCTGTCCGGCATTTGTTTGCGAAGGAAGAGATTTCCCCCAAGAAAACCGGGTATATTACGGCGGCGATGACTTTTGTGATAGCCGCGTTTCAGGCTCTCACACAGGTGACGGAACTGCAGTTTTCAGTCGGGGAAGAGATGCTGCCCATCGTGTGGGCGGTTGCGGTGATGGAAATGATAACGGGGGCGGTTCTTATCATGTGGCTGGGGAGCAGAAATGCAAAATACGGCGTCGGCGGAAAGACCGTATTTATGATAGTGAATGTTTTGGAGCGCATTTCTACAACACTGTTTACCCACAGCCTGCCCGAACTTAAAATGCCGCTTCTGATAGCGGCGCTGATGATGCTGACTGTGCTGATGATGGAAAATACGGAGAAGAGAATACCGGTACAGCGCATCTCCATACATAATATCTATGCGGATAAAAACTATATGGCGATCAAAATGAATCCGGTGGGGATCATGCCGATCATGTTCACGGCGGCGGTGTTTATGCTGCCGACGCTGGCGGTTTCCCTGCTTCTCAACTTTTTTCCGCAGCATCAGGGGATCCTGTGGTGGGAAGAGAATCTGTCGCTGGCAAAGCCCTTCGGTATTTTTATTTATATTGTATGCGAATATCTGCTCACCATCGGACTTGCCATGCTGATGCTCGGGCCGAAGGATCTCTCGGAGAGGTTTTTAAAGAGTGGGGACAGTATTGTGGATCTTCATGCGGGCCGAGATACGAGGCGTTATCTGCGCGGCGTGGTCAGCAGGATCAGTTTTTTCAGCGCCACCATTATGGGCGTGTGCGTGGCGGTTCCGCTGGTGATGCAATGGAAGGGGACGGCTGACAGCGCCCTGACGACCCTGCCGACTTCGGTGATGATGTTATCAGGTTTTTCCTGCAACATATATCGGGAAATAGAGTCCCTGTGGGCGTATGACAGCTGCAGGCCGCTGTTTTAGGAGGGACTGGCCAGGAGGTTTTCAGATGTTATATTTTATTCCTGCGTGGTATAAAGGCAGGGAATGGTGTGAAAATGAACAGAGTTGGCATGAGAAACGCAAGCATTCGGAATTTGACGATACAGTAAAGCAGATCCAGCTTTTTCATCGGGACGGGAGATATGAGTACCAGATCCTCTCGCTCGGCTTTTCGCCGAATTTCCGGCATTTTCTCCATCGCCAGAGCGTGTATCGCGCTCCATACTGGTCCTGCTTTGACGCCATACAGGAAGTGCGGCGTAAAAAGGTGAGGGTGCTGTCCTTTCATGACCTGAAATGGCCGAAAGATATTGAGTTTCTCTATTCACCATTTGCGGTGGCGGCGATGCTGCACGGAGAGAAATATGCGGAGATCAATTTTGGGGAGGATGGAAATCCCATATGGATCGCTCTGTATCAGGATGGAAAGATCTGCCGGCGCAATATTTATGACGACAGGGGTTTTATCTCCGCTACGGTTCTCTATGAGGACGGGAGACCTTCCTATCAGGATTACCTGAGGGAAAACGGGATGTGGAAGCTGCGGCATGATCTGAAGGACGGGCATATACAGATCAATCCCAAATGCCCGACATATCTGCTGGAGTATAGAGGAAAGTGGAAGACAGGGCAGTTTTCCAAAATGCAGTATGACACGATGGAAGAAGTGATATACGAAGTGCTTAACGCCCGGTTAAAGATAACGAAATTTTCGGATATCTTCTGTGTTGCTATGGACAATCTCCATGCAGAAGTTCTGGGGATGGCACTCCGGCATAGGAAAAAGATTCTTTCTTTTTTTCAGAACAGGTGTGATCCCGCGTCCGGGACGGAGACGGAACGGAAAAAGGCTTTGGAGCTGATAAAAGATGCGGATTATATTGTGGCGGATTCAGGAGAAAACGCAAAGAAAGTACGTCTGGCGGCAAATATCCCTGCAGGCGGCCTTATGACGATCCCTCCCTATGATACCAGAGCGGATGCGGGGATCAGCCTGCAGAGCAATATACAGAAGATCCTGCTGCCCCTCGATGGGCTGGAGCAGGAACTGGCAAAGAAAACGATATGCATTCTCGGGGCATATGCGTCAAAGAGAGAGAATGTGCATATACATCTTCTCACAAGGGATGCGGGGTATAACGCGAAGGAGAAGATTCTTTCGCAGGCGCGGTCTGCGCTTGCCGCCGCAGGACTGCCGGAGGCTTGGGCGGCGGAGCAGGGAAAGCCGATGGTCTCTGAGAATGATCTGGAGGAGGAGGAAACGGTTCCGGTTCTTTTTATCCCGGAGCAGCGTGTGGATGAGTCCTCCGTCAGCATCTGTATGCGGGAACAGTGGCTTTTGGTCGATCTGCGGGATGTCCCGGAGCAGTATCTCCAGATCAATGCGGTAAGCTTCGGAATCCCCCAGATCGTGCGAAGCAGGACGGATTTCGTGCAGGATGGAGGAAACGGCATTATCCTGAAAAAGCTGGGAGATCTGCCGGGAGCGCTCACATATTATTTAAGCGGCCTGGGGCATCTGAATGAGGCGAAGGTATATTGTTACAGGATAAGCCGGGATTACACGACAGAGCGGCTGCTTGAGATGTGGGGGGAGGTTATGGAAAGCGTTGGATAGGATTCGGATCTTACAGTTGGGAGAAGAGGACTGGAAAGAACGTTATACCCTGCCGGAGTATGTACAGTTGGATCATATAAAGGAAATGAAGGAGCCGCCTGAAAAGCCGTATGATCTGGTCTTTCTCGACAGGGATCCGTCGGAAGAAGAGACAGAGCTGCTTTATCACACCGTCAAGGCGTATACCATGTTTGTGACAGACCGGGTGGATCGGAGAGGCAGTAGTAAATGGCTGTGTCTCAGCAGGGGAGCACGGTATATCGCGGCGGATGATATCCAGAGATTTCTTATGGAAGAGAGCAGATATTATTTTCCGCGACCCTATGGAGAAAAGTTTTCTTTAAAGGATGTTGCCATTGCGCAGGGCTTCAGAGGAAAAGTGAAGTGGAACGGCAACCGGAATATACTGCTGGAGGACGATTTCGGGGAAGATTTCTGCCAGGTAGCTTACTGGCGCTATAACAGCCCTGTGTCCAAAGGGGGAATGGCGGATTTCTGGCTGGAATATGACAGGGATCCCTCTGTCCGGATCCGACTGGTATTTACCCTTTTCGTGCCGGGAAGTGTTTCCGATATTCTGGAGCAGAAGGTGTTTGAGGAGAAAGACCTGGAGCAGGTGATCCGGTTTGAGAGCAACAGGGGGGACGGCACATTGTTTATCTCTGTGCAGGCAAAGGGAAGCGGAAGGCTGTGGCTGACGGCATTGCACAGGAGGATTTCCAGAGGAAGCCACGGATACTTTCTTCCGGGCGGGGAGCGGTATGTGACGTCCCGGCGGGAAGAAGCTTTCTGTTATTTTGAACCGGGCGACTTAAAGCCGCCCCTGAACGTCTATTTTTCGGGATATAAGACTCTGCAGGGGTTTGAAGGATATTATATGATGAAAGGCATGGGGTGCCCTTTTCTGCTTCTGGCGGAACCGAGGCTGGAGGGCGGCAGCTTCTATATGGGATCGGAGGAGTATGAGCAGATCTATCCGAGAATCATAAGAGAATATATGCAGGTGCTCGGCTTTACGCGGGAACAGGTGATCCTGTCGGGGCTTTCCATGGGTACTTTCGGCGCGCTGTATTACGGGTGCGATATCGAACCTTATGCCATGGTCGTCGGGAAACCTCTGGTCAGCATCGGGAATGTGGCGGCGAATGAGAAGTATCTCCGGCCGGGCGGATTTCCCACTTCGCTGGATGTGCTGTATTCCCAGTGCGGCGGCATGGAGGAGGAGGACGTCAGGCGGCTGAATGAAAAATTCTGGAAGAAGTTTGACAGGGCAAACTGGAGAAACTCCAGGTTTGCCGTTGCCTATATGATAGAGGACGATTATGATACAGATGCCTATGAAACGTTGCTGCTGCATTTAAGTTCCGGTGGGGTGCAGGCTTACGGTAAGGGGCTGCACGGACGGCATAACGACAATACGCCGGGTATCGTGGACTGGTTTGTCGGACAATATAAGAAAATACTGCAGGAAGATTTTGGCAGAAGGATGGATAGATGATAGGGGAGAAGTGGACTGTTTGCTGGAATGAATTTTCTTCTGATACTTATCTGTACGGATCGGAGATATCCTACAATGCGAAAGATGAAGTGGAATATGCGAATGCGCTGATGCCCCCCGGCACAGTGATCAAGCGGTGGTATTCCAAGACAAACTATCAGGGGCAGCGGATCGAACCGGCGCTGCCCATGATCGACGGGGAGGGCAGGTACCGCCTGCGGGTCAGCATCGACTGTCAGGAGGGGGAGGCATGGCTTTTGCAGTTGGTATTTTTGGATAAATATGAGGCGGAGGCGGGACGGGTCGCTGTGCGGGATGAGATAACGGAGTTTCAGTGTCCGCTCAGGACATACAGCTATCGGATGGAGCTGATCAACGGCGGCATGACATGGTTTTGTTTTCACAGTGTAGAGATTCAGGAAATTGAGAATGAGAAAGAAGAGGAGCCTGAAAAAACTATATAAGATCCTGCGTAAAGTCAGAAGCTATGAGGAACAGATGGCGGCTCTCTCCGATGAAGAACTGGCGCATCTGACGGTGGAGTTTAAAAGACGGCTGGCGGAAGGGGAAACGCTGGATGATCTTCTGCCGGAGGCGTTTGCGGCGATCTGTGAGGCAGATTTCCGGATCCTTGGAATGGCGCCCTACGATGTGCAGGTTTTGGGAGGCATCGCCCTGCATCAGGGATGTCTGGCGGAGATGAACACCGGGGAGGGAAAGACGCTGGTGGCTACGATGCCGCTGTATCTGAATGCTCTGACGGGGAAGAGTACCATACTGGTGACGGCGAACGAATACCTGGCGCTCAGGGACGCAGAGGAAATGGGGGCGGTCTACCGCTTTATGGGGCTCTCGGTCGCCGCCGGGATGGCGGAAAAAGGGCAGAAGGAATTCGGGCCGAAAGAGAAAAAAGCCGTATATGCGTCGGATATCGTATATACGACCCACGGCGCCCTCGGTTTCGACTACCTGATCGACCATCTGGCTAAAAATACGAAAGACCGGTTTCTGCGCGAGTATTACTATGTGATCATCGATGAGGCGGATTCCGTTCTGCTGGATGATGCGCAGACGCCTCTTATCATTTCGGCTTCTCCCAGAGTACAGTCGAACCTGTATCAGGTGTCAGATTTTTTCGTGACAACGCTGGAGGAAGAGCAGGATTATGTTCAAGAGGAGGGGAGCGTATGGCTGACGGAGGAAGGCGTTCAGTATGCGGAGACCTTCTTTCAGATCGACAACTTTTATGCCGGCGAGTACTTTGAGATCAACCGGCATGTGATACTGGCGCTGCGGGCTCATAAACTGTTCGAGGCGGGGGAAGAATATATCGTCTCCCGGGACGGGGAGCTGCTTTTGATGGACGCCAGTACGGGGCGTTCCCTGAAGGGGATGATGCTTCAGGGCGGACAGCATCAGGCGCTGGAAGTGAAGGAAGGGCTGAAGCCCTCACAGGAAAACCGTGCGGTGGCGGTCGTGACATACCAGAACCTGTTCAGGATGTTTCCCAAACTGGCCGGGATGAGCGGCACGCTGGCGGATGCCGCCGAAGAACTGCGGGATACCTACGATGTGAAGGTGGTGGTGATCCCGCCGAACCGCCCGTCGAGAAGGGTCGATCTGCCGGATAAGTATTTCAGGAACAGAGAAAGACAGGTCCGCGCGGCCGCCATGGAAGCTTATGAACTGCATAAAACGGGCAGGCCTGTGCTGATCGTGGCTGCCGATATTGAGAATACGGAAGAAGTATCCCGCTTTTTCCTGAAAAAGAGGGTGCCCCACAATGTGCTGAACGCCAACAACGCATACTGGGAGGCGGAGATCGTCAAGGAGGCGGGACAGCGCGGCGCGATGACGGTGGCGACGACCATGGCGGGCAGGGGGACTGACATCAAACTGGGAGAGGGCGTGGAAGAGCTGGGCGGGCTTGCGGTGATCGGCATCGGCAGGATGAAGAATGTGCGCATGGAGCGTCAGGCGAGAGGGCGTGCGGGAAGACAGGGCGATGTGGGCAGCAGCCAGTTTTATGTCTCCCTGGAAGACGAGGTGGTAGGGGAAGACGAGGATCTCGAGAAATATATAGAAGGCAGGAGAAGGATCCGCAGAAGAAAGCTGAGGAGGATCATCAATAAAGCGCAGACGGTGGGGGAGGAGCGTGCCGTGCTGGGCAGAAAAAGTTCGGTCTCTTATGATAAGGTGATACAGCGCCAGAGGAATCTGATCTATGCGACGAGGGATAAACTTCTGGACGGAGAAGAACTGCCGATGGAAATTATTGTGGAGATGATGGAGCAGTGTATAGAGAGATTTCTGTCGGAGAATGTGCCGGTTGACAGAAATATCCTGAACCGTTACATTTTGGATCATCTTTCCTACCGGCTGGAACACGAGGCGGAGGAGATTTCTCTGGAAGACAGGGAACAACTGAAGCAGTATCTGCTGAAGCGGGTGAGGGAAAGGCTGGCGGAGCAGGAGAAAAAATCCGGCGGCGCGGCGCGGATGAATGATTTTATGCGTGTCGCGGTGCTGAGCGCCGTAGATGACGCCTGGGTGGAGCAGGTGGACTATATGCAGCAGCTTCAGGCGGCGGTGTCGGGAAGATCCACCGCCCAGCGCAATCTCCTGTTTGAATATCAGAATGATTCTTTTGAGTCTTTTGGCAAGATGAAAAATACCGTCTATGAAAATGCCATGCGGAACATCCTGCTCAGTGATATCTATGTGGATGAAAAGAACAGGCTGCATATTCTTTTCCCGTGAAAAGATGTGCGGTATGTCGGAGCGGAGGGACAGACAATATGATCTATAACTTTCATCATTTTTATTACTGGCTGAAAGGCGGCGTGGAAACCGGACAGTCGTACAGGGCGAAAGTATTCCGTTCTCTTGGGCTGGAAGCGAAGTTTATTTTCGCGACAACTTTTCCGGAGAATAATATCCAGCATGAGACAGAGTATCTTGGATTTCTGGATTCAGAGGTGATCTGGATGTATGGCTTTTTTACGGACTGCGGCATCTCACCGGTCACCTATACGCTGGAACAGTTGGAGAGCAGCTTTGAGGAGACAAATTACTCCTTTTCGAGAGACGGAAATAAGGCGACATATTATTTTCCGGAATCAAATATTTACTGGAGTGTTTTTCTGACAGATGAGACGGGGGATCTGGTCCACCGCGTTATGATCATTTCGGACAATAAGCTGATACGGAAAGATTATTATACTTTCTGCAGGATATATTCGGAGTACTATACGCCGGTGGACGGGCATGCACATTTATATCTGAGACGTTTTTTCAACAGAGATGGGAGTACGGCGTATGAAGAAATCCCGGACGGGGATACCGCCATCTATAAATTTCCGGATCGGATACTTTATTCAAGGGAAGAACTTGTGGCAGATATGATGTCGCGTCTGCATCTGACAAAGGAGGATGTGGTCCTGATCGATCTGGAACCGGGGATGATAGAAAAAGCGGCATTCATACAGAACGCGGCTCCGGCGAGGATCGGGTGTATGATGCACGCGGATCATTTCCTGCATAGTGATGAAGAACATATATTATGGTATGGCATTTACGAATATGTGTTTGCCCACTCGGAAAAAATCAGTTTCTTTATTACTAACACTGAGACACAGAGCAAGCTTCTCAGAGAGCAGCTGAAAAAGTATCAGGGTGTGGAGCCTGACGTCTATACCATACCTGTGACCGGGCTGGACAGGATCAGAAAGCCCCGGGTTAAGAGGCGCAGGCATGCCCTGATCTCCGTGGGACGTCTGGCACCGGAGAAAAGAATGGATCAGGTGATAGAGGCTGTGGTGACGGCGCGGGAAAGGATACCGGATCTGTCTCTGGACATCTATGGGGAGGGACACGAAAGGAGAAATCTGGAAAAGTTGATAGAAAGGCTGGGCTGCGGTGATTATGTGCGGCTGTGCGGTTTCCAGAAACTGGATGAGCTCTATCAGGAGTACGATGCCTATATCTCTGCATCTTATGTGGAGACACTCGGTGTGACTCTGCTGGAGGCGGTCGGCTCAGGGCTGCCCATCGTCAGTTATGATATGCCCTATGGAGCGCAGATGTTTATTGACGAGGAGGAAAACGGTTATAAGGTGCCATGGGAAGATGTAGAAGGACTGGCAGACGGGGTTGTTCGTCTGTTCACGGAAGCTGATCTGGAGGCTTTTCGGAGGCATTCTTATGAGAAGGCAAAAGCCTTTCTGGATGAGGAGGTGGAAAAGAAATGGAAGAACCTTTTATGCTAAAGGATACCGTACTGCTGTTTGAGCGTTTTTCCCCGGACAGCAGACGCCTGTATGAGTCCTTTCAGCGGGCTGGCTGCGAGTGTTCCGCAGTTGTTCTGGAAGAAAATGATTTTCTGCCGGAAGGGGTTATATCCATATATGATATGTTTCTGGGATATCATGAGGGGAAACCAAAGTTTTTTAATGAGGTTTCCATCCCGGAGCACTGGAGCATCAGCGCTGGGATCGAAGAAAGCGAATATGGGAAGATCACCTGGCAGCATGAGGAAAAGGGGAGGATTCATTATTGGAAAGATGTGCCGAAAAAGTGGCTGGTAAAGGCGGTGGACTGGCTGGACAGAAAAGGATGCGTCCGTTTCAGGGATCATTATAACCGTTACGGGGCGGTCTGTGCCAGAACCGTCTATGACAAAACAGGAAAGGAGTGTGGGAAAACGTGGTTTTCTGCATCGGGGCAGGAGGTGATCACCGAGAATGCCGCGACCGGAGATCTGATCGTAAATGATAGAGGGATAATCAAAATTTTTCGGTCAAGGATGGATATGATACTCTATTTTTTCCATTGCGCAGGGATTGAGAATAAACGAGTTTTCTATAATTCACTGTCGACTCCTTTTTTTCTGGCGGGGAGATTTCAGGGGCAGGGAAAGAGGGATATGCTGTTCTGGCAGGAGAATGTAGAGGAGGAGATTCCGGGGAATATGCGGTTTATTCTGGACGGGCATGTCCCCCGCACGGATAAGATCATAGTACAAAAGAGAAGTTCCTATGACAGGCTGTTAAAGTTGGGCGTAGACCCCGGAAGGATGCGGAAATTGGGGTATCTGTATAAATTCAAGAAAGAGAATGACAACAGGCCGCAGGCGCTGATCTGTACAAATTCTGATGAGATAGAGCACTGTGAGGGGCTGATCCGCGCACTGCCGCAGATGCAGTTTCATATCGCGGCGCTGACATTGATGTCTTCAAAACTGATGGAACTGAAAAAATATGATAATGTCCATTTATATCCGGGGGTGCAGGAGAAAGTTTTAGATAAACTGTTTATGGAGTGCGATTACTATTTTGATATCAATCACTGGGCGGAGATCGTATCTGCAGTTTATCGTGCCTTTTTGCACGATCAGTTGATCTTTGCATTTGAGGAAACGGTTCATAACAGAGAATTTGTGGCGGACAGGCATATCTATCCGGCAGAGGCATTCGACAGGATGATTTCGAATATCAGACGAGTTATGGGGGATGCTGAGCTTATGAAGGCTCATTTGAAAATGCAGCATGACGATGCCTTGGTGGAAGAGAAGGAAGCCTACATAAGTCTGATGGAGTGAGCGATGCGGAATTGTCATGCATAAATCTTTATGGAGGAGGATAGACAACAATGGTATACAATTTTAACCTGGGCATCGGCTGGGCGAGCAGCGGGGTGGAGTACGCGCAGGCCTACAGGGCGAAGCTTCTGCGGGGCATCGGGCAGGAGGCAAAGTTTGTCTTTACGGATATGTTTCCGCAGGAAAATATACAGCATATGACGGAAAATATCGGTTTTCTGGATACCGAGGTGATATGGCTGTACACATTTTTTACAGACTGCAGGATATCGCCGGTGACATTTACACTGAAACAGTTGGAGAAGACCTTCGGCAGCCGTTCTTTTTCCAGCGCTAAAGAGGGAGCCAAAGTGAAGTATACTTTCCCGGATTCCAACGTCTATTATGTGGCGTATCTGGTAAACGACAGGGAGAAGAGGGTGCATCGGGTAGAGATGGTGTCAAACGGCTGTCTGATCCGCAAAGATTATTATACATATTGCAGGATCTATTCGGAATATTACGCGCCGCTGGACAATAAGGCTCATCTCTATCACCGCAGATTTTTCAATGAGGACGGGACCGTTGCATATGAAGAGATCAATGACGACGATAAGGTGATGTACCAGTTCCCGGACAGGCTGCTCTGTTCCAAGGAAGAACTGGTGGGGTATATGGTGTCGTTCCTCCCGCTGACGAAGAAAGATGTGGTGATCATCGACAGGACGACAGGAATCGGTCAGTCGATCATGCAGAATGCAGGACCTGCAAGAATCGGGATCGTCATCCATGCGGACCACTACAGTGAAGGCGGTACGGACGATGAGGTGATCCTCTGGAATAACTACTATGAATATGCTTTCTCACAGTGGAAAAATATCCGGTTTTATATAACCTCCACGGATGTGCAGAACTGTCTCCTGAAACAGCAGTTTAAGAAATATATGGGAGCAAATCCGAAAGTAGCGACTATTCCGGTGGGAAGCCTGGATGAGCTGAAGAGACCGGAGAAACCCAGAAGAAAGCATTCTCTGATCACCGCGTCGCGGCTGGCAGGGGAGAAGCATATCGACTGGATCATCGACGCGGTCGTCAAGGCGAGAGAGACTGTGAAGGATCTGTCCATCGATATCTACGGAAAAGGCGGAGAGGAAGAGCGGTTGAAGGAGCAGATCAAACGCCTGCACTGTGAGGAATATGTGCGTCTTCGCGGGCAGCATGACCTGCAGGATATATACAAAAACTATGAGGCTTATCTGTCGGCATCCACCAGCGAAGGGTTTGGCCTGACGTTGATGGAAGCGGTCGGTTCAGGCCTTCCTCTGATCGGGTTTGATGTGCGGTACGGGAATCCGAATTTTATCGACGACGGAAAAAACGGTTATCTGATCCCGGTGTACGACAAGATGGAGAAACAGGAGAGGGTGGAAAAACTGGCGGAATGCATCGTGCGTTTATTTACGGAGGCGGATCTGGAACGTTTTCACGAGCATTCCTATGAAAAGGCAAAAGCATATCTGACGCCGGAAGTGGAGAAGAAATGGAAAAACATATTAAAATAAACGATACAATACTGCTTTTTGATCATTATGGGACGGACAGTCAGGATCTGTATTCGTCCTTTCAGAATGCCGGTTTCTCTTATCCGGCAATGGTGATCGAGGACAACGGCTTTCTGCCGGAGGGCATACTTTCGGCATATGGTTATTTCCTGGGAGATTTCAGGGCGGTTTTAGGGGCGAAAGCACATGCCAGATTCTTTAACCAGATAACGGTTCCGGAGTACTGGGAGATCAGCGGCAATAACAGTAACGGGTCGATCCATGACAGGGAGAAAGAACGTGGAAGGATCTTTTATGCGGAACCGCTGCATAAACGGCGGGTTCAGATCATCGACTGGTATGACGAGAAAGGGACTGTGCGCTCCAGCGACCATTATAACCGCTATGGCGCGATCTTTGCAAGGACGCTGTTCAACGCAAAAGGACAGAAGGTCAATAAGTCTTATTTCTCCGCGGATGGCAGGGAAGTCATTGTGGAGAATTTTGTCACGGGAGATATCATTCTCAATGAGGGGAACACGGTACGGATCTTTCACACGAAAACCGATTTTGTCGTGTATGCGCTTGAGCAGGCGGGCTTTGGGGAGAGCAGGATATTCTTCAATTCCCTGTCAACGCCATTCTTTGTGTCCAACAGAATGAAGGCGGTCTTCGGTAAGAGAGACGTGCTGTTCTGGCAGGAGCCTGTGGGAGAAGAAATTCCGGGGAATATGCAGTTCCTCTTAAATGGGAACGCGGCGCGCACAGAGACGATCATGGTGCAGAAGAGAGAGTCTTACGATAAACTGATCGCCCTCGGGGCAAACCCGGATATGACGCACAGGCTGGGATTTATTTATTCCTTTGCAAAAGAAAACGAGCACAGGCCGGAGGCATTGATCTGTACGAACTCAGACAGGATCGAGCATTGTGAGAAGATCGTGAAAGCGCTTCCGAAGATTCATTTTCATATTGCGGCGCTGACAGAGATGTCCCCGAAACTTATGGAGATGGATAACTGTGAGAATGTGAGCCTTTATCCGAATGTGAAGCAGACAATATTGGATGATCTGTTTAAAGAATGTGACTTTTACTTTGATATTAATCACGAGAAAGAGATCGTATCGGCGGTCAGGAAAGCATTCCTGCATAATCAGCTGATTTTTGCATTCGAGGAAACAGTCCACAACAGGAATTATATTGCAAAAGCCCATATCTACCCCTCTGTTTCTATAGACCGCCTGATCGCTGATGTAAAAAAGACTGCGAAAGATGGAGCAGTTTTGGACAGGCGTCTGAAAAAGCAACATGATGCGGCGATGGCGGAGACGGTGGAGCGGTATGCGGAGGTTGCTTGCGGAGAGTGGAAAATATGAGTGAAGTGGAGTACCAGGAATATGTGCGGCATGTCAGGGGATTTTCTCCGCTGATCAGAGGCGGATACTTTACAAAAAAATTTCTGATAGAGGCTGTTCAGATCCTTTTGCGGGAAGATATGGGCAATTATGGTATATCGGGTATGTTTTAGAGAGAACACCTATAAGTAGCAGCGAGAGGACGATAATGAAAATATTTATAACATGTATCAACGGTTTGTCAGGTGCGGCTCAATATGCGCAGACAATGGTTTCAGATATTGCACATCAGCTTGGATTCAGAAATATGGGGATATACTATTACAATTCAAGGGAGGAAAGTGCAGAGAGCCTGAGTTCGAGATATGACGGTATCATCGCCGGTATATCTCCGGGTGATATTGTTTTTTTTCAGCACCCGACCTGGCATCAGTTAAGATTTGAGGAGGGATTGATAAGGCGCATAAAAGCATATGGCGGAAGAATCGTTATCGTGGTGCATGATGTGGAGTCACTTATGTTTGAGAGCAGCCGTTTTATGCTGAAAATGGTGGCGGAAATCTATAATTCTGCAGAAGTTCTTGTCGTGCCATCTTATGCTATGAAAAGATTTCTGCTGGATAACGGGGTCAGGGCAGATATGAAATTTGTGGTACAGGAAATCTGGGATTGTACGACGGACATCCGGTTTTCTCCACCTCCGAAGTTTCGGAAGGAAATTCATTTTGCAGGAATGCCCTCGAAATTTCTATTCCCTAACCAATGGAATTATGGGGTACCTTTAAAAGTTTATGCATCGGAACAGTGTACAGGGGAAAATGTGCAGGTGATGGGATGGATGGACATCGACAGACTGTTGATTGAACTCGCGGAGGGAGGCTTTGGGCTGGTATGGTATGGAAATGATTACTGGCATCAATATATGCGGTACAATAATTCGTTTAAACTAAGCACTTATCTGGCGGCGGGGATTCCGGTGATCGTTCCGAGGGGGATTTCGAACCAGTATCTGATCGAAGGAAATCATCTTGGAATCGTGGCAGATACTCTGGAGGAAGCCGCAGAGCAGATAAAAAATATGGGTGAAGCGGAGTATCAGGAATATGTGCGGCATGTCAGGGAATTTTCCACGTTGATCAGAGGCGGATATTTTACTAAGAAATTTCTGATAGAGGCTGTCCAGATGCTTTTGCGGCAGGACATGGGGGATTACGGCATATCGGGGATGATCGGCGGAGCGGAAGAGCATTTTTCTGTGATGGATATGCAGGAGACCCTGAAGTATGTGATGGATAAGCATGTCTCGGTTGCCCGTTTTGGAGACGGGGAAGTGGATCTGATAACAGGGCACTCAATTCCCTATCAGGATTATGATGAAAAGCTGGCTGAGAGGCTGAAACAGATTATTATGTCACCGGATAACGGGAAACTTTTAGTATGCCTGCCGGATATTTTTGAAGGAAGGGAACGTTATACTGACGCATTTCATTCTTTTTGGGATGAACATATAAAGCGGTATCAGGACTTTTATAACGAAATTACTGCAAATGAAAAACGGTATGGAAGTACTTTTGTATCACGTCCCTATATAGATTTAGCGGATAAATCAATCGCTGAACAACATTTTCAAAATATGAAAGAGTTTTTTGCGGATAAAGATATCCTGATCGTGGAAGGTTTCTATTCACGTTCCGGCGTGGGTAATGATTTGTTTCAGGGAACAAAGTCGGTAGAGCGGATTATCTGTCCATCCCGGAATGCTTATAGTAAGTATGAAGCAATCATGGATGCGATCCGGCGGCACGGGATGAATAAGCTGATTCTGCTTATGCTGGGACCGACCGCAAAAGTGTTAGCTGCGGATTTAGCTTCCGAGGGATATTGGGCAGTAGATATAGGGCATATTGATTCGGAATATGAATGGTATAGAATGGGAGCCACATGTAAAATAAAGCTGAAAAATAAGCATACGGCAGAATTTAATTTTGATACGAATATTGAATTGCAGGACGATGATACGTATGCTGCGGAAATAGTGGAAATGATCTCCGATTAGTCGAAAGAGTCCGGATGAAGTCATGTAATGAACAGGCATTTCCTGAAACTGGGTGCTATGGAGATGAGATGATTTTTTGTATAGGAGAAGAACATGAGAATACTTGATAATATGGAGGCCTGTTATGGATGCGGAGCATGCGCTAATGTGTGTCCGACGGGCGCTGTCAGTATGAAGGAAAATGCGGAAGGATTTATGGAGCCGGCCATAGATGCGGAAAAATGTGTTGCCTGCGGAAAATGCAGGCAGGTATGTCCGGCTGTAAATTGTCGGTATCCAAATGATCCGGAGCCGGATATTTACGCATTTTCTGCGGAAGAGAAGCTTCTTTATGAAAGCTCATCGGGAGGAATCTTCACGTTTCTTGCAGAGTGTGTTTTAAAAAAGGGCGGTTATGTCGCAGGGGCGGCTTATGATGAGAAATTCCGTGTGAACCATATTATCATACATCATATGGAAGAGTTGGATTTACTTAGACGTTCCAAATATTTACAGAGTTCGACGGGCGATACTTTTCAGAGAGTAAAAGAACTTCTGGAAGAGGAAAATTATGTTTTATACAGCGGCAGTCCGTGCCAGATTGCCGGATTGCTGCGTTTTCTGGGAAAGAGTTATGAAAAGCTGTATACTGTAGATGTCCTTTGCCATGGGGTTCCCTCCCCGAAGCTGTTTGAGGAACATTTATGCAACTCGTATGGAGGCGTTGAGAAGATTGAAGATGTCGAGTTTCGAAGCCGGGAGGGGTGGGGGACTTTATTCAGGGTAAAATTAAAAAATGGAGAGGCAAGAACATCCTATATCAATAGAAGCGTATATCTGAAGTCTTTTTTACAGGATATCAACTTGCGCGCTTCATGTTTTCAGTGCCAGTACAGCAGGCTTCCCCGTCAGGGTGATATCACGATAGGAGACTTATGGGCGGCGGGGGAAATGAAGCTATCTTTTGAATATAAAAAAGGAGTGTCCGCTGTTCTTCTCAACAATGAAAAGGGGAGGGCGTTGTTTCGGGAGTCGCTCTCCGGATCAGGATATCAGTTTCATTCCCAGAAAATATATGGAAAGGATGCAGATAAAAATTGCGATAAGAGGCTTTTGAATACCAATATTTTTTATCCTTCGGCGGCTGGCAGCGATGTTGCGAAACGGCGGGAATTCTTTAGAAACTGCAAAGAGCAGAAATTTGAGAGAGCTTTCTATGCAACGCAGCATAAATATGATGTGGGATTGATACTTTTTATGTCGGATAATTACGGAAGTATTGCTACAAACTATGCGCTCTACAATGCAGTGAACGGTCTGGGCAAAAAGGCTGCTGTTTTAGAACATTGGGGCAGGAGGATGGGAGACAAAGCATTCAAATTTGCAAAAAGGCATATGAAACTGACCGGAGATTTTATGGAAACAGGGGATTGGCAGGCGGCAAACTGGTGTTTTGATACATTTATAGTAGGGTCTGATGTATCATGGAATTGGCGGGCAAATCGCATTAGTCATATTTTTCAGTATATGATGTTGGGTTTTGCCGATGAGAATAAGCGAATGATATCTTATGCTCCCTCTTTTGGAGGGTTAGAGGGTAAAAAAGATATAGATGCAGAGTCGAGAGCATTGGGCGCATACAGTTTAAATCGCTTTGATGCGATATCGGTTCGCGAAGATTATGGCGTGGATATGTGTAGGGACTTATTCGACGTTGAGGCTACGCAGGTATTGGACCCGGTTTGGATATGTGACAAAAAGATATGGAATGAGCTAAGCGTCATGTCACAATTGAAATTTGAAGAAGAGTATCTTCTGGCGTATATATTAGATCCGACGCCGGAGAAACGGCAGGCTATTCTTGAGACGGCACATAGGCTGAATGTGAAGCCTGTTGTTATCCTGGATCAGGAATTTAATACGGAAGCGGCAAGAAGAATCATGAATCTGGATGAAGAACTTGTTACCCCGGAGTTTACAGACTGGCTTGCTTATTTTCAGCATGCCGGTTATGTGATCACGGATTCCATGCATGGGACATGTTTTGCGGCTTTGTTCGGGAAAAAATTTGTGTCGATCAAAAACAGGTCGAAGGAGCGCTTTACTTCACTGGCAGAGATGCTGGGATGCCCGGAACTGTTTTATGAAGATGCCAAACAATTATTGGGAAAAACGGATATTTTTAAGGAAATAGATTATGAGGCTGTCAATCGGCGTATAGAATCGAAGCGGGCGGAATCTCTTAAGTGGCTGCGTTCGGCGTTGGACATTAAAGTGAAGCAGAAAAGCGGCAATGAGAGTACAAAGCTGATGCTGCAGTTATATGATACTTTGAGCGAAAAAACGGATCTTCTGAATAAAATGCAGACAGTCTATGCTTATGAGGAAGAGCAGAGGATGGAAATCTCAGCGCAGTTAAAATCTGGGAATACATGGCTGGAGATCGTGTGTGAGAGAAACGGAATGGATGCGGGAAATTCAGAATTTCGAGAAATCGGTAATCTGCGGGAGTATTTCGCAAAGCTGAAAGCAAATGAAAAGTATGTGGCTGTACTGTCCTGCAAAGATGAATGCGCCAGCCAGTGGGGAGGATTTTTGGAGGCTGTCGGTTTACCGCTGCGTAAGGATGTCTTCTGGCGCAACAGCTATGCGGCGGTGATCGACGGGGGAGTGATCAGGATTGACAGTAAAGCAGATAATGAAATAAATGTAAATTATGAATTTGTCGCCGGACATTCCAATTACAGTGTTGAATATCTGGACGGCAGATTGAAGGTGTGCTGTGAGCCGCTTAGATACTGTAAGATCAAGATAAAAAGCAAAGGTTATACGGTATCTCCCGGAAGGGACAGAAGTGAGATCATAGTGGATAATATTGATTACTCCATGAATAAGACCGGGATCAACATCGTAGTGATCGATAAGGAGATGGGAACGGTTGCCGATTCGATCAATGTAAATACGTATGCCGATCCGGGGCTGAGGATCAACAGGGGATAAAGTATTATATAAAAGTATTAAAAAACAGTAGTGCTGTTCCGACAGCAGAAAAAGGGGAAACTGATATGATAATAAAATAGACTTTATACCTTAGCTGTGGTATACTTACGTTGTAACAATAAATTTTGTGATATGGAAAGCAGGTGATTATATGCCGACTAGCTTAGAAGTAACAAAAGCAGCTATCGATGATTTCAAAAAGATTCAGAAATATATGATGCTGGCCAAAAAAGAAAATGCCGTTGAAACATATAGTGAATTGAAAGAAGAATATCTTTCTTTAAAGGCAGTGTTAAATGTTGCGGGTGTAAACTTAACAGATATAGACAGGATAAAAGAATAAATTTGAAACGACAGGCTTTGCGGACAGCCTGGAAAGATTTATCATGATATGGGGCAGGTTTCTGCCCTGTATTTTTTTTATCTAAAATTTTTTTGGACAAAAAAGGGACTTTCTCCATCTAATAAGTATAAAGCGAACAAGTCTGCAGAAGCAGACACGCTTACAGGATTTGCAAATCTGAAAATGAAGATTCCCGGGAAAAGTTTGATCGATCGTTACTGCCGGTTAGAAGGGCATGACGGGAAGGGAGAAAAAATACGGATGGAACAGTTGGTAAAGAAAGCGAAAAGGCATAACAAGGAGGCCTTCGAAGATCTGATGCAGGGACAGGCGCAGAATATGTATAAAGTGGCAAAGGCGATCCTTAAGAATGACGAGGATGTTCTGGATGCCATGCAGGAGACTGCGCTGACATGCTGGGAGAAGATCGGCACGTTAAAGCAGGACCGCTATTTTAAGACATGGATGACAAAGATCCTGATCAATCACTGCAATGAGATATGCAGGCAGAGAAAATACACGGTGTCCGGCGAGGAGGTTATGGAAAAAGGATTTCAGGAGGAAAGTTTTATCAATGTGGAGTGGGATGACTTTCTGAACTGTCTGGACGAAAAACACCGCACGGTAGTTATTTTATACTACGTGCAGGGGTTTAAGACGAGGGAAGTCGCGGAAATGCTGAAGGTCAACGAGAGCACGGTGCGGAGCCGCCTCGCCGCAGCGCGGGATAAGATGGAGCGGATATATGAGAGAGGCGGTATGGCAGGCGGCAGGAAATTCGGTGCGAGAGCGTAAAGGAGGAATGATCTATGAGCAGATTTGATGATATGGTAAACGGATTGAGAGATGAGATGGATATCCCGGAAAACGTGTGGAGGGGATATGTGCAGACACTGGCGGATCTGCCGGAGAAGGGCGGCAATGGAGGAATTATGAGAGATTATGATAAACGTTACAGAAACTATGAAAAAAGCGGCAGCAAAAATCGGAAAAACGGGAGAAGAAAAGTTTCGGCGGGAATGTCGGGGCTGAAAGCGGCGGTTCTTGTCCTTGTGGCGGTTACAGTGCTTGGAACCGGCGTCTATGCGGCGGAGCGGTATTTCGGCATACTGGATTTTCTGAGAGGAAACGGGAACGAGAATGCGGTGCCGCCCATAGAGGCGGAGGAACTGATCGTGTCTGCGCCCGAGCAGGAAAAGGAAGAGATCACAGAGGGCATGCTGGCGGACTATACCGTGAAGGAAGCGATGTGCGACAGCGACAGCATTTATGTCGTGCTGGAGGCGCGGGCGAAAGAGGCAGGGCGCTACTTCTTTATACCGGAGGACGCCACGGCGGAGGATTCTGTATCCGGCTGGGGGATGGACAGCGATTTGAGCGCGGGGGAATATGCGGCCTCCAAAAACCTTGAGATAGTGCATGTCAATGCGGGCATTCAGAATACGGATGATCTGGGGATAGCGGTGTCTACCATCTATTTCCAGTCGGTGAGCGACGATGTGATGGATATCATGATCGAGTGCGGGAAGACAGCGAAGGAGAAGACGCTGGATGTGGTCTGCACCGGTATCGTCTGGGACGACAGTATGGAAAGCATGGATGACATCCTGCGGACCGAGATCCGCTTCGCGCTGACCGATATCAGCGACGCTGTGTCAGTCGCCTATGTACCTTCGGGGTCGGCGGAAATTCCCGGCAGCAGCGCCGTGATCGAGCGGGCGGAAGTGACACAGACAAAACTCGGGACTTATCTGGAAATCTTATATAAAAATGAAAGTGAAGACTGGGAGTCGATGCCCTGTTTCCGTCTTGCAGGAGCAGATGCAGGGGATGAACACCACATCAGAATGGCATCCGGCTCGGAATTGCTCGGAAACGGAGAAAGCTTATGGAAATTAAGCCTGACAAAGACGGATCTCGGCGACAGGATCGAACTGGAGGCTTACAATGCGGAGACGAAGGAGGTGTACGGGACGTTCGAGCTGGTAAGGCAGTGAGCCTGCGAAAGCTCTCGCCTGACAGAATAAGATTAGTAGCAGTTCAGCCCGCGAAAGATCCGGGCTGAACTGTTAAAGAAGCCGTTTTAACAGGGGATAGCGCTATTGTTTATTTGGGGGTTTGATGTTATATTAATAAATAACAGAAAAAACAGGTGCGGTATAAAAGACTGCCTGTCGGGCGGGAAGGAGATTTCTTTGTGAGATATCAGAATGAATGGCTTCTTTTGGAGGCGGAAGATGATATAGATGAAATGGAACACAGGGAGCCGACGGAAGAGTATCTTTTTTATCAGGCGATAACGTCAGGCGATATGGAGGCAGTCAAGGAAAACTGTGAGCAGGAGAGATTTCTGGACACGGACGGGGTGGGAACGCTTTCCCGCAATCCGATCACAAACCTGAAATATCATTTTGTGATAACAACAGCCATGATAACCAGATTGTGCAAACAAAAAGGAATGGAACTTGAGCAGGCTTTCCGGATGAGCGATTTCTATATTCAGAAGCTGGATGATATAAGCACGGTGGAGGGTGTGAGAAGCCTGCATGATGAGATGGTTCTGGATTATACGGAAAAGATGAGAAAGATATGTCAGGATGACACGAATTCAAAACATATCAGCGTGTGCAAGGAGTACATTTATTCCCATATTAAGGAGCGCATCACGATCGAGGATCTGGCGGAGGAACTGGGGGTATCGGCCAGCTATCTGTCACGGCTGTTCAGAAAAGAGACAGGGGATTCTGTCAGCGCCTATATACGAAAGAAAAAGATAGAAATGGCCAAGAATTTATTGCACTACAGTGATTATTCCATGATCGACATTGCAAACCGCCTGTCCTTTTCTTCACAAAGCCATTTTATACAGCAGTTTCGCGAGTATGTCGGTATGACGCCGAAAAAATATCGTGATCTGAACCATGCGGTCCAGTGGGATATCGAGGAGGATGAGTAGTGCGATGATATATCGGGCGGAGTAAATAGGGAGAGCCGGAAGGGCACAGTGTATGCTGTGCCTTCGGCTCTCTTTGGATGATGCGGCATAAGATCTGGTTTCATAGGGTCAAACGGATGACATTCTGCTCTTCGAGAAGAGAAACGGGAATGTAGTTATCATCGAGCGCTCTGCCGTTTACTGTGAGTTTTTTGCATCCGCATTCCTTTTTATCCGGATTTTCGACAAAAATCTTCAGGTGTTTTCCGCGGAAATCTTTCTCTATTTCCAGATGGCGCCAGTGCGGCGGGATGGACGGGGATATAGTTATTCCGTCCAGATCAGGGCGAAGGCCGAGAATGCCTTCCACGCATCCGACCATCATGGTTGAGGCTGTCCCGGTCAGCCAGTGCACATGGGAGCGCCCTGCATGCCTGCTGGCAGTTCCCTCCGTGAACTGGCCGTAACAATAGGGTTCCAGACGCCGCAGTCCGGCCTGATCGTTCCATGCGGCAGGGGCATTTTCCATAAAGTATGTAAAAGCGCGCCCGCCGTGTCCGCAGAGGGCTTCTGCGAGAATGAGCCATCCCTGCGACTGTGAGAAGATGCCGCCGTTTTCCTTTGTCCCCTGATTATAGATGACGGCGAGCGCACCGTCGAAGGCATGGGCATGATAGGGCGGGTCCATCAAAAGAGCGCCGTATGCGGTATTTAACCGCTCATAAACTTTGGCAAGTATGGCATCAGCCTGCCTGGGGGATGCGAGGCCGCTGATGACTGCCCAGCTCTGCGGATTGAGCCATAGGTCGGCTTCGGGGGCATCCGCTGCACCGATGCGTTCACCTGTCTCGGTATAGCCTCGGATAAAACGGTCCTGATCCCAGCATGTCTCCCGGATCATCGAACCGGTTTCTGTCTGTTTTTCTTCAAGATACTTCAAATAATCCGTATCATTCCTGTATTCTGCAAATTTTTTTAAAATGCGTAACGCGTAATAAAACTGGAACGCAACGAAGGATGATTCGCCGTTTGCACCAAGGCGCAGACAGTCGTTCCAGTCGGCGTAAAGCCCGGCGGGCATGCCGTGGGGACCGATGTGATCGCAGGAAAAAGCGACCGCCCGTTTCAAATGCTCATAGACAGTGGCGCTTTCTTTATCGGCGAACGGAATGGTTTCATCGAGAAATGCTGTGTTTCCGGTCTCGGCAATATATTTGTATACAGTCGGGAAGAGCCACAGGGCATCATCCGCGCGATAGGCGGGGTGGCCGGTTTCCTGCCTGTAGGAGGCGTCATCCGGCGTATCTTCATATCCCGGGCGGTGCGTGAATTTCACAAGAGGAAGTCCGCCGCCGCAGCTCACCTGTGCGGAGAGCATAAAGAGGATCTTCTCCGCCGCCATGTCCGGCGCAAGGTGGATGATGCCCTGAATATCCTGCACTGTATCACGATAACCGTAACCGTTGCGGAGCCCGCAATAGATAAAAGAGGCGGCGCGGGACCAGATAAATGTCATAAAGCAGTTGTAGGCGTTCCAGGTGTTGATCATCGTGTTAAATTCCGGGCTTGGCGTGTCGACTTTCAGACGATCCAATTTCTGATGCCAGTATGTTTTCAGCTCCGACAGTTCTTTTTTGACCATTTCAGTCAAAGATTCATAAGCATCAAGAATGGCGGCGGCTTTTACGGAACTGTCTGCTCCCAGCAGAAAAGCAACCGTCTTTGTCTCGGAGGGGTTCAGGGTGATGGTGCAGGAAAGAGCACCGCAGGCATTTTCATTATAGCTGGCCATATTGCCGAGATCGCCGGATATGACCCCCTGTGGGTTGCTGTAATTGTGATATTTTCCCAAAAAATATTCTTTTTCCCCGCAGTAGGAGGACACATCTGCACCTGCAAGCCCGAAGAAACGTTCCGTCACACTCTTTTCATCTATGCGCGCATTTTCCGGGATGGCGTCAAGATTCCCGTGAATCTGCTGTATGATCCGGTTTTTATCAAATAATGTTCTGGTTATGAACAGGGAATACTGCAGGTTTACCTGATCCTGTTCGTAATTACTGTGATTTGTGAACTCGGCATAACCGGTGAGGGTAAGTTCCCTGGGCTGCGAGGAATGGTTTGTTACGGAGAGTGCCCATACCTCATAGGCTTTTCCCAGAGGGACATAGTAGGTTGCCTCGGAGCTGATCCTGCCGTAATCGGCGCGCATCCGGGTATACCCCATACCGTGGCGGCATTGGCATTTATAGTCATCGAGATCTTTGCCCACAGGCTGCCAGGAGGCGGACCAGTAGTCCAGAGATTTATTGTCACGAATATAAATATAGCGGCCCGGCTGATCAAAGCTGTTAAAAATATAGCGGAGGATCCTTCCGTTTGCCCCGGATCTTGCAAAACTGTAACCGCCTGCATTATTTGAAATGATAGCGCCGTATTCCGGGGAACCCAGATAATTTACCCAGGGTGACGGCGTATCCGGGCGGTCAATGACATATTCTCTGTTTTCATCATCAAAATGTCCGTATCTCATAATATCGTGTCCATCCTTTCAATGAATTTATAATAAATTTATGGTGATCGTGTGCACGTCATCGGATAGCGCGGTGAGCATTTCCCGCGGGATCCTGACATAGAAATCCTTCTTTACCGGAAGCGTTGTCCCGTCGCACAAAACGGAACCGATGAGGTAGGAGCCGAAATCTTTGCCGGATTTATTTTTATATGTGACGGTAAAGTTTTTATCTGCAAAGGGGACGGTGACAAAGGCACATCCCTCTTCGTCGAACTGTTCGGCGAGCAGTTTCGGATGCAGGATGAGATCCCCGGCTTCTCCCCGGACGCCGAAGGCCTGCGTGATTATGGTCAGCATGAACCAGCTTGCGGCGCCGGTCAGATAATGGTACATTCCGCGCCCGTCGGAACGGAAGTATTCCGGAATACCGGGGTAGATACGGCTGGTATCAAAATCCAGAGCGGTATCGGCGAGGGTCTTTAAAGCTTTCCATCCTTCCCTGACAAATCCCCGGCGGTACAGAGCGTTGGCATACATGACTGTCATATGGGAGAATACGGCCCCGTTCTCTTTTTCGCCGTAGGCAAACCCGAACATACGCCCCATGTCAAATTTCAATTCACAAAAATCCGTGTTCAGGCGGTAACCGCCGATGTCTTTTTGGTAGAGATACCGGTCGGCGCTTTTTGTTATCATTCGGATATGGGCATCCTGCGCCGTCCCGCTCATGACGGCAAAGGCCTGGCCGGTCAGCATCATGCGGATGCGGCCTTCGCGAAAACCTTCAACAGCATGCCCGTGGTTGTCATAATAGCTGTTGAACCAGCCTTCTTCATCCGAAATACTGATCCATTCCTGTTTCCGCAAATGATCCATCAGCCAGTCTGCCTTCAGGATCAGATTTTCGGCAAGGAAGGAGAGGGAAAAGCCGATGCGCCGGCCGTTTATCTCATGACGGCATGAGCCGGTATATTCCGAGAGTATCTGCTGCTTTTTTTTGATATCGGCAAAGGTGTCCGCGCTGTTTTCCAACAGGATCGTGATCTCTTCCGGAAGCTCGATCGTATGTATGGAAGCTCGATCGTCCAGAAGCCGGATCATTGCGGCAAGGTCCAGCAGATTGCCGGCATAGGCGCAGGTGAATGCAACGCTTTCACCGTGTTCGGATGCCATATCTAAAGCGTCATTCCAGTCTGCGTCCCGGAGCCTGCAGATATTGTGGTCCCCTACTTCGTAGAAAGCAGTGAGCTGTTGGATCAGGAGATGCTCCAAAATGCTTCCGGTATAAATATCACCTGCGGCAGTGCACTGTCTGTTCCCGTATTCCGGGTTCCACAGAGTATCGATCCCGGTGCCGCGCATGGCCTGTGCATCTTTAAAATAAGGAACTTGTTTATACAGTATGTCAATATCGCCTGTCTGATCGATGTAGAGCTTTGTGGTCATCAAAGGCCACAGGGCATGATCCATCCAGACTCTGGCAATACCGTTGCGGTCCGCAATAAAATTGCCGCTGACGTTTCCGATGATCGTCGCATTTGTCCCGTCGATGCGGACGCCGCCGTAATTCATGGAGATCATCTCCCCGATGTTTCCGGGACTTATTAAAAGCAGGGAAAGACAGTCCTGCCAGAGATCCCTCCATCCCCGCCCGCCCCGGCCGTAGTCGTGGTGCGGGAGAAAAGAACAGCCGAATATCCTGCGCAGATAGGGCTGGAAGCAGATCCATTTCATCAGCCGGTCAAAGTCAGGCTCTTTTGTGTGAATACGGACGGATACCTGATCCTGCCAATAGGCTTTTGTATCTGCGAACGCCCTTCTGGTTTTATCGATAGTATTATATCTTTCCAATATATCAGAAATGCTTTTTTCATTATCTTCTACGCCGAGAAGCAGGATGTAGTCGGCCTTTTCATGAGGGGCAAGCACGACGGGGGCGAACCGAAAGGCTCCCATGGCCTCTCTTCCTTCTATGCGGCTAAAGGGCGGATATCCGGGGACCTGCCCGTATACTGCGCGGGGATGGAGAAAAGTTCCGCCCTCACCGAGAAAATCCTCGACGGACGGGTAAAAGCTTTTCGGGGCGCTGCCCTCTCCGGTACACCCCATGACATAATAAATATGCTTGTTGGGGCGGTGTCCTTTTTCGTCAAAAGACATAGTGGGGCAGACAAAGACGCCGTTTTCCTTTGTCTCTATACGGTGCAGCATGGAAGTTACGTTCCGATGATCCCTGATATTGTCAGCACTGCGCCCGTAGATGGGAATGGCGGCGCAGGCGGTTATCTTCCGGGGACTTTCGGAACAATTCTGCACGGTCACGATCATGATCTCCACATTGTCATTTTGTGGGATAAACGAAGTGACTGTACTGGTCAACTGCAGGGCTTCTGAAGACCGCTCCAAAACCTGCCACATAAATCCTGCTCTCAGTTCGCTTTCATCCTGCCTCGCTGAAAACCGGGCCGCTTCCTGTTCGGCGGAAACTCCCGCGGCAGAATATACATCCGTATCGTTTATAATGAACCAGAAGTTCCGGGTGGAACGATTATTATGCAGGCTTTCGGAACTTACCGGTTCTAATAGGAAGGTTTCCTGATCAATTTTGGCATCTCCCCCGAGATTTGGTGTGACGGCGCTCTTCAATCCTGTTTCCGATGCGAGGGGAAAATATAAGTAGTTCGTATTTTCCGGCTGCCTGATGAGAAAGCTGCCGTGCTCGTCAATAAATTTTAAATGATTCACTCTTTACGCTCCTTTCTGTTTGGCTGCTGTATGAAGGTATCATAAAGAAAAACAAATATGAAAAAAACAAGAAATATGTGAAAAATATCAGAATCATGACATGAGAGACAAAAAAATTTAAAAGGTGTCATGAATTTGATATTTTGGTAAGAACTTTAATATAAACGGGAAAAAATCTGCGATACTATTGATCTGCCAGCAAAACAAAGTGAACGTTTTGTAAAATATCAGGAGGAGGATTTTCAAATGAAAAGAAAAGTAGTGAGTATGTTTTTGGCCGCTGCGATGTCGGCCGGAATACTGACAGGTTGCGGTGACGCATCGAGTGATGCGGCAAGCGGCAAAGAAGGCAAAGTGATCAATATTTATTGTCTGTATAGTGGGGTTAAAACCCTCGCCTTTAGGCGAAACCTTTAGGTAAACCCCATAGCTTCAAGTTTAGAAAAAAGGAAAATAGAGATACTAAACTTGAGGTGAAA
>JAETSN010000055.1 GCA_021769625.1 [Clostridium] symbiosum | reverse complement strand
CCAGTTTCTCTTTCATTTCACGTTTCCTTTCCCTATTTTCGTATCGATTCCATATCCAGCCGCAGATCTCTTCCGGAACCGTTGCCATGAGCGGCTCCCAAGCCGTAAACAGCAACATATCTTTTGTCCGTCGAAAATCTCCTTCTCAGAAAATAATCCCCCGACAAAGAAAAACCCCTGCATGAATATCTCTTTTGGGGATATTCATACAAGGGACGAAATTCTTTCCGCGGTACCACCCTGCTTCCCGCCGTATATCCGGCAGACTCTCGATCGGCGTAACGTGCCTTTTCCCGTTTCCCGCTACTCATGATCCGGCTTACCTGAAAATCCCGCACATATCGATGTTTCGCCTTTCGCGAAATTTCTCTCCCTGCACAGGCATCCTCAGCGCACTTTTCGCTCCGCCATATCATTTTCCTGGGAACCGCTCGGGTGTGAAATTAAAACTCTGTCAGAACCCGAAAAGGCTTTCAGCCGATGGCCTTTTCTCTCTGCCGGGAATAACAGGTTCTTTTGCACCGTCACAGCGTTTCAAACTATCCTACATTCTAGTGATTTTTCCGCGCGCTGTCAAGTACTTTATCATCCCTATTTTCATCTTGTGCTTTGCCCTGAAGTCTCTTAACGGAAAAGAACACTTTCAGGGGTAAAACCTGAAAGTGTTCTTTTCTTTTTCTCTACTCCGCATTCAGAGTCTCTGCTTCGAACTCTATACTGTCCATCAGATCGTCCATAGCCCTGTCTGTGATGACTCTGCTGGTATCCGTGATAAGGCCGAGAAACCTCTGGTTATAGCGTGAGAAGGAAAGGATCGCCATCTGCCCGTTTTCTCCGTACACCTCCATCGTAATATCCGGGTTGTTGCTGCCATAGCCCTGCGAGCCATATTTTACTTCCGCCACCAAGCCGCCCACCAGATTGCAGCGCTCCGCTATCTCCTTCGCCGCCTCGGCATACACGCCATAGTTTTTCTCCAGCGAAGCGTCATACCCCAGCGGCACATCCACATCCAACGTCTCCGTACAGCTGAGATTAAAGAGTTCACCCGTCACCGCGTCAATGAAGAAGTGCCAGGTATCGTCATCCGTCAAAACCTCCTCCCCGAAGCGCACGTCTCCATCCCAGAATGCCCGGGGAAAAGTCTCCGTGCCGCTGTTGTAGCACATATAGACGTTTGCCCCCTCCTTGTCAAATCCCATGATATCCTCCAGATACTTCATACCGAACGCCGCCGCTTCCTCCATCGTCAGATCTGTTTCTGTGGGTGTCTCAGTATTCAGACTGCTCTCCACAACCCGATATTGCAGCGCCGTGACCGTTTCCTCCGCTTTCTGGACAGCAGGCACCTCCGGGCCGGAATCCTCCGCCGGCACATGGTAGCTGGTCTGTATCGCCTCCGCCTCTTTCACGCCCGCCTGCACGGTAGATTCCGCCATCATGCTGAAGATCCCGGCGCCGATGCCGCTGACCGCAAGAACTCCCGCCGCGATCACCGCAAATCTTCTGTTTTTTCTGTTTTCCTGTCTGTTGTTCTTTTTCATGTTATGACTCCTTTCTCTTTCAACTGTCTTTTGACGTTCCACATCCTGTTATCCTCTCTGCTGCGATGTATAAATTTATTTTTCGCCTGCTATAGATTTACCAGATTGGGATCGTTTGTTACGGTTACAGAATAAAAGAAAGATATTTCGGAAAAATATGCATCCTGTTTCGGAGTTGTAAAACATCACTTTTTCGGCAGGATAAGCCGTGCCGTTGTTCCCTCCCCGGGCTGTGATATAAACACCAGCTCCCCGTGATGTAACTGCGCGATCCTGTCACAGATGGAAAGCCCGAGGCCCGCCCCGCCCGCCGCCCGGCTTCTGGATTTGTCCGCCCGGTAAAAAGCTTCCTTTATATGGACAAGCTGCTCCTTCGTCATACCCATCCCACGGTCCGTCACTTCCAGGATCAGTTTATCCCCCTCCTCCGATGCGCTGAGCCGCACAGCCAGATCCTCCGGACCGGCTTTCAGCGCATTATCCACCAGATTGCCGAGCAGCGTGATAAGCAGTTCCATATTCCCCTCGACCCGTTCCCGGCGGCAGGAGGCGGACAGTGTGATCCCTTTCTCCTTTGCCTTCACCTGCATGATCCCGCAGACCCTTTGAAACAGCTCCTCCACCGGGAAAATATCCGTCTGCACTTCCCTGAGCGCGGCCAGATCCAGAAGCTGATACGCCATATTCTGCAGCCTTCTGCATTCGGAAAGGATAAATTGTGTGCACTCAAAATGTTCTTTCTCTGACACGGATGCTTTCTGGAGATATTCCGTATAGCCGTAGATCGCCGTGAGAGGTGTGCGCAGTTCATGGGCAAAATTATCCACAAACCGCTGTTTCTGCTCGGCGGTATCCTGCAGCATCTGTATATGGGATTCCACCTGCTCCGCCATCCGGTTAAAATTGTCTGCCATCACGGCGATCTCATCCCTGCCTTTCACATGCAGGCGCGTATGGTAATCCCCCTCCGCGATCACTCGGGACGCAATAGATATCTCCCGCAGCGGCTTAAACAAAATATCCAGAAACTTGGCAAGAAAAAGGGCAAGCACAAAAGTGACGGTCCCGCTGACAAGAAAGAGCATGTTTTTCATCCCCCTCCATGTTTCCAGCACATCGCCGAAATCCACGCTGTACCAAAGCCCGTACTCGTGAAAGGGTGCGGGAAAACGCCCGTAAACACTGATCAGCGGCTTCGGCCCTTTCTGTATAAAGATAAGTCTTTCGGACTGATCCGCCCGGCCTGCAAAACTCTCCGGATCGTGTCCCGGCATTTCCGCACCGGAATGATAGATCCAGTTTTCCCCGCAGGATACCGCCAGCTCATTATTCCTGTTCTGGGCATAACGGGCGTAGGTCCTCATCAGCTCCGGCATGGACGCCGCCGTATCCCCGCCCCGGCTTTTAACCGCCTGCATATCTCCGATCAATCCGGAAGAGATCACGTAGTGCTCCGCCAAAACCCTCTCCCTCTCCGCCGACACACTCTCCCGCAGGGTGATCAGCGAAACGATCAGCATGCTGGAATTCATAAAAACAAGGACCAGAAAAAATGTCACAAGAAAAGTCTTCTTCTTCATACCGGAGCCTCCAGACGGTAGCCCAGCTTATAGACCGTGACGATCTGCCGCTCCAGTCCGAGTTTTGAGCGCAGCCTCTGGATATGTACATCCACGGTCCGTGTGCCGCCCTCAAAATCATATCCCCAGACCAGATCCAAAAGCCGCTCACGCGAAAGCGCTATATTGCGGTTTCTCACCAGTGCCTCGAACAGTTCATACTCTTTCGGCGTGCAGTCAGCCGGCTCCCCATTTACGAAGATGAGCCGTCTCTCAAAATCCAGCCTGACATGGTCCAGTTCAAAATACTGTTCGGCTTTTTTTGTCCGCCTCAGCACCGCTTCCACCCTCGCCGCCAGCTCCAGCATCTGAAAAGGCTTGGTAATATAGTCATCCGCGCCCTTTGTCAGCCCTCTCAGTTTATCGGACAGCTCGCTTTTTGCGGTCAGGAAGATCACCGGTATTCCATTGGCCTGGTCAAGCACCTCATAGCCGTCCGCCCCCGGCAGCATGATATCCAGCACCACCAGATCAAATTTTTCCCTTCCCAGAATCTCTATCGCCTCCTCCCCGTCAAAAGCCTGCATGCAGTGATGCCCTGTCAGTGACAGATTTCGCCGGATCAGTTCATTGATGGACAGCTCGTCCTCCACGATCAATATATCAGCCATTTTTTATCTCTCCTCATCCCGTATTATGCGCGTACAATATATCAAAAAGATGTTGCCGAATTGTAAACACCCTTTCAAAAATTTTCCGTGAAAGAAAAAAAAGTGCAACCAATTTAAAATCCGCTTGATATTTCCTGTTCTTTCGGCTATGCTAATATTGAATATTAAATCAGCCGAGGAGGCATTCGCTGTGTACATTAAAAGACATGCGGAAAAGACCGTACGGGAACTCTCACAGATGTTCGGTGCCGTGCTTGTTGCAGGCCCGAGGCAGGTGGGCAAAACAACTATGCTGGAACAACTGACTTCAGACATAAACTACGTCACGCTTGACGACCCGATCATCCGTGCAGGCGCAGAAGAAGAAAGGGCAACGTTTTTCAAGGATAATCCTCCTCCTGTTTTCGTGGATGAAATCCAGAAAGCCCCTGCGTTGTTCGAACAGATAAAAATGCTGCTCGACCGTGAAAGAAAAAAGGGACAGTTCTACATGTGCGGTTCCCAGCAGTTTAGAATGATGAAAGGGGTCAGCGAGTCCCTCGCAGGGCGTATCGGCCTGGTGACCCTGCTTGGTTTTTCGCTCCGCGAATCCCATGGTGTGGAATACGATGCGCCATTTATTCCAACCGATGCATACTTTGCAGAGCGAAGGCAGCATCTCGCAGATATCTCCTACGATGATGTGTGGCGTGCCATCCACCGCGGTTCCATGCCGGAGCTCTGCAGCAATCCTGATTTTAACTGGCAGATGTTTTATGGCGCTTATGTCCGCACCTATATCGACCGGGATGTAAGAGAGTTGTCCGAGATTGGCGACACCGTCAGATTCACTAAATTTATGATGGCAGCCGCCGCATCCACCGGGCAGCTTCTGAATCTGTCGTCACTTGCAGGAGACATAGGCATCAGCCAGCCAACCGCAGAGCGATGGTTATCCATCCTTGTTGCTTCCAACATTGTGTATCTGCTGCAGCCATACTCCAATAATATCACAAAGCGCGCCATTAAAACGCCAAAGCTGTACTTCCTTGATACCGGACTTGCCGCTTATCTCACCAAATGGAACACACCAGATGTGTTAAAAAGCGGCGCTATGGCCGGTGCATTCTTTGAAAGCTTTGTGATATCGGAAATCATTAAAAGTTACTACAATAAGGGGATTCTTGAGCTTCCTATCTACTTCTACCGCGACAGGGACATGCGTGAAATAGACCTGTTGATCGAAGAAAACGGAACCCTTTATCCGATCGAAATAAAAAAACATGCGGATCCGCAGAAAAAAGATATTTATGCCTTTTCCCTCCTCGACAAAATTCCGGGGGTCAGGCGCGGCCCGGGCGGCGTGGTATGCCTGTACGACAGACTCCTGACGCTCTGCGGAGAAGACAGGGCCGTTCCCATCAATTACCTGTGATCTCCCGCATCAAAACAGAACTAATCCGCCGATTTTCATCCTGCGCTTTGCCCCGCCCTGATCAACGGAAAAGAACACCTCCAGGCATAAAACCCGGAAGTGTTCTTTTCGGTTGTCATTATCTATATGTATACGATCTCAAAATTCTCCGTCTCCGGCATACCCGCGAAAATGGAAATGATCTCCTCCTTCGTATAGCGCGCCGGTATCGTTACATGGCAGCTGATCTGAAAAGATTCCCCGCTTATCTTCTCCCATTTAAACTGCTGGACATGGATCTGGTACCCCTCCAGTTTTTCCAGCACTTTCTCGTACTCCCCGGCGTCATGCTCTATATGGAAGACCGCCTGTGCCCGGATAGTCTGGCGCACGATCCAGAGATTCCGGTGCAGAAGGTACTGCATGAGAAGCACCAGCGCTGTGGCGCCCAGGCCCATCACATACATTCCGGCGCCGAAAGCCATGCCGATCGCCGCCGTCGCCATCAGGCCCGCCGCCGTGGTCGTACCGCTGACATGCCCCTGTTTGCCCGTGATGATGATGCCGCCCAGAATGCCGATTCCGGTGATGATGCTGGCTGCGATCCTGGAGACATCCCAGGAAACACCCGCCGTCCCGATCACATCTAAAAAGCCGTACTTGGAAATGATCATCATCAGCGCCGATGCCATCGAAAGCATGATATGCGTCCTCGTTCCCGCCACCTTGATCCTCTGCTGTCTCTCCACCCCGATCACACACCCGCACAGCATCGCCAACAAAATCCTTACGAAAAAAATCCCCTGTCTGCCGGCATAACCGACAACCGTAATCAGTTCCATACCCTTCTCCTCTGTGTCCTTTTTATTCTACTTTTTCCTCCGCACCCTCTTCTCCCAGATAAACTCATTCGCCGGCCTGAAATACTTATTGATATGCGCCCCCACCATCACGATGTAGCTCATGCAGTAGAGCCACAACAGCACGATCACGACCGTCGCCAACGATCCGTAGACGCCGAAATCCCCAAAATACTCCAGATAGACAGAAAACCCCAGAGAAAAACCGTTCCAGATGACCGCCGTGAAGATCGCCCCCGGCATCTGCATCAGAAACTTCTGTCTTTGCCCGGGCACATAGCTGTAGATCAGCATAAACAGCACCGTCAGCACGATCCAGACATACAGAAATCTGACCCGCGTAAACACGGAATAGACAATGCTGCCCCCCGGGATACTGTCTATGAACATTCTGATGATCAGCTTTCCGAAACCGCTTACCACCATGGAGATGATCACCGCCACGATCAGCAATACCGTGTAGACAGCCGCGATCACCCTGACAAAAAAGTAATTTTTCTCCTCATCCACCTCGTTGACCGCGTTCAATCCCCTCATGAGAGCCATCATTCCCTTTCCCGCTGACCACAGCATTACCAGCACTGCCAGGGATATTCCGCCGGCGGACTGCCCGTACACATCCGCGATGATCGAATTCAAAAACATTCCTATCACACCGGGCAGAACTGCATTGATGGACTCCCTCAGCGCATCCTGCGTGATGTTCACAAAGGGCAGGATCGAACAGACAAGATACAGGATCGGGATCAGGGAGATGAACAGAAAAAAAGCCGTGCTGGCAGCAAAAGAACTGATATTTTTCATCGTCATCTGCTTCCCGAACTCATAAAAAATGCGATATAATTTTTGATACAGCGATAAATTTTTCCGGTCTTTCAAACAATGCTCCCCGATAGTGTCATCTCATTTATGGGAAAACGCTTTTTCCCCATAATATGTCTGCAGGATCTCCTGATAAGTGTTACCGGCAAGCGCCATATGCTTCGCCCCGTTCTGGGAGAGCCCCACGCCATGCCCGAAACCGCCTCCAACTACAATATATCCTACCATATTTCCCTTCCCGTTACAAATACTTTGCAGAGAAATAAACGCGCTGGGCAGCAGTTCATTCGCCTGAAATTCCGTATCGTCCTGTAAAGTTACCGCACCGCCCTGTGCCAGCACATACCTGATATTATATTCTCCCCATACATACAGATTTCCATTCTGACAGGATATCCTCAGACAGTCCGCCACGCCCCCCTCCTGCCTTTCCGCAATGCTCATATCCTTTATGCTTCCAAGGCTTTTATGGGTGATCTCCAACCCTGTTTTGTCTTCCCCCTTCTCCGCCCACACAAGCCTCTCATTCACCTTCCTGCGCGTTTCACATCTTTTCAATATCTCCTGTTCGTCCGCCTTTTTGCACTGATACTTCCAACGGTAAAATGCTTCCTCCGCCTCCAGATGCCCGTCCTGTTTTTGACCAATATAGTCAAAAAAATCCTGATTCATGACATCCATCTCTTCCTGTGTTTTTGAGAGGCCAGGACGCTCCGTCTCTCCCCCGTGCCAGACAGTGATCTTTGCCCCTCTCCCACAGGACGTGGAATAGTAGTAACATTCCATGCAGCTGCCATCCTCTTTACGCAAAACTTCTCCCGCCGTTTCCTCCACCGCCAGATCTCCCTGCTCAGAAGTTTCCAGATTGCGGTAGACCTGACAGGCGGTGCTGTCGTCCACAGCCGCATCGTACTGCGGATATGTCTTATTTCCCTGTTTCATCTCCGCATAAGTGCGCGCACAGACGGCCTGCGCCTTTAACGCCTCCAACGGATAAGAGGAAGGCATCTCGCTGGGCAGCACCCCTTTCACATACTCCTCCAATGCCACCTCGTTGATCAGCACAAGGCCGCCTTCCTCCCTCCGGATTTCTAGTATACCTTTGTAGGAGGGATGTCCACAGGATTTATCCAGACTCACCACCTGCACTGATTCACCCTCCTTTTCTTTTATCCGGATCCTGATGATATCAGTCTTCTCAAAATAGGAGCTGTCTTCTCCGATCTCCAGAACTTCTTCTCCCGCTTCCAGCACGATCTTTTCATGATAAATACCGTTTTTTCCCAAAAGCACCACTCTGATCTGTTCCTGTTCTTTCTCTCCTGCGACATCTGTCTCTTCCTCTGCCGGTTTCTGCTCTTCCCGGCCTGCTGTATCCTTGTCCCCATCCGAAGACTCCTCCTCCTGCTTTTCGGCTTCTATCACATCATCTTCTTCTCCCGAAAGCGGATATCCCTGCCCTGCCCCGTGAAGAATCTCCTCCTCACCCGGCCAGGGCACCACTTCGATCACTTTGCCCTGTGCCGTATGTCCCGCGCTGACGCAGGCCTTTTGCACCTGCCTGTAACAAAACAATAGCCACAGGAAGATCACCAGAAAATATGCAACTAAAAAAAGTAACGGTTTGCGGTTTCTCATATTTTATTGTATTCCGCCATCACATAAAAAAGACGAGTAAAAGATTTTTCTCTCACTCGTCTTTTTTTCTCTTATTTTCACTTAATAAGAATTCTGAACCCCCAAAATGCCGAACCCTGTAAGTTGACTCCTAGCAAACGCCAGGTGGGTTACCGCAAACACACTTCTGCCTTCCACTGCTTAAGCTTACGCCCGGAGGCCTGACATCCATGTGATAATATAGGAGTCCCGTTTAAAGTAAATGTAGGTTCAAAATAACAGGAATTCTCATGCATTTCAGGTTAATACTTATTATAGCCTCTTCACTCAGATTTTACAACAGGAATTATAAAAAATCTTTAGAAAAAAATTCCATAAATTCTGTTGCCGTCTACTTTTTCAGCTTGAACTTCCTTGTCTCCTCCTCCAGCTGGTGTACCTGCTCAAACAGTTCCGTGCTGACAGCAGCGGATTCTTCACTGCTTGCAGAATTTGTCTGTACCACAGAGGAAATCTGTCCGACTCCCAACGATACCTGAGCCAGAGCATCAGCCTCCTGATGGATAGCCTCAGTAATGGAATTGATCGCAGCATCCGACTGCAGTACAAGTTCCTGCACCTGTTCCAGGGATTTTGACACTTCTGTCACAATCTTTCCGCCACGCTCGGTAGCCTGCGCCGAATTCTCAATCATAAGCTTGGTCGCATTTACTGCTTCCGCAGACTTGGATGCCAGAACGCGCACCTCACTGGCCACCACGGCAAAGCCCTTGCCCGCCTCACCTGCTCTCGCCGCTTCCACTGCCGCATTCAGCGCCAGAAGATTGGTCTGGGATGCAATATCTTCAATTGTGGCAATGATCTTACTGATCTCTTCAGAAGCATCGGAAATATCTTTCATGGCAGCCACCATCTTATCCATCTGCCTGCTGCTGAGGGTAACCTGTTCGCTGGTAAGTTTTGCACTGCGGCTGGCATCAGCAACCGCCTCCGCATTTTTCGAGGCGCTTCTGGATATCTCATCCACCGTAGCATACAATTCCTCCACCGCGCTCGCCTGGTCCGTTGCGCCCTGTGCCAGCGCCTGCGCCCCGCCGGAGAGCTGTTCCGCATGACTTGCCACAGTCTGTTCCGCCTTGACGATCCCTCTCATGGCATCTGAAATGGAAATGGTAAAACTTCCCAGCGCTTCCTCGATAGGCTGGAAATCCCCGATATAACGGGCGGAAGTTCCCACATTGAAGTTTCCTTTCGCCAGTTCAGCCATCACACGGTCGATATCTTTCACATATTCCTGAATGCGGCTCATGGACTCTCCCAACGTCTTTGTCAACTCTCCCAGCTCATTATCCGAATGATACTCCAGATTCAGGGACAGGTTGCCCTCCTTCAGCGGACGGACACTCTCTGTGATGCTGACCATCGGCCTGATCACACACTTCATGACATACAGGACAAGGCTGATCAGGCCCACCAGAGCAAGCACCAGACATACACCGGTTGAAATATGCATGAATGTAATGGTATTGTTCATTTTAGTGGTACATTCATTGCTGAGCGTTTCACTCCGCTCTACCACCTTATCCAAAAGCCCCACCAGCGTACTTAGGTTTGGCAGAATAGTATCCTGATAATACTGCTGCGCCTGCGTCTTGTCGTTTTCATACATTTCCAGCACCGTACCTGCTGACGCGTGCAGTTCTTTATGTAGAGGTTCGATCTGTGAGCGCAGATTCTCGATCTCCGCATCCTCCAGCTCCATATCCGAATATACCCACTCTCCCAGCACACAGGATGTGTGGTCCATGCTGCCCGTGAATTCCGTCCCGGAATACAGTGCGTTGCTCAGATTTGCCGACCACTTATAGTGAGCGACCTCGGCACGCTGAATCTTGTTCAATATAACGGATGCGGAAATATTATCTTTCTGAAGCCCTCCGATCCGCATCGTGTTAAATGATGTCATGAAGCTGAATAATACGATCAATACAATGGCAAAAATAACACGAATGCCAACCGATCTTTTAATACTGGTACCCATAAACAGGAACCTCCTTTTTCAGTTTGTAGGGGCACTCCCTGACTGCAATGCCAGGGTGTTCTTTTCTTCCGGCCGCCGAGCTGCAGAACCGGATATGCAGTACCCGTTTATTTAAAATAATTTCTTATTTATTATATAATAAAACTGACTGTTGTGCAACAGAGAAACAAAATAGAATTCTTTCTATTTTTATTTTTTCCTCACCGCTATCACCGCCAGAACAGTCCCGATAAAGCTTGCGGCAACGCCGCAGGCGAGCATTTTCCCGGGGCCTGCCGCATCCAGGATCCTGCCGCACACAAGCCCGCTGAAAGTCCCGCTCAGCGTGATCGCGCAGTTCAGATAAGCCTGCCCCTTTACCTGGTCAAATTTTTCCATGACCCTATTGACATAATAGGCAGAAGCGGGAATAAAGAGCGCATAGGCGCCCACCTGGCAAAACTGGCTGGCAAATACCCCGGCAATGCCGCCTGCCGCAAACATAAGCGCCACCTTCACCGTAAAAAACACAGTGGATATCATCAGAAGCTTTTCACAGGAGACCCACTTTACCAGCTTTGCAAAAAAAGCCATCGTGGGAAGTTCCAGCAAAGCCGCCATGGATGTGGCATAGCCGATATGTTTTTCCGTCCCGCCCAGAGGCGTGATGATCTGGATCATGTAATCATTGATCATATTGTGGGCAAAAAACACCAGGATGACCGCCAGGAGAAACAGCATAAACCCGGGATAATGTTTTGCAAAATCAAAAAAATTGTTGTGGGCGACCACTCCCTGCTTTGGATCTTCCTGCTCCGTCCCGTCTTTAGACACCGAAGCCTCCGCCCCTTCCGGCAGCCTGAATGTCAGAAGGAACAACAGCCCCACCGTCAGCACGAGCGCATCCCCCATATGTATCACACTCACGTTATGCCGTTCCAGAAGGTTCCCGAGCACGGGGGAATACAATGCAAACCCCACGGAGCCAAGCCCCCTCGCCAGACCAAAATTGATAGGGCAGCCCTCCTGCGCATACTCGAAATTCATAGCGATGATGATCGGCTGATATGCCATCTGGACCATATAGATCAGCATGAATATGACAAATATCAGGATCTTCTCCGTCCGCACAGATACCAGAGCCAGTGAAAGCAGGATCATGATGACCGTGCAGAAAACCGATGTCCTGCGGTTTGTCAGTCTTCCGGGTTTATCGATCAGCCCCGCGATGACCGGCTGTATCAGCACCGAAAAAACATTGGCTGCCGCCAGCAGCATCCCGATCTGGGAATTGGTAAATCCACGCTCCAGCATAAAGATCGACGCATAGGCGTGCACGCCGCAGAATCCCATAAAGTAGGTGGCATTGATCACCGCATACCGCGCCGTCCAGAATTTTCCCCTGTTCATTTTTCCTTTCATATCCTCTCCCGATGGAAAAGGCCGCTGTCCTGGGAATCCTAAACTCTCAGGACAACAGCCCCTGCCGTTTTACTTCATTCTATAAACACGCATTACATGCCTGTTTTTTAGCACTCGGAAACCAGTTTCTTCAGAGCATCCAGCGCTTCATCGGGAAGTTTGTCATAGCCTTCCTTCTTGGTAGCGAAGCCTTCCACCGCATCTACACGGTTCTGCATAGCGTTCTTTAATGCCGCCATATAAGAAGCATCGTTCAGATCAGGTGTGAAGTCGCCTGTCTTGCCGGACCAGTCGTACATGATCTCGATATCTTCAAAGTTGCCCCACTTCTCGAATTTAGCCTTTCCTTCCACGATGGTTTCCAGAATGCCGAGCGTATCAGCGGGTTTTACTTTCTTGCCCATGAAGTCGCCTGTGTTTACGATATAGCAGTCAACGTTCTTCTCTTCCACCAGCTTTTTGAACTTCTCATAGTCGTTCACCAGAGGATAGGTTCTGAACGGGTTAGCATAGGGAACGATCCTCAGCGCGTTCAAATCCGTACCTGCAGCCACACGCTCTGCGGTGGATGTCTTTGTAGCCAGTGTTGCGCCCATAACGGAAGCCAGCGCCGCGCCTTTCAATTTTACTACAGGCGGGATGGTAGGGTCTTTCATGATCCAGAAGATAGCGTTTACGGGAGCATCGATCTTATCTACACGGTTCGGGGACCAGAGTTTGGACTTGATCGCACGGCCGTTGCCGTTTCTGATATCCTCTGTTACCAGCTGGATCTTTCCGTCCTCATCCATCGTAGCGGAACAGTTCTGAGCGGACAACAGATACTCGTTATCAGGACAGCCTGTAGGATAGTCTGCAGTCTTATCAAAGTAAGTAGGCTCAAGCGCTACGGAAGAACAGGTATCCGTATTGATGATGAAAGCATCGTCGTGCAGAACGGTGATCGGATACTTGCCGCCGTGTTTTGCGTGGGTCAGAGTGGACTTGCCGGATCCGGACAGGCCGTATACGGAAGCAACGAACTTGGAACCGTCTGGCAGTGTGTATTCTTTCTGTCCGCCGTGGCAGGCTGCATAACCGTTTCTGTTTGCCAGTGCCCAAGCCATCGTCAGCGTGCCTTTCTTATGCTCGCCGAAATATTTCATGCCGAGGATCGCCGCGCAGTTCTGGTTGGTATCGAAATAGCACAGTGTCAGAGGATCGCTTAAGCAGCTGTAGTCCACATCGGGAGCTTCCACCGGTGCCCACTGGGGATCGGAGAAAATATAGATATCCGGCTCATTGCCATTACCGATAGGCTGGGATTTCTTGTACATCTTCACATATTCGTCAGACATATACTGGAAGTTGATCATCCAGTTGTACAGCAGGTTCTCCTCCCCTTCCGGGATCAGAAGGTGCGCCTTTGCCATAAATTCAGGATCCAGGCCTACGAAACAGGTTGCATGGTACATCTTTTTCCAGCGTGTCTTATAGATCGCATCCATCACGACCTTATCCAGTTTCACTTCATCAACACCGGGTTCGCCCTTGATGCGGCGTGCTGCGGCATAACGGCCTGTCACGGCGCCGTCATTGAACAGAAGAACCTTTGCATCACTCGGAAGGCCGAATGTTTCACCATCTTTCACGGGCATATCCGTTACGATGGTTCCCGGAGAATTCTTAGCTAATTCATAAGCTTCCTTCAGTGTCTCCACTTTCACTACGTTGTTTCCGTAAAAAGCGGCTTCGATAATGGAACGGGTTTTGGAAAAACCGACCTTACCTTTGCCGATCTCGGAAATGGGGTAATACGCTTTTGTTGACATATTTTTTCCTCCTCTTGAATATGAATATAGTTTACCGTGCTGCCGGCTCCCGCCGACATCACGATCCTCTTTATTACCTGCGTCCTTTTGACCGCACATTCGTTTTTTATTATGGCAAATTGCGCCTTAAAAGTCAAGATGGCTTTTTCATAAATCTGGCAGCCGGCCTGAAAATTTTAAAGCTCTGCCGTTGCTTCAAGAAGCCATTCCTGTTCTTCCCTCTCCAGATAAGGCAGAATCTTCTCCCGCACCGCCAGATGGTAAGCGTTGATCCGCGCCACATCCTCCGCCGTGAGGAAGGATTTGTCCAACGCATCCCTGTCGATGGGCACCCAGGTCAGATGCCGAAAGCCAAGAAACGTCCCATATTCATTCTCCTCTTCCTTCACCACTTCCAGAATATTTTCGGTGCGGACGCCGAATCTGCCGGCAAGATACATTCCCGGCTCATCGCTGGTCAGCATCCCCGCCCGCAGGGCATATTCCGGCGTATCCTTTTTGTACTGCCAGCTGATGCGCTGCGGTCCCTCGTGCACATTCAGGATATAGCCGATGCCATGCCCCGTCCCGTGCTTATAGTCCAGATGCGCCTTCCAGAGTTCCTGCCTCGCTATAATATCCAAATTCCGCCCTGTGGCGCCCTCCAAAAATACCGTATCCGCCAGCCGCAGCATAGCCGCAGACACGAGGGAAAATATCTTTTTCTCCTCTTCGCCGATCTCACCGAGCACAATGGTCCTTGTCACATCCGTGGTGCCGCCCATGTATTGACCGCCGGAGTCAATCAGGACCATACCCTCTGCCGCAAGATGCCGGTTCGATCTTTCATCCGCTGCATAATGGACGATAGCGCCGTTCTCAGCATAACCGCAGATCGTTGTAAATGAAAGATCCAGAAAACCGGGGATCTGCCTGCGGAATTCCTCCAGCCTGCCCGCCGCGGAGATCTCTGTGATCTCCTCCTTCCCCACATGGGTTTTCAGCCAGCAGATAAATTTGCACAAAGCGGCGCTGTCCTTAATATAAACCTCCCTGCTGCAGGAAAGTTCCGTCTCGTTCTTTATGGCCTTCAACAGCTCCGTGGGGGACTCCTGCAGGATCAGTTCGCCTTTTTTCGAAAGCACCTGCATCAGCCGATAGCTGATGGAAGCGCCGGATGCCGCTATTTTTACAGTTTTTCCTGCATTTTTCTGTGCCTTATCCGCTTCCTCCCTATCCGAAAATTTTCTGTCGATCCACTCAAACAACGCGCCGTACTCCTCGATCTCCACGCCGAAACGCTCCAGGGAAAGATCCGGCGCCGCTTTTTTCTGTATGAACAGAGTGCAGTTCTCTCTTCCGATAAAAGCATAGGCAAGCGCCACGGGATTGCAGGCAATATCCCCGCCCCGCAGGTTAAAAAGCCACATGATATCATCCAGAGCGCTCAAAAACAGATAATCCGCCCCCTCTTTTTCCATCACACAGCGCACTTCCTCCAGTTTATCGCCGCAGGTTTCCCCGGCATATTCCTCCGAAAGTTCCCATATCGGCTCGCAGGGCAGCGAAGGACGCCCTTCCCACGCGATATCCGCAAGATCCTGATCCCATCGGATCTGTGCTCCCTTTTCCCTGCAGGCCTTCTCCAGTTTCTCTCCCTGCTCCGCGCTGACGCAATTTCCGTCAAATCCCAAAGTCTCCCCATTTTGCAGCTTTTCCTGCAAATATTTTTCTATGGTGGGAACGCCCTTCTCCTGCATCCGCATCAGTTCTATCCCCGTCCCCGCAAGCTGCTCCTCCGCCTGCAGAAAATACCGCCCGTCCGTCCAGAGCGCCGCACCTTTTTCCGAAACTAAAAGCGTCCCGTTTGATCCTGTAAAACCGCTGAAATAAGCCCTCGCCCGAAAATGCTCATGCACGTATTCCGATCCGTGGCAATCCGCAGAAGTAATCATATAATAATTGATCCCCTGTTTTTTCATAACTTCGCGCAGCGCGGCAAGCCTTCCCGCAACTTCTTTATTTTCCATATTTTATCTCCTTTCACCTCTGTTATCCTGCAAATATTCCACCGCAGCCAGAGCCCGTTCTATCGATAGTACCAAAGACCGTCCCTGCCAGTAACGCCTTCATCCATTATACATAAAAAACGAAAGTTTTGGACATATAATTTATTAATTTTTTCTGAACTGACAGAATAAACTTGTAATCTTCATTTTTTTTGTGTTATGATACAAGTACATTTCAATTTACGAATTATCCTAACATATCAGAAAGAACGTTTTACGGCGTTTTTTTAGTAGCGTTATCTTACGGTCATAACCAAATCTTCAGTTTGATGCTGCTACCCTGCATAAACCCTGTGTTAACTTTCGCACATTACTCAAAGAAAGGAGTTTTTATATATGGATCATCAGAATTTTTCAGAAATCACACCGGAACTGATACGTCTTGCAAAATTAAGTGAAGAGGCGGATATCATCGATACCGCCCTCTTTACGAAATATGACGTGAAACGCGGACTCCGCGATCTGAACGGGAAAGGCGTACTTGCGGGACTGACCACGATCTCCGACGTAAGAGCCACGGAAGTCGTTAACGGCCAGTCCGTTCCCGCCCACGGCCGTCTGTTTTACAGAGGCTATGATGTCAAAGACCTGGTACACGGCTTTACTTCCGAAAACCGCTTTGGTTATGAGGAAGTGACCTACCTTCTGCTGTTCAACAAACTGCCCAATGAGCAGGAGCTGAAAGAATTCCAGACAATGCTTTCGGGTTACCGCACCCTGCCCACCAGCTTTGTGCGCGATATCATTATGAAAGCCCCCAGCAAGGACATGATGAATACCCTTGCCAGAAGCGTACTGACCATGTACTCCTATGATGACCGGGCAGACGATACCTCCCTGCCCAACGTACTGCGCCAGTGCCTGCAGCTGATCAGTATCTTCCCGCTGCTCACGATCTACGGCTATCAGGCTTACAGCCACTACCATGACGGCAACAGCCTGTATATCCACCAGCCGCAGCCGCATCTTTCCACGGCGGAAAACATCTTACATATCCTGCGTCCCGACAGCAGCTATACCGAGTTGGAGGCAAAGATCCTGGATATTGCGCTTGTGCTTCATATGGAACACGGCGGCGGCAACAACTCCTCCTTCACGACCCATGTGGTAACCTCTTCCCTTGCCGACACCTACTCCGTGATCGCGGCGGCGATCGGCTCCCTGAAAGGTCCGCGCCACGGCGGCGCCAACATCAAAGTTGTACAGATGTTCGATGAGATGATGAATGTTTTGCAGGACTGGAGCGATGAAGAAGAAGTGGCGTTTTATCTGAAAAAACTGCTGCATAAAGAAGCCTTTGACCACGCGGGGCTGATCTACGGCGTCGGACATGCAGTGTATTCCAAATCCGACCCGAGAGCCGTCATTTTTAAAAGCTTCGTGGAAAAGCTCTCCGTGGAAAAGGGGCTGGAAAAAGAGTTCAACCTGTATTCCCTCGTGGAGAAACTTGCACCGCAGGTCATTGCGGAAGAACGCCAGATCTACAAAGGCGTCAGCGTCAACGTGGACTTCTATTCCGGCTTCGTATACAAGATGCTGGGACTGCCCCAGGAACTCTTTACCCCGATCTTTGCCATCGCCCGTATCGTGGGCTGGAGCGCCCACCGCATGGAAGAACTGGCAAACAACGGCAAGATCATCCGTCCCGCCTATAAGCCCGTCGGATATGATAAAAACTACGCGGACATAGAACATCGGCGTTAAGAAACAACAATAATAAAAACAGATCGGCCTTCCGGTCTGTTTTTTGTGCGGAAAATCTCCTGTCTGCCGTCTGTATAATTTTCTGAATCCTGTCCCATAATAATGTCAAAAAGCGGTTTCACCGTATGGGCAGGAGAAAACTTATGAATGAAAAAGATCAGGAAATATTATACCCGACCAGACAGCCGGGAAAAGAAATAACGACCGATTTAAAAGAAAACCTATCCGTGATGAAAGACATCCTATCGCCGGATGTCAGTTATGATATCGTCTACCGGGTGATCAGGATCGGCGGGCGTGATGCCTGTCTGTTTTTCGTGGACGGTTTCTGCAAGGACGAGATGATGCAGAAGATCCTTCAGTATCTGATTACCCTGAAGCCGGAGGATATTCCGGAAAACGCCCACAGCATGTCAAAGGACTTCATGCCCACCATAGAAGTGGATCTAGAAAAAAAATGGGAGGAGATCACCACCGCTCTTTTATCGGGACAATCCGTCCTGTTCATTGACGGTCTTGAGAAATGTCTTCTGATCGACAGCAGAACCTATCCTGCCAGAAATGTTTCCGAGCCGGAAAAGGAAAAAACCCTGCGGGGATCCAGAGACGGTTTTGTGGAAACCATCGTTTTCAACACTGCTCTTGTACGCCGCCGCATCCGAAGTCCCAAACTGCGGATGGAAATGCTGCGCGCAGGTGAAGTCTCCAAAACCGACATCGCCCTGTGCTATATGGATGACCGGGTGGACCACAAACTGCTCTGCCAGGTAAAAACAAGGATCCAGAATATCCATGTCGATGCTCTCACCATGAATCAGGAAAGCCTCGCCGAATGCCTGTATCAGGCAAAATGGTACAATCCTTTCCCGAAATTCAAATATACAGAACGGCCTGACACCGCCGCGGCACATATACTGGAAGGTAATATTATTATCTTTGTGGATAATTCTCCCTCCGCCATGATCATCCCGGTATCCATTTTCGATATGGCGGAGGAAGCCGATGATTATTATTTCCCGCCTATCACAGGCACTTACCTGCGGTTTTCCAGAACTATCATCGGCATTATCACCTATATTCTGACCCCTACCTTTCTGCTGCTATCGATGTACCCGCAGTGGGTTCCGGACTGGCTCTCCTTTATCTCCATTGCCGATGAGGTAAATGTACCGATCCTCCTGCAGTTTCTGATTCTGGAACTGTCCCTGGACGGCCTGAAGCTGGCGGCGGTAAATACGCCGAATATGTTGAGCACGCCCCTCAGCGTGACAGCCGGCATCGTGCTTGGAGAATTTGCGGTAAAATCCGGATGGTTCAACTCCGAGATCATGCTGTATATGGCATTTGTCGCCATCGCCAACTATACACAGTCCAACTATGAACTGGGCTACGCCCTGAAATTCATGCGGATCATCACCCTTGTCCTGACGGGAATCGCAGGCATCTTTGGCTATATCGCAGGTATTCTGTTCTTCACCCTTGCCATCGTTTCCAATAAAACGCTGACAGGGAAAAGTTATATCAATCCCTTCGGCCCCGGCGGCATGGGAACGCTCTGGAAACGGTTTATCCGGGTCAGACAGCAGGCGGCTGGAAAGTAATAGACACATGTATTTAAGGCGCATATCTCAAAAATACGCGCCTTTTTCAATCTACCACTCATAAATTGCCATACTGTAATACTATCGAATATCTATTTCGTCCCGGTACTCCCGAAACCACCCCGGTCTTTCCCCTCCATGTGCTCCACTTCCTCAAACACGATCTGGGGTTGGTTTTCCATGATCCTGAACTGGGCGATCCTGTCATTCACATGGATCTTCGTATCCCGCACCGCGTACACGGGCATTTTCCAGATGTCGTTCTCCCCGCAGTAAGAGGAATCGATCACCCCGTAACTGTTCGCCTGCAAAATGCCGAAATTTTTAAAGGTGGAACTCCTCGGCACGACATGCGCCTCATATCCTTCGGGTATCTTCACGGAGATGCCGAAGCTGATCAGCGCAAAATCTCCCCTTTTCAGAGAAACCTCTTCCGCCGCCCTCAGATCGATCCAGTCACTTTTCCCGTCTATATAGCGAAGTTTTTCGATCTCATTTGAATGATATTTTATCTGCAAAGTCTCCTGTTTCTTCATAACTGCTCCTGTCTTTTCTTCGTTTCTCTTTCAAAAATCTGCACGTCAAAAAATAAAGCCACAGACCACGGGCACCGACAATACTATGATCGTCCCGATCACGCCCGCCGCTATTACACTCCAGAACCTTTTCTTCTGCGGCTCTGTCATATCTCTATACCATACCATAAAAAATCGTCTCCCTGAATTTTGTTTTATCTATAACACATCATACAGCACCACACGTCCACGCCGCAGGCTTTCCTTCACATCGATCACCCTCTGGTTGCCGCTTCCCCGCCAGTGAAGCAGATTGTCCTTTTTCTCCTGTTCAAATCTGCCGTCTACCAGCACATCAATATATTGCAGCACTTCCAGTTCTTGAATATCTTCCCATTTTTCCCCGGTGTAGAGCCAGATCGTCTTTTCGGGAAACCGGCGCTTCAATTCTTTTATATAGGCGGCCACTTCCGGCACATTCCCCGGAAAAAGAGGATCCCCGCCGGAAAATGTCATGCCGGAGATATAAGGTTTTTCAAGCTGTTCCTCTATCTCCGTTCTGGCCCTGTCATCAAATAAAAGCCCGTCCTCCGGGTCCCATGTGACAGGATTCTGACAGCCCGGACAGTGGTGTCTGCAGCCGGAAAGCCATAACACCACCCGCAGCCCGTCTCCGTTCTTCATATCATCTTTTGTGATATCATGATATCTCATCTTTTGTTGCCCTCTGTCAACGCCCTGCGCTGTTTTTGCCTCCTGTACGGCGCCTCCGTTCCGGCACGGCAAACCTTATGAAAGCATCCGCCCGTTTCATTCCAGGTTCCGGACAAGCTTCGGCGTAAACTCGCTCAGATCATGGATGATCACTTTCACTTTCTCCAGATCCTGATCCCCGGAATCAGGATTTCGAAGCCCCACGCAGATCATTCCCGCTGAGTCCGCCGCGATGCTGCCGTTTCCGGAATCCTCCAGCACGACACACTCCGCCGGCTCTACACCCAGCTTCTTCGCCGTATCCAGATAGATATCCGGGGCCGGTTTGGAACGCGCCACATTTTCCCCGCTGTTTAACAGGGAAAAATATTGGCGGATGCCGATATGATCCACCGCCGTCTCGATCCTGCTGACGGGGGAAGAGGATGCGATCGCCAGCAAAAATCCCGCTTCATGCAGTTTTTGCAGCATTTCTCTCACCCCCGGCATTTCGGGATAACTTTCTTCTTTCGGCACACGTTCTTCGATCGCCATTCTTTCTTCCAGCAGCTTCTTATCTCCCCTGAAGTCTCTGCCGTAATGTTCCCATATCAGATCCATCAGATAATCGTCCGTCGTGCCGATACAGCCTTTATATACGTCATAACTGACTTCCAGTCCCCGATTATGGAAAGCCTCCTTCCACATCCGGTAGTGCACCGGTTCCGTATTGACCAGTACGCCGTCCATATCAAACAATACCGCTTTGATCCGATCCATCGCCGCTCCTTCTTGTCCGCAATATCAATAAATTTTCTCCCGCCGTGAGCCGGTGCTGCCCGCTCAGATCTCCACGATGCTCTTCTTCGGGCATTTCCCGATACAGGTGCCGCAGCCGGTGCACTTCTCCGGATCGATCTTTGCATTGAAATTCTCCACCGTGATCGCCTCGGAAGGACAGTTTCTCTTGCAGAGGCCGCAGCCGATACACGCCACATCACAGGCTTTCATCGCAACGGGACCCTTATCCTTTGAGCTGCACGCCACCTGATAGGGCGCGTCATAAGGGATCAGCGAGATCAGTTTCTTCGGGCAGGCTTCCACACACTTTCCGCATGCTTTACACTTCTCCCTGTCCACCACTGCCACACCGTTTTTTACATGGATCGCGTCAAAAGGGCAGGCCTGCACACAGCTTCCGTATCCGAGACAGCCGTAATTACAGGTTTTCGGTCCGCCGTTCGGCACGAAAGAAAGCATACGGCAGTCCTCGATACCGGTATATTCATAATCCATCTTCGCCTTATCGCAATCGCCCTGGCACGCCACGAAAGCGGCCATCCGCTTTGTCTCTGCGGCCTCCACTCCCATGATCTTTGAAATCTTTTTCGCCACGGCATCGCCACCGACCGGGCACTGGTTTACCGCCGCCTCACCTTTCGCGATCGCCGCCGCAAGCCCCGAACAGCCCGCAAACCCGCAGCCGCCGCAGTTGTTTCCGGGCAGCGCCTCCAGTACAGCAACCTCCTTCTCATCCACTTCTACTTTAAACCTGATTGCCGCGATTCCGAGGAACAACCCGATAAATAAACCGACTCCTCCCACCACGAGCATCGCTATGATGATTCCTGACATAATCTCCTCATTTCTGTACTGCTTTATGTATTGCGGGAGCCTGCGGACGCAGCACAAACACAGGCTTCCAATGACATTTTAACACATATTTTACCTTCTGTAACCAATTTTTGAAATCGTTTGACGCTTTTGTCATCTCAAAGAGTCCATACAGAACACGGCGTACAGCGGCACCGACCTGATGCCGTCCGCCGTCCCGAAATTTTTCCCGGATATCCGGATCATGTATTCCGGATGATATTTTTCGCGGTACACCATCAGACTCTTCGCTTTCACATGTTCCCCGGCTTTACATTCCACCGGTATCACATGCTCCCCCAGCGTCACTAAAAAATCCACTTCCGAGGTGCCTTCGGACTCCCAGTAAAATAATGTATGCCCCTGGCTTTTCAGCGCGCAGGCAACATAATTTTCCGTAAATATCCCCCTGAACAGTTCGCTCTCCTTTCCCAAGAGCCTTTGCAGCGTCATCCCCACGCGCGCGGACAACAGCCCCGTATCACTGTAATAGAGTTTGAACGCCGTCAGATCCTGATAAGCAGCGGAGGGCAGATACCCCTGTGAACATCTCGTACATTTATGGACGATCCCCGCCCTGATCAGCCAGTCGATCGAATCGCCGTACTGTGACGCCCTCGCCCCCTGCTTGATCAGCTTGTACTGAAATTTTTTGCTGTCCTTCGCAAGCTGCACCGGGAGGGAATCATACGCCGCGTAAATCTTTACCGTATCCCCCGCCTGCGCATACTTCGCCATATCCGCAACATAGGAGTCCAGTATCATCTGCCGGATCTCGTTCTGGGCGATCGTCGGATTTTCCGACGCGTCCGAGAGCACCGCCGCCGGCATCCCGCCGACGATACAGTAATTGCAGTATTCCTGCAGCGCCTCCCTGTGGAGCGCCTCGGGCATCGTCCTGTCCGCATCGAAGTGCTCCCTGATCGCATCTGCGAGCATCTCTTTTCCCTTTGCCCACAGATACTCTTCAAAATCCATCGGATACATTGTCAGCATCTGCACTTTTCCCACCGGAAAGGAATATCCCTCCCTGTTCACCGCAACCCCGAGAAGGCTCCCCGCCGCGATCACATGGTATTCCGGCGCCTCCTCGGCAAAATATTTCAAAGATGCCAGCGCCCTTTCACACATCTGTATCTCGTCAAATATGATAAGCGTTTCGTCCGCCACAACAGGCAGATGGTAATACTTTTCCAGTATTTCTATGACCGCATCCGCATGGATATCCGTCTGAAAAAAATCGATTATTTTTTCATCCGCCTCGAAATTTACATAGACGGTGTTTTTAAAATACTCCGTCCCGAGCATTTTCATCATATATGTTTTTCCGACCTGCCTTGCTCCATAAACCAGAAGCGGCATCCGCCCCGCGGTCATCTTTCTCCATTTCACCAGTTCGGACAATATTTTTCTGCGCACAGATATTCCCCCTTGATCTCCCTGATATACTGATATCATATCAATCGAATGGGGATTCGTCAAGTTTAATGTTAGAAATTACATTTTTTCAAACGAATAAATGTAATTTTCAACATTTTTTCTTCACTCCGCCCGCTCGACCGCGATCTTGTCGATCTGCATCCCGCTCTGGGCAAAGTACAGTTTCAGATAATTGTGGGAATTGGTAAAGGCCCCCGACAATTGTTCTATCTCCACGTATTTCCCGCCCGTCCCGTTCAAGGTGAAGGTCCTCTGCAGCGTACCGTTCACAAACACGGATACCGGCACCTGGGCAATGTCGGAGGCATCCACCTTTACCCTGAGGCGTATCCTATACTGGCAGTTTTCCTCTGTCTGTATCCCGCAGACAAAAGAGCTTCCCATTCTGGTATCAATATCCCTTCCGTCCAGCTCCAGCTTCCCATCCAGCACATGCCACTTGATGTCGAGATCCGTCTGCTCCTCCTTTGCCATCGCCTCCGCCGCTTCCAGTTCCTCTTTGCTGACCCGATTAAGGCTTCTGTCCATCACGGGCAGGCGCATCAGCACACGCAGGATGTTTCCGGCGCATCTCACCAGATCAGCCCGCTTTAACGCGCCGTTTTGAAGGCTCTCCTCCAGATTATCCCCATTGGAATTTTTCTCTGCATCCTGCGTCACCATATACACATCGTTCTGGCTCCGCACCATGGCGGCAGTATTGCGCACGGAAGGTTCTCCCCCCTCATCATTGATATCCGCCCACCAGTCCGTCATGACCAGCCCGTCAAACTGCCATTCCCCTCTGAGGATCGTTGTGTTCAGATCGTAGTTTCCTGCGGTCCAGATGCCGTTGATCCCACCGTAAGTTGTCATCACCGCAAAGGCGTCCCCCTCTTTTACCGCGATCTCAAACCCTTTCAGATAGATCTCCCGCAGAGCCCTCTCCGAGGCCACCGCGTTATACTTTTTGCGGTTGTACTCCTGGTTGTTCGCCGCAAAATGCTTCATGGCGCCGGTAACCTGATACTGTGCCATCCCTCTTAGCTGTGCCGCCGCCATCTTTCCGGTGAGCAGCGGGTCCTCCGAAAAATATTCAAAATTTCTCCCGTTCAGCGGGTGCCTGTGGATATTCATACCCGGTCCCAACAGGATATCGATATGATTCTTCCGCAGCTCCGCCCCCTCGTACGCATAGAGCTGCTCCACCAGTTCCTCATTAAAGCTGCACGCCAGACAGGTCCCGTTCGGCAGGCTGAAAGCATAGGCGCCGCAGTCCATCCGGATACCGGAAGGTCCGTCCGCACAGCATCCGCAGGGGATCCCGAACTCCTCCAGCGCTTTTGTGACGCCCCCGAAAGCCGCCGCCGTCCCCGGCGTCACCTTGGCGGAGCACATTCCTTCCCCGCGCACGATGCAGCACAGTTCCTGATCGCCAAGCTGTCCGAGAAAGGCTTCCATCGTCACCTTCCCATCATAAACATCCGCCAGTTTATACCCCTGATCGCCGGTATACGGCAATTCCGCTTTCAGCTCCCCGCTGCTCCGCTCCGCCATGCTGTAGGTGCGAAGAGGAACCTTCTCCCAGATCATGTCAAAGCTTCCGTCCTGTCCCCCTTCCGGCTTCATCCGTTCAAAAGCCTCCACCGGCGCCAGCGCTTCCGTACACTGCTTTACCACCTGAAGCGTCCCAATCTCCATACTGCCCGCGCATGCCGCGCTCTTGACATCCGTCCCCACGTAAAACCGGTAAGTCCCCTCCTCCAGCACATAGCAGGACTTATGCCCTGTCACGCCGCCATCGTCGTAGGAAGCAAGTAAGCCGTTCTCCACTTCCATCCTCAGTTCCTGCTCTTCCCCCGGCAAAAGGCACTTTGTTTTCGCGAAAGCCGCCAGAGAACGCGCCGGTTTTCCAAGCCTCCCCTGGGGCGCCTCCACATAGATCTGCACGACCTCTTTTCCCGCCAGATCCCCTGTATTTTTTACGCTGACATAGAAGACGCTGCCCTCTTTCCCGGTTTCCATCCTGCTGTCTATCGCAAAGGAAGTATAGGAAAGCCCGAAACCGAAAGGATAGAGCACCTTCCCCTCCGCCGCCTGAAAAGTCTCAAAATAACGATATCCCACATAGATATCTTCCGCGTACCGGTTGCCGTCAGCGCCGCCGAAATTCGGGGCGGAAGGGTAATCCTCCACGGAAAGGGCGATCGTGTCCGCCAGCCTGCCGCAGGGATTTACCCGCCCCATCAGCACATCAGCCACCGCGTGCCCGCCTTCCATGCCGCCTTGCCACGCATACAACACCGCCTGCGGATCATAGGCTCTCACCCACTTCATATCGATGATATTTCCCACATTCAGTACAACGATCACTCTGCCGAAAGCCGCACACACCTGCTCGAGCATCCTCTTTTCCTCTGCAGAAAGATGGAAACTGCCCGCCTCATTCTTTGCGTCCCGGTCCTCCCCGGCAGTCCGCCCGATGATCACCAGCGCCGCATCATTTGCCTTCGCCGCCCTCTCCACCGTCTCAGGGCTCAGGGGCATTTCCTGCTGGCTCCACGGCTCCTGCGCCCACCCGCTTCCAAAGTCATAAGGGTGCTCTTTGATCCACTCCCTGTATGCCTGCTCTAACTCCTGATTGATCTCCAGATTTTCTTCTTTTAAAGCATCCAGTATCCCTACCACATACTTCGTATTGATCATTCCGCCCGAACCGGTGCCGCTCTTATAATAATCAAACTGGATCCTTCCGAATACCGCCAGTTTCATTCCCTCCTGCAGCGGGAGCGCCTTATTATCATTTTTCAGGAGCACAGCGCCCTCCGCCGCCGCCCTCCTCGCCGTTTCTGCATATGCCTTCTGGTCAATCTCATATCTGTTTCTCATCCTTACAATTCCTCCCTCAGATTTCCTTTCTTGATCCTGATCTCTTTACCGGAAAAAGCGATGCCAAGTTTAAGGATATCTTCAACGCCATCTTCCCGCATCTCATGATCATATCTCTTATTATCAATCTGGATCAAAGCCTCCTCTGCCAACGCGGCAAGCGCGTCCGCCTCCAGCCCTTTCTTCCACTTCAGCTCCATGATAATCCCCGGATACTTTTTCTCTCTTGGGAACAGGCTGATATCATATCTCCCATCTCCGGATTCTCTGTTAGATCTTATCTTATACTGATTATCCATCAGAGCGATCAATCCGAGAATGAGGCCATGATAAAACCCTTCCGCTCCGGCATCATAAAAGCTGATCGATCTATCCATATACTCGGCAATAGCTTTCTGCAATTTTTCCGGATCATTCATATATAAACTTTCTGTTATCTTATCTGCAGTTGTCCTTGTGATCGCTCCGATCTGCAATAAATGAGACAAAACCTCACCTTTATAGACCGCCGCGATCTCCCGGTTTGGAACTCCCACCTCGCACAGATAGGAACCGTCTGCCTGCAGTTCTTTCCTCAGTATCTTTAGGTATCCCGCTACTGCCAGCAGACTGTAAATATTTCCGGGATCCTCCGAAAGAGATCTGTAAACCACATTCTGATCGATTCTTGCAATGACCCTCTCTCCCCGCAAAAGAGCGTACAGCTTTTCGGTAATATCATCTGTAGCCACCTTCAAAATATCTTCAAGGATCTCATTCTTTCCGGTATTTACCCAATATGCCTGCGGAGTACACCCTCTCGAAATATAATTGATCACTGACCACGGATTATATATTTCCACATTTCCGAAACGATAACCGTCGTACCAGTCTTTGAGTTCCCCTTCTTTGTCCGAAACCCCGTAGTAATCCAATATTTCATTTATTTCCGGATCGGTAAAGCCAAAAAATGCATCATATTCTTCATCCATCACGGAATTCACATTCAGATTATTTAATCCGCTGAAAATACTTTCCTGGGCAATCCGGAAGATACCTGTAAGAAATCCATAGGAAAGATACCTGTTATCCTTAAATGCCCCTGAGAAGAAGTTTCTCATAAAACCAATGATCTCATCATAGAAATCCTTCGAGTATCCCTCCTGAATAGGGGTATCATACTCATCGATGATGATGATCGGAGCCTTTCCGAAATGTTCAGTGAGCATTTTGGAAAGTTTTTGCAGCGATGAAGAAAGCTCCACCTCATTTGCCTGTCCCGCCAGAATTTTTTTGAAGTACGCCAACTCATAAGTTTCCAGTTTATCGCTCTCACATAACTTGATATGTCTGCCGAACTCTTCCTGCACTAATTCACTGATCTTCGCAAATGTCAGCTCCCAGGAATCAAACTTCACATCTTTAAATGTCAAAAAAATGACCGGATATCTTCCCTGATGCATCCTGTATGCTTCGCCGCAGTTCCAGATCGCTTTATCCCTGAAATATTGACTCGTATCATCGTCCGATATTTCAAAGAAAACTCTGAGCATATCCATATTCAGAGTCTTCCCGAACCGTCTCGGCCTGGTAAACAGTGACACCAACGGTTTCCGGTCCAGAAATTCTTTGATCAGCAAAGTTTTATCGACATAGTAATATTCAGACTGCGCGCGCACATAATCTGAAATGCCGACAGGAAGCAGTTTCTTTTCTTCAGGCACAGATTTTTTAATATATTTTCCCGAAGAGATCCTGCCGTCAGCAGGCTTTTCCGCGTTATCCGGAATCTGCCAGCTTTTGCCGCTCTTTACTGCGCCCGGTATCTTTCCGGAATTACAGAATGCCGTCACTGTGCGCTCTGTGACTCCCCATATGTTTGCCATTTCCTTACAGGTTTTCATCGGCATCTATCCCCAATCATTCATACAGACGTTTATATGGATCATTTATTCGAATCATTTATTTGGATCATTTATTCGGATCACTTATTCGGATCACTTATTTGGATCACTTATTTGGATCACTTATTTGGATCACTTATTTGGATCACTTATTTGGATCACTTATTTGGATCACTTATTTGGATCACTTATTTGGATCACTTATT
>JAETSN010000054.1 GCA_021769625.1 [Clostridium] symbiosum | reverse complement strand
CCTGCGAACTGCCGGAAGCCCGGTAAAGAAGAAGTGAAGTAAGACTGGAGCAGATCTGTTTCTATCATACAGGTTTGCTCCCGCTTTGTATAGGTACGGACTATCTACCATTTACGTTATTTCCTCCTTTCTGTTCATTTCCGCGAGCATTTGGCAAATGCCGCGAGGGTCGATACCCCGCTGCTTGCGGCGGGGTTATTGACTTGTGTCACTTGATAACAGGAGGATAACATCCTTTTATTTCTATCATGTTTGGGAATTGTTTGAGAAATATTAATTTGGAAGGAATTTTTACTGACAAAATACAAACTGCCGTATCAGACCATTATCCGTTACGGCAGCTTTTTCTTTGATATTTAAGAAATTTATTTGTTTCCTTTCTTTTTCCGCATCACATACACATAAGCCGCTGCGGAAAATACCACCAGCACGGCCGCCAGAAGCTGAGAAACCGGTATCTGTGTCCCCGGCAGATGGAGCTGATCCGTCCTGAATCCTTCGATAAAGCTTCTGCCGAGCCCGTAGCCGCCCAGATAGACCAGCGCGATCTCGCCCTCAAACTGCTTGTATTTCCAAATGAGGAGCATCGCCGCGACCACCATGATATTCCAGAGACACTCATATAAAAAGGTTGGGTGCACCTGGATCGTACCGTCCGCCGCATGGGCTGCGATCATCTCCGTGATCTCATGGGGACGCACCGCCGCCTCCGGAAGCCGCATGGCAAACAGGGAATCCGTATACTCCCCAAAGGCCTCCCTGTTAAAAAAGTTTCCCCAGCGCCCGATGGCCTGTCCCAGAGCCAGCCCCGGCACACAGATATCCAGCATCGTAAAATAGCTGATCTTCTTTTTCCTGCAGAAGATGAACAGCGTCAGAAACGCCGCGATCACACCGCCGTAGATTGCCAGACCGCCCTTTCTCAGATTAAAAATGCTGGCGAGATCATTTTTATAGAAATCCCACGCAAAGACCACATAATAGATCCTCGCGCCGATCAGCCCGAAGATGATACCGTACAGGAAAAAGTCCCAGACCATCTCCGTATCATGACCGTATTTTTTTGCCACGCGAAGCGCCAGCCAGAGCCCCGCTCCCATACCGACGGCTATGACTACGCCGTAGAGCGCTATCGTGAATCCGAACACCGAAAAATTCTTCGGCACTTTATCCAGATAAATCCCAAGATGTGGGAATGCTATCGCCGTTTCACTCATTTTGCCTGATTTCCTTCCTAATCATGCTCGAAAATACTTCGGCTCCGCCGAAGACGCTGCTTCGCAGCTTCCCATTTTCTCGCTGTACGCTCGGGTGAAATCAAATGTCCGCTTCGCGGCCGCTTGATTTCCTTCCTCGCTACACATTAAAACGGAACAGGATCACGTCTCCGTCCTGCACCACATACTCTTTTCCTTCCATCCCTACCAGCCCTTTTTCTCGGGCTGCAGACAGAGATCCAAGTTCCAGGAGATCTTTATAATTCACCACTTCCGCCTTGATAAAGCCTCTCTCGAAATCGGTATGTATCTTACCTGCCGCCTGCGGTGCCTTGGTGCCGATCCTGATCGTCCATGCCCTTGTCTCATCCTCCCCTGCGGTCAGAAAACTCATCAGTCCCAGGATTCTGTAACTTGCCGCGATCAGCTTATCAAGCCCGGACTGTTGAATCCCCATATCCTCCAGGAACATCGCCTTTTCATCATCGTCCAGTTCCGCGATCTCCTGCTCTATCTGGGCGCAGATCACAAATACCTCACTGCCGTTTTCCGCAGCGAACTTCCTCACCGCCTGCACGCCGCCGTTGGAGGCTCCGTCGTCAGGAAGATCATCCTCCGCCACATTTGCCGCAAAGATAACGGGTTTTGCCGTCAGAAGATTGTAGGAAGCAAACCATGCCACATCATCCTCGTCCTCCCCGACCTCAAAGCTCATAGCAAGTTTTCCGGCTTCCAGATGTGCTTTTATCTTTTGAAGCAGTTCCAGTTCTTTCCCAAGGGCTTTATCCATCCTTGCCCCCTTGGATACCTTCGCGATCCTTCTCTCCAGTATCTCCAGATCCGAAAAGATCAATTCCAGATTGATCGTCTCGATATCCCTCAAAGGATCCACGCTGCCGTCCACATGCACCACATTCTCATCCTCAAAGCAGCGCACCACATGCACGATCGCATCCACTTCCCTGATATTGGAAAGAAACTGGTTGCCCAGGCCTTCCCCTTTGGACGCGCCCTTCACAAGCCCTGCAATATCCACAAACTCGATAACGGCGGGAGTCACCTTTTTAGAATGATACATCTCCCCGAGCAGCCTGATCCGCTCATCCGGCACCGCCACGATGCCCACGTTGGGATCGATGGTGCAGAACGGATAGTTTGCGGACTCCGCGCCCGCCTTCGTCAAAGAATTAAAAAGGGTGCTCTTTCCCACGTTGGGGAGCCCCACGATGCCTAGTTTCATCTTATTCTATATCCTCCTTAAATATCCTGATTTTATAAGGTTCTCACTTTCGAACGCTTTTACCACCCTTTGCCGTATGGTAGTATAGCATAGTAAGGCTCAAAAGTAAATTAAAACATCCCCCGAATGCAAAGCGCGATCTGGTACGGCAGGCGCTCCGCGGGCGTGGCAAGCTCCGTGCCCAGCAGATTTTTTATATTGTTCATGCGGTAGATGATCGTATTCCGGTGCGTGAACATATTCTGCGCCACCGCCTGTATGCTCCCGTTATACTCCAGATAGCACCGCAGTGTCTCCACATAGTTCGAGTTATGCTGCCTGTCATGCTCCTCCAGCACGGAAAGCTTCTCCTGTTCCATCTGCTTAAGCAGGCCGGTATCTGTACAACTGTACAGCAGGCGGTAGATCCCCATCTCTTCAAACTGCAGGAGTTCCGATCTTGTCCGCACCGCCATCTTTGCAGCCGCCTCCGCCCTCCGGTAGCTGACCGAAAGGTTTTCGATATCCATCACCTGACTCCCTATGCCGACATAGACCGATCTGTCCGGCATCCGTTTGCACGCCCTCTTTAACATCCCCTCGCCCAGTTCGATCAGAAGTTCCGGCTCTATCGCGTTTACGACGAGCACAAAAAAGGAATTGTAATAAAAGAAACTCCCGTTGTGTGTGATCTGCTCCAGATACATCTGCAGCCGGTAGGAGAGCTTTCTTCTGTCCACCGTATCCATCGAATCAAGCCCCTCGCTGGCGATGAGCATCACCTGAAAGGTTCCGTCCACATCAAAATACGGCAGCAGCTTTTTCCGGAACGCATCCTGATTGTCCGGCTGCTCTATGGCTGCGATCAGCGCGCCTACCACCTCCTCGTCCGTGCTCCCCTGCACAAAAATACGGATGCTGAAATCCTTCATCATGTCGGAGAGATGTATCTCCCACGGAACAGTCAATAACGGCAGATGATTATCATCACAGTAGGCGAGCAGGCTCTCCGGCAGCTCCTCAATGTAATGCCCTACATTGACGATCAGCCCCGCCGCATGGTGCTGCACCAGTTGACTGGCCAACTCCATGATCGCCTCCTCCGTTGGAAAACCGAGCCCTGTTGTGACCGCCAGCTCCTTTCCCCAGAAATTCTGTATGATCTTCGTATCCTCGATCAGATGCACCCAGCTGATCGAATTGGACCAGCCGTCCTTGCCCGCCAGATATTTCATCCGATAGCGGTCTTCCGATGCGATCATCATATCCTGTATCGTAAAACCCATCCCTGCCGCCTCCGTTTTACATCCGCCATAACTGCAGTGCAGACCCGGAAAACTAAAAGTTTTCCTCGTTCACGGACATTATACCATCTTTTGTGCTGACAGTACATATTTTATTTCTTTTTTCAGATTTCAGGGCCATTGGATTTTCCTGTTTTTATGTTATGATTGTCTTATAGAACAGCCACATATAAAAAAAGTAAAGGAGGCGCATCTCATGTTAACGATTTCGATTTCAAACAATCTTGTAACCAATGACAGCTATACACCATCTTGGATCAGATCCGAGCGTTATCTGTACTGTGATGATTTTGCACAGGATCTTGCAGGAAGCAGGCATGCGTCCTTCCTCGCAGTTATCCGGAAACTGTTTCACAGATAACAGATAAAAGAAGCTTGCTTGAAAACAAACAACATAAAAGATGAATCAGAAACGATATGCTCCCTTCCGGACAGACAAATAAAGCAATAAAAATTTGTCTGTCCGGAAGGGAGCATATCGCTCTTCTCAATATTTTTTCCGGCTTTTCAATTCCTCATACAGCACCGTATAATTATGATACCGCACACTGCTGATCTTTCCCTCCGCCAGCGCTTCCTTCACACGGCATCCCGGCTCGCTCATATGTACGCAGCCGCGAAACCTGCAGCCGCCCTCATACTTCCTGAATTCCGGATAAAAATTTTTCAGTTCCTCTTTCTCCATATCAAAAAGCTCCAGGGAGGAAAATCCCGGCGTGTCCATAATATAACTTTCCCTGTCCAATGCAAATAATTCCGAATGCCGTGTGGTATGCCTGCCCCTGTCGATCTTTTCGCTGACGGCGGCGGTCTCCATTCCCGCCTGCGGATGCAGGCAGTTGATCAGAGAAGATTTTCCCACACCGCTGGGTCCCGCCACCGTCGTTGTCTTTCCCTGCAGGATCTGCCGTACTTCCTTAAGGCCTTCCTGCTCCTTTACGCTGATAAAAAACATCTGGCAGCCGCAGGCCTCATAGGCTTTCCGCAAGTCCTCCCTCTCCTGCACGGAAGCTATATCGCTTTTATTAAAGCAGATCACACTGGACAATCCCTGCTGCTCCATCATGATCAGGAACCGATCCAACAGATTAAAATTCGGCTCCGGCTTCCGGATCGCGAAAATCACCAGCGCCTGATCGATATTTGCCACTGCAGGACGGATCAGCTTGCTTCTGCGCGGCAGGATCTTTCTGATAGTTCCTTCCTTCTCCTCCTGATCCAGCACTTCCAGCTCCACATCGTCCCCCACCAGGGGCTTCACATTCTCCCGGCGGAAAATACCGCGGGCCCTGCACTCATAAATCCCGGCATCCCCGGCATGCACATAATAAAATCCGGCAATCCCCTTTATTATCTTTCCCTGCATAGCGCGCTTACTCTTTCCGACATATCAACGCAATTGTCACTGCCCACAGTAACGATATCTGCACATTCACAAACAATCATCTTTCCTCTGTAAACTCAACCGTTCTTTCTATCGTCTTTTCCGTTGTGCTTCCCGGTGATGTTTCAACAGTCTCACCCGTCTCCGGATCTTTCGTCGTCACAGGTTCCGTTATATTCGTATACTGGAATGTGATCTTCCCCGTTGCGGATTTAATACCGGTATAATTCACTGCGATCGGGAAAGAAGCAGTCTGGGTATCCAAAAGCCTTGTACCGTCTGCCGTCACGATCGTCACCTTCACTTTTGTCCCGTCTTTGTACTCCGGATCTTCCGCCGCCGTCGGTCCGGTAATATTACCGCTGTAACTGTAGGTTGCAGCCTTGCCGCCCATACTGATCTTTATATCGATGGGCGTTCCGGGATCCACAAAAGAACCCACGGAATAACTCTGGTAACATACCTGCCCCTCCGGGAAATCCTCACTGTTCATCTGGCCTACCGTGCCAAGCTGCAGCCCTGTCTCTATCAGCATCGCCACAACCTCATCCTCTTCCCGTCCCATCAGATCCGGCACCCGGATCTTGGAATCCTCCGCACCGGTGCTGACGACGATCGTCACCGCCGAGCCCTTCGGCGCCTTTGTGCCGCTCTCCGGATTCTGGGAGATCACATAGTTACTCGCCACCTCGGAGGATGCACTCTCACTCCGGTTTACCACAAAGCCCGCCTTCTCCAGCGTATTTTTTGCCTCCTCATAGGTGATCCCGGTAGCCTTCGGTACGGCAACGCCCTCCGTCCCGCTGCTGACAGTCAGGGTGATCGTTGTGCCGGGATCCACCATAATCCCTTCCTCCACCGAGGCGCTGATCACCTGGTTCTGCGGATAGGCGGCGTTCTCCACGTATTTTACCTCCGTCTTCAGCCCCATCTTCTCCAGCCGGTCCTGCGCGTTTTTCACCGCCATGCCAGTGACGTCTATCATCTCTACCTGCTCGGTCTGCTCCTCCTGCCTGGTCTCTTCCTCCCTGCTTCCGCTCAAATGAAACAGTCCTAAAGCCCTGCCCACAAGTACGATCACGATACAGCCGATGATGACCGCCGCTACAATGGCAAGTATGGTCGTGATCTTTTCCATACGGGGATCATAGTCCTCGTCATAATCTTCTTCCTCTTCTCCATGGTCCATATGCTTTACCTTATTCAAACGCATGGACTCTTCCATATTGTCCTTTGCCGCGGAAACCTTTTTGATCCGCTCCATCTCCCGCTCCGTGATCATACGGGTGGATGCCTTTCTGTCCGGCTCCATGACCTTCACGAAATCCTCGTCGGGATTTAAAAGGGACTGCTTCAGATCGTCGATCAGCTCCCCCATGGACTGATATCTGCGGTCGGGACTCTTCTGACAGCACTTGAAAACGATCTGCTCCACGCTGACCGGAATTTCAGGTACATATTCCCGGGGGGAGGGCATCTCTTCCTGAATATGCTTGATGGCGATCGCCACGGTGGTCTCCCCGTTAAACGGTACCCTGCCCGTGAGCATCTCAAACAGGGTGACGCCGAGAGAATAAATATCACTCTTCTCATCACTGTAGCCGCCCCTCGCCTGCTCCGGCGATGTATAGTGGACGGACCCCATCACATTGGAGGTGATGGTATTGCTTGTGGCGGCTTTGGCAATGCCGAAGTCCGTCACCTTCACTTTTCCCTCTTTGGAGATCATGATATTCTGAGGCTTGATGTCCCTGTGAATGATATGGTTATTATGGGCGGCCTCAATGCCCATGGAAACCTGAATTGCAATACTGATGGCTTCTTTTACGGAAAGTCTTGCTTTCTTTTCGATATATTTTTTTAGTGTGATACCCTCCACCATTTCCATGACGAAATAGTAAATGCCGTTCTCTTCCCCTACATCGTAGACGTTTACGATATTGGGATGCATCAGCCCCGCCGCCGCCTGGGCCTCCGTCCGAAATTTAGATACAAAATTCGCATTCTCGGAAAATTCCTGTTTCAATACCTTGATCGCCACAAATCTGTTTAATTTATGGCACTTTGCTTTATAGACGTCTGACATGCCGCCGGTTCCGATCTTCTCGAGAATCTCGTAGCGGTCACCTATCATCATTCCGATCTTAATCATACTTTTTCTTTTCTCCACATTCCAGCTTCGCCGCAAAAGCGAGGCATACATCAAATATCAGGCTCGATCAGTATCAGGGAAATATTATCCCTGCCGCCGTTCAAGTTTGCAACTCTCACAAGAGCCTCCGCTTTTTCCATGATGTCGCGCTGGGCATTTACGATCATTCTTATCTCTTCATCTTCCAGCATATTACTGAGTCCGTCAGAGCACAGCAGGACCATATCCCCCTCCTGGAGCTGCACTTCATAAAAATCCGCCAGCACCGCATGGGTAACGCCTACCGCTCTTGTAATAATATTCTTATTCGGATGGGTTCTTGCGCTTTCCCTGTCGAGTCCGCCCATCCTGATCATTTCCTCTACAAGGGAGTGGTCCGTCGTGATCTGTCTTATGCTCTTTCCGTTTACGATATAAAGACGGCTGTCTCCCACATTGCCCACTTTCAGGCAATTTCCGTAGATCGTTGCAACAACCACCGTAGTCCCCATCCCCTCCAGATCACGGTTCTCATTGGAAAGCTCAAAGATACCGGCATTCGCTTTATCTATCGCGCTCTGCAATATCTTCTCCGGCGTTTTTTCGGATGAATGCTCCGCCTCCTGACAGATGGTATCCACCGCGTAGCGCGACGCGTAATCCCCCGCTTTATGGCCGCCCATACCGTCGGCGATCATAAACAGGTTCGGCAGATTTCCCACCGGCAGTTCCGAGGAAAATACCACATCCTGATTCAGTTGTCTCCGTTTCCCCTTATCCGATAAGGAGGCTGTCTTCATCAACGCCTTCTTCCCCCTGAAGTCCTCCCCGCCATCCTCCGACCGGCGGGTGTTTCTTTTGTTGCATAAAACATCATCTACAAATTAAAATACTACCACATAAATGGCAAAGGGGCAAGAAAAATCCGCTCCTGCCCTTATCCTGTCCCAATCTTTATCCCTTATTTTACCAAACCGGCGCTAAAATATGTAACTTATTTAAAATTCTGCCTGAGCTGCCCGCAGGCCCCGTCTATATCCCGTCCCATCTCTCTGCGCAGGGTAACATTGACGCCTGCGTCCTCCAGCTTTTTCTGAAACGCCCTGACCGCCTCTTTGCCGGAGGATACATAATCCCTCTCCTTCACCGGATTGACCGGTATCAGGTTCACATGGGCATGGAGACGCTTTGCCAGCCGGGCGAGCCCATCGGCGTCCTGCGCCGTATCATTGACGCCTCCTGCAAGGGCATATTCAAAAGTGATGCGCCGCCCTGTCTTTTCAAAATAATAGCCGCAGGCATCCATCAGCTCCGCAATACTGTATTTTTCCGCTATGGGCATCAACTGCCTCCGCTTCTCATCTGTCGCGCCGTGAAGAGATAACGCCAGCGTGATCTGCAGATTCTCCTCCGCCAGCTTTCTGATCTTCGGCACAAGCCCGCAGGTGGAAACCGTGATATTTCTCTGGCTGATATGCAGCCCTTTTTCATCCGTCAGCATCCTGATAAATTTCAGAAGGTTCTCCGCGTTGTCCAACGGTTCCCCGATGCCCATCACCACCACATTGGATACCCTCTCCCCGGTATAGCGCGTGACCCCATAGATCTGGTCCAGCATCTCCCCGGCGCTTAAATTCCGCACAAGTCCTCCCAGCGTGGAAGCGCAGAACCTGCACCCCATCCGGCATCCGACCTGGGAGGAGATACACACCGAATTTCCGTGATGGTATCTCATCCATACACTTTCCACAAAATTTCCGTCAGGCAACTGAAACAGAAACTTTTTCGTGCCGTCCGCCCTGGATTCCTGCACCCTGACCGGCTCCAAAACCGTCAGATCAAACCGTTCTTCGCATTTTTCACGCAGAGAAAGTGACAGATTTGTCATCTCCTGAAAATCCCGTGCCAGCTTCACATGCATCCACTCATAGAGCTGCGCCGCCCGGAACTTTTTTTCCCCAATCTTTTCCATTTCCTGCTGTAATTCTATCAAAGATAAAGATTTTATATCTATCTTCTTCATAAACTGTCCTCTTCACTTGACAATCTGCCGTTTTGTTCTACCCAGCCCGGATGAGGATCAACATATAGACGAGAATCTACTTCCGTCTCAGCCGCGCCAGAAAGAACCCGTCGCAATCATGCACCCCCGGCACAAGCTGCAGCATCCCGCTCTCCGCCTCCCTGCACTTAAGTCCCTCGGGCAGATACGGATTCAGATCCTCTGCCTCAAGCGGAAACTCCCGGCACATCCACTGCACCTGTTCCTCATTCTCCGCCCTGTGGACCGTACAGGTACTGTACATGATAACACCGCCCGGCTTCACATACCGCCAGCATGCCTTTATGATCTCCCGCTGCAGAACTGCCAGTTCCGCAAGGCTCTCCTTCGTCACATGATATTTGATATCTCTCTTCTTCCCTATGATGCCGAGCCCGGAACAGGGCAGATCCAGATAAAGGACATCCGCCTTTCCCTCCGACTCCGCATCAAACACGCGGGCATCCCAGACCTTCACATGCAGATTCCCCGCCTTCATCCGCTCTGCGTTCTCCCGGATCAGTGCCGTCTTTTCCTCCGACAGATCCCGCGCCTCCACCTGCCCTGTTTTCCCTGCCCTCCAGGAAGCATGCAGGCTCTTTCCGCCCGGCGCCGCGCAGGTATCGAGTACAAGATCCCCTTCCCTGATCCCGGCGCACTCCGTCACAAGCATGGAACTGACATCCTGCACCGCCATAAGCCCCTCCGAAAAACCGGGGAGCTTATGTAATCCTTCCAGATTCTGACAGCGCCACGCATATGGCAGATAAGGATCTCTCTCGCAGACGATCCCTTTCTCTCTCCACGACGCGGCAAGCGCCTCCTGCTCTTGCAAAGAAAGCGCCTCCGAAAACCGCAGGCTCACCGGTTTCACCAAAAGAAGCGATGCGCACATCCGCTCCGTCTGCTCCCTGCCGTAGTCCTTCTCCCACAATCCCACCAAAAACTCCGGCATGGAGTAACGGACACTGACTCCCCTCATCCAGTCCTTTTCTTTATCGGGATACACGATCCTATCCTTATTTCTGGCGATTCCCCGCAAAACGCCGTTCACAAATCCCTTCAAAGACTGAAAATGACGCTTCTGTGCAAGACGCACCGCCTCGTTGCAGGCCGCGCTGTCGGGAACGGCATCCATATAAAGAAGCTGGTATACGCTCATCCGCATAAGCTGCCTGATAAGCGGCTTCATTTTAGGGACGGGTACGCTGGAGAACTGATTTAAGATATAATCCAGTTCGATCCGGCGTTCCACCGTCCCTTCCGTCACACGTTTGATAAAAGCTTTCTCCTGCACGGGCAGATAATCATATTTCTGAAGCATCCCTCTGACCAGCACATTGCTGAATCCCTCTTCCCTTTCCAGCTCCAGCAGGCCGTCCAGTATGATCTCCCTTGTATTTTCCATCAGTCTCTGTCCCTTCCGCCCCTGTTTCCGAACAGGATGACAAGACGCAGAAGCTGCAGGATCGAAGATGCCGCTGCCGCCACATAAGTCAGTGCCGCCGCACTGAGCACTCTTCGCACATGCCCCACTTCCTGCTGTCCTAAAATGCCATACTGCGCAAGCATGTGCATGGCTCTGTTCGAGGCATTAAACTCCACCGGCAGCGTCACGATCTGGAACAGCACCGCCGCCGAAAACACCCAGATGCCGATCTGCGCAAGGAGGGATCCCGCCCCGCCAAAGATCACGCCGAGTATTATGATCGGAAGCCCTATCCTGCTGCCGATATTTGCCACGGGAACCAACGCGGAACGGATCCTTAACGGCGCATATCCCTTTTGATGCTGCACCGCATGTCCGCACTCGTGGGCCGCCACACCGATAGCCGCCACCGAGCTGCTGCCATATACCGCATCCGATAAACGCAGCACCTTGGAGGACGGATCATAGTGGTCTGTCAGGCTTCCCCTGATATGTTCCACCCGGACATCGTAAATGCCGTTGGCGTTTAAGATCCGCTGCGCCGCTTCCGCTCCTGTCATGCCGCTCATGCTGCGCACTTTCGCATACTTACTGTAAGTGCTGTTGACTTTGGCACTCGCTGCCATGCAAAGTACGGCGCCGATCAAAACCAGCACATATGTCCAGTCCATATAAAATCCGTATCCATATCCGTATCCCATATTCATCCTCTTTTCTTCACTTTGCCTACTCCAATATGTCTCCTTCTTTCACCTGATATCCCAGCAGGAAATCCCGCACAGGCATCCGCTTCTTTCCTTCCAGCTGCACTTCCGTCAGGATGAGCACACCTTTTCCGGTCTGCACATGAATGCTGTCCTTTGTGACCAGAACCGCTTCCCCCGGATGGGGCGCATTCTTCTCCGCACTGTGCCTGAACAGACCGCCGATGGAGCCCTCTTCCTTCCGCTCCCCTTCCGCCACCTCAGACCGCCAGATTTTCAGGATCTTACCCTTGAAAATGCAATAAGCGCTGGGCCACGGATTCATGCCCCGGACCATTCGTTCCAAGACCACCGCATCCTTCTCCCAGTCTATTTTCCCCATATTTTTATTTAGCATACGCACATAGACGGCATCCCCCTCCTGCTGCTTCACAGGGATGATATCTCCCGCTTCTATCCGGGGCAGGGTTTTTATCAGAAGTTCCGCTCCAAGCTTGCTGAGTTTCTCAAAAAGGCTTCCCCCGGTATCTTCCTTTTCCACCGGGATCGCCTTCATCGCCAGAATATCGCCGGTATCCACGCCCTCATCCATCTGCTGGATCGTCACGCCGGTCATATCGTCCCCGTTTAAGATGGCATACTGGATAGGGGATGCGCCCCGGTATCTCGGCAGAAGAGATGCATGGATATTGATACAGCCGTATTTCGGCATCTCCAAAATCTCTTTCGACAGAATCTGTCCGAAAGCCGCCACCACAAAAATATCCGCCTCATATTCCCGGAGTTTTTCCACCGCCTCAGGCACTCTGATCTTTTCGGGCTGGAAAACCGGCAGGCCGTGCGCCAGCGCACATTCCTTCACCGGGGAAAACTGTACTTTCCGATCCCGTCCTTTCTGTCTGTCCGGCTGTGTCACCACCGCGCTCACCGCATGTCCCGCGCTAAGCAGCGCCTCCAAAGCTTCCACCGCAAAATCCGGTGTTCCCATAAAAACTATCTTCATACTCTGCACTTCCTATACTAATTCCGTAAATGCCCTCCCAGTACCGTTTGCGGCAGAGAAATTTCCGTCCATTTCATGTGACGGGAACCTTCTCAATTTGCTTATACAAATCGAGAAGTAGCGAATAACTTCACCTACAGTTCAGTTATTCTTAATTCTCTGGGTACTGTCCGGGCATTTACTGTTGTTCCTCTTCTTCCAGTTCTTCCACGTCCATCAGCCGGCCTTCCACTTTCTCCACATAGAGATGTCCGTCCAGATGATCATATTCGTGACAGATCGCCCTCGCCAGAAGTTCCTCCGCCTCCAACACAAAATGTTCCATCTTTTCGTTATAGGCTTCCACTTTCACATAATTCGGCCTGGTCACAACGCCTGTCTTTCCGGGAACGCTGAGGCACCCCTCCTGTCCGGTCTGTTCCCCGGAAGTTTCCAGAATCTTCGGATTCACAAAAATATAAGGATCTTCCCCCGTCACATCCACCACAAAAATCCGTTTCAAAACACCTACCTGCGCCGCCGCCAGCCCGACGCCGTTGGCTTCATACATGGTATCCAGCATATCCTCGATCAATTCTGCCGTCCTCGGCGTTATCTCTTTTACTTCCTTGCTGATCTTACTCAGTATCGCGTCTCCCTGTTCCCTCACATTCCTCAGTGCCATTATCTGCTCTCGCTCCCTCTTTGTACGACTTTTCGTTTCCGCTGTCAAAACCCCGTATCCGATCTTCTAATACCCATTCATGGGGTCAACATCAAATTGTACCTGTTCTGAACGGTTTTGTAAAGCCTGTAAATGATTCTCCATCTCATCCCGCAGCTTTGCAAGTACGCTTTCACTTTCACTCTTTATATAAAATATAAATCTGTGAATATCATTCAATTTGGATAAAAAAGCCTCTCCCGGTCCAAGTACCGATAAATGGCCGCTCTTTTCTTCAATCCTTGCCATTTCCGCCAGTTCCCCCGCCAGTTTTTTTGCCTCTTTGCACTCCCTGCCTGTCACCAATACAGCCAGCATATGGGCTGCCGGCGGGTACATGCCGATCTCGCGATAGAGGATCTCCTCCTCATAAAACCCTTCATAGTCCTGGGAAGATGCGTGCACGATACTGTAATGCTCCGGCTGGTATGTCTGGATCACCACTTCTCCCGGTACATCCCCACGCCCTGCTCTCCCCGCCGCCTGCGTCAGAAGCTGGAACGTCCGCTCCGCCGCCCGGTAATCCCCGGCAAACAGGGACATATCCGCCGCCAGTATCCCCACCAGCGTCACCGCCGGAAAATCATGTCCTTTCACGATCATCTGGGTCCCCAGCAAAATATCCGCCTCCCGGTCCGCAAAGGCGGAAAGGATCTTCTCATAGCTGTCCTTCTTTTTGGTGGTATCGCCGTCCATCCTTAAGACCCGCGCCTTCGGATACATCCGGTGCAGCCTCTCCTCCACCGCCTCCGTCCCCGCTTTAAATCCCAGAATATAGGGTGAACCGCAGACCGGACATTTCTTCACGACAATCTCCTCATAGCCGCAGTAATGACAGACCAGCTTTCCGTTCTTATGCTCCGATAAGGAAACACTGCAGTGGGGACATTTCATCACATGTCCGCAGCTTCTGCAGGACACAAAGCCTGCCAGTCCGCGGCGGTTTAAAAACAGCACGATCTGCTCTTTTTTCTGTAATCTGTCCTCCATCAGCTCCTGCAGCCGTCTGCTGAATATGGAACGGTTTCCCTCTCTCAATTCCGTCCGCAGATCCACCGGATATACATGCGGCAGGACATTCCCGGTCAGCCGCTCTCCCAGATAGAAAAAGCCGTACTCCCCGTTCTTTGCCCGATAATAACTCTCCAGAGAGGGCGTTGCAGACCCCAGCACCACAGACGCCCGATGGAGGGAAGCCAGATAGATCGCCGTCTCCCTGGCATGGTACTTCGGCATCGTCTCGCTCTTATAAGAAGGTTCATGCTCCTCATCTATAATGATCAGTCCCACCTTCGCAAAAGGTGTAAACAGCGCAGAGCGGGGTCCTATGATCACATCGATATCCCCGTTTTTTGCCCGCTCGCACTGGTCGTACTTTTCCCCGGCGGAAAGTCCCGAGTGAAGCACTGAAACCCTGTTTCCGAAACGCTTCATAAACCGCACCACGGTCTGATAAGTCAGCGCGATCTCCGGGATCAGCACGATCGCCTGCCGCCCTCTCGCAAGGCAGCCCTCTATCAGGTTCATGTATACTTCCGTCTTACCGCTCCCCGTGATTCCGTGGATCAGGTAAGTCTTTCTGACGCCTCTGTCGTAATCCTGCAGCACGCTGTCCACGATCTTCTGTTGGGCGGCGCTGAGCATCGGCCGGTTCTTCCCGAACCTGTTCTTTTCCCCTGCCGTTTCCAACGTATCCTTCACCGGATTCCTGTAGATCCGTAGGGACTCCACCCCGATGGCTCCCTGCTTTTCCAGACTGCTTATCGTGGACGGGGAAATATGCAGTTTTGTTCTGGCCAGCTCCATCGGCAGCCTCTCCTGCTCTGCCAGAGCGAACAAAAGCCTTGCCATGGCGGGCCTTCTTTTTTCCATGCACCGATCCGCCAACGCTTTGGCCTCCTCCGCAGAAAGCAGACGACAGATCTCCTTTTTTTCCAGATGCTGTTTCTTCTGCTTCGCCGGGAGCACCGTCTTTAACGCCGCGATCATCGTGGAGCCGTACTGCTCCCTGATCCAGCCCGCCAGACGCACCAGGATGGCGTCCACCGCCGTATCTGTCCCGGCGATATCCGCTATCTCCTTTATCCTGCTCTCCTCAAAGGAAACGCTGTCCCGAAAGGCGATCACATATCCCTGCCGCAGGGTATCCCCTCTCCCGAACGGCACAAGCACGCTCATCCCCGTCTCCAGTTTTCCGGACAACTCTGCCGGAATGCGGTAGGTAAAGGGACGGTCCACGCTCTCGTGGGAAATATCCACGATGACATCGGCGTAGGAATGATCCTTATCTTCTCTCTTCATGTTCTGTTTTCCCGTCCCCGCCGGAGGAAACCTTACTCCCTTCCTCCTCCAGAATTTCCGCGATCAGCACCCTCTCATCCATGGGATACTGCACGCCCTTTATCTCCTGATAATCTTCATGGCCTTTTCCCGCTAACACCACGATGTCCCCGGGCTCCCCGTGGGTGATGGCGTAGCGGATCGCCTCTTTCCTGTCCGGTATCTCTACATAGGCGCCCTTTGTCTTGTGCATTCCCGTCTTGATGTCCTCTATGATGGCAAGGGGCTCCTCAAACCGCGGATTGTCGGAAGTGATGATCGTCAGATCCGCCAGATTTCCGCTGGCCTCCCCCATCTCGTAGCGCCGCAGCTTCGAGCGGTTGCCGCCGCATCCAAAGAGGCACACCAGCCTGTGGGGCTCATATTCCCTGAGCGTCGTCAGAAGGCTCTCCAGCGCCATGGCATTGTGAGCGTAGTCGATCATCAGCGTAAAATCATCGGAAACCTTCACCATCTCGATGCGTCCCTTTACATGCGCCCTTTTCAGCGCCTCTTTAATATCCTCCACCGACACGCTGAAATGACGGCAGATGGCAATGGCACACAGCGCGTTGTAAACGGAAAACCGCCCCGGCGCCGGCACATGGGCATGGAAATCCAAAAGCCCCTTCACATCGAAGGCAACGCCCAGCTCGCCTGGCTTTTTCACCAGCGAGAGATTCTCCGCCCGCAGGGATGCCTCCTCATGGAATCCGTAGGTTTCGAGCTGACAGGTATGGCCTTTCAATACCTGTTCCCAGTGCTTATCGTCACAGTTTACGATACCGACGCGGCACTGCTTGAAAAGCAGTCCTTTACAGTAAGCGTAATCCTCAAAATCCTTATGCTCGTTGGGACCGATATGGTCCGGCTCCAGATTGGTGAAGATCCCCAGCTCAAAGGTAAAGCCCTGCGTCCTGTGGAGCATCAGTCCCTGGGAGGAAACCTCCATCACGCAGACCTGACAGCCCGCATCCAGCATCTTCCTGAAACTTTCCTGCAGCAGGTAAGACTCCGGCGTTGTGTTGTGTGCCGGGATATGCTCCTCCCCGATGATCGTCTCGATCGTGCCGATCAGCCCCGCCTTATAACCTGCATGTTCCAGAATAGATTTCACAAGATAGGTCGTGGTGGTCTTTCCCTTCGTCCCGGTCACGCCGATGACTTTCAGCGTATCCGCCGGATGGCCGAACCACGCGGCGGAGATAAACGCCATGGCATATCTGGTGTTCTCCACCTTGATCACCGTGATATCCGCATCTTCCGGCAGCTCCACATCCTTCTCCACGACCAGCGCCGCCGCCTTCTTTTCGGCCGCCTCAAAAGCCTTGCTGTGCCCGTCAAAATTCGCGCCGGCGATACAGATGAACATACAGCCCGGCGTGATCTTCCGGGAGTCCATCTCCACCTTCGTCACTTCCACATCCGTGCTGCCCTTTATACAAGTATATTCCAGTTTTTCTATTAAATCCTTACAACAAGCCATCTCACATACCCCTTTTTCTTTATAGTATCATATGTCGCACTATTTTTTTCGACCCTTTTAACATAGTACCACATTCTTTCTTTTCTGACAATTTTGACTGCCGTTTGCGACAAATTTTGTATTTTCTTAGTATTTTGTTTCTTTCTTTTTCATTTTTCTCACAGAATTTTCATCTGAAAAACACACTTTCGTCACATTTTCCCTTTATAGTAAATAATGATAGTTGAAGCAATTCACTATCTCCCCCCTCATAAGTAAAAAACGCCTGACTCGTTCAGGCGTTTTTTACTTGCGAATTACTTTTCTCATTGCACTTTTGCAAATTTCTGCTATATTTAATCCTTTTAACTATATCTCCAGTGTTCTAATACATTTTCTTAAACAATCCTTTAATGGCTGCAATTCATTTTTCAAATACCAATTATTTAAGGTTGTATTAAATTCTTCGGCATTATCTTTTCCAATTGTCAGGATGCCCTCGCCGTTTTCCATCAATATTTTACTGGCCACCATTGTAAAAGTCCTCTTATTTCCATCCCAAAATAACTGTTGCTTACAGGCATATGCAAAATATTCTAACGCTCTGTCAATAGGACTATTTATCTCTTTTATTCGTTCAATTTCTTTTAGAACATTTTCTCTAATTGGAATACTCGGTATAAAATCACCAACTCCCACAGTTCCTTTTCTTAACACTCCCCATTCAAGGCTTTCATTTCTTGATACATACTCATTTATCTTACAAATATATTCCAGCGTTAAAGCCGCATCCACTGAATTTATTACAAATCTCCATCCATCACGCAAGTTTAAAACTGTTTGTATATCATCCACAGATATACCACTAACCACAGCTCCATCAATAATAGTCTGTGTTTGTGGAAAAGTTACATTGCAACCCTCTATATATGCGGTATTAAATACAAGTTCTGTAAATATTTTTTTCGCCAAAAAAATATTTTGCTGTCTTGTAAGCATAAAATCTCTCCCATTTCAAGATACTTCTTTCTTAATTGTATCATTTTTCCACCATAAAAGCCACCTGAGTTTCCATACAATGTCTTATAGTTCTAACAATAGTTCGTCACCACGAACTCTATCTCCCGCTTTCCGCGGAATTCATTCAGGCTGGGATAATAGGTGATCGTCAGCGGCAGTCCGTCGCAGCCGCCGGAAAACAGCCTGCCCGCATCGGCGCCGTACTTGTCCGCAAGGAACTTCTCAAGCCCCTCCACATCCCCGAAATAGACCAGCGTATAATACCTGCCCTCCTTATCTGCCGCCTGAAACTTCGCCACATTTCTATTTTTCCCCAAAATCCTCCCCGAGAGAAGCCGCACATCCTTCTGCGCAAACACCGGCTTCGGATTTCCCGTCCCAAAGGGCGCAAGAAACTCCAACTCCTGAATAAACCCTTCCGACACATAGGACAACGGCAAGGCGATATCGATATGTACCTTCGGCACAAAATCCTCCTCTGTCAAAAGGCAGTTCTCATTCAGACGCCTGCGCAGCTCTCCCAGCCTTTCCTTCGGCAGCGACAGTCCCGCCGCCATCTTATGCCCGCCGAATTTATCAAACAGCTCCTTGCAGGCGGAAAGTTCCGCGAACATATTGTACCCTTCTATGGAACGCCCGGAGCCTTTCAGCCCCTCCTCCGCGTCGGTCAGCACGATCGTCGGTTTATGGTACTTTTCCCTGATCCGCCCGGCGATGATACCTGCAAGGCTCTCGTGACAGTCCGGCAGATACACGACCAGCACCTTGTCCTCCTTATCGGAGCAAACCGATTCATTCCGCTCCGTCAGGCAACACTTTTCTGTCTCCGTATCTCTTCCCTCCCCACTGTCGCTTTTTTCCTCATCTCCGCAGTTCGGCTTCTGTTCTCCCATCTTGCGCCGCAGGCTCTCCGCAGCCGAAGCTCCTGCCGCTCCCGTCTGTTCTCCCTCCGTCGCCTCACGCTCCAACAGCTTCACCGCCTGCATCACGCCCGCCTCCGTCATCTCTTTACGGCTGTCATTCAGGTTCTTCAGCTCCGCCGCCATGGGCACCGCCTTCCGGTAATCCTCCTCCAGCCAGAGCTTCAGGGAAAGGGAAGCGCTCTCCAGCCTCCCCGAGGCGTTGACACAGGGTCCTAAGATAAAACCGATGTGATAGGCGTCTATTTTCTCTTTCTCCAGTTTATTCACTTTGATCAGCGCCCGCAGTCCGGGATGCGCAGTATGATGTATTCGCTTTAACCCCTCTTTGACAATGATACGGTTTTCATCCCGCAATTCCATCACATCGCCCACCGTGGCAAAGGCAGCCATCTCCAGAAGGGCATCCAGAAGTTCCTGCCCCGTCCCCAGCGCCTGCGCCAGCTTATATGCCACCACCGCGCCGCAGATACCCGGAAAAGGATAACTCTCCCCCGGCTGTTTCGGATCTACCACCGCTTCCGCCGGCGGCAGGTGATACACCCTCTCCCCCGACTTAACATCCTCCGTAAAAGGCACTTCATGGTGGTCCGTCACCACCACCTGCATCCCAAGCCGGTGCGCCAGCTCTATCTGCGGCGCCGCCGCGATCCCGTTATCGCAGGTGACGATCATTTCCACCCCTTCCGCCGCCGCCTGTTCGATCAGATGGTCATTCAGCCCGTAACCGTCCCGGATACGGTGGGGGATCGCCATATCCGCTTTGGCGCCGAGAGCCCGGAACGTCCGCACAAGGATCGCGGTGGCACAGACACCGTCAATATCATAGTCCCCGATCACCCTGATCTTTCGCCCCTCGGAAATCGCCTCCCGGATTACCGAGACTGCCCTGTCCATATCCTTCAGCAATTCTGGCTCATACAGATCCTCAAGTCCCCCCTGCAGGTATTTCCGGATATTCTCCGTCCCGCAGACATCCCTGTTGCGGATCAGCCTCGCCAACACCGGCGATATCTCAAACTCCTCCGCTATCTTATTAAAATCCGCCTTCTTAGCCGCCAAAAACCAATTTCCCATTTTTCATTCCCATTCCACAGATATACAGTCACTGCTGTCTTTCAATAGCCATCCCAAAATCTATATTTTCGCTGTCTAATACGCCTAACACTTCACAAACAGCTTTCCCTTCATACAAACAGGGCAGAGCCACTTTCCGCCCTGCCCTGATATTTTCTCAATTTCTATCTTCCATAACCCGGATCTCAATCTAAACTGACTCGAAATCCAAGTAAACTGTCGCCACTACCAGCCCGGATGGAAATCAAATTCTCAAGGAACCCCTTAAAAAACGTCGGCACTTGGCGAGGTATTTCACGAGCCTAGTACCGCTACGTTTTTTTGGAGCGCAAGCGAGGTGACGGAGAATTTGATTTCCATCCGGGCGTCCGCGTCAGCCTGCTTTATTTCGCTTCCTCTTTCTGCTTTATCTTCATCCGCAGCACATACCACAACGCACCTGTGATACATACGGAAGAGTAGGTACCGCAGAGAATACCCGCCATCAGCGGCAGCGCAAACTCACGAATGCTCGAAACGCCGAATACATACAGCGCAGCCACCATGATAAAGGTAGTCAGCGAAGTGAAAATACTCCTCGAGAGCGTCTGTGTGATGGAGTGGTTCACCATCTCCTGCAGATCGTCCTTCCTTGTCATGCTCCGCATATTCTCACGCACACGGTCAAAGATAACGATGGTCGCGTTGATGGAATACCCTACGATCGTCAGCATGCAGGCGATAAAGGTGGATCCCACAGAAACCCTTGTCACCGCATAGAACGCCAGTACCACCAGTACGTCGTGGATCAGCGCGATCACCGCGCTTGCGCCGAACCGGATATCCTTAAACCGGAACCAGATATAAAGCAGCATGCAGATCGTCGCGATCACCACCGCCACAACGGCATCCGTCTGCGCCTCGGAGCTGATCGTTGAACTGATGGTCTCCGCCGTGATCGGATATGCGTCGTCCAGTTCAAAGTTTTCCTCCAGCATGCTGTCCAACGCTTCTCTCTCTTCCACATCCAGCGTTCTGGTCTTGAAGATGACCTGATTGCTGCCGGCTACTTTCTGTACCTGAACGTTGGCATCCCCTGTGATCTCCTCGATGCCCGGCACTACCTCAGCATCCAGCCTCTCGATCGAATAATCTTCCGTGAATGTCACTGTCGTCTGGGTACCGCCCATGAAATCAAGAGAGTAATTCAGCGCGCCGTTTCCGCCGCCTTTCTGTACGCCCATCACCACGAAACCAGCCAGAATGACTGCAACGGAAATTCCGAAGAAAAGATGTTTTTTGCCCAGGAAATTGATGGACTTCTTTTCCTTCGCCACACCGAAGAGCTTCACAGAATCCAGGCCCAGGCCCATCAGCGCATTTAAGATGATGCGGGTGATAAATACCGCTGTAAACATGGACAGGATGATACCCAGCGCCAAAGTCTGCGCAAAACCTTTGATTGCTCCTGTGCCCCGCAGTCCCAGCACGATGGCTGCGATCAGGGTCGTGATATTGCCGTCGATGATAGCGGACAACGCTTTGTTAAAACCGATCTTCACGGAAGACGCCACGGTCTTTCCGGTAGCCAGCTCCTCCCGGATCCTGGCGAATATGATCACATTGGCATCCACGGCCATACCGATTCCCAAAATGATACCGGCAATACCCGGCAGGGTCAGAGTGATATTGAAAGATCCCAGCAGGATAACAACCAGCTCCACATACATACCGAGCGCCAGCACAGCCGCAAGCCCCGGCAGGAAATAAACCGCCAACATGAACACTGCAATGATGGCAAAGCCAACTGCTCCGGCGATCAGCGCCGTCCGGATCGCATCGGAACCGAGCTGGGCACCCACCACGTTGCTCCGCAGCTCCTCCAATGTCAGTGTCAGTCCGCCGATACGGATCGTGGAGGCCAGATTTTCCGCTGCCTCGAAGGATTCCATATTGGTGATCACACAGTTGCCGTCCGTGATCTGCTGCTGCACCGTCGGATAACTGATAATAGCATTATCATATACGATAAAGATCGGGTCATGGTTCGGCGCCGCCGCTCCTGTGGCATCGGAGAACTTCTTTGCCCCCTCCTCCGTCAGCGTCAGCCGCACTTCATAATCAACGTTTCCCATGTCATTCTGTCTGCTGGCCGCCTGTGCATCCACCACATCGGTTCCCTCCAGCACCAGTTCTCCGTTGACATCGTAAAACTCCAGCGAACCGGGACGCCCCAGCTCTGAGAGGATCTCATTGGCATCCGCCACGCCGGGGATCTCGATGCTGATACGATCGCTCCCCTCCTGATAAACCTGCGCCTCTGTGCTGTAGCCTTCCACACGCTTCTGCAGCTTATAGATCGTATCGCTCATATCCGCTGCACTGGGCTCTTCCTCGCCCACCACCTGGTAGGTGATGCTGACACCGCCTTCCAGATCAAGCCCCAGCTTGATATCCTCGCCGGAACCCGACTTTGTTTCTCCCCAGCCGTATACCGCGGTATATCCGAACAGCGCCAGCAGCGCTATAAATACCACCAGTACAATGGCTGATCTTAATTTGCTCTGTTTCATTTCTTAGCTTTCCTCCTGATTGATATCCGCCGATGCGGCTTTTAACATGATCGCACACTCTATCCGTTTTCTCTGCATTTTGCAGCCCACTTCGTAAACGTCTGTGATATTCCCATGAAAATGCTGGGAATTCGCCGCACAGCCGCCGCTGCAGTAAAATTTCGCGAAGCAGTCCCTGCATTCTTTTTTCGCGTATACGTTGCACTCTTTAAAGTTGTCCCTGATATCCGTGCGGAGAATCCCCTCATCCACATTGCCCATCAGGAATTCCTCCTGTCCCACGAACTGGTGGCAGGGATACAGATCCCCCCAGGGAGTGACCGCCAGATACTCCGTGCCGCTGCCGCAGCCCGAGAGCCGCTTCGCCACGCATGGACCGCCTTCTAAGTCTATCATAAAATGGAAAAAATTAAAACCTTTTCCTTCTTTCCTGCGGCGCAGCATTTCCTTTGCCAGCTTATCGTACTCCTCCAGTATCACCGGGAGATCTTCCTCCCTGATGGCATACGCTTCCGATTTTTCATCCGCCACAACAGGTTCCACGGAAATCTGCTCAAACCCCAGATCCGCCAGATGCAGCACGTCCTTCGAAAAATCAAGGTTATTCCTCGTAAAGGTGCCCCGCACATAATAGTTCATCTGATTGCGGCTCTCGGCAACTTTTTTGAACTTCGGCACGATCAGGCCATAGCTGCCCTGCCCGCCCCGGAAAGGACGCATCAGGTCATGGATCTCTTTGCGTCCGTCTATGGAGAGGACGATATTTGCCATCTCCTTATTACAAAATTCCAGTATCTCATCATTTAAGAACACGCCGTTGGTCGTCAGCGTAAAGCGGAACTTCTTATGGAAAGGCTCCTCCAGGCTTCGCCCGTAAGCCACCAGATCCTTTACCACCTGCCAGTTCATCAGCGGCTCCCCGCCGAAAAAGTCCACCTCCAGATTGATCCGGTTGCCGGAGTTTGCCACCAGAAAATCCAGCGCCTTCTTTCCCACCTCAAAGCTCATCAAAGCCCTTCTGCCGTGATATTCCCCCTCCTCCGCAAAACAGTATTTGCAGGCGAGGTTGCAGTCGTGGGCGATATGCAGGCAGAGCGCCTTCACCACGGTCTGCCGGTTTTTGAAGTCAAAAATATAATTTTCGTAGATATCCTTCGTGTAGAGCTGGTCCATCTGCGCCAGAGTAAGCAGTTCTTCGGCTATCTCCCGCTTTTCCTGCGCAGAACAGGAAAGCTCCCGCAGCGCTTCCACTGCTCTTTCCAGAAGAACTTCCGGAACACCATCCGTTTCTTCCCGTTCTCCCTCCAGTTTTTTCCCGTATACATCTTTTTCCTGTTCCCGCCATTTATCCCAGAGCGGTTCCAGCAGCGGCACCGCCTGATAGGAAAGTTCGTCCATCACATGGACGCTGCCGCTGTTCACATCCAGCACGATAGGATATCCGTTATTGATATACTGATGTATCATATCATAACCCTTTTCGTTTTGTTGTCGCTTCATCAAATTATGTGAAAGGATGTGGAAACTTCCTGTAACAATTCAGCCCTCCGCTTCACCGCTGCCGTCTGTCTCCCTCTCACATCACAAAGAAGCAGCGAGAGATTTCCCGCTGCCTAAAACCTGACAAATCTGCTTCCTGTTTGGATATTGCTGTTGTTTACCGTGCTTATTTCTGAACTTTTTCACAGCTCTGGTTACCAACCGTACAGGAAGTCTTGCACGCTGACTGGCAGGATGTCTGACACTCGCCGCAGCCGCCTTTCTTCATGGATTCCTTTAAATCTCTGGTTGTCAATGTCTTAATATGCTTCATCACAGAACCTCCTGGCTTATTGTATCAACTTTCTTTTGTCCGCGGCGTTCTCTCTGCGGACACATTATTTAGGAGTATAGCATAAAAATTTCTGCATGAAAAGGGGGAGACTGAAATTTTCTGTTATATTGCCTTTTTTCTTTTCCCCATATTATAATGAAACCGGTAAAAACAATTTTTACGGCGGGGTGTCACACATGAAGACGGATCTCAAAAAATTACAGGAAGAAATACGAAAACTGGCGCGGGGAGAGGGCGGCAACCAGACAGGCATCGCACAGATCACCGCTTACCTTTTTACAACCGAAAAAATCCGGATGCCGCAGACGGAAAACCCTTATCTCTATATCGTGCTCGACGGCGCGCTCAGGCTCCACACCCCGTCGGGGATCATGGATTACATGGCGGGCCAGTATTCCGTGTCAAAAATAGATACGCCGCTGTCGGGAACCGTCCTTTCTTTCTCCGAACGGCAGGATTTTCTGGCGCTCGCCGTCGCATTCACCCCGAACGATGTGATAACGGAAGTGCTGGAGCTGGACAACGAGCTGACGGAGCGGATCATGGGGGAAAAGCTGACGGAGGATGAAATGTCCCGTTCGGACCGCGGCGTCCTCCAGGCTGTCCACAGGATCTTCCTGCTCATGCAAAAAGCGCTCCCATCGGACTTTATACGAAAGAACGCCATGCGGGAGGTTATCTATTACACCCTTTGCGGAAGCTGCGGCAGACAGTTCCTGCAGAGCATCATCAACGTCACAAAGGCGGAGGAAATATATGAGGCAAACAGTTGGATAAAGGAGAATTTCCGCAGCGCGTTCACCGTCGAACATCTGGCGGAGGAACGAAACATGAGCGTCTCCCTGTTCCACCAGAAATTTAAGAGCGCCGTCGGCATGGGGCCGCTGCAGTGCCAGAAACGCCTGCGGCTTACCGAAGCCAGACGGCTGATGCTGGATGAAGAGCTGAATGTGACGGAGGCTTCCGTCAGCGTCGGATATGAAAGCGTATCCCAGTTTATCAGGGATTATCGGAAAATGTTCGGTTCCGCCCCGAAAGAGGATGTCTCAAATATCCGGCGGCATTTGGAGAAATGAGCAATTTTTCCGGAGAAACGGGCAAGCGGAACATATAGATTTCCTGTTATACTGTAGCTGATACAAAAACAGCATCTGTATCAATACGATAAACTTGGAGGATCTTAAAATGATTTTAACAGACGAGTTATGTGACAGATTGTGCGCCGCCGCGAGAGAAAAAAGCAGGGAGATAGGAATCGACATCAGCTTTGCGGTCAGCGACGAAAACGGACTGCCGCGGGTATACCGCCGCTACGGGGACGCGCTGGTGCTCAGCATTACCCTTGTGCCGGGAAAGGCATACACCGCCGCCGTCACACAGTGCAAAACAAAGGATGTCGCCGCCTGCGCCGCGGAGGGCGCTTCCCTCATGGCCATTCAGACAAACGACCCGCGGATCACGCTGGTCGCGGGCGGTTATCCGCTGTTTTCAAACGGCAAGATCGCTGGCGGCATCGGCGTGGGCAGCGGAACGGAAGAACAGGACTGCGAGATCGCCGAATATGTCGTGTCCGTGTTTGAAGAATCCGTCAGATAGCCGGACAACAACCATCCTTTTCGTTTCAGGCAGCCCTCCGGTCCCCGGAGGGCTGTGCCATGCCCTTTTACCGCTTCACTCCTTACATCCGTAAACCTCCACCACGCTTCTCCCGTTTACCTTCCCTTCATCCAAAGATCGCCGACTGTCATCGCCTTCTCGCCACGACCGCCTCATAAGGGCGCAGCGTCATCCGCTCCTTCACCGCCGCGTCCGCGTAATTTCCGATCAGAATTTCCCCTGCCGTAAACTCCCCAGGCGCCTCAAAGGAAACTTCCCCGTCCGTAAAATTGCAGACGATCAAAAGCTTCTCCTCCCCCATCGTCCTTGTGTAAGCATAGAGCTCCTTCGACTCCGGCAGCAGCAGGTCATAGGTTCCGTATACGATCACCTCGTTCTCCTTCCGCAGACGGATCAGCTTCCGGAAATAGTGGAATACGGAAGTCTCCCTGCCCACCTGTTCCTCCGCGTTGATCTCTCTATAATTCGGGTTCACCATGATCCATGGCGTTCCCGTCGTAAAGCCCGCGTTTTCCTCCGCACTCCACTGGAACGGCGTTCTCGCGTTGTCCCTGCTCTTGTATCTCAGATACCGCAGCATCTCCTCCTCTGTGAACGCGCCGTTCTCCGTCAGCTCATGGTAGGCGTTTATGCTCTCCAGATCCCGGAAATCCTCTATGCTTTTAAAAGGCACATTGGTCATCCCCAGCTCCTGCCCCTGATAGATATACGGAGTCCCCTGCATCATATACAGGCAGGTCGCCAGCATCTTGGCGGAAGCCTCACGGTACGTTCCGTCATTCCCGAATCTGGACACGCTGCGGGGCTGATCGTGGTTCTCCCAGAAAAGACTGTTCCACGCCGCGCCCTCCAGCCCTTTCTGCCATCTGGTCATCACCTCTTTCAGATCCCGCAGATCCATCTTCCGGTCCGACCATTTGCTGTTTTCCCCCGCGTCCACATCCATATGTTCAAACTGAAACACCATATTCAGCTCTTTTTCATCGCTCCGGGCATACTTTTTCGCCTCCTCCACCGTCACGCCGGAACATTCTCCCACCGTGATGGTATCCGCCCGGTTCAGGACCTTCTCCCGCATCTCCTGCAGATATTCATGGACATGGGGCCCGTTCGCCGCCTCGTCAAAACCCGCGTATCCGTTGAGGCCGGGAACGCCGTCCGTAAACTGCGCCGGTTTGGAGATCAGGCTGATTACATCCATCCGGAAGCCGTCCACCCCTTTGTCGATCCACCAGTTCATCATCCGAAAGACCTCATCCCTGACCACCGGATTATCCCAGTTGAGATCGGGCTGTTTTCTGGAAAACAGGTGCAGGTAATACATGTCCGTCGCCGCGTCGTACTCCCATGCCGGCCCCGAAAAACAGGAACCCCAGTTGTTGGGCGCGCTGCCGTCCTTCCCCTGCCGCCAGATATAGTAATCCCTGTAGGGATTGTCCACCGACTTTCGGCTCTCCACAAACCATGCATGTTCATCGGAAGTATGGTTCACCACCAGATCCATCACGATCCTGATCCCCCGCTCATGCGCCGCCGCGAGCATCTCATCGAAATCCTCCATCGTGCCGAACTCTTCCATGATCGCCTGATAATCGCTGATATCGTAGCCATTGTCATCGTTGGGCGAACGATAGACCGGCGAGAGCCAGATCACATCGATCCCCAGCTCCTTCAGGTAATCCAGCTTTGAGGTGATCCCCCTGATATCCCCGATGCCATCCCCGTTGCTGTCGCAAAAACTCCTCGGATAGATCTGATATACCACGCATTCCTTCCACCATCTTTTTTTCATCCTGCAGCTCCTCCTTATTCCTTATTTACAGATTGTTCCTTTTTTGATTTTACGCAGCCTCTTTTCATTTCTTGAAAAGCGTACCTCACGAGATCATTACCCGATCCCCATTGTTTCCAATGCCCATTGTCTGTCTATGTAAGGTCCATCTTTCCTTATATCGGGAATTTTCCCTCTGTATTCCTCGCACAATTCCTTATAGAATTTATCAGGTATCTCTGACACACCATAAGACTCTCCGTCAGCCAAAATCTGAATCAGGTTCTTTTCTCCATCCCTGAAATACAATGTCTCTATCTGCTTGCAATCAGGATGATCCTCTTGAAATGTAGCAAGTATATAGATTTTGAAAATCTCGATAATTCTGTCATCTAAACCCTCATCAAAAATAGCTATTTTCTCCCGGAGTTCATTCTGGGAGCGGACAATTCTTATAAGGTAATTGTTTTTCCTCATATCTGTTATCATTCCGGTCGGATCGTTACCGTTCAACATTTCATAAATCTCATCGGCATTTTCATCTGTACTGGCATAATGAATCATGATCCGGTCTTCCATCTGGTGATACAAAAAGCCGTAATCCATATATGTTTTTTCCCCACACGAGGGACATTCAAACAAAAATGCAGACCGGTCTCTGACCGCCGCCTTCATTTCAGGATCCAATGTTGTGTTGATACTGCGCCAGATCCTGATCGAATGCTCTTTATTGCATTTCGGACATGTCACGATAACTTTTGTGTGACTTGACATTTTCTAATCCTCCTCTCGTTGTTCTGCCAAGTAAATTCCCCTCTCTTCAAACAGCAGGTCAGCCGATTCCCATAATTCTGCTTCCAATTTGCGAATATTACTCATTGTTTTTTCCTCAGTATTCAATCCTGAAATAATCCAGATACGCTTTATATTTATCCTGTGCCGTCAGGCAGGTATCTGTCAGATACTCCTTTTCCTTATTCCACTCTTTCAAGCCGCGATAATAGAACAGTTTCAAATTGTCCTCAATGATAAACGGAACGATGTTATATTTCAGGCACTCTTTAAACATGATCAATCTGCCCACACGGCCATTACCGTCCTGAAACGGGTGAATCCGCTCAAATTTTACATGGAAGTCCAGAATATCCTCGAATGTCTTTTCCTTTTTAGAGTTATATTCCGCCAGCAATACTTTCATCTTATCGGCAACTTCTTCCGGGAGTGCGGTGTCCAAGCCGCCTACTTCATTCGGCATCCTTTTATAATCACCTACCGCGAACCAATCCTTTCTGGAGTCGCTGGTGCCGTTTTTTAGAATCAAATGCAGTTCCTTTATGAATTTCTCAGTCAGCAGCGCTTTTGCATGATCAATGATCATGTCGATACAGCGAAAGTGGTTTGCCGTTTCGATCACATCATCCACATTGAGAACTTCATTTTCTGCACCGATGGTGTTAGTCTCAAAAATATATCTGGTCTGTTCGTGAGACAAACGGCTTCCCTCGA
>JAETSN010000053.1 GCA_021769625.1 [Clostridium] symbiosum | reverse complement strand
CTCTCACGGTTGGAAGTAATATGATATCTGTCAGCCAGTTCCACCATCAGCCCCAACACAAAACCATGGTAAAACCGCTCCGGCTCTCCGCCCGCCCCCGGCGTGCTCCCTCCCGTGTCAAAAAAGCTGAACATCTCCATCGTGACTTTATTCATATATGCATTCATCGCTTTCAAGTCGTCCAACAGGAGCGCCCGAATGAAATTGCTGTAGCTGTTGCTCCCGGAAAACCATCCGTCCACCATCTTTTCAAACATGATCCGCACTTCCTTATTGGTCAGCGCCAGATCATAGTACAGCTTTCCCGATCTCTCCACAAACGTCGTCCTGACAGCCTTTAAATAACCGCTGGCGAGAAGGAGGCTCCAGATCGCGTTCTTAACCTGAAAAAGCTGGTCATATACGATCTGCTCGTCAATCTCCATGTGGAGCACTCCGCCGCCAAGCAGCTCCTCAAAATCCTGTTTCACATCGGGGTGTCCTTCCTTCAACAGTTTTCCCACAAGACTGTTGGAACTGGTATTCGCCCAGTATACCCCCACATTTCTTTCATCCAGAAAGTTGATGATGGACCATGGATTATAGATATCTCTTCTTTTTCCGAAAGTAAATCCGTCATACCATTCTTTTACCTGTTGCTTTTTATCCGCCAGGCCATGTTCCTCCAGCGCTGCAAATACCTCTTCTTCCGTAAAGCCAAAACAATCTGCATAACTTTCTGATGTGGTCGTCACCACTTTCAGATTATTCAGATCAGAAAAAATCGATTCTTTGCTCACCCTTGTGATCCCAGTCATAACCGCCCTCTCCAGACAGGGGTTGGTCTTAAAGGAAGCGTTAAACAGATTTCTGATAAAAGCCGTCATTTCCTTCCAGTACCCGTTCACATAAGCCTCCTGCATGGGCGTATCATATTCATCCAGAAGGATGATCACTTTTTTCCCGTAAAACCGCATCAGGTAATTTGACAGTACATTCAGGGAATCAGATGCAATGTATTCCTCCATTTCAGCCGAAATTTTCCCATAGTACGCTTTTTCTTTTTCATTCAGAATCCCGCTGTCCACCAGAAAATCATACTGATTATACAGGTTCGTGATGATCTGGCATATTTTCTTTCTTGCCTCCTCGTAGGACGTCTCTTTCACTTTTGCAAAACTGAGCGATACCACCGGCCAGGTTCCCTGCATCCTGCGGTATTTCTCCTCCCGCCATATCGTAAGCCCTTCAAACAAATCTCCCCGTTCTTTGTGGTCCACAGACAAAAAACGTTCCAGCATATTCATATTCAGAGTTTTTCCGAAACGCCTCGGCCTGGCGATCAGCGTAACGCTGTCACCGCTCTCCCACCATTCCCGGATAAAATCCGTCTTGTCAATATAAAAATAATTATTTTTCCTGATCGATTCAAAATCCTGATTTCCGATACTTACCGTTCTTGCCATGCCCGGCCTCCTCCGTTTTATTTCCGCGAGCAACGAGCCAAGTGCCGTGCTTGCACGAGTATTTGGCGACTGCCGCGAGGGTGTAATACCCATGTGTCCTACAGGACACATTTAGCTTTGCTGCATTTTCAAGCTATGATGCCCCGTAGCTTGCTGTGGGGTATTTCACTGTTCGGGGTCAAAAATCCTGCTTCTGTTTACAGTATAGCCGCTTCACACCACAAAGTCAAAAATGAAAAGAAAAAACTATTGACAGATTAACAGTATTACCAAAACGCATATCTTCCACATTGCTCCATATACTGTCTGTGTGAGGTGTTTTCCATGAAAAATTTAAAACGATATACCGTCCTCGGGATCTTTTTTGTCCTGCTCGCGGGCACTCTGGCGCATTTTTTGTATGACTTATCCGGCAATAACCATATAGTCGGCCTCTTTACGCCGGTCAACGAATCCATATGGGAACACATGAAGTTAGTGTTTTTCCCGATGCTGTTATATTCCTTCTTCATGGCGCGACGTCTGAAGGGAAAATATCCCTGCATCATCTCTTCCCTCTGTCTCGGAATCTTAATCGGGATCACACTCATCCCGGTTCTTTTCTATGCGTATACCGGCCTTCTTGGAAAAGATGTTTTTATTCTAGATATCGGCATATTTGTTCTGAGCACCCTGACCGCGTTTCTGCTCTCCTACAGACTTGCGCTGTCCTGCAGAGCAGATTCCTGTACTGCCCTGCTGTGCATCATGGTATGCATTCTTTTTCTCTGCTTTCTCCTCTTTACCTATCATCCGCCGGATCTCGAGATCTTTGCCGATCCCTCCTCCTTTATATTAATTGAAGTAATGTTTGAACTTGCTCATAAGCATCCCTTTTTATCATTTCAAAATCTTCCTCACTCAATAAATCCATAAAATCAGCGACATCATTAGGACCAGAGTAACTTTTCAGGATGTTCCTCATACCCATTTCTTTGCAAAATTGACGCCATATTTTGATAACCGGCATCCTGAAGCGTTAAATGATTAATCAGGATATCAACATCAACACTTCCGACATGCCCTTCTTTTGGAAACAATAAATCAGGAACCCATCCGCCCACTATGCGTATATCTTCCTGATACTCTTGAAACAGATTAACCAGTTCTATCAAAATGCGATGTGCCGCTTCTTTCTGCTCTTCGACATAATCTGCGCCACTTCGCAATCCTTCATCTTTTATCATTTAAGTATTTCCTTCCTCATCACTGCTTCCGCTATTTCTTCACCTCTCCCTTTTATCTGCATACAGTCTAAATATATCTGAACAGGTGAAACCACGCTAAATCCATTTTCCTGACGCGCATCTTTTATACAACATGATTCCGCTATCGGGTATATGATTAAGTTTTGTCCGTCTGGTACCTGTTTGCACTCCAAAAAAATCAACGCTTCTTTTATGTCTTCCTCGGAAATATACACATGCACTTTATTATACCTGACAACCGGCGCATAACGAACACCTCCGGAGAATCCTGTCAAATAATAATCTATGTCTGTCTGTTCTTTCATAAGCGCTAATTTCTTTTCAATATCTGCTGGTTTATCCAAACTATAGCAGGCGCAAATATTTGGTACTTTTTTGCCATAAACCCGACTCCACTCAGTAAGTATGTCTACCGGCTTTATTATTTTTACCCCTTTTGGTGTCATTTCTGCCCACGCATTTCGGCATAGGAAATCTTTTACTTTTGAGACCTGCCCTATACTGCATCCGACTTTTTCTGATAAATATTTCAGCTTCCATGTCTTTGAAATATCATAAAATATTTCTCTCAAAATCAAAGACGAGATTTCCGCAGACCTCTCGAAAACTGAAGCAAGGCCTCGTCTGTTGGGGTTTACATTTTTATTTCCCCTTTCAGAAAGATAGATGGAATGGCCACAAAACAAAGCATTTCCCGCATAATCCACATATCCGATTTTATTTTTTTCACATATTTCCGCTGTAGTATCAGAAATATAGGGCGCAACAATTACCGAATATTTCCCCTTTACATTCGAAATATTCCTGATTTTTTCCATAACCTGCGCCGGATATGCTTCTTGCATGACATAAACAATAAGCGCAAACTCATAGCCGTCATCCAGTTCTATGTTTGCGATAAACCCGTCCTGCATCTTTTCACAAACTTCATATTTTTGTACAATAGGTATCCTCAAAAACCTGTCTGCTATGATTTCTTGTTCCTTATAATATGTTTTCATTTTTAATACCACTTTCACTAATTTGGTATTTTTATAATAATAGTGAAACTGAGAAATGTCAATACTAATGAAATATTCTTTTGTGCCCCTGACAGGCGTCTATCAGCTTCCTCTCTCCCGAGATCACTTTCTCTCCAAAAGCGATACCACCCACTCCTGATATTCTTCCCCGGTCTTCAATTCCAGTTCAGTCTCCAGTCTGTTGCGCACTGCACATACTTCCTCTTCCTTAACCGGATCATAGCCTTTCTTTTCATAGGTCGAATAGTACAGGCCAACTCCCCGTTTCTGCCAGCAGGGCAGGTCATTGTAATTGATATGTTCGGAAAAAAGCAGTTCATTTTTCCACGAGACGGACTTGCCTTCTATCTGCGCCGTTGCCTCCCTGACATCCATCCCCTTTTTCCGCAGCATCCAGTAACAGTGTGCGTTCAGCGAATTCCTGTGCGCATCCTCCTGCCTCCATGAAAAATAGTCCTTCACACACTCTAAATTGGGAAGCGGGACCACTCTGCTGTCAAAACACGCGGGAAGCCCGAGCTTCAATGACATACAGGCGCTCGCCTCCCCTGCCAGCACCGAATTGATCTTCCTTACCTTTCTTCCAAACGTATTGTCATCCGGATGAAACAGCAGCGATATCTCATCGCTTTCCGTATAACCGTAGACGATCCTGAAACCGCACTGCATCAAATGCTTTACAGTATCTATCATGGCATCCCTGAAGCGAATATCAAAGGGCGCCTCAAATTTACAGATCTCTTTCGTCAGCCTTGTAAAATTTCTGCCGTCCAGACGTACCGCCAGATACAATTCAGGCAATATAACCTGATCCAGAGACTGCTCAAACCTTCTCATCTTTTCATCCAATTCCTCAAAGTTCATTCCATTTCCCTCCACTCTTCCACCATAAATTCGTTCCGTTCTATCCTGACAAAATACAGCCTGTCAAAGCCTTCCCTGTAAGAGGGCAGTTCCAGCCGGTTGGACGTATATACGATCGCCTTATCAGGAACACAGGACTTCCCTGTCCTTGCGCGGTTTCTCTCCACACAGTCCGCGATCACGGACCTGAAAAAATATCCTTCTATCTCATAACCGTATTCCTTCGCCATAAGAATATACTTTGCCCTGTCCGCAGCAGCAGGATTGGTATTGTCTACCACAAAAGAATGCCCTTTCCGCAGGCACTCCTCCAGAAGGATCTTTTCTTTATTTCTCGTATGCAGCGTGTCCAGATTGATATGTACATGATCCTTTTCCAGTTTTTTATGATAAAAGGTGGACTTCCCGCTTGCCTGAATCCCTATGAATATAATTGCCTTTTTGGATTTTATTGTCTCCATGCAAAAGATACCTTTTCCTTCCTTACAGAAAAGCGAGCATAAAAGATTCTTCTTCTCCTACTCGCCGCGCCGGGCGCGGACAGCTTATGCTGCATCTTTTCTCGCCGCACGGGCGCGGACAGCCTATGCTGCATCCTTCCTATCCCGCACCCGTTCGCACATTAAAACAGACAGAGCACCCAAAATGCCCTGCCTGTATTTTACCATACTTCATTCTGATGAACCATTGCTTTTTAGGATTCCCTGTCCGTTTCCGTCCATTCTGTTTTCCGTTTTCTCACCGCATAAAAGATACCTGCAGTCAGAATCACCGCTACAGCAGCAAGAAAAATATTCAGCCGCCGCCATGGAGCATCATCTCCTGTCTGCGGGCTGCGGACCCCTCTGCCGGAATGGACGCCGCTTTGATCCCTCAAACCGGATTCTCCGTCCGCCTGCAGCATATTTCCGGGATCTTCACCCAAAATACCGGTCATTCCTGCCGCTCCGAAAATGCCTGCGCTCTCCATTTTGCCGAACATACCGGAGGCATCCGCACTGCCCGAATACCCGGAACCGTCCGGGCTGCCGGAGCCTTCCCCCCCGCCGGAATTGCCGTTTCCCGTGCCGCCGGAACTGCCGCCTGAACCACCGGAGCTGCTGCCTCCGTCCCCTGTACCGCCGGAACCGCCCGGATTGTCCGGCTTTCCGGAAGGATCTGCCTTGTTTGTCAGCTCCAGCTCCCGTCCGGAACCTGCCGTCCCGGCTGTGATCAGAATCCCGCCTCCGCCGCCGGATGCTCCCTCCGGAAGTTCGTCCCAGCCCGGTATCTGGTCATAGCCGTCGATCCCCTTTGTCTGCACCAGCACATACTCCGCACCGGGCTTCACTTTAAAAGAAACCTTTCCCTGGGCATCGGTAATTCCCTGGGCAACGGGCAGTCCCCGTCTATTATTTATGCTGTCCCACTGATAGAGTGTATATGCCACCCCTGCCAGCGGCTTTTTCGTGATGTTGTCTGTCTGGGTTACAGAGATAGTAACCCTCCGTGAAGCGACACCGCCGCCTCCTCCGCCTCCTCCGCCGCTGACCGGGGCGCTGTTCTGTTTCGTGCCGCCAAGCCTTACGCTGCCGCCCTCAAAGCGGACGCTGTTGCCGTACCCTCCTGCCTCCCGCTCCACGATATCCGCGCGGTAAGCCAGAACATAGGCGCTCCTGCTGTCTCTCGAAATGGGAAGCTGCACCGTAAAACTGTTCGTTACCGGATCAAGATCGGCGACTTTCAGGGACCGCTCCGTGTCTTTTTTTACGGTATATCCCGGCTTCTGTCCCGCATTTATGCTGCTTCCGGACAGATCCGCCTCATAGAACTTCAGCGTATCCTCATCCAGTTGGAGCCGCTTATCGAGTGTATCCACAAGGGACGGATTTTCCGGAAGAGCGAGCCCGAAGGGATTGATCAGCACTTCATAGTCGATCCACTCATTTTTATTATCCGTTTTGCCGCTCTTCACAAGTCCGTGGTTCGCGAACTTCTGCTGTACACTGTGGGAGACCTGCGCAAAGGATACGCCGTCGGCCACTCCTGTCATGGATGCCGTATTATTTATTGTGACATCACTGTCGCTGTTAAAACCCGCTTTTTCCGGATCGACTTTTGTGTCAAACGTGACGAGAATCTTTCCCGTAATAGAATTTCCGCTCAGATCCATCTCCAGCAGCTGCCCTGTCGCATTCAGACCCGCGCCCGAAATAGCCGAATCTGCTTCTGAACTGCCCCTCACCGTATCTGTGACAGTCAGCTTCGCGGTTAACTCTGTACCGTCTGCAGCCGACTTCGCGTGAAAGGAACCATCCGCATAGGTCAATCCCTCTGGCAGCTCATCCGTCAGTACCACATCCGTCATAGAAAGCCCTGCGGCATCCACCTCCAATGTCCAGCTCATAATTCCTTTATTGTAATCATAGACAGGCGCTTTTTTCGTCAGTACATTCGCACTCACCTCCACCGTGCTTTGGGCAGATGCGCGGCGCGGCTCGGAAGAATTTTTTCCGATCACCATATCTGTCGTCGATATCCCGTTGACAAACTTCTTTTTATCCGTATTGTTCGCAAAGATACAGGGATCGCACACTTTTGTGGTATACTGCAGAGTGATCGTTCTTGCGCCTATCTCCCCCACTGTGACAGTGAGTTTCTGGCCTTGTTTATCATATAGAAGTTCCGCCAGATCATTGCTGTTTACTTTGACAGTGAGCTTCTGATCCTGCTCATGATACACAAGCTCCACCAGATCTTTGCCATTTGGGTCTGCTTTTGTCGGTGGAATGCTTTCTACCGAAACCCTGACATCGCTTATACCATTTGGCAGCATAAGTCCTCCGACATGTCCCGGAATACTGCATGTGCCGCCGGTTCCTCCCAGATCATCCACAAAAGTACCGCTCTTTAGGTACGCCTTGTGGGGATTGATCTTCACTGTCCAGCCGATACTGCGGGTATCTGCATGATAACCGTCGTTTTCCTTCACCAGCGTGGCAGTACCGGGTTTGCCGCTGCCGTCCCCACTGCCCACAGGTGTTTTGGCTTCGGGCGTCGTGTACGCCTTATCCTGATAGTTAAATGTAAACCAGGCCCTATTCTCTCCCAGGCTTGTGCCGCTGTCATACATCTCCTCCGGAACCGCCGTCTGGTATTTAATAATCACAGGATTTCCCTTCGTCTCGATGGATGGGATCGTAAATTTGTTGTTCCCCTCCGTCGTCACCGCCGCACTGATGTCGACGCCGTCTATTGTTACCGATCCGGCAGCCAGCGTACTGCCCTCTGGAAGCTTCTCCGATCCGCCAACCAACGTGCTGCCCTCAGGAAGCTGGTCATGAAATGTCAGAGTATTGTCCTTTGTAAAAGTAAAACCGTTCGGATAAAAGGTGATCGTCCACTCCGTGGTGGAGCCGCTACCGTCCGTATGGCGCGTGGTCTTTCCCTCTTTTTTAAGCCAGTCCGGACTTTCGATGGGCACCTCACAATGCGTGCTGATACCAAGGCTTTGGAAAGTACCATCGCCTTTCTTCGCAAAAAGTTCCGCCATATTCGCGACTTTCGGCTCTCCCGTGCCCCCCGGCAAAAGCAGTTCTTTCTCGATTACCGTGTCGTAAGTGATCTTCATCGAGATCGCCGGCTTCCCGGCAGTCGCCGCCCCCGCACACAGCTTTTTGCCGCCGATGGCTAGTGTCGCGCCGCTCTCCGTCTCTTCTATGAGCGCATACGTCTGCGCGTCCGCCGGTATCTTATCTCTGGATTCATAGTCCGTGACAGGCAAACCGTCTATTTTAACACTGCCCTTGACAAAGCTGTGCATGGCGCCGTCGATCGTATCCACCAGTTCAAAAGGCGTATCCATTGTGATATCGGAATGTTCTGCGGAAGGGTTCTGCCAGGGGGTATAATTGATGGTCCATGTGACAGTCGGGGTTTTATCCTGCTGCTTGCCGCTCTTTTCGATCTTTGCCTCCGCTGTGACCGGCTCCAGCTCCGCATAGCCAAAATGAAGTTCATCACCATTTTCAAACTTCATGGCATAGAGATTTTTTCCCTCCTCTATGGGAGATTCCCCTGCCGGAGGCAAACCGGCCCGCCCGCACTGCAGGTAAAAATATGCGCCGGTCAGTTTCCCGCCCTCGATTTCGGATAAAACCGTGCCGGTGTTGCTGTCATTCTCATAAAATTCGATCCATGCTTTGCTGCCGTTGGCACATATTTTCCCGAATTTTAACTCTCTGGAAATCCCGTTTTCGCCTTCTTCCGTCAGTGATAGATCAGCTTTCAGGTCAGAGGGCAGAACAAGATGAGACGAAACTTCCAGATAATAGGGAACATTCGCCTCAATATCTTTTACATCTACGTTTTCTTTTGGTATCTCATAAGTATAGCGGAGCCCCAGACTCGCTCCGCTCTCGATCAGCGCCCTGTCCTCGACATCACCTTCTATTCCGCCGTGTTCATCAAGATAGCACAACTTGATACTTGTAAACGTCGCGACATCGGACAGCTTTTTTTCTGCAGCCGCATCTTTCTCCGCAGCCCTCACCGGTTGAAACAACAGGCAGGCAGAGGCCGCCATGCACAGACATGCCATCCTTACTTTCCGTTTATAACGATCAAACATTTTTACGCTTTTTCTTCTCAAAGAATTTGTCTATCTCCTTTTTTATGTCTTCCGGATCCAGCGCTTTTGACAGATAGCCGTCCGGTTTGAATTCAAGTACTTTTTTTATGCTCTCCTTATCCGCCTTGCCCGTCAGAAATACCACGGAAATATCTGCAAAATCCGCATCCGCACGGATCATTTCCAGAATCTGGTCCCCCTTACAGACAGGCATCTCATAGTCTAACAGCACAAGGTCCGGCCTGCCCAGCGCAATGCTTCTGATGGCGGACAGTCCTGATGTGGCTGTCTGGACTTCATAATCATTTTTCAGTAAATCCCGCATCAGCGTCAGCATAAAATTGGAATCATCTACGATGAGTACCTTCATTTTGTTTTCAGTGGCCGCTTTTTTCTCCCTGTTCTGCGCCAGATATTTTTCAACCTTTGCCATGGCGTTCTCCGTCATGATCGAATTCCCGCTCTCTTTATCCGGCAATTCATCGATCGTGGCCATGCAGTAGGCAAAATAACCCTCTCCCGTATCAAATAACAGGCTATACTGAGGGCTGTGTTTCTCAAAGACTTTTTCAAATTGTTCGTAAGTCAGAAGCTGTTCATCCTTCACTTCCGCTTCCGCCAGAGCCGGAAAGAACCTTTTTATATATTCCACAAACTGCCTTGACGTATATCTTGCCGCATTCATCACCAGCACATCGAGGGCTTTGGATTTCATATCCAGCACACTGCCGATCGTATTGATGATCAGCCGTTCCTCTAAGATCAGAATAAACTCCCACCTCTTCTTCTCTCTTGTGCTGTATACAAGCCGGTAATAAATACCGTCTCCGAACTTCTCTCCGCCGTAGCAATTGCTGATCATCTTTGTCTCGAGCTGGAACATGGTATGTAACTGATCGACGATAGCCTGCCCCATGACTGCCTGCTCCTCCTCCGGCAGAAGATTTTCCCATTGTTTTATCACTTCTCCGCTCACGATCGCCTGATCTTCTATCAGCGTATGCCCGATCAGCCACCCTGCGCACACACCGAGAAAATGGCTGACGGATTCCTCCGAATAATTTTTATCCTCCATTTCCTTCTCCAGGGCAGGCAGGGTCGTATCGCGAAAATTTTTGTGAATGCGCCTGTGCATTTTCAGGCCGATATGCCCGATGGACGCCATATAATCTTCCTCATCCCGAAAATGCCGGATCGCATGATCTTTAAAATATTTTACCGTCTCCTGACATACCCAGGGCCTTTTCGTCTCCAGCTCTCCAAACTCAAACAACTTATTGAGAATACGGAACAGTTTTTTATGCTCCTTATCGATAATATTTACACCGACACTATACCTGTCATTCCACACTAACCTGCTTTCCATATATCCGTTACCCCCTCTGCCCGGGGTATATGGCACCCCGGAATATTATATTTTCGGACTTTTTACACTGTTGCCAAAATTTTCTGTCATTTACCCGAACATATTCTCTTTATTATAACAGGAATCGCCCCGTTACCCCCCCAATTTTTACGCATACCCGGTCCATTTCTTCGCGTGAGCGGTAAGAAATCGCATTCCTGTTACGACAGTTCAGCCCCAATGTCATTTAGTTAACACCTCTGTCAGCTGGCAAGAACATAAAATACTTAAGGAGCCCTTTGAAAAACGCCGGCACTTAGGCGCTGTATTTTAGCGCCTTATGTATCCGCTGCGTTTTTCACAGAGCGCGAGCGTGGCGACGTAGTATTTTATGTTCTTGCCAGCGTCCGGCACCATTAACTAAATGACATTGGTTCAGCCCAGACAGGAAAAAACCGTTTTACTTTTCCCTGAAATAGTGTATAATACCCATTTAGGGCATTTTCTGCCTTTGCGAAAACAGGCGGCCTGCCTGCCCCTGTAAAAAAGCGGTTCCTATCCTGTTTACGGCAGGAACCCGGAAAGGACAGACCTGTATGAAGTTTGTAATTTGCGATGACAATACGGAATGCCTGTCGGAACTGGAAAAACTGCTGCTCAGATACGGCGCCCGCTGTCCAGACATCCCATTCCAGATAGAAAAATTTTCGGATGCCTCCCTGCTGTTACATAATATTCAGGAGAAAGAGCCGGCGGATATCTATATTCTGGACATTGTCATGTCGAATATAACCGGTATCGATCTGGGGCGCGAGATCAGAAAGAAAAGTGAAAAAAGCATTATCATCTACATCACGGCTTCCGACAGTTTCGCTCTGGATGCCTACGATATCCTTGCGATAAGATATCTTCTAAAGCCGGTGGAGGAAGAGCGCTTTTTCGAGGCGCTGGATTATGCGCTGTCCCAGATGGATACCAGAAAACAGCAGGCTTTCCTTGTCAAAACAAAAAACGGGCTGGAATCCATCCCTTATGGTGAAATCGAATACATTGAAAATTCCGCAAGAAGACTGGACATCCACCTGACAAACGGCGAGAAGGTGACCAGTATTTATATAAGGAGATCCTTTGAGGAAGAGATAAAAGAACTTTTAGACACCGGAAACTTCCTGTCCGTTCACAAATCATTTCTGATCAACTTAAACTATGTCAGAAAGCTGCAGCCGGACAGTGTCACCATGATAAACGGCATCCGCATTCCGGTCAGCAAAAAAAACACATTCCAGGTGAAAAAGAAATACCTGCTGTTTATTTCGGATCAGTACAAATGAGGTGAAGTTATGAATTCATTTACAGCCGCATCTTATATCATAAGCCATATTTTCCTGACATTGTTCCTCTATCTGTTCATCATACACCGCTATTCCAGAGCAGTGACCGGCATGATATGTTTTTTTCTGTTTCTGCTTCTAAGCGCATTAGATTTTGTCAAACTGATCTTCTTTCCCGACAGCGATCTTTGTTATGTCATCGTGACCGTCTTTCAGATCCTGCTCACGCAGGCGACACCCTTTTTTATCTCCGGGAAAAAAAGCAGCCAGATCCTGTTCATCGGCCTTTCCGCCTCCAGCTATGTCATAGCCGGCGCCATCTTTGCCGCAGTTTTGAAAATATACACGGGAAACACTCTCTTCGCCCTTTTGGGCAGTTTTGCCATACACCTCGCCATTTTGCTGTTTCTGTGTGTCTCTGTCAGGGAAAAATGTCTGAAAGTCCAGAGAGAAGATTCCCGGAAAAACTTTTGGGAACTGTGCCTGATCCCTGTGTTTTTTTACTGCAGCTTCTCTTTTATCGCATTTTTTCCCAATACTCTTTTCGATGATCCCGACAATATTCCGGGGACACTGTTCGCTGTCATAACCATGTTTGTCTCCTATATTGTCGTGCTGCGTTATCTGGAAAGCGAATCCAGAAAAAATGCCGCCTACTGGAAAAATATGATTCAGGAATCCTATATTCAGGGATTGGAAAACCGGCATTATCTCGTAGAACGGGCGGAACAGAATCTGAAAATTCTGCATCACGATATACGCCACTACTCCAGTATCATCGACTCCCTGCTGGAGCAGAAAAAATATGATGAGATCAAAGAGGTGAACGGACACATCAGCCTGATAGCAGAGGAGAACAAAGTGGAACAGCACTGCGCCAACCTTATCGTAAACACGATCCTCTCCAATATGATGACAAAAGCCCGCTCCTTCGATATCAAAGTGAGCCTTGATGCCAGAATACCGAAAGAAATACCTGTGGACGATTACGAACTGACCCTCGTTGTCGCAAATCTGTTTGAAAATGCCATCCAATGCGTCAGGAATTTTGAAGATAAAAAAAGATATATCGAGATAAAGATACACTGTATGAAAGATCATCTGTTTATACAGACAAAAAACGAATATGAGGAGGAGATCCTTCTGGACCCTGTGACCGGACTGCCAAAAAGCCAAAAAAGCGGAAACCACGGCCTCGGCATGCAAAGCATACTGGCTTTCGCCGAAAAGACGGGCGGCACGGTCGGCTGCTATCTGGATGACGGGATCTTCCGCATTATGATGTCCGCAAAATTTTAACCTCCAATCAAAGTATTTATCTACAACAGCAACCAGCCATAACCAGCCATGAGAATCATAAAATCCTCAAGGAGTGCCCTTGAAAAACGCCGGCACTTAGCGAGGTCCCTCACGAGCTTAGTACCGCTGCGTTGTTTCACAGGCTCTTGAAAAACAGAGCCAGCGAGAGCGTGCCGACGGAGGATTTTATGATTCTCATGGCGTTCGGGCAACCAATCATTTATGATACGGCGAGCCGTTTATGATCCGGAACGCCCGGTAGATCTGCTCCGCCAATATCACCCGCATAAGCTGGTGCGGAAATGTCATATCCGAAAAGCTGAGCTTTAAATCCGCCCGCTCCGACACCGAAGAATGCAGCCCCAGCGATCCTCCGATAATAAAAACAAGCTGGCTTTTTCCCGACAGGCCGAGATTTTCCAGCTTCTCTGCAAACTTCTCCGAATCATATTTTTTCCCTGCGATCTCCAGCGTCATCACATAGCTGTTATCCCGCAGTCTCTTTAAGATGCGCTGCGCCTCTTTTTCCCTGATGGCATCCTCCTGTACCGGAGAAGATTTCTCCGGCGTCGGCTCATCCGCCACTTCGATGATCTCCAGACGGCAGTAACGACCAAGGCGCTTCTGATATTCAGCAAGCGCCTCCCTGTAAAAAGATTCTTTGATCTTTCCCACTGCCAGTATCGTGATATTCATACTCATCCCTATAACCCGGCTCTGCAGAACACTCTAAGTGCAGAGTTTATCAGTTTTCTTCTTTATCCCCGAAAATATCCTGATAATGCTTATCCAGAAATCTGTCCATATAGCCTTCATTCAGATTTAAGAAACGCTCCGAAAGCAGTTCCTTCATCCTGTCAAACCGCTTGAAGTATTTCTGCTCCTCACTGAAATCCGCTTCTTCCTCTGTAAAAAGGCCTTCGTCTATCTTCTCGGCTGTCACATATTCGCCAAACCATTTTTCAAGTTCTTTCGTCAATTCTTTTTCAGATTCTGCTTTTTTTGCATATTTTCCTGCATTTTTCATGGAGACAACACCCATGACGACAAAGAACAGGAACATGGCGCCCATAACGCCCAGGATCATAAACCTGGAAGATTCGCTCAAAGGAAGTTTTATCACATCGCAGAAGCAGAGGATGACCGCTATGATGCCGATGGTCCCCACAGCCAGAAGCGTATAGGCGGAAGATTTATTGTCCGCCGCTTTCTCTTCATAGTTCCGATAGACGCCGCGTGAGGCATCCTCCGCCGCCTTTGCAGTTTTCATCCCGGACTTTGCAGCCGCCTCATCTTCCCCGCCGTCACTGCCTGCGTCATTTCCGTTTTCAGTCCCTCCGGTCGGCGCGCTTTCTACATCTTCAGGATTTTCCGCCCCCTCTTCGTCCTCAGCTTCTTCGCGCAGCATCTCTTTCAGCGCGTCCAGCTGCTCCCGCATCGCCGCTTCCTTTGCCTCCCGCTCCGCTTTCTCCCATTCTTCCAGCGAATCCACAAGTTCGCTGCCGCAGTCGGCACAAACTTTGATCCCCTCATAATACTCGTTTTTGCATTTCGGACACCAAGGCATCCCTTCCACCCCCTTTTCAGGACCTTTTCTTCTGTATCGCAGGCAATACCTGTAAAAACCTTCTCCTCTTTTACTTCACCGTATAATTCAGCCGCACCGTGATGGACGCCGTCTTATCCTTCGAGCTGGTGCTAAAAGTACCCCCGTAATTATAATCCTCCGTGCTCGAATATGCGCCCGTGATCTGAAATACGCCCAGATTGGCGGTCAGCAGCTCCACTATTTCTTTGAAAGATATTCGTGGATCCCCTGCGCCGCATTCTTTCCTGCGCCCATCGCCAGGATCACCGTCGCCGCGCCCGTCACGGCATCGCCGCCGGCATAGACGCCTTCCTTGGACGTCGCGCCGTTGTCCTCGTTTGCCACGATACATTTCCAGCGGTTTGTGTCAAGCCCCTCAGTGGTGGAAGAGATCAGCGGATTGGGGGAAGTTCCCAACGCCATGATCACGGTGTCCACCTCGATCACATACTCGGAATCCGGGATCACGACAGGCCTTCTCCTGCCGGATTCGTCCGGCTCTCCCAGTTCCATGCGCACACATTTGATGCCGTTCACCCAGCCGTTGTCATCCGTCAGGATTTCGACCGGATTGGTCAACAGATGGAAGATAATGCCTTCCTCTTTGGCATGATGCACTTCCTCCACTCTGGCTGGCAGCTCCTCCTCGGAACGCCTGTATACAATATATACTTCGGAGCCAAGCCGCAACGCCGTCCTCGCCGCGTCCATCGCCACGTTGCCACCGCCCACGACAGCCACCTTCTTCCCCTTCATGATAGGGGTATTGGAATCCTCTTTAAACGCTTTCATCAGGTTGCTTCTGGTCAGATATTCATTGGCGGAAAATACGCCGTTGGCATTTTCCCCGGGAATGCCCATGAATTTCGGAAGTCCCGCACCGGAACCGATAAATACCGCATCAAATCCTTCCTCCTTCATCAGTTCGTCGATCGTCACCGCCTTGCCGATCACCACATCGGTCTCGATCTTTACGCCCAGAGCCTTCACATTCTCGATCTCCTTCTGGACCACAGCCTCCTTCGGCAGCCTGAACTCGGGAATCCCGTAGACAAGCACGCCGCCCGCCTCATGGAGCGCCTCAAAGATCGTCACGTCATAACCCATCCTGGCGAGATCGCCCGCACAGGTAAGCCCGGCGGGGCCCGAACCGATCACAGCCACCTTTTTATCCCGCTTTTCTTCCGCCCCTTTGGGTGAGATCCCGTTCTCCCTTGCCCAGTCCGCGGTGAACCGCTCCAGCTTGCCGATGGAAACCGGCTCGCCCTTGATGCCCCTGATGCATTTTCCCTCACACTGGCTCTCCTGAGGGCAGACGCGCCCACAGACTGCCGGCAGAGCGGAGGAGGCGCTGATCACCTGATAAGCCCCTTCGATATCTCCGGTTTTTACTTTCTCGATGAAGCCCGGGATATTGATCGCCACCGGACATCCTTTGATGCACTGCGCGTTCTTACAGTTGATACATCTGGAGGCCTCTTCCATCGCCTCTTCCATATTATAACCCAGACATACTTCTTTAAAGTTTGTTGCTCTCTCTTTTGCATCCTGTTCTCTGACAGGCACTTTCTTTAATACATCCATCTATGACAAACCTTACCTTTCTTCCTCTTTCTTATACAGCAGTTCCCATAGCGCGGCTTCTCAGCCACAGTTTCCGCAGCCGCCGTGATGCGTGTCGCCTTCCTGCAGGCGCAGCATCGCCCTGCCTTCCTCCGTCTTATACTGCTGCTGGCGCTTCATGGCATTGTCGAAATCCACCAGATGGCCGTCAAACTCCGGCCCGTCCACACAGGCAAACTTCACCTCGCCGCCGACCAGCACGCGGCAGGCGCCGCACATGCCCGTACCGTCCACCATGATCGGATTCAAAGAGACAACCGTAGGCAGATTCAGCTCCTTTGTGAGCTTACATACAAATTTCATCATGATCATCGGGCCGATGGCAATGCAGACATCATACTGTTTTCCCTCATCCGTAAGGTCCTGAATGACCTTTGTCACCATACCGGATCTTCCGTAGGAACCGTCATCCGTGGTGATATAGAGATTTCCGGCCACCACTTTCATCTCTTCCTCCATGATCAGGATGTCTTTCGTCTTTGCACCGACGATCACATCCGCCGCAACCCCCTGTTCCTTCAGCCATTTCACCTGGGGATATACCGGCGCCGTACCTACGCCGCCCGCCACGAACAGGATCCTCTTTTCCTTCAGGGACGCCATATCCTCCTCACAAAGCTCCGAGGGACGTCCCAAAGGACCGACGAAATCCCGGAAATAGTCCCCTTTGTTCAGGGCCGTCATTCTCTTCGTCTCGGCGCCGACCACCTGAAAAACGATCGTGATCGTCCCGGCTTCCCTGTCGTAATCACAGATCGTCAGCGGGATCCTCTCCCCGTCATCATCCATACGGACAATGACAAACTGTCCCGGCAGACAATTTTTTGCAACTCTCTCTGCACGCACGACCATTTTAAAGATCATATCATTGAGCTGCGCTTTTTCTAAAATCTCAAACATAGTATCCCTCATTTCCGTGCTTCTACCGCACTTTTTTATTTTTCCTGATATCAATGTCAAAAATATTCTTCGGTTAATACCCATAGCCAGCCGAGAGGAAAATCACATCCTCAAGGAGCCCCTTAAAAAGCATCGGCACCATCAACGCAACAACTTTTAAAGCCCCTGCCGAAGCATTTCCGTGCTTAGGGCAAAATTGCTGGTGCGCATATCGTAATGGGTCCCGTACAGCGGCAGATTATAGATACCGACCGCATAATAACTGCCCGTCTTTTCCCTGCTTCCGTCAGGATTTTCTATGTATTCCGAAAAAATATAGAAATCTCCTTCATCCTCTATATTAACACAGCAGGCAAAGACATAGATCATTCTTCTGGGATCCTCCGCCGAAATGGTGCCGTACAGGTCAGCGATACGTCCCGCCTCCTGCATATAGCGCAATATGACAGTCTGCGCATCTTCCTTCGTATAGTCCGTCATCAGTTCCAGATGATAATTGCGCGCCGTCATCTCGCTGGATACACCGTTTTCATCTATCGCCACAAATTTAAAGGAACTGTCGCCCAGAGGCATCGGCAGAAAACCGTTGTATATATCGCTGAGCCCGTCGGGTTCGCTGCCGTCCGTAGTATAATAAATCTGACAACCCTCTTCCGCCTCGATATGAAGCATCTGAGGTGTATAAAAATCTCCGCTGTAGGCATCCACCTCCGGTGCGAAAGGCGCCGATACATCCACCTGATAGACCGCCTTCGCATAGGGACTTTTAATGCCGTACTCGTTGACAAATACTGCTGTTATCTCATATTCGCCCGATTCCAGAAAGATCGGTGAGATATATTCCTGAGAATACTTGTCCGGGTTGCTCCCATCCGTCGTATAATAAATATGACCGCTTGTATTGCTGAGTATCTTCAGGGGGATCACTTCGTTATAAGCACCGCCGACATAATTAAATTCCGGCATATTTGCCATATATTTGGAGTATTTCTCCTGAACGGAAGCCTCCGGACAATTCTGGAGCAGCGTATTGATCTGCTCATATTGCTGCTTCTCTTCATAGTAAGCGATGATCTGATTATACCCCTGCAGCAGCCTTTCCCTGGAAACCTGCTCATACCCGATCAGTTCATACAGGCTTTCCATATAGGACTGCTCATCTCCAAGAGCCTGATAGCAGGCCGCCATTTCCAGTTTGATATCCTCAAAACTTCCGCCTGCGTCCAACGCCCCCTCAAGACTCAGCAGCGCCGCTTCATAATCTTCCTCTTCTATTTCTGATATGGCTGTTTTCATCTGATAATCAGCCGAATGAAAGTAAGCCGTCACCGAAAAATAAGCCACAAGGAGGATCAATGCCAGCACAAAAAAACATCCCAGACTCAACACAAACAAATTTTTCTGCTTTTCGCGCCCGCCGCCTGTATCTTCCGTCTTTGTTTCCGTCAGTGTCTCCGCAACACCTGAGAGCGATTCTTCTATACTGTTTTCCACTTCAGGCTCGAAATCCGGCACGATCCGCACTTCCATACCACAGGTATCGCAATACAGATGGCCTTCCGGAATTTCTCTGCCGCATTCAGGACATATCATGAAGCGCTCCCCTTTCTTTTTCATTCGCGTCGCTTGTTTTTCTTTAGCGGCTATTATATCATAAACTTGTTGATAAGTCTACCGATGCGATACAGTTGCTCATCAGCATAGCAATAGTCATCGGGCCGACGCCGCCGGGCACCGGCGTGATCGCGCTGCACTTTTGCGCTGCGGAATCAAAGTCCACATCCCCGCAGAGCTTTCCGTTCTCGTTTCTGTGGATACCCACATCGATGACCGCCGCACCCTCTTTCACATGATCCGCTGTGATAAACTTCGGCCTGCCGACGGCGGCCACGAGAATATCCGCCCGCTTTGTCACTTCCTTCAGGTCCGCCGTTCTGGAATGACACACCGTCACCGTCCCGTTTTCCCGAAGGAGCAAAAGCGCCGCAGGTTTCCCCACGATGTTGCTCCTGCCCACCACAACGCATTCCTTTCCGGAAATAGCAATATGGCTGCGCTTTAGCAGCTCGATAATGCCCGCAGGCGTACAGGGGACAAATCCCTTCTGCCCGGTACAGAGCGCGCCGGCGTTTACAGGGTGGAACCCGTCCACATCCTTCTTTGCATCGATCGCCTGTATCACTTTGTTTTCGTCTATATGCTCCGGAAGCGGAAGCTGCACCAGAATGCCGTTTACCGTCTGATCCGCATTCAATTCAGCGATCAGCGCAAGGAGTTCTTCTTCCGATGTCTCCTCCGGCAACTCGTAAGACAAAGATTTTATACCGCATTCTTCACAGGCTCGTTTTTTGTTTCTGACATAGACGTTCGAAGCCGGATCGCTTCCCACCTGTACCACAGCCAGCGTGATCTCAATGCCCTGTTCTTTATATTGCTCCGCCTTTATGCGGCATTCCTCCTTGATCTGTTTTGAAATTGCTTTTCCGTCAATGATCTGATAACTCATATCCTTTCCTTTCCATACGCGATATTTATCCGGAGCACCGCATACTTTTCCCAAAATCTTTTCCGCTGTCCGGTATGCCCCGCATTGATTCAGAACCGGCAGAGAAAAACATCATCGTTCAAAACCTTCACACACATCCACAACAAAGATCAGAACAGTCCTGTGATCACGCCCATCCACAGCAAAGATCAGAACAGTCCTGTGATCACGCCGGACTCATCCACATCGATCCGAAACGCCGCAGGACTCTTCGGCAGTCCCGGCATGGTCATCACCGCCCCGGTGAGCACCACCACAAAACCCGCCCCGGCGGACACATAGGCCTCCCTGACATTCACCGTAAATCCTTTTGGCCGGCCGAGGAGCGACGCATCGTCCGACAGGGAATACTGGGTCTTTGCCATGCAGACCGGCAGATGCCCGAAGCCCAGTTTTTCAAGCTGCGCGAGCTGCTTTGCCGCGGATGCTGCATAAGAAACATCCGCAGCGCCATAGATTTCCTTTGCAATGGTCCCGATCTTTTCCTTTAAACTCAAATTGTCCTCATACAGCACATGGAAGCCGCTCTTTTTCTCCAGCGCGGCAAGCACCTTTTCCGCTAATGCGATGCCGCCCTCGCCGCCCTTTTCCCACACTTCGGAAAAAGCGAATTCACAGCCCCTTTCCTCGCAGAACTCCTTCACATAGGACAACTCCGCCTGCGTATCTGTCAAAAACGTGTTCAAAGTGACCACCACAGGCACGCCGTACTTTTTCAGGTTCTCAATATGTTTCTCCAGATTGGCGATACCCGCCTTCAGCGCTTCCAGATCCTCTTTCCCAAGATCTTCCTTCTTCACGCCGCCGTTATATTTCAATGCCCGCACCGTTGCCACAAGCACTACTGCGTCGGGCGAAAGCCCCGCCATCCGGCACTTGATATCAAAAAATTTCTCTGCGCCCAGATCTGCGCCGAAACCGGCCTCTGTAATACAGTAATCCGCCATCTTCAGCGCCGTCCTTGTGGCGCGCACGGAATTACAGCCGTGGGCGATATTGGCAAAGGGACCGCCGTGCACCAATGCTGGGGTGTGTTCCAGCGTCTGGATCAGGTTCGGCTTCATCGCGTCTTTTAAAAGCGCCGCCATAGAACCCACCGCCTGCAGGTCATCCGCCGTCACAGGTTCCCCGTCCATATTATAGGCTACGACGATGCGTCCCAGCCGCTCCTTCAGATCCTGCATATCCTCCGCCAGACAGAGAACCGCCATGATCTCGGACGCCACTGTGATCACAAAATGGTCTTCCCGCACAAAACCGTCCGCTTTGCTGCCGAGTCCCACCACCACATTGCGGAGTACCCGGTCATTCATATCCAGACAGCGCTTCCACACGATATTCCGCGTATCGATCCGCAGCGCGTTCCCCTGTTGGATATGATTATCCAATAATGCCGCCAGCAAATTGTTGGCGGAAGTGATCGCATGAAAATCTCCGGTAAAATGGAGATTCAGATCCTCCATCGGAACAACCTGGGCATAGCCGCCGCCTGCCGCGCCTCCCTTGATGCCAAAACAGGGACCGAGGGACGGCTCCCGCAGCGCGATCACCGCATTTTTCCCGAGTTTCCCGAAAGCCTCTCCGAGCCCCACCGTGGTCGTCGTCTTTCCTTCCCCCGCCGGTGTGGGATTGATAGCTGTCACCAGGATCAGTTTACCGTCCTCCTTATCCTGCAGGGAACGGATATATTCTTCCGAAAGTTTTGCCTTATACTTTCCGTATAATTCCAGTTCCTCTTCCGGGATGCCGCAGCCCGCCGCCACCTTCGCGATCGGCTCAAGCACCGCTTCCTGTGCAATCTCAATATCTGTTTTCATGATCCTTCCCCGCCTTTCTTCCTTCACTTTTTCCGGTATTACATACGCTTTCTATTGATTCGTTTCTGATCTGTTCCAACATCAGTTAGTTGATACCTCCATCAGCCGGTAAGAACATAAAATACTTAAGGAGCCCTTTGAAAAACGCCGGCACTTAGCGAGGTATTTCCGAGCTTAGTGTCCGCTGCGTTTTTCACAGAGCGCAAGCGTGGCGACGTAGTATTTTATGTTCTTACCGGCGTCCGGCATCATTAACATAATTCAGACCGACTCCTCCACAAAACTCTCAAACTGCTCCGGGCTCATCAGCACTTTCCGCGGCTTCGTCCCTTCTTCCTCGCCGACTACCCCTGCCTCACAGAGCTGATCCATGATCCTCGCCGCCCGGTTAAAGCCGATCTTAAAGACTCTCTGCAGCATGCCGATGGAAGCTTTATCTTTTTCAATGATAAATTTCCCCGCCTCCACAAAATATTCATCGAAGGCGGAAGCCGTATCCGCACCCCCGGCTGTGCCGGACGCTGCGGCTGCCGTTTTCATCTGCTGTTCGATATCCGGGCTGTACTGGGTAATGATATCCTGATCCTTTAAGAAGCCTACAACATCCTCCACCTCATCGTCGGAGATAAAAGCCCCCTGTATTCTTGCCGGCTTCGGATATCCCTGCGGATAGAACAGCATATCGCCCTTTCCAAGCAGCTTTTCCGCCCCCACCATGTCGAGGATCGTTCTGGAATCCACGCCGCTGGAGACCGCAAAGGCGATACGGCTCGGCATATTCGCCTTGATCAGCCCCGTGATGACATCCACAGAAGGGCGCTGGGTGGCGATCACAAGATGGATTCCCGCCGCCCGGGCGAGCTGTGCCAGACGGCAGATGGATTCTTCCACCTCCCCCGGCGCGACCATCATCAGGTCCGCCAGCTCATCCACGATGATCACGATCTGCGGCATTTTTGCCGGCGCGTCCGCGGCGCCCTTTTTCTGCATCTGCTCCGCCTTCTGGTTATAGCCCTTCAAATCCCGCACGCCATGTTCCGCAAACTTGTTATACCGCTCGGTCATCTCCGCAACGCCCCAGTGCAGCGCGGCGGCGGCCTTCTTCGGATCGGTCACTACAGGCAGCAGCAGATGCGGAATGCCGTTATAGACACTGAGCTCCACCACCTTCGGATCGATCATGATCAGTTTCACATCCTCCGGATGGGCTTTATATAAAATACTCATGATGATCGTATTGATACAGACAGACTTACCGGAACCGGTCGCCCCGGCGATCAGCACATGGGGCATCTTGGCGATGTCCGTCACCACCACCTTGCCGCCGATATCCTTCCCCACCGCAAAGGCCAGCCGGGAGTTAAACTCCTGATACTCCTTTGACTCAATCAGATCCCGGAATGCCACAGTGGAATTTTCCTTGTTCGGCACCTCGATGCCCACCGCCGCTTTGCCGGGGATCGGCGCCTCGATACGGATATCCGTCGCCGCCAGGTTCAGCTTGATATCGTCTGCCAGTCCTACGATCTTGCTGACTTTCACGCCCTGCTCCGGCTGCATCTCAAACCGGGTCACGGTAGGCCCCTGGCTGATCTCTGTCACGGTCACCTTGACGCCGAAAGTCTCCAGCGTTTTCTGCAGGTGCAGCGCCGTATCCTTCAGTTCTTTATTGCTGTCCCCTTTTCCCGTATTTTTCCCTTTTCTCAACAGGGTGACGGGAGGGAAGATATATTTCTTCGCAGGGGCTGCCGGCCTGTTCGGCAATCCCTTCTCATTTAAGCTTATGCTCACATTGTTCTGTCTTGGCGCGCCAGACTCCGGTTTTTTCTGCTCCGGCACGGAAGATCCTCCTGCCGGGGAAAACTCCGTGATCGGTTCCGGCATCTTTGCACGCTCTTTTTCCCGGAAGTCAAACGGCGATTCCGCCGCAGGCCTCACGGTTCCGGCCTCCTCCGCTCCGGATGCCATGCTTTCCACTTCTTCCATGCCGGATACCGTATACCCGGTTTCCTGTGCTCCGGATGCTATGTTCCCGGTTTCTGTCATCCTGAATGCTTCGCTATCTGCCTCCGGCATCCCCGGTGCCATTCTGTCATCTTCCGCAATTCCCGCAGTCCCAATCCCGAGGCCTGCCATACGAAAACGATCCGTATCCGGTTCCGTGAACTCCGGCTCCGTTACCCGGATTCTCGGTTCCTGCAAAATTCCTGCATCCGCGGGTTCCTCTTTTGCAAAACCGCTCTCCCTATAACTGTTCCTGCCAAACTCCTCATAGGAGATCTCCTGCACTTCGTCGTTCTCCGCTTCCCTGCGGTAGATCGGTATCTGCTTTCGCGGCATTTCATATACAGGTTCTTCCTTTATGACATCCTGCACCCGGATCTCATGCATATCGATCCGCTCCTCCGCCGGCTCCTCCCTGGCTGTCAGCGTTGTATCCAGCATCACGCCGCGGCTCTTTTTATTCATGCGCAGAATCTTTTCATCCTCTTTCTCTTCCTGCAAGAGACGTTTTTCCCGTTCCTTCGCCTCCTGCTCTCTCTGCTTTCTTCTGACTTTTTCCGCCTGCTCTTCCCGCCTTCTGCGCTCTCTTTCTTCCTGTTCTTCTCGTCTTTTCCGTTCTTTTTCTTCCAGTTCTTCCTGCCTTCTTAAACTTCTCTCTTCCTGCTCTTTTCGTCTCCTCTGATCGCGCTCTTCCTGCTCCCTGCGGCGCTGCTCCATCCGCTCCCTTCTTTCTTCCCGGAGCCTCTCACTCCTCTCCGAAGCGCTTTCGCCGTCCTCATCCTCCCCATATCTTTCCGTATATCTTGCGTCCCTGGTATGTACCTTTTCCGCCAGATACTTCCCGCTCTTTTTCGCACCGCCGATCAGGGAACGCTCCGTCAAAAGGACGACACAAATCAGGCCAAGCACAATGATCACAAGCACCGTCCCTATCGTCTCCAGATAATGATAGGACAGATAGGCAATGGAGCCCGCCAGCGCGCCGCCGCCGTTGTGATGCTCCGCCGCCCCTTTATACAATGTGACAAGGCTGTAATTTTCCATCTCGGAAAGCCGCCCCGCAAACAGTTCACAGAGCATGGCGAGCAAAATATAGAGAACAACACCGGAAACCAGTTTCCGGATCGCAGCCCCGGAACCCTGGTTGCTTATATAAAAAATGACAGCCACAAAAATAAGGAGCGGCGCAATATAAGCCGAAAGGCCGAAAAGCCCAAACTGCACGCTGCTTAAGATTCCGCCAAATGCCCCCATGATCCCGAAATTGCACAAAAATAAGAACACGCAGAGCGCAAACGCCGCAATCAGTATGACCTCCTGCAGGAGCTTACCGCCGAGCGCCTCTTCCTGTGCCGTTCTCCTTCTGTTTGCCGTCTGCCTGCCGCTTCCTTTTTTGCCAGAAGAGCCGGAACGGCTTCCCTGTTTTCTTCCCGTACCGCCGGATGCTGCCATATACTGCCTCACTTCCGATAATTTCGCAAATCCTTCCGTCACTTAAAGATTTGCACAAAAAATTCTGCAGACAGACCGCGCCTGCCTGCGAAATTTAGTCTACCACAAAAAAATTTATTTGTCACCAATATTCTCGGGAAAGATCGCGGCAGTTCAGCCTGCAGCTACACTATTGCGGAATCAACTGCGGAATCTTCCGTTCCAAATCGCCTGAATATATCATTGTTCTTTTCTAAACTGCATGCTAAAATAATATGACGAAAAAATGATCGAGTTACAAAGTGACCATCCCTGATCTATGATATAGGATATACCAAATGCTGCATTACATCATCAGATTTTTTATCATCATGCTGATACTGCTCCCGTTCTATCTGCTCCTTCGCAGGCCCTGGAAGCGGGAACGAAAACGGGAGTATGCCCTCTGCCTTTATCGTAATGTTCATCCCCTGGGGATTCGGGCTGCCCCTGTTCTGGAAAAAGAGACAGTCCGTTCTCTCCGTGCTTCTGTTTTCCGCACTGCTCCCGCTGTTTATCGAGAGCGTTCAGCTTTTTATCGGAAGGAGCGTGGATGTCGACAACCTGATCCTGAACTTTGCAGGCGGCATGATCGGCGGTTTTGGCTATTTTCTGCTGCGCAGGAAAACGGATAGATTGAACCGGTTTTCCCGCTGACAGATCATTTCCGTTTATCTTTTTATCCTTATGCTTCCCTTACCGATAACGCTATCTCTCAGTCTGTCCCGTAAAAGGCTTCGATCGCGTCCGCGAAAAATGCCGCCGCACCCTCCCCGTACTTCCTGTCTGTGCTTGCTTTGATGGGGGAACTGTCACGGTAATATTCCGCCTGTTTCAGCATGACCCCTTTTTCGTCTTTCACCTGACTGATCTGCTTCATCACAAAGCCGAATTCTCCGATAACCTCCTTCACTTCAAAACTGTCTGCCCCGCAGTTCCTTTTATCGTTCAGCTTCTGCAAAACAGCATCAAGACGTTTGCTGTAACTCTCCATGACCTCCTTGCTGAGCGGATTTTTCGCCGCGGCGAGATATGCGTCTTTCCCGCCGTACCACTCCACCACTTTAGCGTAGTTTCTCTGCATCTTCTCCGAGGACACCGCTCTGATATAATGCTCCCTCCACGCCTCCTCACTGCCGAATTCATCCACGGCGATCTTCCTGATATGTTCCGGCATATGCTCAAACATTGCCTGAAACATCTCCTCCACTTCGTTTTTATTAAAAATCGCAAAATCCATTGTACCTACTCCTTTCAAAATGTCATCGATACCGGCGATCAGGCGTTCCACACGTTCCTTTTTCGCCGTCAGCATTTTCCTCTGCATCCGCAGGATCTGATCTCTGTCAAAAGCAGGATTTTCCAGAATGGATCTGATCTCCTTCAAAGGAATATCAAACTCGCGGAAGAAAAGGATCTGTTGCAGCCTCTCCAAAGCCTTATCGTCATAAAGCCGGTATCCCGCTTCACTTTTTTCGGTCGGGGAAAACAGCCCGATCTCATCATAATAGTGAAGCGTGCGCACGCTGATACCTGTCAGTCTGGATATTTCCTTTACAGTCATCATCTTTTCTGCCTCCCTGCTGTTGATAAGAACACTTTACACTATGACGTTCCGTGAGAGTCAATGGGTTTTTATGAAATTTTTTCGTCTGTCTCTACCGCTTCCTCCTCTGCAGCCAGATCACAAACCCTGCGACGAGAAGCCCTATGGGCAGCGCCAGCACAATGATCAGCCCTGTGAAGATAAACTCCAGCGCGGGAACCGTCAGAATGCCCGCATAGTAGCTTTTCACCGGTATGGAGACACTGTTCTCCACGGACGCAAACCTGCTCACCGCATTCTCGAACAGCTTTTTATTGTTTCCCGCCACGATCTCATCCGCCATCTCCTGAAAGATCACTGCGGAAGTATAGACGACAGCGGTACTCTCCCCGCCGTCCACCTGTTTCGTCACCCTCGCGCCCAGCGCAAAGGGACCGTCGATGTCTCCCTCCGCCTTCTCGCCGGAAGTCACTTCCCCGGGGTTCGCCCTCGCGAAGGAATCCGCCGTTGTGGTCAACAGGTAGTGCACATCCCCCGCTTCTTTCGCCCCTTCGTCTATCACGATGCCGCTGGCATAGGGTGCAAAAACATATCCCTCCCCGTAAATGGAATCCGTCATCTCGTCGTATTCCACTTCCGGCAGCAGATACAGCATATTCTGATAGTAATAATTTCTGTCGCTCTCCACTACCATACCGTCCGCAATGCTTATGCCGTAGTCGGAAAGCAGGGAACGGTAGTTGGGCAGTTCCTCCTCACTGTAGCCGTAGACGAACAGCACATCCCCGCCGCTGTTTATATATGCCCGCACTTTCTCTGTATCATCCGCCGAAAGATCCGCCGCGGGCGCGTTGATGATCAGCCCCTCGGCATCCGCCGGCACTTCATCCGCCGTCAGCAGGTTCAGCGTTTCATATTCGATATTGAGCTTTGCCAGAACGGACAAAAAGCCCTCCTCCAGCGCGCCCTCGCCGTGTCCCTCCAACAGATAGACTTTCGGCATGTCATCCATCGTCACGAAGCCGATAGCGCTGGTGATCTGCCCCTCGGCATCATATCCCGTCATCTCATAGGCGTACGTCTCATAGCTCAGTTCCATCTGGTACAGATCGTTGTAATCAATGTATTTGCTGCGCTTTCCGCTCTCCACGATCAGGGAGCGGGCGTTCACCGAAGCATCCGTATACTGCTGCGCGAAGGTCGGATTGGAGGCGATATCCACATACTCCACACGGATGTGGTCCGAATAGCTTTTATAGCGGTTCAGTGTCTCGATCACATCCAGGTTCATGCTGCTCTCCGGCGAAAGCACGTAGATCGTGATATCCTCCTGCAGACCGTCCATCACCTGATAGGTCTCCTCCGACAGAGAGTACAGTTTTTCCTTCGTCACATCAAATTCCGTGTACTCCGACGGCGCCTGCCTGAGCAGGATGTTTGCTCCTATGACGATGGCTGTCGTCAGAACGATCAGTCCGATGCTGTAGGCTCCCTTTTTCAGATGCCTCACCGAGACACTGTACCGTCTTTTCTGGATGGACTGGGTGGTGAAAAACAGCATCAGAAAAATAACGGAAATATAGTAAACCACCGATGCCAGCTTTAAATTACCGTTGATCAGATCGATGAAGGGCGTTGTCAGATCATATACGCTCAGAATCTTTGTCAGCAGGTTTCCCACGGGCGAGATCAGATTACAGATCCCCGCCATCACATAGCCCACAAAGATGGACACCACCGACACCACCGCCGCGATCACCTGACTCTCCGTCAGGGACGACACGAAAACACCCACCGCGACCGCAGCCGATCCATAGAGGAAAAATCCAAGGATCGACACATAAGTCTCCCCGTAAGGAATCGTTCCGTATCTGCTAAACAGCAGCGGGTACAGGCACAGTACCGCGCAGGGGATCGCAAAGACCGTCTCCAGCGCCAGATATTTCCCCAACACGATCTTCCAGACGCTGACCGGTGCGGTCAATATCATCTGATCCGTTTTATTTTTCCGCTCCTCCGCCAGTATCCGCATGGTCAGAATCGGTATCGCAACGATAAAAATGATCAGGGAACTCTGCAGCGCATAAGTCAGATAGGCAGAGCCCTGCGCCAGATTGTTGGCAGTCACGTAAAGCCCCGTGAAAAACAGCATCACCGCCAGAAACAGCCAGCCGATGAAGGAGTTGAAACAAGCTTTTAATTCTCTTTTATAGATTGCTGTCATGCTCTTTCTCCTCCTTTTCTTCTATTGTTGAAGTTTCTTCTGTGTCCGCCGCTTCTTCATCCTCCAAATTTTCAGATATCTCATCGCCCTCTTCCGTCAGTTCCAGGAAGATATCCTCCAGGGAGTGTTCCTGCAGATTCATTCCCATGATGGGCAATTTCTTTTCATACAGCTTCATGGACAGCTCTTCCCGGATATCGGCGTTGTCCCTCGTATGGATCAGCACCGTCACACAGTCCGCCATATGGGAGGGCTTCTCTTCCACCTCCGTCACCGCCTCTATGGTATCCAGCACAGCCTGTACTTCCTGCATGGATGCCTTCACCGAAGCTTCCAGCACGAAAGAATTCCGTATCCGTCCCTGCAGCCCCTCAGCCGTATCAGAAGCGATCAGCTTCCCTCCCGATATGATCATAATATGGTCGCAGACCGCACTGACTTCCGAGAGGATATGGGAGCTCAGGATCACCGTGTGTTTCTGCCCCAGTTCTTTGATCAGATCCCGCATCTCGATGATTTGCCGCGGATCAAGCCCTACCATCGGCTCATCCAGAATGATCACATCCGGCTCTCCCAAAATAGCCTGTGCCAGCCCTACCCTCTGCCTGTAGCCTTTGGAGAGATTTTTGATCAGTCTTTCCGACACTTCCGTCACTTTTGTCAGTTCCATGACTTCCAGAATCTTCTGTTTTCTATCCGCCTTCGGGATATGTTTCAACTCCGCCGCAAATTTCAGATATTCCGAGACCGTCATATCCGGATAGACCGGCGGCACTTCCGGCAGATAGCCGATGCACTGCTTCGCCTCCTCTGGTTCCCGCATCATATCATGCCCGTTTACCAGCACCTCCCCGTCGGAGGGCGCAAGATAGCCCGTCATCATGTTCATGGTGGTTGACTTTCCTGCGCCGTTCGGTCCTAAAAAGCCGTAGATCTGCCCTTTTTCCACCGTAAAGGAAAGCCCCTCCACGGCTGTATGCTTCCCGTATCTTTTCGTCAAATTCTTCACTTCTACTACTGCCAAAATAAAGTCCTCCATTTCAGTACCGCAGATATATTTTCATAACACATGAACCGTAAGACATCTGCCGTTTCCAGTACCGTTTCGATACACAATAATTAAAATACCACATTTTCCTTGCCTTTACCACTATATGATTCAAGTGTGACAACTTGTTTAAAAATTTGTGAAATTCCTGTGAACATGGCGAGCAAGCTCGCCTTGGGAGATTTGCTCCGCAAACTCTGCATGGCGGGCTTACTGCCTTGGGAATTTTCTTCGCAAACTCTGCATGGCGGGCTGCACTCACGTAAACGGTAGATAGTCCGTACCTATACAAAGCGGGAGCAAACCTGTATGATAGAAACAGATCTGCTCCAGTCTTACTTCACTTCTTCTTTACCGGGCTTCCGGCAGTTCGCAGG
>JAETSN010000052.1 GCA_021769625.1 [Clostridium] symbiosum | reverse complement strand
GATCCCCAATATGCGGGTGTATCTGCCCAGCGACCGTTTCCAGACGGCATGTTTGGTCAAAGCGCTGCTGCAGGATGAGAAGCCGGCGTATATCCGTGTGGGAAGGAACCCGGTGGAAGATATCTACACGGAGGACGACTGCCCGTTTGCGATGGACCAGGCGACTGTGGCGGCGGAAGGCGGAGACGTCCTGATCGTGGCATGCGGGGAGATGGTGCGCCCGGCGATAGATGCGGCGGCGCTGTTAAAGGAGCAGGGCATCAGCGCGGCGGTGCTGGATATGTACTGTGTCAAACCGCTGGATAAGGAAGGGCTGCTGAAAGCGGCGGAAAAGGTAAGAGCGGTGGTGACGGTGGAAGAGCATGCGCCATTCGGCGGCTTAGGCTCCATGGTCAGCCAGGTGATAGGGGCGTCCTGCCCGAAGAAGGTGATCAACCTGGCACTTCCTGACACGCCCGTCATAACAGGGACGTCGAAAGAGGTGTTTGACTATTACGGGCTGAACGCGGAAGGGATCGCAAAGGCGGCGAAGGAAGCGCTGCAGTAAACGGGACGGTAAAGCCGCAAAGGCGCACGAGAGGAACATTCATGAGTGCCTTTTCGAATGAAGGTTCCTCTCCTGGAGTGTGCGGCGAAGCGACTTTACTCTTTAGTGCCGTCGCGCAGCGACTTAAAAAGTAAAGCCGCAAAGGCGCACGAGAGGAACATTCATGAGTGCGCTTTCGAATGAAGGTTCCTCTCCTGGAGTGTGCGGCGAAGCGACTTTACCCTTTAGTGCCGTCGCGCAGCGACTTAAAAATAGAAAGGAAAATAAAGTATGAGCAGATATGTGTTGGGGATCGATCAGAGTACCCAGGGCACAAAGGCTCTTCTGTTTGATGAGGAAGGAAGGCTCCTTTGCAGGAGCGACCTTCCTCATGCACAAATAGTGGATGAGCACGGCTGGGTGGAACACGATCTGGATGAAATTTATGCAAACACCATACAGGTGGTAAAGAATCTGGTGGAGAAGGCCGGGATCGACAAAGCGGATATCGCGGTGCTGGGCATCAGCAACCAGCGGGAGACGGCGGCATGCTGGGAAAAGGAAAGCGGCAGGCCCGTATACCATGCGATCGTATGGCAGTGTGCCAGAGGGGCGGCGATCTGCGAGGAGATCGAAAAGCAGGGGTATGCGGACATGGTAAAGGCGCATACAGGACTCCAGCTTTCCCCCTATTTTTCCGCGGCAAAACTGGCTTGGATATTCCAAAATGTGGAGGGCGTGAAAGAGAAGGCAAAAAATGGGGAGATCGCTTGCGGCACGATAGACAGCTTTCTGGTACACCGCCTCACAAAAGGGAAAGTTTTCCGGACGGACTATTCCAACGCTTCCAGAACGCAGCTGTTCAACATCAGGACACTGTCCTGGGATGAGGAACTTCTGGGAATCTTCGGCATAGACAGATCCTGCATGGCGGAGGTGACAGATTCCGACGGCGACTACGGCATGACGGATTTTGAGGGCTTTTTGGATAAACCGATACCGATCAGGGGGGTGCTGGGGGACTCCCACGGGGCGCTGTTCGGACAGGGGTGCCTGAAAAAAGGCATGATAAAGGCGACCTACGGGACGGGTTCTTCCATCATGATGAACATCGGGGAGAAGCCTGTATTTACGGATCTCGGCGTGGTGACTTCCCTCGCCTGGTCTCTGGGCGGAAAAGTAAATTATGTGCTGGAAGGCAACATTAACTATACAGGTGCCGTGGTCACATGGCTGAAAGACGAAGTGGGGCTGATCTCCTCTGCGGGGGAGATCGAAGAGCTGGCCAGACAGGCGAGAAAAGAGGACAGAACTTACCTTGTACCGGCTTTTTCAGGCCTCGGGGCGCCCTACTGGGATTCTGACGCAAAGGCTGTGATCTGCGGTATCACAAGGACCACGGGAAAAGCGGAGATCGCAAGAGCTGCGCTTGACTGTATCGTCTATCAGATCACGGATATCGTGTGGACGATGCAGGAGGCGAGCGGGATCGGGATCGATGAGCTGCGGGTGGACGGCGGACCGACGAAAAACGCCTATCTGATGCAGTTTCAGAGCGATATGCTGGGCATACCGGTCAGGATACCGGAGGCGGAAGAACTCTCCGGCATCGGCGCGGCATATGCGGCGGGGCTGTCCCTGGGCATCTATGACGAAAAAATATTTGACAAAATGGGCAGAACAAGTTATAAAAGTGAATTAGGTAAGGAGCAGTGTGAAAGCCTTTATGCAGGCTGGAAAGATGCGGTCCGGATGGTGATGACAAAATAAAGGACAGGAAGTAGTGACGCATATGAAAGTGAACATGAAGCAGATCAGTGAAATAACGGGGGTTTCCACCGCCACGGTATCGAATGCGCTGAACTATAAGAAAGGTGTGAATGCGAATACGGCGGCAAGGGTGCTGAAGGTAGCATACGAACTGGGCTATTTTGAGGAGAGCCGCATTACAAAAGTAAAATTTGTAACCTTTAAAAGAGACGGCAGTGTGGTAGAGGATACCCCTTTTTTTCCGTTGATGCTGACCGGGATAGAACAGGAATGCCGGGACAGCGGGATGGATATGATCATGTGTACGCTGGATATGCGGGATGCGGATTATTATGAACAGGCAAAAACTTTGCTTAATGATAAATCTGCTGCGTTCGTTATGCTGGGGACGGAGATGTCTGACAGCGATGCGTGGCTGTTAAAGGAAATCACCACGCCTTTTATCGTGATCGATTACTGGAATGGGGATATGACCTTTGATGTGATGAAGATCAACAATGAGGACTCCGTAAGGTATGCTATTAATCATCTGATCCGGAAAGGGCATAAGGAGATCGGCTATCTGAGGGGGAGATTCCGCATCGTTCCCTTTAAAGACCGGGAAATAGGCTATACGACAGGGATGCAGAGAGAGGGACTGACTGTCCGGAGGGAATATACGCTTGAAGTGGGAACCACTATGGATACGGCTTATGCGGATATGAAGGAATATCTGGAAAAAAAGATCGCCCTTCCCACGGCGTTTATTGCGGACAACGATATCATTGCGCTCGGCGCGATGAAAGCGATGGATGAGTATGGTATTAAGATCCCGGAGGAGGTTTCGATCATCGGTTTTGACGACCTGCCATTTTCCGCGATTTCTTCCCCGCCGCTCACAACGATCCGTGTGCCAAAGCAGGCGATGGGGCGCATTGCGACCAGCAGGCTGATACAGAGGATCAAGGATAAAGCGGGGGCAATGAATGCCGGGGTTAAAATAGAGGTTTCCACACAATTTGTGGAGAGAGGGAGCGTAAAAACAATAAAATAACAGGACTGAAGCAGGAGGGAAACATGAAGGTATTAAATTTCGGATCATTAAACTATGATTATGTGTACAAAGTGGACCATGTGATCACACCGGGGGAAACGATGGATTCTTTCGGTATGGAGACGCACTTTGGCGGGAAGGGTTTGAACCAGTCCATAGCGCTTTCGAGAGCGGGCGTACCGGTACAACATGCGGGCATGGTGGGGGAAGACGGACAGGGATTTCTGGATCTCTGCGCAAAGAGCGGTGTGGATACTTCATTAGTCCGGATGGTACCCGGCAAATCCGGGCATACGATCATCCAGCTTGATAAGAATGCCCAGAACTGTATCCTCTTATATGGCGGCAGCAACCGCATGATAACGAAAGAGTATGTGGACGAAGTATTCTCCGGCTTCGGGGAGGGCGATATCGTGCTTTTGCAGAATGAAGTGAATGAGATGCCCTATATTATCGATACGGCTTACCGGAAAGGAATGCGGATCGTGCTGAATCCGTCGCCTTTTAACGATGCGTTGCTCGCCTGCGATATGCACAAGATATCGGTGTTCCTCTTAAATGAGATAGAGGGCGGACAGATCTCAGGGGAGACGGAGCCGGAAAAGATCCTGGATAAGATGATGGAGAAGTTCCCGAAGGCACGGGTGGTGCTGACCCTCGGATCGGACGGCGTTGTCTACCGGGATGAGAATGAGACCTGCAGACAGGGTATCTTTCAGGTGAAACCGGTGGATACCACGGCGGCGGGGGATACATTTACAGGGTATTTCATCGCCTCCATGATGAATGATCTGCCGATACAGGAGACGCTGAAGAGATGCGCAAAGGCGTCCGCCATAGCGGTATCCCGGATGGGCGCGGCGGATTCCATCCCGACAGCGCAGGAGGTGGAAGAGTCGGAACTTGCAGAAGCGTGATAAAAGTATATCTATAAAGAATTTATGTGGGGCTGAACGGTGGCATCTGATGTTTCCGGGCGACCCCATAAATATTTGTCCTGCAGATGGACTTCCTCCAGAAATACCTGTTCATTCCTCTTGACATCTTTAAGAAAAGTCAGCAAAATAGAAACATAGCGGAGAAAAACAGTGAAGACAGAAATCTATAAGATAACCGACAAAAACAGAGACACAGAGGAGGCGAAAAAGGCCGTAGAAAAAGCCGGAAAGATACTGCAAAGCGGCGGCCTTGTGGCATTTCCGACGGAAACGGTCTACGGCCTCGGGGGAGATGCGTTAAATCCGGAGTCCTCCCGAAAGATCTACGCCGCAAAGGGGCGTCCTTCGGACAACCCCCTGATCATACATATCTGCAGATGGGAGGACCTCTCAAAAATCGTAAGGGAAATACCGGAGACGGCAAAGCGGCTGGCGGAAGCGTTCTGGCCGGGGCCTTTGACAATGATACTGGAAAAATCAGATGTGGTGCCGAAGGAAACCACGGGCGGCCTTTCCACGGTGGCAGTGCGGATGCCGGACGATAAGACGGCCCTTTCCCTGATCGATGCGGCGGGCGGCTATGTGGCGGCTCCCAGCGCCAACCTTTCGGGGCGGCCAAGCCCCACGCTGGCAAAATATGTGCAGGAGGATCTGGGCGGCCGGATCGAGATGATCCTGGACGGCGGCCAGGCGTGCATCGGCCTTGAGTCCACGATAGTGGATCTGACGGAGGAGGTGCCGGTGATCCTGCGGCCGGGCTATATTACCAGGGAGATGCTCTCCGGAGTGCTGGGGAAAGTGGATGTTGACAAAGCTATCCTGCCCGAGGGAAGCGATATAGCGCCAAAAGCGCCGGGGATGAAGTACAGGCATTATGCGCCGAAGGCGGAACTGACGATCATTGCCGGGGAAGAAGAGGCAGTGGTCAACAGGATCAACGAACTGGCGCGGGAGGCGGAGAAGAAAGGGCTTCGATGCGGTGTCATTGCCACGGATAAAACGGCTGTGCGCTACAGCGCCGATTCCGTCAAAAGCGCGGGAGACAGAGAGCGGGAGGAGACGGCGGCGAAGGAATTATACCGTATTCTGCGGGAGTTTGATGAGGAGGAAGTGGACGTGATCTACTCCGAGGCTTTTGCGGAAAGCGGGATCGGGCATGCGGTGATGAACAGGCTGCTGAAAGCGGCGGGGCATCACATGGAGGAAGCGGTCACAGGCTGAAAACGGTAAAATAATAGCGAAAACGGAGGCTTTTAAAACATTTTACTTTTAAAAGCCTTTGTTTTCAGGTATACTGGAAAGAGAAAAAGCGGACAGGCCCGCAAAAAAGAAGTGCAGGGAGCGGCACAGAAAGGGGATAAAATGATAGCATTAGCATCCGATCATGGCGGATATGATCTGAAGGAGAGAGTGAAAAAGTATTTGGAGGACAAAGGACTGGAGTATAAGGACTTTGGCTGTTACAGCAAAGAATCCTGCGACTATCCGGATTTTATCAAACCGGCAACAAAAGCAGTGGCGGAAGGCATCTGCGAGAGAGGGATCATCATGTGTACCACAGGCATCGGCGTATCCATCTGTGCCAACAAAGTACCCGGTATCCGGTGTGCGCTCTGCGGGGATCCGGTGTCTGCTGAACTGACCAGGCTCCACAACAACGCCAATATGTTATCCATCGGAGCGGGCATCACAGGGGAGTTCGTGGCACTGGATATCATAGACAAATTCCTGAATACGCCGTTTTCGGAGGATGAGAGACATAAGAGAAGGATCTATAAGATCGAGAATGACTGAGCGTCGTGCGGAAAAGAAGGGACACGAAAGATTATGATATCGGCAGCGCCGGAACAGGAGGTAAGGAATGGCAAAAGTGACAGTTATGGATCACCCGCTGATCCAGCATAAGATAGGATGGATCCGCAGAACAGAGACAGGGACCAGGGATTTCAGGGAGACGATCAGCGAGATAGCAATGCTGATGACCTATGAAGCGACAAGAAATCTGCAGCTTACCGACGTGGAGATCGAGACGCCGATCTGTAGAACGACCGTAAAACAGATGAAGGGGAAGAAGATGGCGATCGTGCCGATCCTCAGGGCGGGACTCGGCATGGTGGACGGCGTGCTTACCATGATCCCTGTGGCAAAAGTAGGGCATATCGGTCTCTACAGGGATCCAAAGACGCATGAACCGGTGGAATATTACTGTAAGCTTCCGCCGGACTGCGGGGAACGGGAAGTATTTGTGGTGGATCCGATGCTGGCGACGGGCGGCTCGGCGACGGCGGCGATCCGGATGCTGAAGGAGAAAGGGTGCAGGAAAATACATTTTATGTGCATCATAGCGGCGCCGGAGGGCGTGGAAAGGATGCAGAGGGAACATCCCGATGTGGATATTTATATCGGCGCGCTGGATGAAAAGCTGAATGAGAACGCCTATATCGTACCGGGCCTCGGGGATGCGGGGGATCGGATATTCGGCACAAAGTAGGACGGTTACAGTATCGTTGGCGGACGCGGGTAAGAACACAAAATACTACGTCGCCACGCTCTCGTCGGCATTAACTAAACGCCCATGCAGTTAATATGCACCACCATAAATAAAAGTGGGCGTTTAGCAGCCATATGCACACATGCAGCAAGCTGCATGGCGCGTGTACGGACAGCGCAGCAAGTGCGCAGTCCTGATTGAAGGTTGAGGCTTTTACAGTAAATGATGTTGGAACGGTCATGGAAATGTGTTTTGCAGGGGGTACAAATGAAACGGACAGATTATATCAGCTGGGATGAGTATTTTATGGGGGTATCCAGACTGGCGGGCATGCGTTCCAAAGATCCGGGAACCCAGGTGGGGTGCTGCATTGTCAGCAGTGACCACAAGATTCTTTCCATGGGATATAACGGGCTGCCGATGGGCTGCTCGGACGACGATTTTCCGTGGGAGAGGGAAGGGGACATGCTCTCCACAAAATATGCCTATGTTACGCACAGTGAGCTGAACGCCATATTGAATTTCAGGGGCGGTTCCCTGGAAGGGACGACACTCTATGTATCGCTGTTTCCGTGTAATGAATGTGCGAAAGCGATCATACAGTCGGGAATCAGGACCGTGATCTACGGAAGCGACAAGTATGATGGGACCCCGGGGAACATAGCATCAAAAAGACTCTTTGACGCGGCGGGTGTGGAATACAGGCAGTATGAGGCTACCGGCAGGAAAGTGGAGTTGGAATTGTAGCTGCCATTGTAATGATGACCGCCGCAAGGCATGGTGAAGGAAAGGTTTTTATATAAGAGGGGGAGGTGAAGACATATCAGGAAGATGAGAAAGACAGGAAAACGCCTTATGGCAGGCTTTCTGGCAGCATCCGTGATACTGGGGCTGCCTCTTACTTCGTATGCCCTCACCACGAAAGAAAAGTTAGAGCAGGCGCAGAGGGAACGGGAACAGACACAGGGGCAGCTATCCCAGACGCAGGAAAATATCTCTGGCCTGCAGAACGAGTTGAACAGCCTGCAGGGCGTGCTGAATAATCTCAACGACCAGCTGAACGATGTCAGCGACAGGCTGGCGGAACTGGAACAGCAGATCTCCGATAAAGAACAGGAGATCACGGAGACACAGGCAGCACTGGAAGAGGCGAGAGAAGATGCGGATCATCAATATGAAGCGATGAAGAGCCGTATTCAGTATATGTATGAGAGAGATGATTACGCACTGATAGAAGGTATGCTGGGAGCGGACAGCATTTCGGATATGCTGAACTACTATGATTACGTGGATGCGATCTCCGCGTACGATCAGCAGAAACTGGAGGATTTCCGCAACATCAGGGATGAGATAGACAAAAAAGAGCAGCAGCTTCAGAAAGAACAGGAGGAGCTGGCACAGTACAAGGTAGAGGTTGAGGCGGAACAGTCGAAAGTCAGCGGCTATATCAGCTCCACCTCCGGAGACATCGCCCAGAATGCGGGAGAGCTTTCCAACGCGCAGGCGGAGGCGGAAGCCTATGAGGCAAAGATCAAGGAACAGGATGCGGATATTGCCGCGCTGAAGAAAAAGCTGGCGGAGGAGATCGCCATGTCCAGACTGGCAAAGCAGTCGGCAAAGCGGGATATTTCGCAGGTGACTTTTGCCGAGGGAGACAGATACCTGCTCGCAAACCTGATCTACTGCGAGGCGGGAGGAGAACCCTATGCGGGGCAGCTCGCGGTGGGGGCGGTGGTCATAAACCGGCTGCTCAGCTCCGTCTATCCGGATACCATAACGGGTGTAATTTATCAGAAGTCGCAGTTTTCACCGGTGGGGAGCGGACGATATGCCATTGCCCTTGCCGAGGATCGGGCGACGGCCTCCTGCTATCAGGCGGCGGATGAAGCGATGGCGGGGGTCTCCAATGTTGGGGATTGTGTCTATTTCCGGACGCCGATCGAAGGGCTTACGGGAATTTCCATCGGAGGACATATATTTTATTAAAGAGGAAGAGCAGCACAAAAAGCATACTGCCCTTCCTCTTTTTATTTTAACGTAAAGCCGCATATATTTGGCAAACAGACCCGATATATATTACGCTGTACAGGTCAGGACCAGATAGACCGCATAGACGGCGAGAAGCGCAAAGCCTTGCCAGCGTTTAAATCTGGAAGTGATCATCATCGGTATGACCGCGATACAGCCGACTAAAAGGCAGGCGGGGAAATCCAGAGCGGCGGAGGAAGCTGCAATGGGGAGCTGCTTTCCGGAGCAGACCATGCTGACCGGCAGGATCAGTGTGAGGTCAATGATATTGGCTCCCAGGATATTGCCGATGGACAGGGAGGACTGTTTTTTGATGATCGCGGTTATGGTAGTCACAAGTTCAGGCAGGGAAGTGCCGACAGCTACCAGCGTAACGCCGATGATCCTCTCAGAAATGCCAATATATCTCGCAAGCTCACTGCCGTTATTGACGAGAAGATTGGCGCCGACTACAATGCCGATGGCGCCGGCAATAAATTTTACGATATTGGATAACACAGCAGATTTTTCCGTATCTGTCCCCGATGCGGCGGCAGGGACGGCGGCAATGCTCTCCGCAGCATGAAGCGCAGCTGTATTTTTGCTCATGGAACGCTGTGTAGAGCGGATATTTTCAATCAGGAAAAGAATGAACAGTATCAGCAGGACGACGGAAAGAAACGCACCGATACTGCCGGCACGGCCGGAGGCGACGATCACCAGGGAGGCACAGAACATCAATACCGATTTGGGAACATAGTCCTTTCGGTTGATGGCTCCGGGCATAAAGACCAGAGAAATTGCCATGATCAGGCCGATGTTGGCGGTGACGCTGCCGACAGCGTTACCCACCGCCATATCCACCTTGCCATCGACAGCGGCAATAACGGATACGAGCATTTCAGGCAGGGTAGTGGCGAGGCTGACGATCGTGGCGCCGATGATGACCTGGGGAATACCGCTGACTTTTGCCATCCAGGTGGCTGCATCCACGAAGAAATCTCCGCCTTTGACAATGAGCACAATACCGATGAGAAACAGCAGGATCGTAAGAGTGAGTTCCATATTGACCATCCTTTCATTTTTAAAATTTGGAAATAAGAAAAACCCAGGTGTAATAATATCCGCATCACAAAAGTTTATGATGCATCATCATCACACATGAGTCTCGTTATTTAAGTCAAGCCAGACCGTAGTTAAAAGGCCGCGTATGTTGGCAGGACACGCAAACTGCGCTACTACTCCCTCACTTGGGTATCTTCAGTTGTGTGGAAAATTCTGCGTCTGACAGATTTTTCCGGTTCCATATCTTATATCATATTTGTTTCCCGCTGTCAAGCCGGGAACAGGAATTTTTTGTATTTTTCCAGAGCAAAAAGCAGTATCAGACCGAGAATTCCACAGGAAATCACTTCTCCGATCCCCACAGTCAGCATAAAGTAGGGGATGGAGCCCTCAAACCGATAGACATAGGCGAGGACGAAAGGAACGATCAGCGTATTGGCGATAATGGGAGGCAGGGGGGCGAGGATCCTGTAGACAGTAAGCTTTGGCATCGGCGCCAGGTTTTTTTTGGCGCTGCTGATGGCAGTGCGGCTCATCCGCCCGATCACATAAGTGCCGAGAGCGCCGAGCAGCGTTGCGAGGGAACCGAAGATAACATCGAGCGGCAGACAGCCGGTCAGGATATTGCTGAGGATACAGCCCACAAAAAGACCGGGCACAGCGGCCGGCATAAAAAACGGTAAAATGGTGAGTGCTTCGGAAAAACGAACCTGAATGGCATAGTTTGCCAGCCCGAAAGCGTTGGCGAGTAACGTGAGTACAACATAGATAGCTGCGATCATGGCAGCCTGAACAATTTTTTGTGTGGTTTTCATAGTACATCTCCTTTAGTTTTGTTTTTCGTCAGGAAGGTCTCGAACTGACGTTGTGATGCGGAAAATCTTGATCTGATAATTTCCCGAAAAATTATTATACCGGAAAATCCTTAAAAGTCAATCCCCAAAACGGAAAGACGTTATTTTTGCCCGTTTTGGGTACAGTATTACCCCCAAAACGTGAACACGCTGGGAAAGCGCATAAATACTGGGCTCAGGATATTCTACATGGATGAGCAAAAATGAAAACAAATATTATACTTGAAATTATAATAATTTAAAGTATAATATAAAAGAGAGCGAGGTGTGCGATATGGAAAGGTTCATAGACCGCGAAGCGGAGATGGAAGTTTTGCAAAATGAATACGACCGAGACGGCAGCGCCCTTGTGGTAATGTATGGACGGCGCAGAGTTGGTAAAACTACACTGATTTCAGAGTTTATTAAAGGTAAACCGGCGCTGTTCTTTTTAGCAAGCGAAGAATCGGAAATGCAAAACCGGCTGGCTTTTAAGGACAAGGCAGCGGAGTTTATCGACAGCGATCTGTTGCGAAATGCCAGTGTGAAGAATTGGGATGTAATATTTAAGGCGATTATGGAAGTTTCGTTTAAAAGCAAGCCTGTAATTGTCATTGACGAATTCCAGTATATAGGAAAATCTAACCCGGCTTTCCCTTCCGTATTCCAGAGAATATGGGAGGAAAATCTGAAACACAGACAGGTCATGGTAATCCTCTGCGGATCCCTCATCTCCATGATGGAATCGCAGACACTGGCATATAATAGTCCCCTGTATGGGAGGCGTACAGCACAAATTCGATTGGCGCAGATTCCTTTTCGGCATTATGCTGAGTTCTTTCCGCATAAAAACCGCCGCGAACTGATCGAGATGTATGCGATTACCGGCGGAATTCCTAAATATATTGAGTTGTTTGCGGAAAGCAAAGATATCTACACCGCCATTCAGAACAATATACTCAACCGTTCCGGTTATCTGTATGACGAACCAAATTTCCTGCTTCAGCAGGAGGTTTCGGAGATTGGCAGCTATTTTTCTATCATAAAAGCCATTGCTGCAGGAAACAGCAGGCTGTCATCCATCGCGTCTATGCTGGAGGTAAAGGCAACCGGATTGACGAAATATTTGAAAACGCTGGCGGATTTGGACATTGTAGAGCGGGAGGTTCCTGTCACAGAAGAAAATCCGGAGAAAAGCAAAAAGGGAATTTACAAGATCAAGGATAATTATATCCGTTTTTGGTTTGCCTTTGTGTATCCCGATCGCAGCTTTATCGAGAGCGGCAACTGTCCTATCGTTATGCGTAAAATCCGCAAAAGCCTTGTGAACAGGCATATCGCCTATGTGTATGAGGACGTATGCCGGGAACGAATGTGGGATTTGAATGCAGAAGAACGCTGGCCGTTCCACTTTTCGAAAATCGGACGCTGGTGGGATGCACATGACGAGATTGATATTGCTGCCATCGACCCGGATGGCAATAACCTCATTCTCGGTGAATGTAAGTTCTGGCGGGAGCCGGTAGGTGTAAATGTTCTGCGCAGCCTGGAGGATAAAGCCTCTCGCGTGGAATGGAAAAAGCAGAACCGCCATGTGTGGTATGTGCTGTTTAGCGCCTCCGGATTTACGGAGGAATTAAAGCAGCTTGCCGAAATGCGGAGCGACCTGCTGTTGTGTGACGAACGGTAGTATTACCCCCAAAACGTGAACACGCTGGGAAAGCGCATAAAATTCGTTCTTGAAAATCCATCATCAATATGATACAGATAATTTGCATACCCGTGGTCCAGGGCATACTTTTTAAGGATTTTTTCAGATTTACAATACTGTTGCTATCACCCTCCTGTTTATCGTCCTGCGATAAACGGCAGTACAGAGCCGTTATATCATCTGTCAGAAGTTCCTGATAAAACAGTCGGGCAGATGGAAAAATTAACTGCTATATAGTGATATGTGTGTTCATCTTGTTGGCCGAAATATCCCGATTGTGGGAGTAGGCTTTTTTGATGAATGAGTATCTGGTGGAGAAAAAACTATGAAAGGACATGAGGATACCTCCTGGATACCGCCATGTCCTTAAAAATGGGCGAGTTTAACACACCCTCCATATTCTATTTTTTGAAAAGAAAATGGCGGCTTTGATTGTTATTTCAAAACCGCCGTAAGGTTATGTTTATTTTGTTGGGCACATGAAAGAATTGCCGCCAAACAACGGTTTTTTTATTTACCGTTGGGCGATGCAGATGACTTTTTTATCGGGTATATGCCTTTACAGCTTTGAGAGGAATACCCATTTTCTCAGAAATTTCTTCAATAGACATACCTTTATCTAAATATCTTTTACACACAATTTTCATATTTTCCCCAACTTCTATAATATGGTAGTCGGGATCATAGAAACGTATTACTCGTTGGCCCCATGCGTGCTCTATTACTGGGTGAACATACTCAATCGTTTTCATAGTTTGAAGTTTGACAATAAAACTATCAAAATCATCTTCTTCAAAATAAATTTCCGTATCGTTTCCCTGATATACAACCTCTTTACCCGAAAATTCTTTCCAACTATTTTCTGTTTGCAAAGCAAGCCCACCAGTTAATACAGCATGAATACCTAAATCTGAAAGGGTTCGTAACCCTAATACTTCCCAATAAAATTTTTTTGATTGTTCTAAATCTTTCACTACTAACAATGGATTTCTGAATTTCATGTTTCCTCCAATCAAACTTTCTTTATCGGTATCCAAACTTCATATTGGGTATTATTCGGGTCGGGATTAAAATAAACTTCAACATCTGGTCCCTCGGTAAACTCATAGCCGGAAGTTGGGAGCCATTCTGTTGCAATGCGTTTTTCTAATTCTTGAATAGATTTTCCTGTACCTCCGCCGGGGAAAATCGCCCACATACAACTCGGAATAATGTATTCCTCTAATGAAGTGTCAATATCAGCAGTAGACGAAACTGCTATATAATATTTCCATTCTTCATTATCATTACAGGCACTTACTCCTAAAATGCCCTGTGGTTGGCTGTTCATTATAGCAGTAATTTTTTCAATCGTACCGTCCATAACTGCGTTTTGCCACATTTGAGGCACTTCCAAAAAGTTTTGCTCAATTTCCTTATTCAAGGAAAATGATTTTCCTACTATACGGAAAGCAGGTTTTGTTTCAATACGATAATTCAATTCTTCAACCCCCTTAACTGTAAACTTAAATGTAATAGGTGGAAATGATTTAATGGATACACTTTCATTTTTCAGAGCAGATGGAGCAACACCATGAATACTTTGAAAAGCTCTGTTAAATGCCGTAGGAGAGGAATATCCATACTTCAAGCTAATATCAATAATTTTTTCATTTCCGCCTTGCAAGTCAACCGCTGCTAAAGACATTTTTCTACGGCGTATGTATTCAGAAAGCGATACCCCTGCTATATAGGCAAACATTCTTTGAAAATGATAGGTAGAGCAGCAAGCTATTTGAGCAAGCTCATCATAACCGATTTCCTCTGTAATGTGTTCTTCTATATAGTTAATAGCTTTATTTAAGCGTTCTATCCATTCCATTTTTCTGCTCCTTTTCATTGTTAATTATACTTTTAATCGGTGTTTAATACCTCTCTTTTTATGCACAAAAAAGAGAGCATTAAAAATTTATATTTGCCTTTTTGGCCTGACTGCATAAATCGCGTACTCTTAATGTATACTTCTTCCCATCTTTGATAAAATGTGTACCACATTGCCTAAATTCAAAATGTACGTTATGAGAAATACATTGTTGTCATATCTGCAACACCCAATCATAATCAAGAGGTCTTGCATTTTTATCTGACTCTCCTCCTACAACAACTAATTCTGCATCATCTAAGTATGCAGAAAGATTGATATTTTCAATCAACGGCTGGCAAATTATATTTTTGTGTTTAATGGGTAGATTGGAAAAAATACTCAATCGGTAGTCAGCATTTTCTTGATCTTCAACCGTACAGCCGACAGTAACATTTTCATACCCATTACCCCAATCATCAGGAATACAGTCTAAAAATCTTTCAATCCGTTTGGTTAAAAAAAGAAAATGTAAATCAGAACGTTCCCGTATCATTTTCCAACACTCATCACGCCACTTATCTGCGTCCTCTATCAAGAAATCTGATGAAAAACACAAATAGATAGTTTGACCAGATTTTATCTTATAAGCACCGTTTTTATTTTTTTCAACAGGTATGTAAAATTTTTCTGTTTGCTCAATATTATCAGTATCAATTCCTCTTTTATAATCCCCTTTGTGAATGTAGCAAAATTTACAACCTGTGCTATGTCTGTGGCAGCCACGCCAAGGGTTCCATATAGCCATAACATCCCTCCTTAGCATTTTGATGTTTTGCAACATCCCATATTATATATGGCAGAAGTCTCAAACTCAATAAATTTTAGCGGGATATATGATTTATTTCAGTCAATACTATGATATGTGTACTCATATATCAAAGGGAAGGTGAACGGTAAAATGTAGTTGGGTGAAATAAAAATGAAACGAACAACAGAAATTTACGATTTTAAGGCGTTCGGCGCAGCTATAAAGGCCGCAAGAAAAGCTAAAGGAATATCAAGAAACCAGTTGGCCGACAGGATGGGGATTGCTCCCAGGTATATTGCCTCCATAGAAAACAGCGGACAACATCCAAGAAAAAAGACTTCGCAAGATATTTTGAGGATGCTTCCGGTTTTGCAGACAGGAGAATACGCAGTATAGAGCCGATGGATATCACCCCATTTTTGAGAGGTGCGATCGCAAAATACTCCCTGACATCTAAAGCATACAGCAATCTGCGAACAATAACATATGGCATTTTTAAGTATGCGAAAGAGAAGGGATATATAACATGGAGCATATCGCAGACCATAGGGGATATGGAACTTCCCAGAAAAGCATTCCACAAAGTGATAAAAGAGGATGATGAGGAAGTATTCAATGATGAGGAAATGGCAAAATTGATTAAAGAAATCTCATTAAAGCCTGATCTCCTGAATGTCCCGACAGAATTTTCCAGTATATTGAGTAGATTAAAGCTGATGAGTGAAAGTGAAGAATACATTTTCTGGAAAGGTAATAAAAACATAACTGCATCACAGGTGAGAAAACGGCTGTATATCTTATGTGACAGAATTGATATAAAAAGAAAATCGCCGCATAAGCTTAGAAAAACATATGTATCTATTCTGTTGGATAATGGGGTGGATAAAAGGCTTGTTCAGGATGTTGCAGGACATACGGAGATAGCAACGAGTGAGAGAAACTATCACAGAAACAGAAAATCCGATCAGAAAAAAGAGGCGATATTGAGCAATCTACCGGAATTTAAAGATATGAAGGTTATGTTTTGACTACCTTTTTGACTACCTTAGCATTTCACAAATTAAAAAAAGCCCTGAAAACCGCGTATTTACGGGAAATTTTCAGAGCCTTAACAGCAGGCGAGGGGAATCGAACCCCCCTCCCAAGCTTGGGAAGCTTGTATTCTACCGATGAACTACGCCTGCAGACAGGGTGCTTTGCTACACACCCTATTCTATCATACCTGAGAAATTTTGCAAGTACTAAAATGATCACAATTTTCTTATAATTTCCCTTTTTTATATTTTGCGACGACATTCTGGATCTTCTCATTGGGATTGAGCAGGTCGCTGATGGAAGAGTCGTGGTTCAAAGTATCGATCAGATAAGCGATATATTTGCTCATATCACAGTTGATATACCAGTCTCTGGAGAGAAGTTCGGGGGTCTGGTAGATCAGGTTGGTGGTCAGCACCTTGCTGAGAACACCTTCTTTGCAGGCCTCGTCAAAGGGCTCCAGGCCGCCGGTGAAAAGACCAAACGTGGCGCAGATGAAAACGCGGTTTGCTTTTCTGGCTTTCAGCGCTCTTGCAACCTCGATGGCAGATTCCCCGGAGGAGATCATATCATCGATGATGATCATATCCTTTCCTTCCACGCTGGAACCTAAAAACTCGTGGGCAACGATGGGATTCTTGCCGTTCACGATGCGGGTGTAATCCCGGCGTTTGTAGAACATGCCGATATCGAGGCCGAGCACGTTGGCGATGTAGATGGCTCTGGACATACCGCCCTCATCGGGACTGATGATCATCATGTGGTCTGTATCGGGGATCAGTCCTTTCACGTTGCGCAGAAGCCCCTTGATGAACTGATAGGCGGGCTGTACCGTCTCGAAGCCGTGCAGCGGGATGGCATTCTGCACTCTGGCATCATGGGCGTCGAAGGTGATGATGTTGTCAACGCCCATGCTGACAAGTTCCTGCAGGGCGATGGCGCAGTCCAAGGATTCCCGCGCAGTCCGCTTGTGCTGTCTGCTTTCGTACAGGAAAGGCATGATGACGGTGATCCGTCTGGCTTTGCCGCCCACGGCCGAAATGATCCGTTTCAGATTCTGGTAATGGTCGTCCGGGGACATATGGTTTTCATGGCCGCAGAGAGAATAGGTCATGCTGTAGTTGCAGACATCCACCATGATATAGAGGTCATCCCCGCGCACAGATTCCTGAATGATGCCTTTCGCTTCGCCGGAACCGAAACGGGGGATATCGACATTCAGCAGGTAGGTGTCGCGCTGATAGCCGGCGAAGGCGAGGGAATCCTTGTGCTCGCTTTCCCGTTCCGCGCGCCATTTTACAAGATAATAGTCCACCTTTTCCCCGAGCGTCTTGCAGCCCTTCAGGGCAATGACGCCGAGGGAGCCGACGGGAATGGTTTCCAGATTGCGTTTTTCTTCTTTTTTTGACATAGGAAATCCTTTCTTTATGAGAAAAATGTAAATTGTTCACGTTTTTTTGAGGATTCTGATATCAGGCCCGGTCAGTACGCAGATCTCAAAATTGCCGATGATTCTGGAACAGATCCTGTCGCTGTATTTATCCTGCAATCCCTTCAGATCCAGATTTGTGGTGATCAGAGTGGATTTTTTCAACAGATGCCTCTCGTTCAGGAAGGAGAAGAAACAGGAAGTGACAAAGGAACTTCCGGGCTCCGTACCCAGATCATCCACAATGACCAGATCACAATGATACAGGTCTTTATAAAAATGATCAAGAGCATTTTTATCTTTGCCGAAGATATATTTCGCAAAGGTATCAAATAACTCGGCGGCACTGAAATAGATAACAGAACGGGATGTGTCGATCAGGGCTTTGGCGATACAGTTGGAGAGAAAAGTCTTTCCGGTGCCGACGGTGCCCATAAATAAAAGATTGCGATAAATTTCATCAAAAGAAGAAACAAATTCTTTGCTGATTTCCACCGCTTTTTTGTAATCATGAAGCGCCGGACCTGAAAAATATTCATAGGATAACGTATCAAAATTTTCCTGCTCAAGACTGCCGGAGAGATTGCTCTGGTGATAGAGAAGCTGCGTGATCTTCTTCTCAAAACAATGGCATTTTTTCTGCCCGATATAACCGGTATCCCTGCAGTCGCTGCACTCGTAAACCGGTTCCAGATAATGGGGGGGAAACCCTTTTTCAGCAAGAAGATCCGCTTTTTTCCGGCCAAGGGCCCGCAGGGAAGCGGACAGTTCCTCCCTCGCCCCCTCCTCACCGTCGATCAGACGTTTGGTGAAAGAGGAAGAAAGGGAAGCAGAGCGATCCTCCAGGGCGGCATATTCCGGATATGCACTCCGGATGTGCGCAAGACGCTCCTCCAGAAGATGACGGCTCTTTAGCTGCTTTTCCTCATATTCACGGATAATGGATTCATATTGTGCGTTTGTTAAAGCCAAGGTTTTTCTCCTGTCAGTTGATCTTTACTTTCTGCAGCAGTTCGTCATAATCGTACTGATTCTGCCGGAACTGATGGAACGGATTGGAAGAGGAGGCGGTGCGGGAGGTGCGGGAGGTTTTCTTTTTCTGGAAAGCCGCGTCCGCGTCCTGGATATCCTGCATGGTATGTACGCCGTTTTCCTTCCAGCTTTGCAGGATCCCGTCGGTGTATTCAAAGCGGTGCTTGTCCGTGGCGAGGACGCAGCGCTCGCAGGCTTCGAGAACCATATCCTGCGCAAAACCGTATTCCCGGAACCATTTCTGGATGTAGGAGGCCTCTTTCTGGGTGGGAGCGTTTGTCCTGCCCAGCGCGTTCATGACAGTGTAGACATTTTTATCATATTTTACTGCATAGGCGGCGGCCTCTTTCGGCGTGGAAATACCGGCCTGCGCCCAGCTGATGGCAACTTTTTCGATATAGCGGAAATCTTTTTTGCCCCGGTCGACACAGTATTGCACGAGATAGTCGATCAGGTCGGGGCTGAAGTGCAGGATATCCGCCATGAAAATAATGGAACGGATATTTTCAGAGCTCAGGGGCTTGCCCAGATACTGTTCGGTAATAAAGACAAGCTCGGATGTTTCCTCCTGCTGTTTGAATGCTTTTATCTGGTCCAAAGTAATGACACTCTTGTCATAGACGGGTTCCTCCGCCGCGGGAGGGACGGCCTTCGGAGCAGGCGGTACAGGAGCCGGGGAGGAAACCTGCAGGGAGGCCTCGGCTTCCGGCATGGAAATAATACCGGCAGCCCTGGCATCGAGGTTTTCGAGACGGATGCCGACCAGTTTCCGGGTATCATCATACAGCATGGAAATAACATGTTTTTTATCCCAGTATTGCAGCGCACGCAGAATATCCTTTTCGGTATAATTAAAATGATCCGCGATCGCCGAAATGCCGCTGGGCAGACCTGTGCCCGCACATCTGAGCAGATAAAGATAGACCTTCATCTGCGCGTCATTGGCATCTTTCATGTATTCATCGATAAAACGATTCGAGAGCATAGTCATGCCTGCGTGAGAGTCCTGTGAAACTGACAAGCTGTTCATTTATATATCATCCCCTGATTTCCCATTTTCAAAACTGAAAAGATTATAGCATAGAGAATTTGCAAAAGATATAGACAAAATGGAGAAAACCGGGGCGGATGTGAAAATTCCGGCAAAATGTGGATAATGTGGAAAATGTGTATAAATAAAATACCAGAATTTTTGCCGGGAGTAAAAGCCCGGCAGATACAGGAAAAAACGCCCTGCATCACAAAAATCCTGAAATGAAATATCCACAATTTTTTTGCATCCCTACAGTGGCAAAAAATTGTGGATATGTGGAAAGATTAAATTCCAAGGAGGCTTTCCCCGATTTTATGGACATCGCCGGCTCCCATAGTTATCAACAGATCTCCGGCTGTGCAATTTTCCAATAGGAAATTTTCAATTTCATCAAAGGAGGGGAAATAGTAACAGTCTCCTCCCAGGGCGCGTATCTCCTCCTGCAGGTCCCGGGAGGAGATGCCGAGGGTGTCGGTTTCCCTGGCGGCGTAGATATCCGCGAGCACCACATGCTCCGCAGTGGAGAGAACTTCTGCGAAGTCCTTTAAAAAAGCCTTCGTCCGGCTGTAGGTATGGGGCTGGAATACGCACCAGAGCCTCTTATGGGGATAGTGGGCGGCTGCGGACAGAGTAGCCTTTATCTCTGTGGGATGATGGGCATAATCGTCAATGACGGTGACGCCGCCGATCTCGCCCTTATAGTCAAAACGCCTGTCGGCGCCTTCAAAGTGGGAGAGGGCCTGGCAGATCGCATCATTTTTCAGGCCGAGCGTATGGGCAAGGGCGATGGCAGGCAGGGCATTTGCGATATTATGGCTGCCGGGCATGCCGAGTGTAATGGGCAGTGCGAAGCCCTGAGGGCCATGGCAGATAAAGGACGGTCTTCCCATATCATTATAGGTAATGCCGGAAGGATAGTAATCAAAGCCTTCCCGCATGCCGAAAGTAGTGACGGGGCAGGAAAGGGAGTCTGTCAGCTCCTGATAATTTTCGATCTCGCCGTTGATGATCAGAAGTCCGTCTGCGGGCAAAAGCTTCGCGAAGGCGTGGAAGGAGCTGCGGATATCCGCCAGATCCTTAAAGAAATCCAGATGATCCTCCTGCACATTCAAGATGATGCCGATCTTCGGGAAAAAGCTTAAAAAGCTGTTGGTATATTCACAGGCTTCCGTGACAAAATACTCCGGGCCGCCCACCCTGTAATTACCGCCGATGGATTTTAAGATGCCGCCGATGGAGAGTGTGGGATCTTTGTCCTCCTGCAGCAGAATATCGGAGATCATGGCGGTGGTGGTCGTCTTGCCATGGGTTCCGCTGACGGCGATGGCAGTTTTATACTGGCGCATCATCTGCCCGAGAAGCTGGGCCCTTGTGAGGGAGGCGATACCTTTTTCCTGCATGGCGAGGTATTCGGGGTTGTCGGGATGGATCGCGCTGGTGTAGACCACCAGATCAATATCATCCGTTATGTTATCCCGCCGCTGACCGTATTTGATCAGGGCTCCTTTTTCTGTGAGCATTTCGGTCAGAGGCGAGCGCTGGTTGTCGGAACCGGAAACAGTGAAGCCTTCGGTGAGCAGGATCTCGGCCAGCCCGCTCATGCTGATGCCGCCGATGCCGATAAAGTGGATATGTATGGGTCTGTCAAAATGAATCTGGTACATAGGAATACTCCTTCATTATTTAATGGTTCAGGTTTATCTGATCTTCACAGATATCTACTATAATATATGTATATCTTACCCTTGAAAGCGTACACTATCAAGGCGAAAAAGAAAAGAAAAAAGGAGAAAAATTTGTAGAAACTGTAAAAAACATAAAAAAACAATGTAGAATTTTAGAAAACAATGAATAAAAGTTACAAAAAAGAGAAGTAATTTTTTTATTTATTATTCACTTTTCAATAAGCTTGTGCTATACTGTGAGAAAGAAATTCAACATTCTGTAAAAATATTGAGGTGATGCTATGATTAAAAAAGAAATGATTGCCATGCTCTTGGCAGGTGGTCAGGGAAGCCGGCTCGGTATTCTGACCTCGAAAGTTGCAAAACCGGCGGTTGCATTCGGCGGGAAATACAGGATCATCGATTTCCCATTGAGTAACTGCATCAATTCCGGTGTGGATACCGTAGGCGTACTGACGCAGTACCAGCCGCTTCGACTGAATACGCATATCGGGATCGGTATTCCCTGGGATCTGGACAGAAATATCGGGGGTGTGACCGTACTTCCGCCCTATGAGAAGATTGAAAGTACGGAGTGGTATACAGGTACTGCCAATGCCATACTTCAGAACATCGAGTACATGGATACATACAATCCTGATTATGTGCTGATCCTTTCCGGAGACCATATTTATAAGATGGATTACGAGGCGATGCTGGACTTCCACAAGGCGAACGACGCGGAGGTGACGATCGCGGTCATGCCTGTTCCGTGGGAGGAGGCGAGCCGCTTCGGTATCATGATCACCGATGAAGAGAAGAAGATCGTGGATTTTGAAGAAAAGCCTGCAAAGCCGCGCAGCAATCTGGCATCAATGGGAATCTACATCTTTAACTGGAAGACTCTGCGCGAATCTCTGGTGAAGAATGCGGATCAGCCCCACCTTGATTTCGGAAAACATGTGATCCCTTACTGTAAGGAGAAGGGGAGGCCGCTGTACGCCTATGAGTTTAACGGCTACTGGAAAGATGTGGGAACCCTGCACTCCTACTGGGAGGCGAACATGGAACTGATCGACATCGTGCCGGAATTCAATCTCTATGAAGAATACTGGAAGATCTACACGAAGTCGGATGCCCTGCCGCCCCAGTATTTCTCTGAGGACAGTGAAGTGGAAAGAAGCATTATCGGAGAGGGGACGGAAATTTACGGTAAGGTCTATAATTCGGTGATCGGCTGCAATGTAGTGATCGGGGCTGGCACCGTCGTCCGGGACTCCATTATTATGAACGAGACGAAGATCGGCCATGGCGGAGAGCTGAACAAGGTGATTATCGCGGAAAATGTAACCGTCGGCGACCGTGTCAAGATGGGTATAGGCGAGGAGAAGGATAATGAGACTGATCCGCATATCTACAATCATGGTTTATGTACTGTTGGGGAAAAGAGCGTGATTCCGAACGATGTGACGATCGGAAAGAATGTCTGTGTCAGCGGTATGACAACACAGGAAGATTATCCTGATTTATACCTTCCCAGCGGAAGGACAATGATCAAGGCGGGGGAATAATGCCGGAAAGGAGCATAGTTTATACATGAGAGCGATAGGAATTATTTTGGCGGGTGGTACGAACCACAAGCTCGGAGCATTATCGGAGAAGCGCGCGGTGGGCGCTATGCCGATAGCGGGCAGCTACAGGGCGATCGACTTTGCGCTGAGCAGCATGGCGAATTCCCGCATACAGAAGGTGGGAGTGTTTACACAGTACAATGCAGGGAGCCTGAATGAACATCTGAGTTCTTCCAAATGGTGGGATTTCGGCAGGAAACAGGGGGGATTGTTCGTGTTTACGCCGACGATCACGGCGGACAACGGGTTCTGGTACAGGGGAACAGCGGATGCGATCAACCAGAATATCAGCTTTTTGAAGAACAGTCATGAACCTTATGTGATTATTGCTTCAGCAGATTGCGTTTATAAGATTGACTTTAACAAACTTTTAGAATATCATATAAATAAGAAGTCAGATATTACAGTGGTATGTAAGGATATGCCGGAAGGCACAAATCTGGAACGCTACGGTACTGTAAAGATGAACGAGGAAAGCCGGATCGAGGATTTTGAGGAAAAACCGCTGCTGGCAAAATCCAATACGATTTCCTGTGGTATCTACGTGATCAGAAGACGTCAGCTCATCGATCTGGTCGAGAGGTGCGTCGAAGAGGAGCGTTATGACTTCGTAAGGGATATTCTGATACGTTATAAAGGAATGAAGCATATTTACGGCTATAAGATCAAAGATTACTGGCGGAACATCGCAAGTGTTGAAGATTATTTTGACACGAATATGGATTTCTTAAAGCCGGATATCAGAAAGTATTTCTTCAGGGAATATCCTGACATCTACTCGAAAGTGGATGATCAGCCGCCGGCAAAATATAATGTGGGTGCAAGAATCAAAAACAGCTTGATTGCAAGCGGCTGTATTGTCAATGGAACGGTGGAAAATTCTATTGTATTTAAAGAAGCATACATTGGCAATAACTGTTGTATCAAAAATTCCATTATTCTCAATGATGTATATATCGGAGATAATACTTACATTGAGAACTGCATCGTGGAGAGCAGAGGCACGATGAAAGCAAATTCATACTACAAAGGAGAAGACGGAATAAAGATAGTGGTGGAAAGAAACGACAGATATGTCATGTAGGCAAGGTCCTGTGACGTAACCAAAAGCCCTTGGTGAATGTCACAAATAAGAAAAGGGGTCGAGGCTATGCAGATAACAGATGTAAGAGTACGAAAAATCACAAAAGAGGGAAGGATGAAGGCGATTGTTTCTATCACCCTGGACAACGAATTTGCGATTCACGACATCAAGATTATCGAGGGCGAAAAGGGACTGTTCATCGCTATGCCAAGCAAAAAATCAACCGATGGCGAGTATAGAGATATCGCACATCCCATTAACTCGGAAACAAGAGAGAAGATCCAATCCATTATTTTAGAAGGATACGAGAAAGCGCTGCTGGAGCCGGACTTTGAAGAGATGACAGAATAATCCAAGAGGTAATGACATAAGAGAAATCCACGACGAATGAATTGGAAAAGGAAGCCACATCTTTGTGGCTTCTTTTGCATGCCCAAACGTACCGGGGGGTTTGTGTAAGTTGAGTGGCGGACGCCTTTTTTTCTGCAAGGCTGGCTGTGGAAGAATTTACTTGTGGAATGGGGGAGGGTTTGGTAAAATAATGGGGATTTGGCAAAAGGGCAGGGAAGAAAGAGCGGGAAGAGAGCGGGAAAGGGAAGATCAGAAAATGTTTTGCATTGTGGGATTGGGAAATCCGGAGAAAAAGTATGAGAATACCAGACATAATATCGGGTTTGATGTGATAGATGCAGTTGCGGAGAAATATAGTATAGCAGTGAGGGAGAAGGGGTTTAAGGCGCTCTATGGGAAGGGCATGATCGGCGGGCAGAGGGTGATCCTCGTGAAGCCGCAGACTTATATGAACTTAAGCGGGGAGAGTGTGCGGGAGGTCACCGATTATTTTAAGATCGATGCGGAGGAGGAGCTGATCGTCGTCTCGGATGATGTTTCGCTGGAGACGGGCGGGATCAGGATCCGGAAGAAGGGGAGCGCCGGGGGGCACAACGGGTTAAAAAATATCATTCTGCATCTGGGGACGGAGAATTTTAAACGGATCAGGATGGGCGTGGGGGAAAAGCCGAAGGAGTGGGATCTGGTGGATTATGTGCTGGGGCATTTTTCGGGCGAAGAACGCAGGATGATGGACCAGGGGATAGAAGATGCGGTGAAGGCTGTGGAGATCATGGTGACGGACGGGGCAGATAGAGCCATGAACACATTCAACCGGAAGAAAAAATCAGAAAGTGACGGGAGCGGGCATGGAAGCACTGAGGGCGCCTCTGCGGGAGCTGGGGGAGTTTGAGGAGATACAGGGAAAACTGAAAAAGAGGGAGCCTCTTTGTCTGGGGCTTTCGGGGTGTGTGGATTCCCAGAAACTGCATATGGTATTCGGGCTGGGAGAGGGCTTTCGATACAGGCTGATCATCACTTACAGCGACCAACGGATGCGGGAAATCTATGAGGATTATAAATTTTATGACCGCAATGTCTGTATGTATCCGGCAAAGGACCTGATCTTTTTTCAGGCGGATATCCACGGGAACCAGCTTGTGACGGAGAGGTGGAAGGTGCTGCGGCGCATGCTGGAGGGGGTGCCGATGACCATCGTGACCACGCTGGATGCGCTGATGGAGCCGCAGATCCCGCTGGAAAAGGTAAAAAAGGACATTCTGCATATCAGCACTTCCGGGCAGATCATTGAGAAAGAACTTGCGGAAAAGCTGGTGGCTCTGGGCTATGAGAAGACTTACCAAGTGGAGGTGCCGGGACAGTTTTCCGTCCGCGGCGGCATCGTGGATATTTTTGACCTGACAGAGGAAAATCCTTACAGGATCGAGCTCTGGGGGGAGGATGTGGACTCCATTCGCAGCTTCGATGTGCTGAGCCAACGGTCGATCGAGACCCTTGGTTCGGTTGACATTTATCCGGCGACGGAGATGATCCTGACGAAGGACCAGCGCGCGAGGGGGATGCATCTGATAGAGCTGGAGGCAAAAAAACAGGAGAAGGCTCTGCAGGAGCAGGGGAAGACGGAGGAGGCTGCAAGGCTGCGCCGGCAGATCGGGGAATTGCGGGAAGAGGTGCTGGAGTTGGAGGCGAAAGTCAATCTGGAGTCCTATGTCCGCTATTTCTATCAGGAACTGGGGTCTTTTTTGGGTGGTTTTGACAGGAAAGAGAGCTGCATTTTTCTGGATGAGCCGGTCAGGATCGGCGAACATGCGGAGGCGGTGGAACTGGAATTTCGGGAGAGTATGTCCCACAGGCTGGAAAAAGGATATATACTGCCGGGGCAGATGACGCTTTTATATGGAAAGGGGGAGACTGCGGCGAGACTGTCGGATTATCCGGTGGTGACCATAGCGGCGCTGGATATGAAGAATCCGTTCATGAAGCCGGAAAAAAAGTATGACTTTTCGGCGAAGAGCGTTTCTCCCTACAACAACAGTTTCGAGACGCTGGTGAAGGACCTCAGGCGGTATAAGAAGAACGGCTATCGGGTGCTTCTGTTATCGGGCTCCCGCACCCGGGCGAAACGTCTGGCGGATGATCTGAGCGTCTACGGGCTGACGGCATTCTATACGGAAAATCCGGAGCGGGAGATACAGCCCGGGGAGATCATGGCTTATTACGGGCGGGTGCTGAAAGGGTTTGAGTATCCGTTCCTGAAGTTTGTGGTGATCTCGGAGAGCGATATTTTCGGGGCAGAGAAAAAGAAGAAAAAGCGGACAAAGAAATACGAAGGACAGAAGATACAGGATTTTGCCGACCTGAAGGTGGGCGATTTTGTGGTGCATGAAAATCACGGCATGGGCATCTACAAGGGGATCGAAAAGGTGGAGATGGACCATGTGATAAAGGATTACATGAAGATCGAGTATGCCGGCGGGGGAAATCTGTATGTGCTTGCCACCAACCTCGGCGTGATCCAGAAGTATGCTTCCGCCGACGCGAAGAAGCCGAAACTGAATAAACTGGGGACGCAGGAATGGAACAGGACCCGGACAAAGACGAAGATGGCGGTGGAGGAAGTGGCGCAGGATCTGGTGGAGCTCTATGCGGCGAGGCAGAATCAGACCGGGTACCAGTTCGGACCGGACACCACCTGGCAGCAGGAGTTCGAGGAACTGTTTCCCTTTGAGGAGACGGAGGACCAGCTCGCTGCCATCACGGCGGCGAAGGCGGATATGGAGAGCAAAAAGATCATGGACCGGCTGATCTGCGGGGACGTGGGATACGGCAAGACGGAGATCGCGATCCGCGCGGCGTTCAAGGCGGTGCAGGAGAACAAGCAGGTGGCGTTTCTCGTGCCGACCACGATCCTGGCGCAGCAGCACTACAATACGTTCGTACAGCGCATGAAAGATTATCCGGTGCAGATCGCGCTTTTGTCCAGGTTCCGGAGCGCGGCGGAGCAGAAAAAGACGATCCAGGATCTGAAAAAAGGGATGGTTGATATCGTGATCGGCACGCACAGGATGCTGTCCGCCGACGTGGGATTCCATGATCTGGGGCTTTTGGTCATCGACGAGGAGCAGCGCTTCGGAGTAAGCCACAAGGAGAAGATCAAAAAGCTGAGGGCATCCGTGGATGTGCTGACGCTGACCGCGACGCCGATCCCGAGAACGCTCCATATGAGCCTGATCGGGATCCGGGATATGAGTGTGCTGGAGGAGGCGCCCGGGGACAGGATGCCGGTGCAGACTTTTGTGTGCGAGTATAATGAGGAGATGGTGCGGGAGGCGATCGTGCGGGAGATATCCCGGGGCGGACAGGTATATTATTTATACAACAGGGTGAACAATATAGCAGATGTGGCCGCGGCGGTGCAGGCGCTCGTGCCGGAGGCGGAAGTGGCATTTGCCCACGGGCAGATGAAGGAGAGCGAGCTGGAGCGCATCATGTTCGACTTCATAGGCGGGGAGATCGATGTGCTGATCTCCACCACGATCATCGAGACCGGGCTGGATATCCCGAACGCCAATACGATCATCATTCATGATTCCGATAATATGGGACTCTCCCAGCTCTATCAGCTTAGGGGCAGGGTGGGGAGAAGCAACCGGAACGCCTACGCTTTTCTGATGTACAGGCGGGATAAGATCCTCCGGGAGGTGGCGGAAAAACGGCTCACGGCGATCCGGGAGTTCACGGATCTAGGGAGCGGCTTTAAGATCGCCATGCGGGATCTGGAGATCCGCGGCGCGGGAAACCTCCTCGGAAAACAGCAGCACGGGCATATGGCGGCGGTTGGGTACGACCTGTACTGCAAGATGCTGAACGAGGCGGTGCGCAGGCTGAAAGGGGAGGAGACGGAGGAATCCTTCAACACCTCCGTGGAGCTGGATGTGGATGCCTACATCCCGCCTTCCTATATCATGAATGAATATCAGAAGCTGGATATCTATAAGCGGGTGGCCGGGATCGAGACGCAGGCGGAGTGCGAAGATATGAAGGAGGAGCTGCTCGACAGGTTCGGGGAGATCCCGAAGTCGGTGGACAATCTGCTGAGGGTGGCGTTGATCAGGATGCAGGCGCACCGGCTGTATATTACCGAGGTGAAGGGAAAAAATGAAGTGCTGAAGCTGACCATGAAACAGGATGCGAAGATCAAAGTGGAAGGCATCGGGGAACTGATCAAAAACAGTCTGATGGGGCTCAGGTTCAACGCCAAAGGGACTCCCTGTTTCGAGGCCCGCTATAGAAAAGGCGGGATGGTGGAGCGGGATGAGGAGAACCTGCTGGTGCTGACGGAAAATGTGCTGGAGGAGATGGAGAAATATCTGCTGTAGCATGCGCCTGCGGGGGCTGTGAAATGTCTGCTGCGGGTTCAGAGACCACTGACAGGAAGCCGATGATATGTCGGAGGAAAAGGTGTACCGGTTATGGGACACCTTTTTTGTTATGCTCTTGATATCAACTGGCAGATAAGGAAGAAATATCTGCAAAAGCGAACAGGAGGTAAAAGGACATGAAGGGATATACGACATCGGCAGGTTACATGGGATGGGTGGAAGGCAGATATATTTTATTTGCCTCAGAGTGCGAGTATAGAGAATATATAGAAGAATAAATTACAAAAAAATCATAAAATTTTATAAATATTTATATTTGCGCGGTGAAAATTCAACATTTTTAAGAATTTGACGATTGACAAGCTGTCTCTGAGGATAATACAATAAGTAGCATGTATTATTTACTGCTTTGAAAGGGAAGAGGAGAGGCTTTGGAAGAGAGGACATTTCGTCATGAATTTAAATATATCTGCTCCGAAGCACAGCTTGCATGCCTGAAAGGGAGGCTTTCCGGTATGATGCGCTTTGACCCGCATGCAGATCAAAATGGGAAATATCAGATTCGCAGTGTGTATTTTGACGATTATCAGGATTCCGGTTTTTATGAAAATGAAAACGGAACGGATCCGAGGGAGAAGTTCCGTATACGGATCTATAATCACAATGCAGGCCTGATCGAACTGGAAAATAAGAAGAAGATCTGCGGAATGACCAGCAAGGATTCCTGTGAAATACAAAAAGATCTGTGTGAGACACTGCTGCGGGGGAAGCAGGAAGCACTGGAGAGCTGCGATATCCCGGTGTGGAATAAATTTGCACTGGGCTGGAATACAAGGCGGTTAAGGCCGAAAGTCATCGTGGATTATGAGAGGACTGTTTTTGTATGCCCGATCGGAAATGTCAGGATAACATTTGACCGGAATATCTCATCATCCGCGGATTATGAACATTTTTTTGACCGGACGATGAAAAGGCGGCCTGTTATGCCGACAGGTATGCAGGTGCTGGAAGTAAAATACGATGAATTTCTTCCGGATTATATTTATAAGGGAATCGAGCTGGAAAACCTGCAGAGGACCGCGTTTTCCAAATATTATCTGTGCAGGAAATACCATCTGTAAGGAATGCAGTCATCTGTGAATCTGTAAATTTGTATGAAGAAAAGGAGTATGTATTGTGAGCACAAAGGATATATTAAAAAATTCGTTTTTGGAATCCATTGCCGCTTCTGACGTCATGCCGCAGGAGATCTTTCTGGTAATGCTGATCACGACGGTGCTGGCTCTGTATATTTTCTGTATCTACAGAGTGCTTACCAGAAAAACTTTTTACAACAAGTCGTTTAATATCACGCTGGCGGCGCTGGCGCTGATCACGGCGGGCGTTATTCTGACGATTCAGTCCAGTATCGTTGTCTCTCTGGGTATGGTGGGCGCCCTTTCCATCGTGCGTTTCCGTACGGCGATCAAGGATCCGATGGATCTGGCGTTTTTATTCTGGTCTATCAGCATCGGCATCATATGCGGCGCAAGACTGTATGTGATAGCGGTCATCGTGAGTATCTTCGTGACGATACTGTTCTTTGTGCTGGATAAACTGCCGGTGGCGAAGGCACCGAAGATCCTGGTGATAAACGCGGACGGGATGGATGCGGAGGATAAAATACTGGAAGTGGTTGAGCGCCTTGCAGGATATCACAGGGTGAAATCCAGAAGCCTTTCCGCAGACCAGCTTGATATGGTGGTGGAACTGCGGGTGAAAGAAGAGAAGGAACTGGTCAGAAAGATCAACGAGCTTGAAGAAGTGCGCGCGGTATCCCTGCTGGCGCATGACGGCGAAGTGACATTCTAGCTGCGCGGCAGTTCAGCCGCAATGTCATTTAGTTAATGGCAGCGGACGCTGAGAAGGACATAAAATACTACGTCGTCACGCTTGCGCTCTGTGAAAAACGCAGCGGACACTAAGCTCGTGAAATACCTCGCTAAGTGCCGGCGTTTTTCAAAGGACTCCTTAAGTATTTTATGTCCTTCTCAGCTGACTGAGGTGTTTAATGAAACAGTTATAAATCCCCCAGCAGAGCTGGGGAGACTAACAGATGCCGGAGGCGGTGAGTAGAGTACCAGAATAGAAAACTCCGCTGTATAATGAATGCAGGTCTGGCA
>JAETSN010000116.1 GCA_021769625.1 [Clostridium] symbiosum | reverse complement strand
GGTGCAGGATGTGAGTTTCGAGTTACATAAAGGGGAGATCCTTGGCTTCTCCGGCCTGATGGGGGCGGGCCGGACCGAGACAGCCAGGGCACTGTTCGGGGCAGACCCGAAAGAAGGCGGAGACATCTATGTAAACGGTGAGAAGGTTGATATAAAGACGCCGATGGACGCGGTAAAGTGCGGGATCGGATACCTGTCGGAGGACAGGAAGCGCTTCGGTATCGTAACCGCCAAGACGGTGGCGGAGAATACTACGATGGCGTGCCTCGAGGACTATATGAAGGGCATCTTCATCGACAGCAGGCGTGAGAATGAAGTGGCACAGAAATATGTGGACGATTTAAAGACGAAGACGCCGGGCGTGGACCAGCTTGTTGTGAATCTATCGGGCGGCAACCAGCAGAAGGTGGTCATCGCGAAGTGGCTGGCAAGGAACTGCGATATCCTGATCTTTGACGAGCCGACAAGAGGAATCGATGTAGGGGCGAAGAGCGAGATCTACCACCTGATGAACGAACTGGTGGCGGAAGGGAAGTCGATCATCATGATTTCCTCTGAAATGACGGAAATACTGAGAATGAGCGACCGTATCGTGGTAATGTGCGAAGGGAAGAAGACGGGCGAGATCGATATCGCCGAGGCAACCCAGGAGAATATCATGCATGCGGCAACGCTGAGGAAGTGAAATACCCCGCAGCAAGCTACGGGGCATTACACCCTCGCGGCAGTCGCCAATATGCTCAAGCCAACTCAAAGTTGGCTGCAGGCACGGTACTTTGGCTAATGCCAAGCAAGCTTGGCATTTTGCTCGCGGAAATAAATAATCCATATACGGAACTAAAATTAGGAGGAGATGTAAAGTGGACAAAATTAAAAACAATGCATTAGTCAAAAAAATCGGGTTTAACAGATTGGTGCTTTGCTGTGTACTTATCCTGATGTACATAGTCTTCGCCATTTTAAGCCCCACATTCCTGAGCTATAACAGAATACTGAGTGCGCTCAACTATTCCTATTTCCTGGGATTTCTGGCGATCGGTGTTACGTTTGTTATCGCTACGGGCGGTATCGATTTTTCCATCGGTCCCGTAATGTTCGCATCGGCGCTGATCGCAGGACAGCTTCTGACAAAATCAGGACTGCCTCTGCCTCTGTGTCTGATCGTAAGCATACTGGTAGGCGTGATCTTTGGCGTGATCAACGGTTATCTGGTTGCCTACTGCGGCCTGCCTTCCTTTATCACATCCATGGCTTCCATGCAGATGGCAAAGGGCGTGGGCTCCGTGTTTACAAAAACACAGACCATCAGCTGGCCCCAGGCGGCGGAAGCAGGCGGCTGGTATCGTAATCTGGTAAGGTTCAGGACGGCGGGCGGCGTGCAGATTCCCACGGGGCTTATCATTCTCGTGATCGCCATGATCGTTTTTTCGACGATCCTGACAAGAACAAAGGCGGGCCGTTATATTCTCTGCCTCGGTTCCAATAAAGAAGCGGTAAGGCTTTCCGGCGTGAATGTGAAAAAGTGGGAGATGCTGGCGTTTGTGATCTGCGGTCTCTGCGCAGGTATCGCGGCAATTTTCTTTGTAGGCGCTTATACAACGGTACAGCCCGGTCTGGGTGATACTTTTAATAATGAAGCGATCGCAAGCTGTGTAATGGGCGGCACATCGATGTCCGGCGGCCTTGCGTCCATCGGCGGTTCTTTTATCGGCGTTATGATCATTTCCCTGCTGCAGGAAGGTATTCTTGCTCTGGGATTCCAGAAGGACTGGCAGTATGTGATCACCGGTATCATCGTGCTGATCGCAGTGACCGCTGATATCCGCAGCAGAAGAAGAAAGAATTAGGAGGTGGGCTTATGGGTGAAGTAATATTGACGATGAAGGGCATCGATAAGTCCTTTCCGGGTGTCCACGCGCTGGATCATGTAAACCTGGAAGTCAGAAAAGGCGAAGTGCATGCGCTGATGGGCGAGAACGGTGCCGGAAAATCAACGCTGATGAAGGTGCTGACGGGTATCTATTCCAAGGATGAGGGAACGATAACCTATGAGGGGAAGGAAGTGGAGTTCACCAATCCCCGTGAGGCGCAGGATGCAGGCATCGTGATCGTACATCAGGAATTGAATATGATGGGTCATCTGACCGTGGCGCAGAATATCTTTATCGGGCGCGAGCCGATGAAGGGCGCGCTGATCGACGATGCGAAGATGAATGAAGAGGCAAAGAAACTGTTCGAGATGCTGAGCATCGACATAGACCCGACGGAGAGGATGAGCCGTCTGACGGTCGGGAAACAGCAGATGTGTGAGATCGCGAAAGCCATCTCCCATGACGCGAAGGTGATCGTGTTCGACGAGCCTTCGGCGGCGCTGACGGAGGCGGAGATCGAGGAACTGTTCAAGATCATCCGTGACCTGCGGGCGAAGGATATGGGAATCGTATACATCTCCCACAGGATGGATGAGATCAAGGTGATCACGGACAGGGTGACGGTGATGCGTGACGGCGGCTATGTGGGGACGCTGATCACGGCGGAATCCACAAAAGACGATATCATCAACATGATGGTGGGGCGTGTTATTTACGAAGATCCGAAAACTGAGAGCACAGTGAAACCCGGCGCGCCGGTGGTCCTGAAAGTGGAACACTTAAACGCGGGGAAGATGGTGCAGGATGTGAGTTTCGAGTTACATAAAGGGGAGATCCTTGGCTTCTCCGGCCTGATGGG
>JAETSN010000051.1 GCA_021769625.1 [Clostridium] symbiosum | reverse complement strand
ACAGCCTGAAATCTTGATCCGCATGCGGGAAGCCTTTAGAACTCTTAAGGCGGAGGGTAAACTTCATCATGGCAGCGGGACGTTTGACTATGGGGATTGGGGTGTATGGTTGTAAATTAGGATTTGTTTAAGAGGAATATATGAATCAAATCTGTAAATTCAGATCGATGGAGGGAAAAAAGTGAAACGCTGCATTGTAGTAACCGATATAGTCGCATAATAACTATCAGAACATGGAGGATTTAAAATGACTATATCGGAGAACAAAATTTATCCCCGGACAGGTGATACTCAAACAGTTTATTTGAAAAACGTGATTGCCAGTGACAGCATCAAAATTGGCGATTATACAATGTACAACGATTTTGTGCATGACCCACGGGAATTTGAAAAGAATAATGTGTTATATCATTACCCGATTAATGGGGACCGACTGCAAATTGGCAGGTTCTGTTCTATCGCCTGTGGAGCAAAGTTTCTGTTCACCAGTGCGAATCATGCAATGTCTTCGCTTTCAACATATCCATTTCCGATATTTTTTGAGGAATGGGGATTGGACGTAAAAGAGATCACAAGCGCATGGGACAACAAAGGCGACATTGTAATTGGCAATGATGTTTGGATCGGTTTTGAGGCGGTCATCCTGTCCGGCGTCACGATTGGTGATGGAGCGATTATTGGTACACGGGCGGTCGTTACAAAAGATGTACCGCCGTATACGATTGTCGGAGGTGTTCCTGCAAAACCGATACGAAAACGGTTTTCAGACGATGTGATCTCTGAATTGTTGAAAATTCAATGGTGGAACTGGTCTGAAAACAGGATCAGGAAAAACCTTGCGGTGATCCAATCAGGCCGGATCGAGGATTTGGAATAATTTTACTTGCCGCGTTTCTATGGAAAGACAAGTTGATTTCAGCTTCGGGAAAGCTGACAGTATTTTTTGAGAAACCGTTTTGGGTGGGAGTGTTTGAACGTGTGTTAGAGGGAAAGCTATCTGTGTGTAAGGTCACGTTTGGGGCGGAACCAAAAGACTATGAGGTTTATGATTTTGTTCTGAAGAATTACTATCGGTTGCGATTTAGTCCGGCTGTGGCAACTGAAGTAAAAGAAGCTGGTCGCAACCCCAAACGGGTACAGCGAGAAGTACGGAAACAGGTACAAAATACTGGGATAGGAACAAAATCGCAACAGGCTTTGAAATTACAGCAGGAGCAGTTGAAAACGGAACGCAGGACTGTGGACCGGGAACAGCGGGAAGCAGAGAAACAGCGGCAGTTTGAACTGAAACAGCAAAAGAGGAAAGAAAAGCGCCGGGGCAGGTAACATCTGCCCCGGCATTTCTTAATTATTCTCCAAATAATAGCGGAACGCTTTTGCAATGTAGTCGGAAGCACCCTTTCCATAGTTGCTGTCCGCAATACTTTTAATATAATCGTTGGAATATGCATGGATAAGCATATCCATATAGGGCTTACCGGGAAATGTACCGGTGCTGTTTTTCTGTATAAACTGCAATATCTCGCGGACTGTGGATTGCACTCTGGGGGAAGCGACATCCTCTGACAGATCGGCGGTTAATTTTTCATACAGCCTGTCGGACTGTCGGGCAATTTCCTTTGTCTCTTCTGATGACAGTGTTTCCATGATTTCGGAGAAGTGTTCCAGATTGTATTTCATTGTTTCCGTATACTTTTCTACGCTTCCGAACTGTTTTACGGCAAGTCTGGCTATCTCTGGTTCATCCTCTTTGATCTTCTGAATGAACCTGTCAAAATTTGCGATATTTCCCCAGTGTCTGATAACTTGCTCCGGCTGGCTGGATTTAAAATCTTCCAGCGCATGGATATAATCGGACAAATCAAATTCCTTAAAACTCATACATTGTTCTCCTCTCTCTAAGCGGTCAAGGAGCTGTATAAGTCCGTCCATCCGATTGCGCTTTAAGAGAAGCAGTTTCTTTTGTCTCCTGAAAGCTGCAATTTGGTCAAAATCAGGTTTTTCAAGTATTTCCCGAATGTCCTTCAGTTTAAAGCCCAATTCCTTGAAAAACAGGATCTGCTGAAGCTTCTGCAGCGCTTCGTCATCGTACAGGCGATAGCCGGACTGTGTTAATTCGCTCGGTTTTAACAGTCCGATCTCATCATAGTATTGCAGGGTGCGTATGCTGACACCTGTCAATTCTGCCGTCTGGCTTATAGTTCTCATTTTTATCAGCTCCTTTGGTCAGTGGAGGATCAGGATAGAAATTGCCGGCGTATATCCATTCTGCTCCCATGAAAATAGAATACAACATCACGCTGCGTGAGAGTCAACCGTTTTTTGATTTTTTTACGGTGACAGATACAGGGGGAAAATGATATAATCAGACTCATAATGTTGGCGATGCGGGAGATAACGGGAAATATATGCAGTCCTGATTGGAAAGGAGAGCGATGACTATGTGTAAAGTATTAAATAAATTCTTTGAAAGGACAGTAAAACAGTGTCGAATGAAACTTGTTTAAAGGAGTGGTGCCAAATGATCGATATATATACAGAAAAAAAGAGTCAAAAGATTGGATTCTTCAGAATGACCTGTATTTCAATTTGATTTGTTTTGAGCATTTGATTCATGCATTCGACAAGCTGGTGGAATGGACAGGTACCGGCAAGGTAGATAAAATTAAGATTCGTGAAGAGGTTTTATCAGCACTTATTTTACGCTCTGAACTGAAACGGCAGAAAAGGAAAGGAAAAGCATGAAATTTCTACATACAGGAGATCTGCATTTGGGAAAAGCACTGAACGGCTTTGATCTGATCGAGGATCAGAGGTATATCCTTGACCAGATCCTTGACATCGCGGAAAAAGAATCCGTGGATGGCGTACTGATCGCCGGGGATGTGTATGACAAGTCTGTTCCGAGCGAGGCGGCTACAAAACTTTTGGATCAATTCCTGATCAGACTGGCGAAAAAAGAAATAAAGGTATTTATGGTGAGTGGGAACCATGATTCGGACGACCGTTTGAATTACGGCAGCGCTCTGTTTGCATCGAATCAGATATTCATATCGGCGGTCTTTGACGGGACGCTCCACAAGCAGAACTTTGCGGACGGGGATGCGGAGGTCGACATATACATGCTTCCGTTTGTAAAGGCTTCCCAGGTGAGGCATTATTTTCCGGATGAGGACATAAAGAGCTACGATGATGCCGTCCGGCTCATTATAGGAAACACGCCCATAGACAAAAAGAATAAGAATATCCTTGTGGCGCACCAATTTGTCGCGGGGAGGGGAGAGGCCCCTGCGCTTGCGGGTTCTGAAAGCATCGGGACGCAGAGTGTGGGGACGGTTGAAAAGATCGGATATGACTGCTTTGATGATTTTGACTATGTGGCGTTAGGACATATTCATTCGCCTCAGAGGGTTGGGAGAGAGGAAATCCGATATGCGGGCTCTCCCCTCAAATATTCGCTCAGCGAGGCGAACAATGAAAAGTCGGTCACGCTTATCACGGTATCAGTGGGGGAAAGGGTTGAGATGGAACCTGTCCCCCTAAAACCGATGAGGGATATGAGGCATATCAAGGGACCGATGAGGGAGCTGCTGGATAAGAAGAATGTGAGATCGCCGGAGGATTTCATCTACGCGACATTGACAGATGAGGATATCATCAATGATGCGATGGGAATATTCCAGCAGGTATATCCGAATACGCTCCGGATCGACTATGACAATTCGCATACAAGGCAGATCGAACAGGTGGATATCAGCAGAATTGCCGAAAACAGATCGTTTCAGGAGCTGATCGGGGATTTTTACAGGCTGATGTACGGCCGTGAGATTACGGAGGAGGAGATGGATGTGATGAGGACGGCGGCGCGGGAGGCAGGTGTTATCAATGAAGCCGATTAAACTGATCATAAGCGCGATCGGTCCCTATGCGGGGGAACTTCCGGAGATTGCGTTTGATGCCTTTGAAGAAAAAGGGCTGTTTTTGATATCCGGGGATACCGGCGCGGGGAAAACGACGATATTTGACGCCATATGTTTTGCGCTGTACGGAACGACCAGCGGAACATACAGGAATACGAAAAATCTGAGAAGCGAATATGCCAAAGATTCCGTTCCGAGTTTTGTGGACTTTTATTTTTCACATCAGGGGCGCAATTTCCATGTCTGGAGGCAGCCCTCTTATGAAAGACAAAAACAGCGCGGCTCCGGCGTGGTGTTGGAGAAGGAAAAGGCGGTTTTTTATGAGGAGGGGCAGGCGCCGATCGAGGGGCTGACCCAGGTGAACAATGCCGTGAGGGAACTGCTGCGCATCGATGAAAAGCAGTTTAAACAGATCGTGATGATTGCGCAGGGGGAATTCTGGGAACTGCTGAATGCGAAGACGGAGCAGAGGACAGAGATACTGCGCACGATATTTTTGACGAGCGGCTACAAAAATATAGAGTACAAATTGAAAGACCGGATGGATGCAAGCTACAAGGTCAAGGCAAAGGCTGAGGACAGCATTCTTCAGCACTTTGGGGATGTATCTGCGGCTGAGGAAGACGCGCTGTTTGACGAACTGGAGGATCTTAAGGGCAGTGCCGGGCGATCCGGAAGAGCGTGGAACCTGGATGAGATTCTGGATGTGACGGCGCGTCTGATCCGGTCGGACCGGGAAAGACTAAAGGGCATAAAAAAAGATCTGAAAAAGGCGGAGACAGAGCTTGCGAAAAATAGAGAGGAGCTTGCGCTGGCGAAGACCAATAACGGTTTTATCGAGAAAAGGGATAAACTCAAAAAGGAAAAAGAGGAGCTTGAAAAAAGAAAGACAGAGATCGACGAAACGATCCGGCTTTTGGACAGACAAAAGAGGGCTGTCCGCCATGTGAATCCGTCTTATGCCGCATGGACAAAAAAGTGCGGGGAGGTATCCCTTGCCCAAAATCAGATCAAAACGACGGAATCCGAGCTGGAAATGGCGGAGGCGGCTGTAAGGCTGGCAAATGACACACTTGACAGTGCCAGAAAGCAGGAGGCGGAGGTTGAAAAACTAAAGCAGAAGATAAACAGGATCGATGACGAGGAACAGAAATATCATCAGAAAGAGGAACTCGAGGAAAAGCGGAAAGGGCTTGCAGAGCGCGATGAAGAGATAGGCGCGGAAGAGGCAGATTTAAAAGAACAGGAGAGAGTCCTGAAGGAGAGGATAAAAGCTCTCAATAAGACAGTTAAGGAATGGAAGGACCGGCCGGCTGAGCTTGCAGAGGCGAAAAACGTGGGTGAAAAGCTGACGGTGCTTCTGGAAGATATAAATACAATCGCAGACGAGCAGATCCTGGAGAGGGAGAAAAGGGAAAAGGCTCTTTGCACAAAACAGAAAGCGTTTTTGAATGCGCGCTGTAGATATGAAGAGGCGGTCGGCAGGAGGGAGGAGGCGGAGCGCATTCTCGAGGACAGCCGAGCCGGTATATTGGCGGAAAAACTTGTGGAAGGAGAGAAATGTCCGGTGTGCGGGTCCGTGCATCATCCGGAGCCGGCGAAGCAGAAGGAGGCTTCGATCTCGGAGGAGGATTTCAAAAAACTTCAGGAGGAGGAGTCTGCCCTTCAGGAGAAAAAGAACGATGCAAATACAAAAGCGGAAATAGCAAAGACATCGCTGGAGGAATTCGAGGGACAGCTCAGGACAGCTATATTGGACTGCCTTGAGAACCCGCTTCTGAATATGGATATGGCGGGAGCATCTCTCGGGGAACTGGCCGGGGCAGTGAAGGGAGCAAAAACGCAGACAGAAGAGATGTCCAAGGAGAACACGAAAAAATGTAATTCCCTCGAGAAGGACTGCAGGATGCTCAGGAAAGCTGAGAGAGAGCTCGAAACGGCGCAGGGCGAGGAGACGGAAACACTCAGTTCGAAAAAAGAAGAACTCGGTGAAAACAAGCAAAAAGTAAGGCAGGAACTGACGGAAACGGAAGCCACACTAAAGACGCTTGAGAAGTTGAGCTTCCCGGATTGGGAGACGGCTAAAAAGGAGCGGGAGCAGGCGGAGACAAAGAAAAACAGGATATTGGATACTATCGCGAAGGCGGAGAAAGAAAAGAAAAAAGCCGACGACAATGCTACCGCCGCCGCGTCAAGGCTGAAGACACTGAACGGCGCCCTGGAACAGCAGAAAACAGATGAGGAAGTTTTAAGAGAGAAGCTGGATAAAGAGGTCGGTGCAAACGGATTTACTTCTGTGGAGGAAATGCTGAGATACGTCGTGAAGGAAGACGATATCGCATCCTCGGAAAAAATGATCAAAGAGTACGATCTGGCTGTGGCGGCGAATGAGAGACAGCTCTCAGATGCCGAGGCGGACGCTAAAGGGAAAAAGATCATAGATATCGAGGCGTTGAGCGCCGTGTGTGACGGGCAGAGCGCAAATGCAGAGCTGATCAGGAAGAACTGCAGCAACAGCGAAAATCGGATAAGGACGAATGAAGAGAAACAGAAGAGCATTCTTGACAGAAGGGAAGAGCTGGAAAAAGCAGGCAGAGAGAATGAGATCTGCAGACGGCTTTATGATCTTGTCAAGGGTATGACCGGAAACGGAAAGATCACGCTCGAGCAGTACATACAGGCGGCGGGATTTGACGGGATCATCGCTGCCGCAAACAGGCGGCTGTTGCCGATGAGCGAAGGGCAGTATGAACTGTACCGTCAGGAGGATTCCCTTGGTAAGAGAAGCAATAATTTCCTTGACCTCGAGGTGCTGGACAATTATACAGGGCACAGAAGGCCCGTGGGAAATCTCTCCGGCGGAGAAAGCTTTAAGGCTTCGCTGAGCCTCGCTCTGGGGCTGTCTGACACAGTGTCGTCCAATCTCGGCGGTGTGCAGATGGATGCGCTTTTTGTGGATGAAGGCTTTGGGACGCTGGACCGGAAATCGATAGACAGTGCGATGGATATTTTGATCAATCTGACCGGAAGCAACAAGCTGGTGGGGATCATCAGCCACAGGGAGGAGCTTATGGAGAATATCCCGCAGCAGATCAGGGTCAAAAAGACAAAGGATGGAAGCCGGATCACTGTGGAATGCGGTTTGTGAGCGGAGAGCATGGCCACTGTTCGCAGGACAGAGATAAAGGAGACATTGAAAACAAAGACAGTGCAGGAGGAAGCAGATGTCGACAACGATTCAGCCGGTATTTTATACCGTACAGGAGCGGCCGGGATTTTTGGACGACCTGAAAAATGATGTGAAGAGGCAGGCCGGAAAGGACCATGATATTTTGCTGGAGCGCCCTGTGATCTATATTCATGTGTGGCAGAGCGCGGAGGATGCGGCCGATAATAAATGGAGCATTTACATAGGAGAAAGCATAAATCTGATGGAGAGGACCAGAGAGCACTACAGAAAAGCGGCGGAGCCTCTGACCTGGCAGCATCGGATGATCACAGATAAGGACGAGAAGGGAAATCCGGTGGTGCCGGTGATGTATGTTTTCGGCCACAAGCATTTCGGCATGTCCATGACCCGGGATATAGAAAACCGCCTGATCTCCTACTGTCTGGCGAACCCGCATGCGAATCCTCAAAATGGACGGGGAAATCCGCAGAGGGACTATTACGGGATGGAAGATACGGATGATATCTTCCATATGATATGGAACAGGCTGCGCCGTGAGAACGGGGAGTTGTTTCCGGCCGAAAGCAGGATCACGAAGTCCGCTATTTATAAGGCCTCACCGAATCATCGTCTGACGCCGGAGCAGGAGGAGGCTAAGGAGAAGATCAAAGACAGAGTGGCCGATGCCGTCATCCATGATAAGACGGGACAGCTGATCTTTGTGGAGGGGGAGGCCGGCACTGGAAAGACGGTGTTGACCAGCAGTACCTTTTATGAATTGCTGGATTCCGATGCGGTCAGGGGGAGGAATCTGAAGTGCCATCTTCTGGTCAATCATGACGAACAGCTCAGTGTATATAAAAACATGGCGGCGAGACTGGGATATAAGGACGATGTGGTCCTGAATCCGACAACGTTTTTGAACAGCCACTCTGTGGAGGATAAGGCCACAGGCAGGAAGATGCCGGATCCGCAGAAGCAGGCGGACGTGGTTTTCGTGGATGAGGCGCATTTACTGTGGACGCAGCCGAAGCAGAGTTATTCGAAAAAATATTCCGGCCGGCAGCTGGATGATATCATGGAGCGCGCCAGAGTGACGGTCATTATGTTCGATGAGAACCAGATTCTGCGGAAAGAGCAGTTTGATGATCTGAAATTCATGGAGAAAAAGCGTCTGCTGGCAAAAAGTCAGGGGCCTGACCCGGCGAACCCTGATCCGGCGCAGGTGCGCAACAATTATATCCTGTTGAAGAATCAGATGAGGATGAACTGCAGCGCAGGGACCATGCGGTGGATCGACGCCCTCACGCAGAAACTCACAGTGGACAGGCTGAAGCTTGACGGCAAGAACAGAGATGAGAAGGGCTATGAGGTCGTGATCTTTGATGATCCTGCATCCCTGCATGCGGCGGTGGAAGAAAAAGCGAAGAAGGCGGGGAGCGAACTGTCAAGACTGATAGCGACCTATGACTGGAAATATAAGGACAAGGAATGGGCGCCGCCAAAGCAGAAATATTGGAGAGTCAAAATAGGCAACTGGCAGCTGCCCTGGAATGAGCAGCATTACTGGCTGGATATATATCCCGGACTTAACAGAAGGGAAATACGAAAGAAAGAGGCTCTCAACTGGGCGGAACAGGAGTATTCGATCGATGAGGTTGGATCCACTTTCACGATACAGGGATTTGATCTGGCATATGCGGGGGTGATACTCGGGCCCTCCGTCAGATATGATCCTGCTACGGACAGGATTTGGTTTGACGAGGAGGAGCGGGCCTGGGATCATATGAAAGGAAACAGAAAACTTTCGGACGGCACCATCGTTAATGTCACGGATACCATATCGCGGCATGAAATGAGAGTCCTTCTCACCAGAGGGACCGGAGGGCTGTATCTGTATGCCTGCGATAAAGAACTGCGGAAGGCGCTGAAAAATGCGGTGGAGGGGTAACAGTTCAGCCGCATTTGGTTAATGGCGGCGGACGCTGAGGTGTTAACTAAATGGGGCTGAACTGTTGTGTTGCGGGGACAGGCGGACGAAGTTACGGTTGACATACATACCGGCGGTATGATAATATAAACATACTGACGGTATGTAAAGAGAAAAACAGCATGGCAAAGGGGATAGCAGTATGGCAAGGAACAAGCATCCGGAGGAAACCGTCAATTTAATATTGGATGTAGCAACCCGCCTGTTCATGGAAAAGGGCTATGAGCACACTTCGATCCAAGATATCATTGACAATCTGGGGGGGCTCAGCAAGGGCGCCATCTATCATCACTTCAAATCGAAGGAGGATATCCTGATCGCCGTCACGGATAAAATGACGGAGGAATCCAACAGGATGCTCGGAACGATATGCAGCCGCAGCGATTTAAACGGGAAGGAAAAACTGAGAACCATATTCAGAGAGTCCCTGCTTAGGCCGGTTCAGGATGATATATTTGCGGCGGCCCCGAATATCAGCAACAATCCGCGGCTGATCTTCAGCACGATGCGCGATACGGTGGATGAGGTGGCGCCGGACTATATCGTGCCGATCATCGAGGAGGGCATCAGGGACGGGTCCATCCGGACGGAATATCCGGCGGAACTGGCGGAGCTCATCATCCTCATCGCGAATGTGTGGCTGAACCCGATGATCTTTGACAGCACCCCGGAGGAAACTTACCGGAAGATCATGGTGTTCAGGCAGATGATGCAGGGGTTCGGCCTGGATATCGTGGATGATGAGATGAGGGACAGGATGCGGGATCTGGCGGCGCTCTATCAGAAAAACAGATAAGTGTTATGTGAAATCTGCCCTGAAAGATGGGCAGATATCTTTTTAGGGAATTTACATACCGACGGTTGGTATCTTGATGAAAAATCGCAGAAGTATGAAATTGCCTGGCGATTTTTACAGCGTATTTGCGGGAAGGAGACTCAACAAATGGAACAGAAATTATTCTCAAAGGATTTTACACTGGTGGTGATCGGGCAGATCATTTCGCTGTTCGGCAATGCGGCGATCCGGTTTGCGCTGCCGCTGTATCTGCTGAACCGGACGGGATCGTCCGCGCTGTACGGGACGGTCACTGCCTGCGCCTTTATTCCGGCGATCCTGCTCTCGCCGGTGGGCGGTATTGTCGCGGATCGGGTGAATAAGCGGAATATCATGGTCATACTGGATTTTTTTACGGCGGGTGTCATCACGGCCTACTCCCTGCTGATGGGGACGGCGGATCTCGTGCTTCTGACAACGGTCGTGCTGATGCTGCTGTACGGCATTTCCGGCGCTTACCAGCCCTCCGTGCAGGCGAGCATCCCTGTGCTTGTGACGCCGGAACATTCCATGGCGGCGAACTCCGTCGTAAATACGATCAGCTCCTTCGCCTCCTTGATGGGGCCGGTTCTGGGCGGGGTCCTGTACAGTGCATACGGGCTGAAACCTGTTCTGCGGATGTGCACTGTCTGTTTTACCTTGTCCGCAGTGATGGAGATAGTTATTGAGATTCCGTTCGTCAGGCCCCGCTCCGGCGGCAATGTATGGCAGACGATAAAGGAGGATTTCGGGAAGAGCATCCATTTTATCAGGAAGGAGAAGCCGGTCATAGGGAAGGCGCTGCTTGTTGTCTGCGGGATCAACCTGTTTTTGTCCGCCATGCTGACGGTGGGGCTGCCCTATATGGTGACGGAGGTGTTGTATCTGGAGGGGGAACTTGCAAACAGGCTGTATGGTTTTGCGGAAGGGGCATTGGCGGCAGGAGGGCTGGTGGGAGGCATCAGCGCGGGAGTGTTTGCAAAAAGGTTTTCGATACAAAAGGCGGGGAACCTGATCATTGCCAGCGCAGCCTGTGTGTTTCCGGCGGGTCTGGCACTGCTGATCTTTTCATCGGGAATGCTGAACTATGTCATACTGACGGTATGCTGCTTTTTGATCATGGTTTTTTCCACGGTCTTCGCGGTGCAGATGCTGTCCTTTTTCCAGACGGAGACGCCGTCTGATCTGGTCGGGAAGGTGATCGCGGTCATCCTCACCGTTTCCATGTGCGCACAGCCGTTGGGGAATGTGGTGTACGGGGTTTTGTTTGAGGTGTGCAGGGGATATGAGTTTGCGGTGATATTGTTTGCGGGGGCGGCCTCCCTGCTGATGGCAGTCAGGACGAAGGGGATTTTTGAACAGTTCAGATCGGGATCTTGCATTTGTAATGGGGAAGCTGAAGGCTGAACCGATACGTTTTTGCGGGATTTTCGCCGGAAATGAGGTGGCGTGATGCGGAGATTTGTGTGATAATATGATGGGGGAAGGAGTGCCGGGGGTTGGGTAAGCCCTGATGTTTAGCAGGAATGACGCAGAGGTGTTTTGAGGTTGCGATATGAAAGAAATGCTGTCATCATTAACAGTAAGATGTTGCCGATAAAGATGAGATGTATGGAGAACAGAGAGAATGAAAAATCAACATATGACAGAGGATGAAAGGACAGAAAGAGAAACCGGATGCATGCTCTGCCCAAGAAACTGCGGGGTAAACCGGGAGGCGGGAGAGACGGGGGCCTGCGGCCAGACGGATACTGTGAAGGTGGCGCGGGCCGCGTTGCATTACTGGGAGGAACCCTGTATCTCGGGGACGGCGGGGTCGGGAACGGTGTTCTTTTCGGGCTGCGCCCTGCACTGTGTGTTTTGTCAGAATCACAGCATTGCGAACGGGAAAGCCGGAAAACCGGTTACACAGGAGAGGCTTTCGGAAATATTCTTAGAAATGCAGGAGAAAGGAGCAAATAATATCAATCTGGTCACGCCGGGACATTTTGTGCCGCAGATCGCGGAAGTGCTCAAAAGAGCGAAAGAGCAAGGGCTGGCTTTGCCCGTAGTCTATAATACCGGCAGCTATGAACATGTGGATACGATCAGGCGGATGGAGGGGCTTGTGGATATTTATCTGCCCGACTTTAAATATATGGATGATGTGCTGGGGTTTCGGTATTCCCATGTGGGAGATTACAGCAGGACGGCGAAAGCGGCGATCGCGGAGATGGTGCGGCAGACCGGGGAAGCGGTGTTTGAGGGCGGCGACGAGGACGGGCTGATGAAGCGCGGGACCATCGTGCGGCATCTGGTGCTGCCCGGCTGTTTGGAGGACTCCAAGGCGGTGATCCGGTACCTGTATGAGGCCTATGGAAACCGGATCTATATCAGCATGATGAATCAGTTTACGCCGATGCCGGCTCTGGCGGACTATCCGGAACTGAACCGGAAGGTGACGAAAGAAGAGTATGAGGAAATTGTGGATTACGCGATCTCTTTGGGGGTGGAATGCGGCTTTGTTCAGGAGGGGGAGACGGCAAAGGAGAGCTTTATCCCGGCGTTTGACGGGGAGGGCGTTTAAAAAAGTATGAAAATCGGATATAAGTGTATAGTAAAACTATATTTTACCGTAGCAGACGAAAAGATGAAGTGGTATAATCAAAGACATGATCCGCATAATGGAAAAGCGCCGGAGAGCAGATTAACATAGAAAATAGAAACAGGGAGCCCTATGTTTAAAAGGAAAGCGACAAAAGAGACAAAAGCGACATATGATAAAGACAGCCAGAAACCGGTCATCCGCGCAAGCATCTGTAACGGAGAGCAGGTGGCAGGATTTAAAGATCTGCGGACCGGAAGATTTTCGGAGATCATGCTGATCAGGAACAGCAAAGATCTGGATGAATTTCTGGGAAAATACGATATTTCGCCGGAAGAGGTGACAAAAGAATACTGATTCGTTATAAATAAAAAAGCGGGGTAAGATATGGGGGAAAAGCAACAGATCATATATATGCAGACAAGGATCATAAGGCTGGCGTCGGAAGAATGGAAGAAATCTATGGAGGAGATATCGGAGATATTTACCGGATATAATGTCCTGCAATATATAGAACAGTGTTTTGATATGTTTCATATGGAGGAGGACGAAGCAATATTGGCGGATATTGAAGAATATCTGAAAAACAAGGGGATGCAAAATGATACAGGAACTGACAGATGATATATGTATCAGTCTGCTGCTTCCGGAAAGACTGGAAGATCAGTTTTGTTTCAGAACGGACAGAGCGCTTGCATGTATTACTTTTATGGAAAGCGAGCAGATATGGCTATAGAAAAAACGATCACAGAAGAAGCAAAGAAAAATGCAATTGATCTGCTGATAACGATGACGGTGGATGAATTGTCGGAAGAAATGAACTTAAGACCGACGGAACTGTTGCCTCGGTTTTTGCTTTCAAGAACGGGGAAACTATTATATAAGGAAAGCTCCAAGCTGTGGTGGAGCGGTCCGTCAGATATTGCGGAGATGTTTCGTAAAGAAATAGAAAATGATACAGAAAGATAAAAGATGAACAAATCAAAAATATTAAAAACATATTTCGGCTATGACTCCTTCCGAAAGGGGCAGGAGGATATCATCGATGCGGTCCTCGCAGGAAGGGACGCCATCGCCATCATGCCGACAGGCGCGGGGAAATCCCTGTGTTATCAGGTGCCGGCGCTGATGCTTCCGGGTATCACGCTTGTTATCTCACCTCTGATATCTCTGATGCAGGATCAGGTAAAATCTTTAAATGAAGCCGGTGTCCATGCGGCTTTTATCAACTCATCCCTGACAGAAACACAAATAGCCAAAGCCCTTGCATTGGCGGCGGAAGGCACATACAAGATCATCTACGTGGCGCCGGAACGTCTTGAGAGCGCGGGCTTTATGCGGTTTGCCTCTCAGGTGGAGATTTCCATGGTCACGGTGGATGAAGCCCACTGCATTTCCCAGTGGGGACAGGACTTCAGACCCAGTTACCTGAAGATCGTGGAGTTTATCGACAGCCTTGCAAAAAGACCGGTCGTCAGCGCTTTTACGGCGACCGCCACGAAGGAGGTAAAAGAAGATATCGAGTGCATCCTGAAATTGAAGGACCCGAAGGTTGTGATAACAGGCTTTGACAGGGAAAATCTGTATTACAGCGTGGAACATATTTCGGGAAAGCGCAAGGACGCTTTTGTGATGGATCATATCGAAAAACATCCGAATGAGAGCGGGATCATTTATTGCGCTACAAGAAAAAACGTGGATGCTCTGTATGAGGAACTGTTTAAACAGGGCGTTCCCGTGGCGCGCTATCACGCCGGGATGAGCAATGAAATGCGCAAGAAGAGCCAGGATGAGTTTATCTATGATAGGACGCCCGTGATCGTGGCGACGAACGCTTTCGGCATGGGGATCGACAAATCCAATGTGCGGTTTGTGATCCATTACAATATGCCGCAGAGCATGGAAAACTATTATCAGGAAGCCGGGCGCGCCGGGCGGGACGGCGAGAACGCAAAGTGTATTCTGCTGTTTTCGGCGCAGGATATCATGATAGGAAAGTTCCTTCTGGATAAAAAAGAGTTTGAGGGGACGGATGTCGAGGACATGGAATTCTTAAAACAGAGGGATCTGTACAGGCTCCATGTCATGGAAGAATACTGCAAGACAACGCAATGTCTTAGAAATTATATCCTGCAATATTTCGGGGAAAAGGCTGCCGCGCCCTGTGAGAACTGCGGGAACTGCCATCATCAGTATGAGGAAGTGGATATGACCGGGGATGCCCGCTGGGTGGTCAACTGTCTTGCGGAGACAAGGGGCAGGTACGGTCTGAATATTGTGGCGGGGACGCTGCTCGGGGCGAACCGGGCAAGGCTGAAAGAGATCGGCGCGGTGTCCTACAGATCGTACGGGGCTCTCTCGCACCGGACGGAGACAGATATCCGCCTGCTCATAGAGCAGATGATCCGGGAGGGGTATGTGATCCAGACAGACGGAGAGTACAGCGTGCTGCGGATTGGGGATATCAGCGGTCTGAAAAGGGAAGAGGCTTATATCGGGATCAGGAAGATGGAAGAGAAGAAAGCGCCGGCACTCAAAAAGAAAAAGCAGAAGAGTACGGACGCGCTTACCGGTGCCGGCTATAAACTGTTTGAGAGGCTCCGTCAGCTCCGCCTTGTGATCGCAAAGGAGGAAGGGATGCCGCCCTATATTATCTTCAGCGACAGGACGCTGATCGACATGTGCGCGAAGCTGCCCGGAACTGAGGAGGAGATGCTGGAGGTATCGGGCGTCGGGGAAAACAAGTTACATAAATATGGTCGGCGTTTTCTGGATGAGATCGCGGCGTTTCTGGACGAGAATCCGGACTCCGTTATCAGCATGGCGGAGACAGACGTGGCATCCGGGACGGGCGTGTGAGTAAGAGACCATAGAAAACGTATGAGAGCAGGGAAAGGATCGCAGGCATCAGATGTTGTTGTGGGAGTGGAAAATGATCTGCAGTTAAAAGGTGGGAGCTTGCTAGAAAAAGATGAAGGATGCAAGGTGACAGGATGAAAAAGGGCATTTGTTATGTGGTGGGAGCCGGTGAAAATTACGGGCTGGATTTTAAACCTAAAAAAGAGGATTATGTGATCGCGGCGGACGCGGGGCTGCATTATCTGGAGGATCGCGGCATCAGGGCGGATCTCATCGTGGGGGATTTTGATACGTTACATTATGTGCCGGACAGAGCCAATGTGCTGAAACTGCCGGCGGAAAAAGATGACACGGATATGTTTATGGCGGTAAAAGAAGGGATCAGGACAGGATATGCGGTGTTCCATATTTACTGCGGGACAGGCGGACGGATCGACCATACGATCGCGAACCTGCAGATGCTGGCTTATCTGGCGGAGAATAAGATGCAGGGATATCTGTTCCATAAAGATTGTGTGCTGACGATGATCAAGGACAGGGAACTTGTTTTCGATGCGGCAGCGTCCGGCTATGTATCGGTTTTTTCCCATTCGGAGAAATCCACAGGGGTGTATCTGCGGAATCTGAAATATGAGCTGCATGATGCAGTGCTGACAAACAGCTTTCCGCTGGGGGTGAGCAATGAATTTATCGGGAAGGAGAGCAGGATATCTGTGGAGAGTGGGACGTTGCTGATCTGTTTTCCGAAGGACATAACATTGCCCTATCTCCACACAAAATACGCCAGATAAAACAGCAGAAACGTGTGGGCGGGATAAAACAGGTAGAAGAAATACTTAAAGCTCCGTCCTCGCTCCCCGTTGTACCGCAGTATGAGCGGCAATGCAAGTACCATAAACCACTGGATGGGAAAGCCGCCCTCCCCGTTCAGCATTTCATCACTGTACTGTGCGATGCAGAAGAGGAGATAGACAATGGTGAAGGTCTCTTTCCGATCATACAGAAAATACATGGCGATGCCGAGAATGATAAACAGCAGCCCGTATTCATTTAAAGCCAGATTGGGAAAGATCCCGGTGCAGATATCCCCGTTGTAATTTCTGAGCACAGGGATATAGTGGGGCGCGACACTAAACCAATACTGCAGGACAAAAATGCAGCCAGCCATGATCAGTCCTGTCCTTTTATCTTTCTGAAAAGCCTCGATCGTACTGATCAGGATTCCGACAAGAAACATCGATAAAAAGATATTATGAAATCCGTACCCCAGCCCGTCTACAGGAAAAACGGCATCCACAAAAACAGCAAACCCGGTCATAAACAGGCTCCCGAGATAAAGCCTGAGCAGATATTTCTTCCTGCTCCTCGTATGCCGGTACCCCTGCGTCATACAAAACAGAAACAGCGGATAACTGGACCTCCCCAAAATCCGCAGGACCAGATAAAGCCCGTAAGGCATAAACCCCTCAAAATAAAACCCAATATGATCCAAAACCATCAGGTACAATGCGATACACTTCAACGCAAAGATATTCATAAAAGCCTCTCCCCTCAAAATATGATGCAGACACACAGCTGTGTGACGATATCAACGAGCAGAAAACAGCGGACGCTATAATCCTGACTCAATGACTGTCTACATAATATTACCAATTTCCATATGAAAAGTCCTTTATGAACTCCTTAAGATTTCTTTAATTTATTATTCTGAAATAAAACCAGTACCCAGTGGGTAATGTTTAAGATCTCTGTATTGTTTAGTTAGCACCTCAGCCAGCAGGCAAGGACATAAAATGCTTAAGGAGCCCTTTGAAAAACGCCGGCACTTAGGCGCTGTATTTTAGCGCCTTATGTGTCCGCTGCGCTTTTCACAGAGCGCGAGCGTGGCGACGAAGTATTTTATGTCCTTGCCTGCGTCCGTCCTACAACTGCCATCTCCCCCTTCATTTATGCCGATTCCTCCACTCCCTCGGCGAAACCCCATAAACTCCCTTAAACGCCCGCGAAAAGTGCAGTTGATTCTCATACCCCACCGCAGACCCGATATCCGCGATGGAAAGCGAAGTCAGTTTTAAGAGCTCCGCCGCCTTCACCATCCGGTAATGCATCAGAAATTCCTGTGGGGACCGTCCCATCGCATTGCGGAAAATCTTGCCGAAATAACTCCGGTTGATACCGCATACCGCGGCGATCTCTTCTATAGAAATGTTGTTCTGAAAATTCTGCTCGATAAAGTTGATCGCTTCTTTAATATAATAGTCGCTCATCTTACTGCTGTGCACCGGCGTGGTCCGTCTGGCGGAGCGGGACATATAATCCAGAAAGAGATAAAGATGGCCGATCAGATGCATGGGGGGTTCCTTGGGATGATGGACGATATAGGTCATCTCCTGCAGCAGCATTTCCCGCAGTTCCTTGGAATGGGGATGGTATACCGGATTGTCCATGGACAGTTCCGTCAGGTCAAGCGCCTCTTTTACCCGCAGTCCGTCGAATTCGATCCACATATATTCCCAGGGGAGACGGTCATCGGCAAAATATGTATTGATCTGTCCGGGAAATATTAAAAATCCCTGTCCGCTCTTGATGGAGAAGGTCTGGGTTTTTCCTTTCGAGTCATCTGCCATCAGCGTACCGGTGCCGGAAAGGACATAATGGAACAGATAGTGATTTCTGGCAAGAGGACCGAAGGAGTGGCCGGGGGCGCACTGCTCGTAACCGTGCTGGTACATATCCAGATCGATGAAGTTTTCACTGGGGAAGATGTTGAAGAAAGTGTTGCCCATAGGGGACCCTCCTTTTCCGGCACTGCGCCGCAGTGCCATTCGGAAAATCTGCGATTTTCCTCATGTCGGGCATTCGCCCTATCGAAAAAGTAAAATATAAATTTTCTTACATGCAAGCATGACGAAAATTTATATTTCCCTTTTTCGGCACTGCTCATTGTTTATATCATAATGCGACATCTTCTGCTATTATAGCATGAAATGTAGCATATTGGAATAAAATATGAAAAACAGTGCTATTTTTGATAGCATAAAGGCATGTTACAATGAAATCAACAAAAAAGGTAACAAAAATAACATAGGAGGGAAGAGGAAAATATGTCAAAAAGAAAGATTGCCCCAAAAGCGGCGGCGGCGTTCGGGCTTATGCTCTGTGCGGCAGGGCTGACAGGCTGCGGACAGACAGCATCGGACGGTAAGATCGAGGTGGAACTGGTGTCTTACAAACCGGAGGCGGTAGCGGCAATGGAGAAGATCGAGGCCCGTTTTAACGAGACCCACGATGACATCCATTTGACGATCAATTCGCCTAATGAAGCAATGACGATTTTAAAAACAAGATTTATCAGGGAGAACTACCCCGATATCGTGGGAATCGGCGGCGATATCAACTATTCCAACTTCCTGGATGCAGAACTGTTTATGGATATCTCTGATCTGGATGTGACGGGGGATATCAAACAGGCTTATGCGGATATGGACAAGGAATTGGAATTTATTCCGCAGGAAGGTATTTATGCGCTTCCTTATGTGGCAAATGCAGCGGGTGTCCTCTACAACAAGGATATGTTTGAGGAGCACGGCTGGGAGATTCCGGAGACATGGTCGGAGTTTACGGCGCTCTGTGAGCAGATCGAATCGGAGGGCATCCAGCCCCTCTATCTGGGTTACAAGGATACCTGGACCTGCCTGGCGCCCTGGAATGCGCTGGCTGTGGGCCTTACACCGTCCGATACCTGCGCGCAGGTAAATCAGGGCAACACCACATTCACGGACAATTACCGGGAGGTGGCCGAGAAGACGGAAGCGCTCCTTGAGTACGCGGAACCCAACCCCTATGCTTACGGCTACAATGACGCCTGTACCGCCTTCGCGAGAGGGGAATCCGCCATGTATACGATCGGCAATTATGCGATCCCCCAGATCAAATCGGTAAATCCCGATATGAATATCGACTCCTTCACCTTCCCCGCAAATGAAGCGGAAGAAGACAATGTGCTGAACTCCGGTATCGATCTGCAGTTCTGTGTGATGAAAGAGACAGAGAATAAAGAAGCGGTATACGAAGTGCTGCGGTTCCTCTATGAGGACGAGACGATCAACATCTATCTGGACGATCAGGGAGGCATCGCCTGCAAGGAAGGTGAATTTGAACTTCCCGCCGAACTGGAAGGCATGAGGTCTTACATAGAGGCAGGCAGAATGACAGATTATCAGGATCATCACTATCCCAGTGAGATGAGCGTGGATGCCATGATCCAGACGTTCCTGTTGGATGAGAGCGACAACGCCGTTGATACGTTCCTCGCACGGTTTGATTCGGACTGGATCAGATATAACAAGGATCTGATCTGGAAGGTGCAGCAGTATCAGAATGCACAATAAAAAATAGAGAAAGGAAAGGGTTTTACTATGAAAAGTAAAATGACCACACGGGAAAAAACATTCTGGGCAATTACTATACCGGTAGTGATATTGTTCTTCACATTTAATACACTTCCCATGCTGAAGGGATTTATGTACAGTTTCACCAATTACCGCGGTTACGGCGGGTATGACTACGTAGGTTTTCGGAACTATAAGGACCTGTTTACGGACCTCAGGGTAGGCAAGAGTTACCTGTTTACCTTCAAATACGCGCTGGTGGGGACGGTGCTCGTCAATGTACTGAGCCTGATCATGGCGCTTGGGCTGAACAGCCAGATCCGTTTTAAGAGCGCGCTCAGAGGTATTTACTTTGTACCGAACATTCTGGGGGGGTTGGTTATCGGTTATATCTTCAGCTTCTTCTTTACCTACATCGTACCGGCAGTAGGCAACGCATTGAATATCGGCTGGATCCAGAACAGTATCTTGGCCAGTGAGAAATACGCATGGATCGGCGTTTTGATCGTCGGCGTATGGCAGGCGGTGGCGACGAACACCATCATTTACATTTCCGGCCTGCAGACGGTGCCTGAGGATGTATACGAGGCAAGCAATCTGGACGGCGCGACAAAATGGCAGGAATTCTGGAAAGTGACGCTGCCTCTGGTGGTTCCCTTCCTGACCATCAATCTGGTGCTCAGCACAAAGAACCTCTTGATGGTATTCGATCAGATCATGTCCCTGACAAAGGGCGGTCCTGCGCAGAGCACGGAATCCATTTCCTACCTGATCTACAGAAACGGTATGGACGGCGGACAGTTTGGCTTCCAGAGCGCGAACGCAGTCATATTCTTCCTTGTCATAGTAGGAATCACCGTAGCGCAGCTGACGATCATGAATAAGAAGGAGGAACAGTTATAATGAAGGAAGAAAAAAGAACAAACTGGGTGCTGACGATCGTTCTGATATTAGGCACCGTAACCGTATTCTTTCCCTTATATATGGCATTTATCATTGCCTTCAAGCAGCCCAGCGAAATGACGAACGATGTGGCGGGGGCGCTGGCGTTTCCCTCCACATGGAGCTTTGACAATTTCAGGCAGGCGATGGAGGTGACAGACTTCTGGCGCTCCCTCGGCAACAGCCTTCTGATCACCATCGCAACCATCGTGATCGCTATCGTGATCCATTCCATCGCAGGTTATGCGATCGGAAGAGGTATGGCGGAGAGGAAAGGCTTTAAGTTCATCTATCTCTATATCGTGAGCGGTATGTTTGTACCTTTTGCGATCCTGATGATGCCTCTGGTAAAACAGACGGCGCAGATGGGACTGGGCAACAGGCTCGGCGTGATCCTGCTGTATGTGGTATTCTATATGCCGATGAATGTGATGCTTTATACAGGGTATTTAAAAAATATACCGCTGGCACTGGAGGAGGCCGCCTATATCGACGGGGCGACCACATGGACTACTTACTGGAAGGTCATCTTCCCGATGATGTCCCCGATGCATGCGACGGTTGCGATCCTGACAGCGTTAGGGACATGGAACGATGTTATGACGCCGCTTGTCATCATGTCCGGTACGGGGATCAACACGCTGCCTCTGGCACAGCTCAATTTCCAGACGCAGTTCGGCACAAACTATAATCTGGCGTTTGCCTCCTATATTCTGGCGCTGATCCCGATCCTGCTGTTCTACATCGTATGTCAGAAACAGATCCTGAACGGCGTGGCAAATGGGGCTGTGAAAGGATAAGCGGCAACAATTCAGTTAATGAAACCGGACGCCATGAGAATCATAAAATCCTCCGTCGGCACGCTTGCGCTCCGTGAAAAACGCAGCGGTACTAAGCTCGTGAGGGACCTCGCTAAGTGCCGGCGTTTTTCAAGGGCACTCCTTGAGGATTTTATGATTCTCATGGCTGGTTATGGTGTTAACTGATTTTGAATAAAAATAGAGACAGACAGTGGAGGGATATTTTGACATGGCGGTGAAAGTAGAGCATGGCGTATTTCATGTTGAGACGGCTAATACTTTGTACCAGATGAAAGTGGATGCTTTCGGGGTATTAAATCATTTGTGGTACGGCGAAAAAACGGACTGCGTGATGGATTACCTTCTGGATTATCCGGATGTGGGGTTTTCGGGCAATATTTACGAGGCGGAGAATTTAAGGTCCTATTCGCTTGACACATTGCCGTTAGAGTATGCGTCCGGCGGCGTGGGGGATTTCCGTGTGCCGGCTGTGGCTGTCATCCACGAAAACGGGAGCTGCGCGCTGGATCTGCGTTTTCAGGAATATCATATTTTAAAAGGAAAATATCAGATTCCGGGCCTGCCGGCGGCCTACGCCGGGGAGGAGGCGGCGGAGACGCTGGAGATCGTTTTAAAGGACACGGCGACGGACGTGAAAGTGATCCTGAAATACGGCGTGCTGGAAAAGGATGACGTTATCACAAGAAGCGTTGTTGTACAGAACGGCGGAAAGACGCCTGTGATCCTGGACAGGGTGCACAGCCTGTGTATGGATATTCCCTACGGGGACTGGGAGTGGATCCATTTCCACGGCAGACATACGAAAGAGCGCCAGATGGAGCGGGCTGCCCTGATCCACGGCGTACAGGAGAGCGGCAGCAACAGGGGGATGTCCAGCCATCAGCAGAATCCCACAGTGATCCTGTGCGAGAAGGGTGCTTCGGAGAAAAACGGTTTCTGCATCGGCGCCGCGCTGATGTACAGCGGAGGCTTCCAGACACAGATCGAAAGAGACCAGCTCGATCAGGTGAGGCTTGTGATGGGTATCCATCCGGATACTTTCACATGGCGGCTGGAGGAAGGCGAAAGCTTCCACGCGCCTGAGGTGATCCTGTCCTGCTCGGGGAATGGGTTCGGGGAGCTGTCCCATCGTTTCCATCATGTGATCAGGAATCATGTGTGCAGGGGAAAATATAAACTTTCTGAAAGACCGGTGCTGATCAACAACTGGGAAGCGACCTATTTTGACTTTGACGATACAAAGATCGAAGAGATCGCAAAGCAGGCGGCGGAGCTGGGCATCGATATGATGGTGCTGGACGACGGGTGGTTCGGCAAGCGGGATTCGGATGTGTCGGGACTTGGCGACTGGTTCGTCAACGAGGAAAAGCTTCAGGGAGGACTGGGCAGACTGACGGAGAGAATCAACGGGCTGGGCATGAAGTTCGGGATCTGGATGGAACCGGAGATGGTCTCGGAGGACAGTGAACTGTACAGAAGCCATCCGGAGTGGGCGATCCGCATACCGGGCAGAAATCCCATGCGGGGCAGGTACCAGCTCGCGCTGGATATGGCAAATCCGGAGGTCGTTGCCTATTTATATGAGGTGATCAGCGATATTCTCCGGAAAAACAATATCGAATATGTCAAGTGGGATATCAACCGGAATATATGCGACTGGTATACGCCCACTCTTCCCAGGGACCGCCAGATGGAAGCGCCGCACCGCTATATTTTGGGACTCTATGAGCTGCTCGAGCGGCTGACCGGAGAATTCCCGGATGTGCTGTTTGAAGGGTGCTGCGGCGGAGGAGGGAGATTCGATGCTGGGATGCTGTATTACTGTCCCCAGATCTGGTGCAGCGATGACACGGACGCCCACGAGAGAACGATCATCCAGTACGGCACAAGCTTCTTTTATCCGGCATCCACGGTGGGGGCACATGTCTCGGCAGTGCCGAACCACCAGACAGGCAGGGTGACGGACATCGAGGCAAGGGGAACGGTCGCCATGGCGGGCAGTTTTGGCTATGAATTGGATTTAAATACATTAAATGATGAGGAAAAACAGAAAGTTTCCAATCAGGTAAAAACCTATAAAAAATATCAGGATCTGATCTACAACGGACTTTATTACAGGCTGTGTGAGCCCGCAAAAGATAATATGTCAGTCTGGGAGTTTGTATCAAAGGACGGATCGGAAGTACTTATGCAGGGCGTGGTATACCGGGTGGAGCCGAATGCCCTTCGAAGAAGGGTAAGGCTTGCCGGACTTTCGGAAGATGCGCAGTATCAGGCGGAAGGGGAGGAGAGAATTTATTCCGGCACTGCGCTGATGGCGGGAGGCATTCTGCTCCCTGAGATAAAGGGCGATGATGCTGCTGTGCAGATTTATTTAAGAAGGTTATCTGCTTCGTAACCTGGTCCAGTTTTGTATCTTCTTGGTAGCCCTTGTTAGTCTGATTTATCAGATTTTCAGGGGAAAACCAACGCCTGCACGCTTTGCGAGCAGGCTTATGCTAACGAAAATAGCCGCCAACTACCACGAATAGTTAGCGGCTTTTTTTCTGCAATACGATATTTTCTATGGCATTTTAAAAAAATTGTGCTATACTGTTATTTGAAATGCATAAATATGTTTATGTTTGTAAACAGAGGAATAAGAATCATGAAAAAATTTGACGTTTTTAAGACGATCCAGCTGATCCTTTTTATCATTCTAACGGCGGCAGGGCTCTTTATCATTTTCAGTGATAACGAATTATATCAGATGATAGCAAATAATCCGCATATCCGGGCACTCTGCATACTGCTGTGGGCGGCGCTCGTCATGACATTTTTATTTATTTTTATGGATTTCAGCCTGTTTTCCACCTTCAAGAAAGATTACAGGGAACTTGATTTCGCAGTATCTTCCGATCCTGTGGCGGGAATTGCCAACAGGTACAGCTGCGATACATTGATAGAGAAATATCTCGATAAGCCGCTTCCCGAAGATATCGGATGTATTATGTTTGATCTGGTCAATATCAGTGAGATAAATCAGCAATGGGGACATATCAGGGGAAACGAACTGATCTATGAATTTTCAAGTATTCTGCAGTCCTCCTCGGCAAATCTGTGCTTTGTGGGAAGAAACGGGGGAAATAAATTTCTGGCACTGTTCGAAAACGGGACTGTCCAGAAGATGAATACTTTTCTGACGCGCGTGGATAAAAAAGTAAAGCGCCATAATACGGAATCCGGCGAGATACCGATCCGGTACGAGTACGGTTCTGCTTATTGCGAGGGGGATGAGGTGAAAAACATTACGGATCTTATTGCTCTGTCAAACCGTCGAATATACGAAGGCCCCCGTTTCGTCAACTTTATGAAACATCAAGTGAACGAAAATAACGGTGATGAACCCGAAAGCGAGGAATAACTGTTTTGAGTATTTTGGGGGAGGAAACTGCTTATGCCTGCTTTGGATTATAACTATATGGCAGAGCTGGTCGTCAATGCGCAGAGCGGTGACAGCGATGCTTTTGCCGAACTCTATGCGGCAACATATCAAAAACAATATCAGTTTGCGTACAGCTATTTAAAAGATGAGTATCTGGCGCAGGACGCACTGCAGGAGACGTATATCATCGCACTGAAAGAACTTTCGAAGCTGAAAGACCCAATGCTTTTGGTCGCGTGGCTGAATCAGATCAATTTCCGTGTTTGTTTTCAGCTACATAAAAAACAGAAACGCTATGATGCGGAAATGGGGGGATATTATGAGGGGGATCCTGACCGGGAGCAACTTCCTGCGAATTCGCAGATAGCTTTATCATCTTCTTCTGCGAACCCGGAGGATATGGTGGTGAAGGTGGATTCCCGGGAATATATCATGAAACAGATCATGAAACTTCCATTTACGGAGGCACAGGTTATCATTTTAAGATTTTATCGAAGTTTGAAGTATAATGAAATTGCCGAACTTCTGGAGATCAGCCAAAGTTCCGTAAAACGGTATTTGAACAGCGGTAAGGAACATCTGGCCAACGTTCTTCAGCAGCAGGGAGGTGAGTTTTACGTATGAAGCTAATTCATAAATCCTCTGCACCACAGTTGTCTCTGGAAGAGGCGAGCCGGATCCTGGAGCAGGCTTTCAAGGCGAACGAGATGGAGAATAATACCATCCCGCTGGAAGTGCTTGCATCCTACAGCAATTACCGGAAAGAGCGCTTTACTCTGCAGCGGACGATCCTGGTGATCATCATGACGCTTTTTATATTGCTGCCGCTTCTGTTTATACCGGTTGCTTTTCATGTAGATGAAGATGAGACGCTGGCAAGAAATTATAATCCTGTATACCGGCTGGAGGTGGACTCCTTTATGTTGGTGGAGAGGGTGAACGCAACGATCGACGGATATAATATTCCTGTTTATGAAGTGGACTCCCATGTATATTCCATAGAGCCTTCCAGAAACGGACAGATGGCTGTGACGGTAACGTTGGCTAACAGGCAGACCATGACACAGTATGTGGATGTCACCGAAGTGGACAGGGAAGTTCCCACAGTTGTTTCCTGCAGCAAAGTGGGAGATGAGATTCATCTGTATCTTTCCGATGCCGGTTCAGGGGTTGATTATGCGAAGATAGAGGCGTATGGCCTGGACGGAAAGGAAATAAAACCTGTCGAGATTGATGAGGAGACGGGATTTGTCATATTGCCTGCCGCATCGGATACGGTCAATGTCTATGTGGCGGATCTGGCAGAAAATAAATTGCAGTTGATCCTGACAATAGGGGGATAGCGATAGAAAGAAAAAAGCCGGCAGACTGCCGGCTTTTTCTTATACCTTCTGTATGAAAAATTTACCGGCCCTGAACCAGATCCGACCTCTGACCTGTCTGAGGCCGATGGCTCCGAAACTGCGGGAATCCATGGATTCGGCACGGTTATCACCCACAACAAAAATCTGCCCTTCTTCCAGAGTGTACGGATATTTGACCATACCTTCCTTTTCGGATGTCAGGGCTCCGTGGAGATAAGGTTCGGAGAGGAGCGCACCGTTAAGATAAATATTTCCGTTTCTGAGATCAACAACATCCCCTTCCATTGCGATGATCCGTTTTACATAGTATTCTCCGGACGGAATTCGGACGGAGACCACATCCCCCCTGTGATACTGCGGATTGATCCTCGTATACAGGACGATATCTCCCTCCAGCAATGTGGGTTCCATAGAACCGCCTTTTACAAATGAAAAACCGATTATATTATGGAAGACAAAAAGCAGTATTATAAAAAGAAGCAGAAATTTTTTAGTGTCCTTCAGCCAGCCGTATTTCAAGCCGTCATACTTCTTTAAAAAACGCCGTTTTCCGGCATTTTTTTCTTTTTTTCCCAATATAGATCACCTCTGTTATCTGTCTGACTCTCAATTTCTCAAGAGGAGTGAAGTTTACAATATGATTATCGGAGAAGAGGATGGGATTGTCAATATGAAAAAAAATAAAAAAATTTTGACTTTTTCTGACCCTTTTTTGATTTTCAAACCCACTTCATATATAAGAAACCAATTAAGCGGTCTTATTTATGAAAGGAGGAGAGAAAGAATGAAAAAGTTCTTGAAATCTAGAAAGAGATGGATAGCATTCTTTCTGGCGTTTCTTCTGGTAGCAACCACATGCATCACTTCCTCAGATGCATTCCTGTGGGCTACAGAAGATGGGACGACTGAAACCGAGCAGGCTGATAACGGTCATACGGAAAAGGTTGTAGAATTGGATATGGGGGATGAGGAAGCCGAGCCGGAGAAGGTAGAGGGGGAGACCGATACCGAAGGAACGGAGAAGGTAGAGGGGGAGACCGATACCGAAGGAACGGAGAAGGTAGAGGGAGAGACTGATACCGAAGGGACGGAGAAGGTAGAAGGAGAGGAACAGAAAACTGTCGCCAAAGGGGCAGATGAGAAAGATTCAGAGAAGAAGCCCGTTGACGAAGAACAGCCGGCAGATACGGATCTGGAGCAGAAACCTGAAGAAGAGACAACATACAGCTATGCTATTTACTATTATTATGGGGGCATAGAAGATGAAGGTGCCAGAGTTGAAAAAAACGATGGGACATTGGGCGATACTATTTTAGCATCAGATGATGTAGAGAACGAAGTAGTACATAACGAAAAGAATTATGTTCTCGATAGAATTGAAAACGAAAATGGCATAGTTACTGAGAATGCTGAGCAGAATATAGTTAAAGTTTATTATATTCAAAATACAAGCGAATCAGACAATGAAAAGCCGAACACGGATGCCGAAGAGCAGGATCCGATAAAGGACGATGTAACAACTGCAGAGGAGGAAGAGACAGAGGCAGAGGAGGAAGGCATTCAGACACTGGAGGCGATTCTGGAAGAGGAAGAAGTTGTTTATTATACAGTTACATTCCAGTATGCGGATCCTTCCAAAGAGAAGGCAGTTTATGAAACACTTGTTACACAGACGGTAAAAGCTAATGATAAGGTAGAAATTCCAAATGATCCACCGGAATATGAAGGATATTCTTTTGCTGGATGGGATGGCGTGACTGCGGATACTGTAGTAACCGGAGATATGACGGTAACTGCCCGCTATAATAAGATTGGGAAATACACTGTCACAATTAATTATTTATATAGTGATGGAATAACTGTAGCGGCACAGCCCTATGTGGCTGAGGTGAAGGCGGGAGAAGAATTCCATGAAACGATAAAATCTCCGGAGATTGACGGATTTGAGGCGGATCAAAAGGAAGTTTCAGTTAATGTTACGGATGATAAGGACTTTGTAACGGATGTAATTTATAGCGGCGGAGAAGTAGAATATACAGTTGTCCATAAACTGGAAGGTATTTCCGGTGAGATAGCAGACCAAACAGCGGATACTGAGACTTTGACTGGTCAGCTTGGGACAATGACTCAGGCAGAGGCAAAACACTATGAAGGCTTTACCGCCGGAAAAGTTAATAATTATATTCTTGGCGCAAACGGAAATCAGAGTATTACCATCGTGTACACAAGAAATCTGTATACTCTGAGCTATAATACGGGAGATAACGGTTCTTATATTATGCCGGAAACTCTTAAGTATGGGGAAAAAATTGATTATCCGACAGGAAATGCTGTGACAAAACCGGGATATGAGTTCGATGGATGGGATTTTAATGAACCCACAATGCCTGCCCATAATGTTATAGCGACAGCCAAGTGGAAAGAGGCAACAACCGCAAAATATACGGTAGTATATTGGCAGGAAAAAGTGCCCGGAACATACAAAGCCGATACTTCTTTACAGTATGACTATAAAGAGTCTGTTGTAAAAGGACCGGTAAAGGTTGGAAGTACAGCAACTTATGATCAGATAAATTATCCTGGATTTGAGCTTGATAGTAGTAAGTCTAATGTAACAGTAGAAGTTGCAGCGGATGGCTCTACTGTGAAAAATGTATATTATAATAGAAAAGAATATACAATACGATTTTTTAAAGTGGAATGGAAGTCGTCAGGTTTTTGGGGTGGCTCCTATGTAAAAGGAGACGAGTATACTGAATATAAGATAACAGCTAAATACGGGGAAGATATTTCAAAGCAATGGGAAAAAGCAAGCGAAAGTAAAGGATGGGGACCGAAGTTAACTGGAAATACACAATATGCATTATTTGCCAATATGCCTGCTGAAAATCTGGAAATGTATGAAAAAACAGCGGGAACAGGGAAGGAGATTATATATTATGTTGAATCATTAAATGGTGAACGGGAAGAGTATGCAAGCTTTAACGCTTCATCTGGTGTGAGTCTTACAGAGGAAGATCAACAACCGATAGAAGGATTTACATATAAAGACTGGAAAAAGAGCGGATCAAGCCCATTATGGTTATATTATACACGTAATTCCTATCAACTGGTATTTAGAAATTGCAAAGCTCAAGATATATCGGTTAAATATGAAGACACTGTCTCTGATAAACTGCCGCCAAACCCGATTCCGGGGGATGGTATTGACAGTGATTATGTCTTCGCAGGATGGTATTATTCACCGGCATATACAACAGAAATAAAATCCGGGGATAAGATGCCTGCGCATAATGTTGAGGTATATGCTAAATGGGAAAAACCGAAATATGATGTAACACTTCATTATAATGTAGATGGTAAAGAGAACGATGTTGTTACAAAAGAAAAAGGTTATACCATATCTCCGGAAGCTTTGGACGGTTATATGGAAGGAGTTACAAAGGAAAATCACGAGCCGATCGGTTGGTATATGGATGCAGCTTGCACAAAACCGTTTACAGAGGGTATGCAGGTTAGGAACAACATGGATCTGTATTTAGGCTGGAAGCAGGTTGGCGGAACGTTTAACTATACTGTGGAATGCAGATATGAAGGCGAGGAAAAACCGTTTAAGACAGAGACGAAGAGTGGTGATGTAAACACAACTGTTACAGAGACGGCGCCTGCAGTAGAGGATGGTTTTGCAATAATCACAAGTAAATCACTTAATTTAAGTGAAGATGGATTGACAATTGAATTTGTTTATAAGAAAGTTGCTACATGGTCTTACACTGTTAAATATGTAGACGAGGATGGGAAGGAACTTTTACCTGAGGCGATAAGAACAACAAATAAAAATGTAGTAACAGAGAACTTTGTGCCTGTTGCGAATTATACGGTTATTAATTCTCAGGCAACATTGAACAAAGAAGCAAATAAAAAAGAGATTGTCTTCACATATAAACCATGCTTGAAGAATTCTTACACAGTTAAATATCTCTTGGAAAAAGCGGACGGAAGCGGGTATGAAGTTAAGGAGACTGTGAATGGTGAAGGCTTCATAGGCTGGTCTGTTACAGCAGATGAAAAGAGCTATGACGGATTTGAATGTATTACCTCGGAGAGAGAAAGAACAATAACCATACGTAAAAATGGGAATAATGTAATTGAGGTTAAATATAATCGGATTCGTGTCGAATATACAGTTAGACATCTGGATAAAGATACCAAAGAGCCAATAGCTGATGCGGAAACGCATACGGCCAGGTATGGACAGACAATCACAGAGACCGGTCACAAAAAGGATATCGTTAGTTATACTTATGATTCAAAATATCCGGTGGACGGATTGGTTATTGAAAAGGATTCGGCTAGAAATGTTCTTACACTATATTATGCGCCGATTCCTGATGAATTAGTATACGATGGAAATGGTGCAACAGGCGGAAATGTAGCTCCAACAGAAGGCCGTGTAGGGCAGACTGTAAAGACAGCAGCGAACGGCTACACAAGGACGGGTTATACTTTTGCAGGCTGGAACACCGCAGCAGACGGAACAGGAACTACTTATACAGCAGGAAGTGATTATACGCTGACTGAAGGTGAAGATATCCTGTATGCGCAGTGGAAACCGAATACCGACACAGCGTATAAAGTAAACCACTATCTGCAGGATGTATCAGGGTCAGGATATACCTTAAAAGAATCAGAGGATAAGACAGGGACGACTGCTGAGATGACGCAGGCGGAAGCAAAAACTTATGCTGGGTTTACGGCACAGTCATTTGAACAGAAGGTCATAGCAGCGAACGGAACGACAGAAGTAAACATTTATTATAACCGCGCACTCCACAGTGTGACCTATACAGACGGAGTGGAAGA
>JAETSN010000115.1 GCA_021769625.1 [Clostridium] symbiosum | reverse complement strand
AATGACTGCACTTGCACCGGAAAGTACCATCATGGCAGAAGCGGGAACCGCCATGGATTTGATCAGATTCGCTTTCGTGTTGTTTTCTTTTTTCATGACTTTCAAAAACCTTCTTGTCTGGAAATAAGTAAAGGAATCAAAGATCTTTGGGGAAGAAAAGAAAGTTATAACTTACAGTACCAATTTACTCCCCTTCTCCAATCGTTTTCAAGCAAATTTGTAAGTGATTACATTTGTCATATGGTGAACGCATCCGAAAGAATTCTTTCGATTAAAATCCATGTTTTAAAACGAAACTCATGACATTTGTTAATTGATAAAACTAAAATCGCCATCATTCGCAATGAGGTAACTGTTGCTTAAACTGGTGATTTCGCTAAATTATTTATGTTTTTAAGCGAACAGATTTCAGGTTCTGCCGATTGTTATAAAGAATACGCAAAATTGGACAGGGTCCACCCCCTTCAATAAAGCGACCTTAGGGTCGATCACCAAAGTCATAAAAGGCAGCTCCGAACCTTCATGGAGGTTCTCAAGCTGCCTTGTTTTGTTATAGTTGAATTAAGGAGTTATAGGGAGAGAATAACGAAGATTTCCCTGTGTTTATTGGTGAAAGTGGCTGAATGAAGATACTTTGGCAGTTCTCCGCTTAAGGAGGGAGTCAGTACCCCCTTCCAGTCACTGAAACAGTGATATCAGGAACTTTGTGATGAAACAAAAAAAAGGAGCAGAGCCCAATTGATTGCCGTCAAGTTCTGCCGCTCCCTGTCTAATGACATGATTATGGTACCGGGAAATCACCCTGAAATCAATTCATCTTTCCAGAATGGATATCAAAAAACTTGTAACAGGTTCTTCGCTGGTACCAGGAAATGCCCTGATTGCCATGATGGTAAGCTGTACCGTCATGGTTCCTATCTCCGCAGTTTCGAAAGTCCCGTAAACGGCGTTCGTGACGAGGTGCTGATCCAGCGTGCAAAATGTTCCGTATGCGGTAAAACTCATGCCCTCATCCCCGCTGAACTTGTTCCCTTCTCCCGCGTTCCGCTGCTGGCACAATTCCTGATAGCGGTCATGGCCGGCCTGTTCAAAGGCCCTGATCGCACTCTCCGTCAGGCAGAGTGCGAACTTGCCCGTTACGCTTTGCCTCCTGTCGTGATCCGCTATATCTCCAAACACATCGCCCAATACTGGTCTGATTTCCTTTCACTATTCTTAGACGCCACGCTGGAAGAATTGTGTCTTTTAGCCTGGAAAGACAGGAATAAACAACTTTTCCAAATGTCTAGATATGAGATCGCACAAAGTTTTCCACCATTCCACACAGCTTTTATGACTCACCCCGTATCCTCTGCGATGATGACATCGTGAACAGGAGGAATACCGTGTTGAATGCAGAAAAAGAATTCATGGTGGACTTTTTCGGGCTGGAACCAGGGGAGATCGAGGACATCAGTTATACCAGACAGTCCGACAAACGTCCTGTACTGCGTGTCATTCTCACCAATGATCACGATCCATGCCCTGACTGCGGCTGCCCGCATCCCAGAGTGAAGGAATATATCCCAAAGAAGATCAAATATGCGGATGGAACTGGCAGGGACTGTATCCTGCTTTATCATGCCAGACGGTTCAAATGCCCAGCCTGCCACCGCACCTACTATGAGCCTTCTCCTTTCGTTCAGAAAAAGGGAAAGATCGCGGATAAAGTCGTATTCGACATATTGAAGGATCTCAAGGACTACAACCAGACCTTCGCTTCGGTAGGCCGCAAATACTGCGTTTCAGCCACCACGGTGTCCAATATCTTCGACGCCCATGTGGAGATCCCCAGGAAGAAGCTACCGTCACTCCTGTGCATAGACGAGGTCTATGCGATGAAGACCCAGGGAAGCAAGTATGTATGTCTGCTCCTTGATTTCGAAAAGCAGACACCTGTGGATCTGCTTCCAAACCGCTGGCTCCCTTCACTGCTTGAATATATGAGTCTGATCCCCGAGGAGGAAAGACTCGGAGTCAAAGCGGTCTGTTTCGATATGTACCCGGCTTACAGGAAAATGGTGAAAGCCTGCTTCCCCAACGCCATTGGCGTGGTGGACAGGTTCCATGTGATGCAGGAATTCACCCGCAGGCTGACAAAAGTCAGGATCCGGGTCATGAACAGGACCAGAGCCAGGCGGGAAAGGCTGAAGGAAGAAATGAAGGCCGTGGAAAGCGACTTCCCAAGGGAAAGATACCGGGACGATCCGTGCTGGCAGAGGATATCCGCTGACTGGCAGAAAACCTCTGACCAGTATTATGTACTGAAGCATTTCCACTGGCTCCTCTCAAAAGATGAGGATCTGGATATCTTTGACCCAGGGAGAGAAGGACAATACAACCGACATTTTCAAAAATATATGACGCTCCTGCAGCTGCGGGAGATTCTTCTGGGTATCGACCCTGAACTGGAAGAAGCAGTGCGTTTGAAAAGGGTTTTGACTCACATGTATGAGTCGGGAACATATGATAAAGCAGGAGAACAGCTGTTCAACGAAACTTATGTAGCGTTCAGGAACAGTTCCATCAAAGAGATGAACGGATTCTCCAGAACGATGAAGGAATGGAGAGATGAGATCTTCAATTCCTTCAACACAGTGACTGTTGAATACATGGTCAACAGGAGGAGCGAATATACGATCAAAAGCGTAAGGCTCCACAACGGGATCATTGAGAACCGCAACAAAATGATCAAGTGCATGAAACACAATTCCTATGGCTTTACCAACTGGGTCAGGTTCAGGAATCGTGTAATGTATGTGCT
>JAETSN010000050.1 GCA_021769625.1 [Clostridium] symbiosum | reverse complement strand
GAAACCCCCCCGTCCTTTTATCGTATAGATAAACCCCTGCCGCTCCAGTTCTCCGTAGGCGCGCTGGATCGTATTCGGGTTAATGGACAGTTCAACCGCCAAAGAGCGTACGGATGGAAGCTGTGTATCCGGCTCCAGTACGCCCTTTAAGATCAGTGTCTGAAATTTTTCCACGACCTGTTCGTAAATCGGTCTTGTATCTTTGTAATCCAGCATAATCATCAAAACGGAGGCCTCCTCTTCGTATCGGCACCGGAGAGCAGGAAGCCGACACTGGCGGCGGCATGCCGCAGGATTCTGCCTGCACCGACCACGCCAACTGTACTAACTGTGCTAATACACTTGTACTATATCACAAATGAGGAAGACACGCAACATCTTTCTTCACTCGTTATCCCGATTACGTATGATCAGGCAGGACGCAAATACCGCCGCCGCGATACTGACCACGCCGATCCCCATTATGGCCGCTCCGAGAGCATCTCCATACTGCATAACTTCGGACACAATCTCCATATTTCCCATGTTCATGACAAGGAAAAACAGGATAAATCCGGGTACCATGCGGACAAGGCCGGCAAACTGTATCCCCAGAAAAGGAATCAGCAGATAGAGCATCACATTCTGCATCGCGAGAAACAGCAGCGTGATCCCCACCAGTCCTGACAACAGCGGCAGTTCCATCTTTCCGTTATCATATCCGACTATCTTTACAACGCCTGCGGCGGCTACGCCGAGCAGGGTACACAGAAAAACGCAGAGAACGCCGCCTAAATATCTGCCCAGCACCTTCTGCAGGATATTTCCCGGCACAAGAGCCGTGAAAGCCACCGTCTGTTTCGTGGTACCGAATGCCGTACCCGCCAGGATCAGGCCGGCGAAGAGCATGTATCCCACCGCCCCGGTGCCGGACTGTGTGGCAAACACCAGCGTGATCGCCCCGAAAACCACGATCATATACAACATTCCGGATTTTATGCTCATAAAATCATACTCTATATAACCAATAATTTGTTTCATACTTGTATCCTCCATTCCAGTTCCGCATAGCCCCTTCCAGTACATATTAACGGGAAGTAATTTACGGTCGATTACTGCTTCGCCCGTAAATCACTTCATGCACTGTACGGGGCTATGCTGTTTTCCAGAGAGAAACTTTCATTCGAAAGGACACTCATGAAAGTTCCTCTCGTGTGCCTTTGCGACTTTACCATATTTTTTAAAATCGCTGCGCGACAGCACTCTCCTCTTTCATCAGGTAGCTCATGATCTGGCTGATGTTTGGTTTTTCCATAACGACCCCGGCAGGCAGGGATGCCGCGTTGTCGGTCTGGATCAGGGCGGAAAAGCCGTAGGCGGCACGCCTTGTCCCGATCAGGTACTTTGCGGCATCCGACCCGGCAAGCAGGGCTTCGTCCCCTTTTACCAGAATATAATTTTCCGTCAGCGCCTCTTTGGTATCCTGCAGCAGCACCCGTCCTCCGTCCACCATCACGATATAGTCCGCGATCTGCTCCAGATCGTCTATGATATGGGTGGCGAAGAGTACGCTGTGTTCGCCGTCCTCGATATAGCGCTGCAGAAGGCCTAAGATCTCCTCCCTGAACAGAATATCCAGCCCGTTGGTGGCTTCATCCAGTATTAACAGCCTCGTCTCACGCGAAAGGACAGCCGCAAACATCAGCTTTACCATCATGCCGGTGGAAAAAGTCGAAAACTTTTTCTTTTCCGGCAGATTCCACTCCTTTACCAGACGGAAAAACTTTTCTTTTGAAAAAGTCGGGTAAAACTGCTTCAGGATCATCGCCGCATCCTTCACCTTCATCACGGGCGGGAAATAGGAAATGCTGCTGACATACCCGATCTTTTCTTTATAGAGCACCGGATCATCCGCGTATGCCATACCGTCCAGAAGCACTTCCCCTTCCAGCGCCCGTCTGGTCTGGGTGATGATGCCCAGAGTCGTGCTCTTTCCCGCGCCGTTCGGTCCCACATAGCCCATGATATACCCTTTGGGCAGGGTAAACGAAACCTTATCCAGCAAAAAGCCCTTATATTGTTTGGAGATGCCGCACACCTCCAAAAGCGGTGTTTCCTCCGTATATTTTCTGTCATCTTCCATCGTTCTTCTCCTATTTCAATTTTTTATACTTTCCTACTCGCAAACGCTTCGCTTTTTGTTCGTATCCCTCGCCGTCAGCTCAGCCTATCCAATTTTTCACATCTTCCAGAGCGTTTCAAAAATCTCTTCGGCTTCCTCAAGGGGCATCTGCAGCTTTTTCGCTGCGCCCGCCGCCTGCATAAAGCCTTCCTCCATCCTCCGCAGATACTGCTCCCGCAGGATCTTATTATCCGGCGGCAGGACGATACATCCTTTTCCCGGCACCGTGGTAATAAATCCGTCGGCTTCCAGTTCCTTGTATGCTCTGGTCGTCGTGATCACGCTGACAAGCAGGTCCGCCGCCATCTTCCGGATCGATGGCAGTACCGTATCTTCGGGAATCTCCCCGCTCAGGATCTGTTCCTCAAGCTGCTCCTTGATCTGCAGGTAGATCGGCTTTTCGGATTGGTTTGATAATATAATCTTCATGGTATCCCTCATTCTTTTCTCTATACAGTCTTCTGATCAGAGTTTTTGCGCATACTGTATATATATCATTATATACAGTATGCATGCTATGTCAAGAGGAAATTTTATGTTCAAAGATGTTGCATGCATAATATCAAATATGGTATAATCCCGATATAATATAATCATGATATGGAAAAACCAGAGAGCCTAAGGCGGCTTACCCTCTGTTTGCGGAGGGGCTTACCCTCCGGACGAAAGAAAGGAGGGCGATGCCAATGTATGTTACATATTCTGACTTAATTCAGATCGGGATATTCATTGTCGCCCTTGTTAGTCTGATCTATCAGATTTTCAGGGGAAAAAATTAGCCGCCACTACCGGAAATAGTGACGGCCGATGCTGTAAAGCATTGACTTAATCATTGTCAGGGTAAGCCGCTTCTCTGGCTTTCCCTTTTTCAATATAACATACTGTACAGTAAGGTTCAAGTCATTTTTACCTTAATCCGATTTTCTTCTTCCGGCACCATCGATTCCTCATGTTATTCCCCCGTGTACACCACCGTCTTAAACAGCGCCCTCTCCTCAAGCACCTCTTGAAAGCTCCTGTCACTGTGATTCCCCGGCACGCCGTACCCCTTGATCTCATCCATGTATTCGTCGTAATCGCAGACATACACATACACTTTTGAGATATCATGTCCTTCGATCGCCAGTTCATAGGCGTTAGAAGCCCCATTTTCTATTTTATTGCCGTCCGCATCCAAAACTGCCGCAAAAGTCAATGTCCCTGCCGGCTCAATGATATTCATGGTCATCTCCACGGAGGAGATCTCCAGGCTTTCCACGCCGATCCCGTCTGCGTTTGTCTCGTTCACCGGGATGATCCTCGCATTGCTGTCCTTCTGCGCGACCGTCATGTTAAATTTCCAGGAGCCGTCCTTCCACCAGTTTTCATATCTGTTGGGAAACTGATCCAGATCCGCGGGCAGGGACGCCATATAATCCCGCCACTCCTCCTCGCTCATCTGTTCCAGTTCTTTTCCGCTCTTTGTGCCCTCCGGCACCGCCGGCTTTGCCAGATAGCCTATGATCTGTGTGATCTCCCAGTCCATTGTAAAGGTTTCCGGCACCTCATATTTCTCCATATAATCAAAATAGTTTTCATCCGTCAGCCACAGTTCCTCTCCCCGCGCTTCCGCTTCCTGCAGCGCCGCCTGATATCTGCTCTCATCCACATTGATCTCCGAATAATCGATCCGCATGATACCGATGAACGTATTGGCATCCTCAAACTTTCCTTCCACATCCCTCTCCGCATAATTGTACGCCTCATCATCTTTTGTCCGGAAAGAATAGTGTTCCATCGTCTTAAAGCGCAGGTGCTCTGTCCCATCCGCCATCGTCATCATCTCCGGAAACCCTTCTTCGTTTTCCACACGGATCCCCACATAGATCGCCTGGTTGGAGGCGTACTCTTCCGTCAGGGTGAGCGTAATGCCGCTGTCGGCCTTCCGGTACAGCTCTGCTCCCCCTTCTTCCGCACCGTTTTCCGAAAGTGCCTCCCCTTCCACCGTGAACAGTTCCGCCGTCTCATCCTCCGGCAATTTCCCGAAAGAAAAGATGTCCGCCACCTTCTCAAATATCCCGCCCAGTACGGGAATCTCTTTTGCCATGACCGGATTCATCGCAAAGAAAGTGAATGTGAGTGTCAGGACCGCCGCCGCGCTCGCAAGCCCGACACCGATGCCCTTCCAGTGGTTTTTCTTTCCCCGAGTTTTCTTTCTTGCCCTTTTCTCCGCATTTCTTATCATCGTGTAAGTCTCCTCTATGCGCATATCAATGATATCGCTGTCCTTTAAGTCTGCTCCCAAGATCCTTATAAAATCTTCATCCGAAAAATATTTTCTCATGCCCTTCCCTCCTATATCACGTGCAGACTTACGCGAAGCTGCTCTTTGCCCCTGTGAATCCTGCTCTTTACAGTGTTCTCCTTTATGCCGAGAATTTCCGCTATCTCTTTTGTGGTAAACTGTTCCCCGAAATACAGTTGGAAGATAGTCCTGCTGTCTTCAGGCAGTGCGAGGAGCAGTTCCCTGAACTCCACATCGGAAGCCCCCGCATCATAATCCCCCTCCTCCGCACACTGCTCCATACTCACATGTCTTTTGTTCTTTCTGTAAGTTTTCGTACAGTTATTGATCAATATCCTCATGACCCATGTTTTAAAATATTCCGCCTTTCTCAAAGCGCCGATATGCTCAAACGCATCCAGTATCGTATCCTGTATGGCATCGGCAACATCCTCGTCATTTCCCAGATAACCGAATGCGATCCGCCGAAACGACATCCTGCACTCTTCCATCAGGGAGATAAACGCTTCAGCATCCCCAAGCTGTGCCCTTTTCACTAACGTATCCATCTCTTTCCTCCAGGTTTGCCGTGGATCTCACCCTCCCGGGATCCGCTCCACAAACTCAAAATTTTACAGTACCTACGAACTGCGCGCGCATTTGTCTGTTTACATACATTAGATAACAGCTTTTTCCGTTTCGTTGCATCAGGATCAAAAAAATTTTTATATACAGAAAAAACGCTCCGGCATCCCGAAGCGTTTTCGCTGTTTTTATATCTTTTTCCTTCTGTTATGTAAGCCGCAGCTCAGACCATGCTGTCGATCGGATTCACCTTCTGGGAGGCTTCTTCCTGCTCTTTGTAATAATCCTCAAAAAGCTGGTTTGTTGCATCCAGTGTCTGTTTGCTGATATCCGGAAGGTTGCCGCCCCATGTCTTCTCAGCCTGTTTATAACCTTTCTCCACCGCGCTCTGCAGCTCTTTCATCTTATCCACATCGCCGCCGGAAAGAGCCATCGCAAACTCAAACATTCTCTCGGAAGTCTTCTTCACGCCATAATAACCGTCTTCCGCAATGTCAGCCTGCGCCTGTGCCCTGGTTTCCGCATCCACCGTGAACTTGCCGCTGGCAAGGAATTTCCACATATCGCTGCTCTGGCCGATACTCTGGCCATAGGTATTCGCCTGCTTGTTGAATAATTTCTGTACCATGTTCAGCAGCTGATTATGCCTTGCCTCCTGATCAGACTGCAGTTTTGACACCAGTTCGCTTTTCTGGCTGTCTGTCATTTTATTTGTTCTCTCCGCGATCTTCGATGCAGCACTCTCTGTTTTTACTACCTTATCACCGGTCTCCTGACTGTTTTCCAGCGCTTTTTTCCCTTCATCGGAAAATTCCACGGTAGCGCCGCTCTCCGCAGCCGCTTTCTCGCTCTTTGTCTCACCGGTCGCCGCCTTGGTACTTGCGTAAGATCCTGCTCCCGCCGCTCCTACTGCATAAGGCTGTGAATAAGCATCAATTCCTAATCCCATATTCTGATCCTCCTCCATGAATTGTTGTATTTTCGATAAAATTCCTGCCTCTTTACCAAAAACCGTATCCATCAAATCCGTTTTATGGATAACACATGTTTATGTTATACTGTATATCGGCATGTATCCCATAAAACTTTAGCCGTTTTAAGCGTTTTTCCAAAATTTTCCCACATTTTTATTCGACAAACACCGAATTATAACGTTCAATACACTGTTCGAGAACATAGGAAAAATGTTCCAGAGACCCCAGCGGCGCGCCGGAGCCGCTCATATCCGGAAGCTGTCCGCTCTCTGCCTGCTTCATCGTCCACTCGAGGGCATCGATCAGGCCGTCCAAAAGCCCGTCAAAAGGCCGGGAATTGGACAAAGACTCCTTGATGAGCTGATCGTTGTCAGCCGCAGCCGCGTCAAAATCCGCCACCACCGCCACAAGTTCATCATGCAGTTTCCGAATTTCCGTGAGATCCAGTTCGTTGAGGTTCTCATCGCTCACCCCCTGGGCGTAAACCTCGTTCAGCACTTCCCGTCCGATGGAGATCGCCCTGCTGGCATTGTAATTGATCAGCATCCCTTCCTCTTTCAGCCGGTTCTCCTCCTCGGCCACCCGCGCATCGCCCATTTCTGCGATCGCCTCCACAAATTCGTACCCGACAGCCATGAATGCATCCGCGTTCTCATAGATGACGGCATGGTATTCCCTTGCCTTTTGGTACTGATCATCCGCGTAATCATTGCTCCTGCTGATCTCGGAGAACGTCTCCATCAAAGCCCGCAGCGGTGCCTCCATCTCCCTCACCATGTCGTCCAGTTCCCCGTAATCCGGCTCCATATCGGCGAGCAGTACACAGTCATCCAGCGTATCCGTATTCTGGCCATAAACACGATAACCATAGGTAAGCCCGGTATCCGGCAGCAGCGAAAACTCTTCCGCATAGTCCACTACCTCATAATAATAGCCGACGGAATCCATGACCTCTATGATCTCATTGTTCAGGACTACATAATAATTATACTTGATCAGATCCATCTGCTCCGGAGGTATCTCATCCTCCGCACTCTCTTCCTCCGCGTCCCCCGGATCCTCCGCACTTCCCGTCCCGTCGGAAGGCTCTTTAAACCGCTCCTTGCGTCTCGTCTCCAGCGGCTCTTTCTCCTCATCGCTTCCACAGCCTGACAAAACAACCGCCATCACCAAAAGCATCGCCATCAACTTTGTCAAACTATTCTTTTTCATATCCTTCAACCTCCATTCCAATCTATTTTGCAAACTGACTGTTGTACAGATTCGCGTAAAACCCGCCCTGCGCAAGCAGCTCCCTGTGACTGCCCTGCTCGATGATATTCCCGTCCTTCATCACAAGGATGATATCCGCCTCCTTGATCGTGGAAAGCCTGTGCGCCACGATAAAGCTGGTCCTGCCCTGCATCATTTTCGCAAAGGCATTCTGGATCTTCAACTCCGTCCTCGTATCGATGGAGGAAGTCGCCTCATCCAGGATCAGCATCGGCGGCAGCGCCAGCATCACTCTGGCAATACATAAGAGCTGTTTTTGTCCCTGGGAGAGAGAATCCCCGTCTTCACTGACAACTGTGTCATATCCATCCGGAAGGCGCTTGATAAAGCTGTGGGCATGAGCCGCCTTTGCCGCCTCGATCACTTCCTCCAGAGCGGCATCCTCCCTTGCCATGGCGATATTCTCCCGGATCGTGCCGGTCTTCAGCCAGGTTTCCTGCAGCACCATCCCGTAGCCCTCCCGCAGATTGCACCGGCTCATCTCCATGATATCCGTCCCCGAGACACAGATCTTTCCGCTGTTTACGTCATAAAAACGCATCAGAAGGTTGATCAGCGTCGTCTTCCCGCAGCCTGTGGGGCCTACGATTGCCACTCTCTCCCCCTTTTTCACCTGCAGGTTAAAATCTTCGATCAGACGCTGCTTCGGCACATATGAAAAAAAGACATGCTCCAGAGACACGCTGCCGTCAAAGTGTTCCACCACTGCCGGATGCACAGGTTCCGGACTCTGGGGTTTTTCCTCGATCAGTTCGAAAATACGGGATGCGCAGGCGAGGGCGTTCTGCAGCTCCGTGATCACCCCTGAAATCTCGTTGAAAGGCTTTGTATACTGGTTTGCGTAGCTGAGCAGGCAGGAAAGCTCTCCCACCGTCACGGCTCCACCCAGAAAGGCGATAAAACCGGTTGCGTTTCCGCCGCCGATGGCAAGACAGGCGCCCAGGATCGCCACCCCCGCATAGACCATATTGTTGACGAACCGGGTACAGGGATTGGTCAGCGAGGAAAAGAAAATGGCGCGCAGGGAGCACTTCTCCAACCTGCCGTTGATCTCATCAAAACGTCCCAAAATCTTCCGTTCCTGTCCGTAGGCCTGCACCACCTTCTGATTCCCGATCATCTCGTCGATCAGCGCCGTCTGTTCCCCTCTCGTTCTGGACTGCAAAAGGAACATATCGTGGGTCCTTGTCGCGATAAACTTCGCCACGAATAATGACAGTGGCGTCAGAATCACCACCAGAAGGGTGATCCCCACATTGATCGAGAACATGAACAAAAGTGTCCCGAGGATCGTGACCACCCCGGTAAAAAGCTGGGTGAATCCCATTAAAAGCCCGTCCGCGAACTGATCCACATCCGCGATGATCCGGCTCACGATATCCCCGTAGGAGTGTCCGTCGATATACTTGAGCGGCAGCTTCTGGATCTTCTCAAAAGCCTCCTCCCGCACATCCCGGATCACCTGATACGTGATCTGGTTATTGCAGACATTCATCAGCCACTGCGCCGCCGCCGTCAGCACGATCACGACCGCCATCCTCTCCGCCAGCGCATACAGCCCTTCATTCACCAGCCCTCCGGTAAAATCCACGTTTCCCGGCCCGATGATACAGTCGATCGCCCTGCCGCACAAAATCGGAAAATACAGCGTAAGCGCCACCGTAGCCGCCGCCAGCAAAATGGAGAGCACAAGAAGCCATTTATAACTGCTGATATGATCAAGTACTTTCTTTAATGTACTTTTTTTGCCTTTATTCATACTACACTCAAACCTTTCCGTATCCGAAATTTTTTTCTCCTCAAATCTACCCAGTCAGCATCATAACCAGCCCGGAAGAAAATCAAATTCTCAAGGAGCCCTTAAAGTCATTCAGTCAGCACCTCAGCCAGCTGGTAACACAGTCAGGCTCCCTCCTCCCTCTCAAACTGCGAATAATAAATCTCCTGATACACCTCACAGGATTTCAGCAGCTCTTCATGGGTTCCCTGCCCTGCGATCTTTCCGTCATCCAGCACCAGTATCTTATCCGCGTACATGATCGAAGCCGCCCGCTGGGAGACGATGAACACTGTCATATCGTCGGAGGCATTCCTGATCGCCTTTCTCAATGCCGCATCCGTCGCAAAATCCAGCGCCGAAGCGCTGTCGTCCAGGATCAGTATCTCCGGCCTTCTCACCACCGCCCGGGCGATGGTCATACGCTGCCTCTGCCCGCCGGAAAGATTTTTGCCGCCCTGTTCGATTTCAAAATCGAGGCCTCCCTCTTTTTTCTCGATAAACTCCTTCGCCTGGGCGATCTCAAGAGCCTCCCACATCCGGGCATCCTCGTCTGCATATTCTGCACCGTCCGCTGCTTTTCTTTGTCCGCCTGCCCCGTTCGTCTCCTGAACTCCGCCTATACCTTCAGCTCTGCATGTCTCCGTCCCTCTGCTCATACCTTCCGCTCCGGACGGCTCCACGCTCCTGTTCATACCTTCTGCTCCGCCCGACTGCACATCCACGATACCCCATCGCAGATTTTCCCGCACGGTCCCGTGGAACAGCACCGCCTTCTGCATCACGATGCCGATCTTTGCCCGCAGCCCGTTAAGCGGATAATCCCTGACATTCTTTCCGCCGATCAGCACTTCCCCTCCTGTCGCATCATAAAACCTCGGCAGCAGATGCACCAGCGTGGTCTTTCCGGAGCCCGTGCCGCCGATGATGCCCACGGTCTGCCCCTTCTCCACCGTAAAATCAATATCTGTCAGCGCGTCCGCCCCTGCATCCTGATAGGAAAAATCCACATGCCTGAACTGAATGTAAGGACCCTCCCAAAATTCTCTGCTCCCTGCACCTGCTTTCTGCAGGGAATCCGTCTTCTCTCCGCTCTCTCCCTGCGGCGCAGCACCTGTCCCTTCTTCCGCTCCGGGCAGGGAACTTTTCAGTTCCAGCACGCCGGAGATCCTGTCCGCGCAGGCAAAGGCCTTTGTCACCGTAATGATCAGATTCGCCAGCTTCACGAGCTCCACAAGGATCTGGGACATATAGTTGACCAGCGCGATCACCTGCCCCTGCGTCAAAATTCCGCTATCCACACGCACCGCACCGGTCCAGATCAGCACCACCGTAGCAGCATTGACAATGATATAAGTCACCGGGTTCATGCAGGCGGAAATGCGCCCCACAAACATCTGCATCCTGGTCAGCGTCTGGTTTTCCGTGGTAAAAGCCTCCTGCTCCTCATCCTCCCTGTTGAAGGCGCGGATCACCCGGACGCCGGTCAGGTTTTCCCTCGTCCTGCCAAGCACCTTATCCAGCCCCGCCTGCACCTTCTTATAAAGCGGGATGCTGATCAGCATGATCCCGAACACCACGACAGAGAGCAGCGGGATCGTCACCACAAAGATAAGCGCCGCCTTCACATCGATGGTAAACGCCATGATCATCGCCCCGAACACAATAAACGGCGAGCGCAGAAACAGCCGCAGCACCAGATTCACCCCGGACTGCACCTGATTGATATCGCTTGTCATCCTTGTGATCATCGCCGCCGTTCCCAGCTTGTCCATCTCCGTATAGGACAAAGACTGAATATGGGAAAACAGTGAATGCCGCAGGTTCGTCGCAAAACCTGTCGCCGCCTTCGCCGCAAAATACTGCGCCGTCACGGAGCAGATTAGCCCGATAACAGCCAGAAGCAGCAAAATCCCCCCCATCTGCCAGACATACCCGTAATCCTTCCCGCTGATGCCGGTATCCACGATCCGCGCGATCACCAGCGGCACAAACAGCTCAAACGACGCCTCCAGCAGTTTAAACAAAGGCCCCAGCACCGACTCCTTCTTATAATCTTTCAAATACACAAGCAATTTTCTCATATATAACTCCCATATTTATATAAATTCGTCTATCAAAATCATTTCAGCCCAAACGGAAGATTCTTTTATGCATATCCACCACAGCCAGCACTCCCTATATAAATTCAATTGCCTCCTGCACATTCCGCACGCCGACCAGCCTGATCCCGGAAATCTCCTGACAGGCCGCCCTGTTGCTCTCCGGCAGGATCACCGTGGAAAAGCCCAGCTTCTTCGCCTCCTGCACCCGCACCTGCGCCATGTTCACGGCACGCACCTCCCCGCTCAAGCCCACCTCCCCGAAGACCACCACGTCCTCCGGCACGGCCCTGTTCTTAAAGCTGGAGGCGATCGCCATCACGATGCCGAGATCGATAGCCGGCTCCTGCACCCTGATGCCGCCCGCCACATTGACATAGGCGTCACAGTCTCCGATCTGCATCTGGATCCGCTTCTCCAGCACCGCCATCAGCAGATTGATCCTGTTAAAATCGATCCCTGTGGACTGCCGTTTCGGAAAACCGAAATTCGTCCGGCACACCAGTGCCTGCACCTCCAGCATGATGGGCCTTGTCCCCTGGCTGGAGCAGACCACCACCGAGCCGTTTGCCCCCTCGGGCCTGCCGGAGAGCATAAACTCCGATGGATTTTGCACCTCCGCCAGCCCTTCCTGCCGCATCTCAAAGACACCGATCTCGTTGGTGGAACCAAACCGGTTCTTCACACTGCGCAGAATGCGGTAGGAGGCATATCTGTCCCCCTCAAAGTAAAGCACCGTGTCCACCATATGCTCTAACACCCTCGGACCTGCCACAGTGCCTTCCTTCGTCACATGTCCCACCAGAAAAACAGTGATATCAAGCCCTTTTGCCAACTGCAGAAAACGCCCCGTCACCTCCCTGACCTGGGAGACGCTCCCCGGCGCCGAGCTGACCTGCTCCTGATACATGGTCTGGATCGAATCGATGACCACCACCGCAGGCGAAGACTTTCTTATCGCATCCTCCACCGCGTCCACATTTGTCTCACAAAGGAGCGATAAAGTATCCGAAAAATCGCCGAGCCGCTCCGCCCGCAGCCTGATCTGCTGCAGGGATTCCTCCCCGGATATGTAGAGCACTTCCTTCCGGTCTTTAGCAAGATGCCTGCAGACCTGCAGAAGCAGTGTGGATTTCCCGATCCCCGGGTCTCCCCCCACCAGCACAAGGGAGCCCTTCACGATGCCGCCCCCCAGCACCCTGTCCATTTCTTCCATATGGGTCGTAAACCGCTCCTCGCTGCCGCCTGTGATCTCCCGCAGCTTCACCGGCTTATTTTGATTTAAAGCAGAGGAAAAAGAGGCCCTTCCGCCTCCCATTCCCGGTGCGGAGGACGTCCTCACATTCTCCTCCACAAAAGTATTCCACTTCTTACAGCCGGGACACTGCCCCAGCCACTTGCTGGATTCATAACCGCACTCCTGACAAAAGAACACGGTCGCCTGTTTCCCCTTCGCCATATTCTTACCTCGTTATAACCATAACCAGCCGGGATGGAAATAAAATTCTCAAGGAGCCCCTTAAAAAGCGTCGGCACTTAGCGAGGTCCCTCACGAGCTTAGTGTCCGCTACGTTGTTTCACAGGCTCTTGAAGAACAGAGCCGGCGAGAGCGCGGCGACGGAGAATTTTATTTCCACCCCGGCGTCCGCTATCACCAACTATTTCACGGTAAACGTCACCTTCTCTTCCTTCCACCCCGCCGAAACGGTATCCCCGCTCTTCACTTTATCGGACAATATCTCCTCCGCCAACGCATCCTCGATCACTGTCTGGATCGCCCGGCGCAGAGGCCTTGCCCCCATCTTCAGGTCGGTATATTTCTCCACCAGATGCGCTTTCAGCGCGGGCGTGATCTTCAGCGTGATATCCATCTGCTTTTTGCTTCTTCTGATCAGATTTTCTGACAGCAGTGTCACAATATCCTTCATATTGTCCTTATCAAGCTGGTGGAACACCATGATCTCATCCACCCTGTTGATAAACTCCGGCTTAAAGAGCTTTTTCACTTCCTCCATGACATTCTTCTTCATGGTCTCATAATCCTGCTCCTTCGTCGTTCTCGAAGAAAAGCCCAGATTCTTCGGCTCCACGATCCGCTTTGCCCCCACGTTGGACGTCATGATCAGTATCGTGTTCTTAAAGCTGACCTTCCTGCCCTTGGAATCGGTGATATGCCCGTCGTCCAGCACCTGCAGCAGAATATTGAACACATCCGGATGGGCCTTCTCGATCTCGTCAAAGAGCACCACCGAATAGGGATTGCGGCGCACCTTCTCGCTGAGCTGGCCGCCCTCGTCAAATCCCACATAGCCCGGAGGCGAACCGATCATCTTGGACACCGAATGCCCCTCCATATACTCCGACATATCCACCCGGATCAGCGCGTTCTCCGAACCGAACATCGCCTCCGCCAGTGCTTTGCTGAGTTCCGTTTTCCCCACGCCGGTGGGGCCGAGGAACAAAAACGAAGCGATGGGCCTGTTCGGATCCTGCAGCCCCACCCTGCCCCTGCGCATGGCTCTGGAAACGGCGGTGACCGCCTCCTCCTGACCGATCACCCGCTTGTGCAGGATGGACTCCAGCTTCATCAGTTTCTCGCTCTCTTTCTCCTCCAGTTTCTGCAGCGGGATCTTCGTCCACATCGAAGTGACCGCGGCGATATCCTCCTCCGTCACCACATAACTCTTCTCCATCCTCTCCCGGTCCACTTTTTCTTTCAGGCGGTTATACTTTTTCACCAGCTCATCCTGCTCCTGCTTCTGCTCGCTGGCCTGCAGATACGCCTCAAACCGGATGGACCGCTCGATCTTGATATCGAGTTCCTTGATCTTTGCCTCCAGCTCATAGAGCTTCTCCGGCGTCTTCATGATCTTTAATCTGGCCGCAGAAGAAGCCTCGTCGATCAGATCGATGGCCTTATCCGGCAACCTTCTGTCGTTGATATAACGGCTCGATAAACGCACCGCCGCCACCAGCGCATCCTCCCGGATCGTCACCCGGTGGTGCTCCTCGTACTTGGACGCGATCCCCTTCAAAATGGCGATCGCCTCCTCCTCCGTGGGCTCCTCCACGGTCACCGGCTGGAAACGCCGCTCCAGCGCCGCGTCCCGCTCCACATATTTCCGGTATTCCTCTATCGTCGTCGCGCCGATCAACTGGATCTCGCCTCTGGCAAGGGAGGGTTTTAAAATGTTGGAGGCATCGATAGCGCCCTCCGCCCCGCCTGCGCCGATCAGCGTGTGCAGTTCGTCCAAAAACAGAAGCACATTCCCACTGGCAATGACTTCCGCGATCACTTTCTTGATCCTTTCCTCAAACTCGCCGCGGTACTTGCTGCCCGCCACCATGCCGGAGAGATCCAGCACCAGCACCCGCTTATCCTGGATCGTAAAAGGCACATTCCCGGACACGATGCGCTGTGCCAGTCCTTCCACCACCGCCGTCTTCCCGACGCCGGGCTCCCCGATCAGGCATGGATTGTTCTTCGTCCGTCTGCTGATGATCTGGATCACCCGCTGTATCTCGGACTCCCGGCCCACCACAGGGTCCAGCTTCCCCTCCTTCGCGAGCGCCGTCAGATCCCGGCTGTACTGTTCCAGCGTGGAACCCTTCTTTTTCTGCTGGCCACGCACTTTCGCCAGATCTGTCTTATATAAATTCGGGTCTTCCCCGATGGCATACAGTGTGTCCGCATAGATCTTCTGCGCGGACATGCCCATCGTGGTGAGGAGCCTCACCGCCACATTGTCGCTCTCCTTGATCATGGCGAGGAGCAGGTGTTCGGTTCCCACCAGATCGGAGTGAAAGCGCTCCGCCTGTCTGCCCGCCTCCTCCAGAAGGATCTTTGCTTTCGGGGAATAGCTCTCCCGCTCCTTGATGATCACGCTGACTTCCGGCACGATATAATCCTGAATCAGCTGCAAAAGCCGGCTTTCATCCAGCCCGTTCTCCGCGAGGACTCTGGACGCCACACTGTTTTCCTCCCGGTAAAGCCCCAGCAGAATATGCTCTGTCCCGATATATCCCTGTCCCGATTTGCGCGCTGCCTTTGCCGCCCGCTGCAAAACGGATTTTGCTTTCTCCGTATAAGGTGACTGCATTCTGTACCTCCATTCCAAGTCAGCAGGCGCCCAAGGGTGCACCTGCTGACTTTTCATTACCTATTTTTATACATCCTCATCCATATCTATGAATGAAAAATCAAGTCCGTCCTCGTCCCCCGCCAGAAAGTTTTTGGATTTCCATTCCACATCTCCTCTTGCGGAACTGCGGGACGCCGGTTTTTCCTGCGCCGCAGGACTTCTTCTCGCCTGTCCGGAAGACTGCGGGCTTCTGGTCCTGGTCCCTGCAGGAGCCGGCCTTCTTGGCGCTTCCGCCTCCTGATGTCTCGCCTGCGCGGAACGCTGCGGGCTTCTTCCTTCTGTCTCCGCCCTTCTCGGTGAAGCTGACGCTGCGGAAGGCCTTCTCGGCGCTCCCGCCTCGGCTCTGTGCTGAACCGGCCTTGCAGTCCTTGAGTCGCCGCGGGATGTCTCTCTGCTTCTGCTCCCCCGCTCCGTTTCCTCCCTCGCCCGTCTTCTCACAGGAGGCGCCTCGCGGAAATCATCATCGTCGTCGTCATCATCGTCATCGTCGTCATCATCATCTTTTGCATCGTGGTACTTAAATCCGAAAAATCCTGCCGCAAAAAGCGCAAACACAAAAAGCACCGCAAGGACGATCAGGGCGATCTTCATCTTATTGATCTCTTTATCTTTGATCTCCAGATTGTGGGTGTTCATTTCATCAGCCTGCATCAACTGCTCCAGTTTGTAACGCTTCCGCGCGACATTGTCATGGATATACCAGCAGTCCACGCCCTCGGAATCCGCCTCATAAAACAGCTCGTAATCATTATTCGGCGCCGTCGATCCGTCTTCCGTCGGCATATCGCCGTACATATCCGCAAGCTCATCCTCGCCGCCTTCCGGCGTCTCCTCCTGCGGCTCCTGCGCCACGATCTCCCCGGGTTCCACATAGTCTTCCCTGATATAACCTGTCACATTGGAACCGTTATTGATAAAATTCACCTGATACCATGTATTTCCGCTGCTGTCCGAGGAAGTACCCGTCAGAGTCACCGCCGCGCCCTGGGGCAGTTTTGCCACCACGCTTCCGTTGGTCGACGCCTCCGAACGCACATTGACATCGTCCTGTTTCACCGTTGCGGCCTGGGACGGCATGGATTCCACGGCGGAAGATGCCGCCGGCTCCGTCTGCGCCGCTCCGGCGGAGGATGTCAGTTCGGCGTCGCCCTCCGGCGCTTTATCCACGGTATCCGAGCGCACATAGCCCGACACATTGTTGATGCTGACTTTATACCATGTTTTCCCGTCAGCTCCCTGTTCCTCGCTGTATACATCGAGCTTATCCCCCGCGTTTACCGCAGTCATCACTTCGCTGTCCGTGCTCGCCGCATTGCGCACCCTCGTATTGTCGCTCTTGACGACCACCCAATAAGCTTTGCTCACAGTACCGTTCAAATACAGCATACCCACCATGCACAGCACCGTTAAAATAGTACCTCTTATCCATTTTTTCCCGTTCATGTGAAACCTCTTTTCATTTTTCTGCCGCATCATACCGATGCGCTTTCCTCTTCCCATATCAGAGCAGTCTGCTGCAATGACATGCCGCCTTTTATCCTTATCGCCAAAAACTTTCACGTCCTGTTACAGATCCATAATAGTATTTCCGATATCATGGCGCATATACTTGTTTGCGAACTGTACCCATTCTGTGGCCGCATAAGCATTTTTTCTCGCTTCTTTCAGATCGGACCCCTTTGCGGTGATCCCCAGCACCCTGCCGCCGTTCGTGACCAACGTTCCGTTCTCGTCGAATTTTGTACCCGCATGGAAGCAGTAGTACCCTTCCTCGCTCTCAAACCGTTCAAGCCCGGATATGGCAAGCCCCTTCTCATAGTGAAGCGGATAGCCATCGGAAGCAAGCACCACGCAGACCGCCGCATTGTCCTCAAACTCCAGCCTGATCTCATCCAGTTTTCCGTCGATGCAGGCTTCCATCACTTCCAGAATATCATTCTTCATGCGCGGCAGCACCACCTGCGCCTCCGGGTCGCCGAATCTCGCGTTGTACTCCAGCACTCTCGGGCCTTTTTCCGTCAGCATCAGTCCGAAGAAGATCACGCCTTTAAAGGCTCTGCCCTCCGCCGCCATCGCATCCACGGTTGCCTGATAAATATACTTTTTACAGTACTCATCTACCTCTTCCGTATAGAAGGGACTGGGCGAAAAAGTCCCCATGCCGCCGGTGTTAAGGCCTGTATCGTTATCCCCCGCCCGCTTATGGTCCTGCGCCGAGGACATGATCTTAATGGTTTTCCCGTCCACAAAGGACAGCACCGAGACTTCTCTACCGGTCATAAACTCTTCGATGACCATCCGGTTTCCGGCATCCCCGAACTTCTTATCCTCCATGATAGTCCTGACGCCGTCCTCCGCTTCCTCCGGGGTATTGCAGATCAACACACCCTTTCCGAGCGCCAGTCCGTCCGCCTTCAGCACGATTGGGAAAGAAGCCGTCTTTAAATAGACAAGCGCCTTTTCCGGATCGTCGAACGTCTCATATGCCGCCGTGGGAATATGGTATTTTTTCATCAGGTCTTTGGAAAAAGCCTTGCTGCCCTCCAGGATCGCTGCATTCTTTCTTGGGCCGAAGGTGCGGATACCCGCCGCCTCCATCGCGTCTACCAGGCCGCCCACCAGCGGGTCGTCCATGCCCACGATCACAAGATCGATCCTGTTTTCCTTTGCGAAGGATACCAGTTTTTCAAATTCCATGGCGCCGATGGGCACGCACTCCGCTATGGAAGCAATACCCGCGTTTCCCGGCGCGCAGTAGATCTTTTCGGCTCGCGGGCTCTTTGCGGCGCTCATGGCGATGGCGTGCTCCCTGCCGCCGCTTCCTACTATCAAAATGTTCATGTTTTCTCTCCTGCTTTATCTTTTCTATCTTTTATTTCGTTTGGATGCCATACATCGTCTTCTCTATGATACAACTGTGCGGCTTGTTTTTACTGCCCTTGTCGTAGTTTACTCCGACCAGCACGACCTCCCCCGAATAACCTGCAAGCCCCTCTATATACTGTCTGTCCTTTATCTGGCTTACGGCAGTCCGGGCAGACTTATCATATTTCAGTTCCACGATGATCGCGGGCTTTTTACTGTACGCCAACGGCCAAAAAACGATATCCGCAAAGCCATATCCCACCGGCATCTCCCGGATGATCCTGTAATCCTTTCTCGCACTGTAATAGGCGAGCCCTACTTTTCCGATGCCTTTAAGACGCGCATCACCTCGGGCCAGCCGCCGACACTCATGGCATTCTCGAATTCCCGGGAGATCTCCCTGTTCGGGATAAACGCCTCCTCCCGCTCTGAATCATAGCCGAGGTAGCCCAGATGGATCAACAATGTCAGCACATCGTCCTTCACCCGGAAATTCCGCATATCGTTCTGAAAGCTGAGCGTATTCACTTTGATCCGCTCCCCGCCCAGCATCTGCACGATATTTTGCCTTAGCCCGTCAAAGTCCATATCCATATATATTTTCAGCGCATCGTAAGTTTCCGTCGTTGTCCAGTAATTCGAAAACCTGCGGCTGTGCATCGCCTCCACCACAGACTTCGGATTATAGATATGCTGAAACCGGACAAACTGATATCCGTCATACCAGCTTCCCGCCAGGGCGAAATCCATGGAAAACCGCTCGCACAATTCCTGTACTTCATGCTCCGTAAATCCGGTGTATTCCTCAAAAAATCCCTGATCGATCATGGAGAATTCCCAGAACATGTTGAGCGCCGAATGCTGTCCGTATTTCTTCACCGGGAGGATGCCCGTCATATAGGCGAGCGCCACGTAGGGCTGATCCTTCAGGAGATTCCGCAGAAAATCCAGATATTGTCTCTGGAGTTCCTCCGACTCCTGCCGCTCCCGCATCACACAGTCCCATTCGTCGATCAGAAAGACTACTTTCCTGCCGTAGCGGCATAGATCCGCCGCAGCGCAACGGCAAGCCTCATCTGGCCTTTTCCCAGAACCTCCCCATATTCCTTTAAAAGTTCTCCGTATACTTCCTGTTCCAGATACTCGGTTATCTTCTCTGATGCGGATTCTATCAGAAACTGCTGCATATTCAGGTAAATGACGTCATACTGGTTCAGATATTCCTCATAAGTCGGATCATCCTCAATTTTTAATCCGCCAAACAGCTTCCGGGAGTCACAGCCACGGCTGTAGTAAGCGGCAAGCATCCCGAGCGCCATCGATTTTCCAAAACGTCTGGGCCTGCTGACGCAGATAAACTGCTGCTCTGTGTCCAGATATTTATTTGTCAGTGCGATCAGCCCCGTCTTATCCACATAGATCTCAGAGCGGATCGCCCGCCGGAAACTGTCGTTCCCCGGATTTAGATAGATTCCCATATTATCTCCTACGGTCAGTATACCGGTTACATATATAAAATAATATCAGTTCTCCTCCAAACGATACACATATTTCGCCTTGTCAGGATTATCCTGCCTCTACCTGATCATCACCCTGTTATCCACAATATCCACCTGCCCTGCCGCGATCAGTTCGATTGCCTCCGGCAAAAGGATCCACTCCGCTTCCTCCATCACGCGGCGCTGTAAAGCCTCAGGGGTGTCGCCCTCCTGCACCATCACCGGCTTCTGAAGGATGATGGGGCCCGTGTCCGTCCCTTCGTCCACAAAATGCACCGTGGCGCCGGTCACCCTGACGCCCCTCGCAAGGGCGGCTTCATGCACTTTCAACCCGTAAAATCCCGTCCCGCAGAAAGAGGGGATCAGAGACGGATGGATATTGATGATCCGGTTCCGATAACGGGAGATCATCTCCGCCGGCAGCACCACAAGGAATCCCGCCAGCACAATCAGATCCGGCGCTGCCTCCTCCACCGCGGCTGAAAAAGCTTTATGGAACGCCTCCCTGTCCGGAAACTCCTTCGGCGAGACACAGACGCCTTCGATCCCGGCTTTTTCGGCGCGCTCAAGCGCATATGCGTCCTTTTTATTGCTGATCACGCGGACCAGTTCCGCATTCTCCAGCCTTCCCGCTTTTTTCGCGTCAATGATCGCCTGCAGGTTCGTCCCCCCGCCGGAGACACAGACGAGCACCCGCAGTTTTCTTTTCCCATCGAAGCGGGGACGATCGGAGAGAGTATCCCCGCAGACAGAAGCGTCCGCGGCAAAACCGCTTATACCGGCACGATCTGCGGCAGCTACCATTGCCGGAGCCTGCTCCGTCAACATAACCGCACTCCTTTATCTCCCGCTTCCACATTGCCGATGATATAAGCTTTTTCGCCGGCTTTCCCCAGCGCTTCCATAGCCTTCTCTGCATCCGCGGCATCCACCGCAAGCACCATGCCGAGTCCCATATTGTAAGTATTATACATCATATTTTCTTCTATACCACCCTTTTCCTGCAGCAGTTTAAAGATGGCCGGCATCTCATAACTGTCTTTTTTTACGACAGCGCAGACGCCCTCAGGCAGCATTCTCGGTATATTCTCGTAAAAACCGCCGCCCGTGATGTGGCTGCAGCCCTTTATACGCACGCCCGATGCTTTCACCGCCTTCAGCGCTTTCACATAAATTCTTGTAGGAACAAGGAGCGCCTCTCCCAGCGTAGTTCCCAGCATATCATAGTAAGTATCCAGACTCTCTTTTGTCATCTCAAACACTTTCCGCACAAGGGAAAAACCGTTGGAGTGCACACCGGAACTGGCGATGCCGATCAGCACATCCCCCGCGGCTACATCCGCGCCGGTGATCATGTCTTTCTCATCCACGATCCCCACCGCAAAACCGGCAAGGTCATACTCCTCCTCCGGCATCAGATCGGGATGTTCCGCCGTCTCCCCGCCGATCAGCGCGGCTTCCGACTGCACACAGCCTTCCGCCACTCCCTTTACAATAGATGCGATCTTTTCCGGAAAGTTTTTCCCGCAGGCGATATAATCCAGAAAAAACAGCGGCTCCCCGCCGGCGCAGACGATATCGTTGACGCACATCGCCACACAGTCGATCCCTATCGTATCATGCTTATCCAACACAAAAGCCAGCTTCAGTTTCGTCCCTACGCCGTCTGTTCCTGACACAAGTATCGGCTTCTCCATCTCTTTAAACCGTTCCATGGAAAAAGCGCCCGAAAAGCCGCCAAGCCCCCCTAAGGCTTCCGGCCGCATCGTCTTTTTTACATACTGTTTCATCAGATCTACGGACCTGTAGCCCGCTTCTATATCCACGCCTGCTTTTTTATAATCCATCTCTTTTCTCCTGTTCCTCGGTTTTGTTTCATTTGCTATAGTTTCTATATCCGACTTCCTGCAGTTTCCGATCCTTCGCCTGCACTTCCTGCTTCATATTCTCACTGTACTCCTTCAGCTTCTTAAGCAATGCCTCATCGGACGTTGCAAGGATCTTTGCTGCCAGAAGTCCTGCGTTCGCGCCGCCGTTTATCGCCACCGTCGCCACCGGGATACCCGTGGGCATCTGCACGATGGAATACAGAGAATCCCTTCCCCCGAGGGATGTGGTGTGCATCGGGATACCGATCACCGGCATCGGAAAGATCGCCGCACACATGCCCGGCAGATGTGCCGCCATGCCCGCTCCCGCAATGATCACCTTAAATCCCTTTGCCTCCGCCCCCTTCGCGTAAGCAAAAAACTCCTCCGGCTCCCTGTGTGCCGAAAGGATCGTCATCTCGTAACTGATCCCCAGCTTATCCAGAATATCCGCCGCTTTCGCCATCACCGGCATATCCGAATCGCTGCCCATCACAATCCCTACCTGTGCCATACTCTCATCCTCCTGTTAAACTATATTAGTGTAGCCGAAATTTTCATTCTGCGCAATACTATTTTCTTCAGAGTATCCCTTCCCTACGAAAAACGCTTCACGATCCCGCTGATCTCATTCGCATTCTCCTTATTTTTGTCTACGATCACCGTCATCGCCTCCGTGGTCTCCGCAGTCTGTCTCGCCTTGTCCAGCATATCTTCACTGCTGACATTCTCCGCTCCCGGCACATCCGATACCTCCCGGATCTGGGACTGGATATTCTGCACGGTATCGGCAAACACGCCGGATGCCTCCGCAATATCCGAAATAATATGCTGAATATCCTGAACCGACTGATAGTAATCCCTTGTGATATCGGCAAATTCCGTAAACCGTGATTGCACGTCTTTCTGCAAAAACAGGATCACCTGATCGAAACACTCCTTCACATGTCCGATATTGTCCTTTGTCTCATTACAGATAGACTGTATCTGCGTTGCGGCCTCGGAAGAATTATTTGCCAGCCCGCCGATCTCCTCGGCCACCACCGCAAATCCTTTTCCCGCTTCCCCTGCCCTCGCCGCTTCGATCGAAGCGTTCAGCGACAGCAGATTGGTCTGGCTGGCAATACCCAGGATCTTTGCAGCCATCTCATCAATCCGCATCAGCGACTGCAGCTCCTCCATCGCTTTCTCGATAGCTTTCTGATTATCTTTGATCTGCCGGCTTGTACTTGTCATGGTATGATCCGCCAGCTGCTGCATCCGCTCAACCTCGCTTAAGAGCTGGTTCCCCCGCATGCTTCCTTCTTTGATCTGCTCACCTACCCCTGAGACAACCTCTGCGATATCCTCCATTTCCTGATCCACTTTTGTGACCGTATCGTTGATCTGTTCCGTGTGCTGCGCAAAGGTTGTCACCGCTCTGGAATTATCCGACACACAGGAGATCAGGACATTCGACGAATTCTGCATCGCCACTGCGGAATCACTGAGGGAGGAAGAACATGCGGCAAGAGTTGCCACCATTTCACCCAGAGCCCCGTATAAGGAATCCATTGCTGTCGCGATCTTTCCGATCTCGCTCCTTTTCCCGATCCAGGGCGTAAGTTTTCTGCTCTTCTCCAGTTTCAGGCCGCTGAGCCGGATAATGGCTTCCTCCACATATCTGAGCGGCCGCATGCTCACCACGATCATTACAAAGGCCAGTACACTGATGATCACCACAAATATAATACAGATTTTTCCCAGAATCATCATATTTTCTCTGACAGCCCTGTAAATATTCTCCTCGCTGTCATAAGATATGACAGCCCAGCCGTGCCTGTCATTATACTGATAATTTACAACAATGTTTCCCTCCGCACCTTCATAGGTAAACTCTCCGGCGCTCTGTCCTGCTTTGATCTGGTCAATGGCCGTAAGCAGCATTTCATCCTGTATCTCCGCGGCGATCAAAGATTTATCGTCCGCAAAAATATATGTGCCGGTTTCCACATTGATCATATAATAGTCTTTTGTGTCATCTTCACTTCTCAGTCCGTTCAAAAGCTTCTCCAGCTCCTCCACAAACGGACCGCCGCCCACATAGCCCAAAATAGTTTTTCCATCTGTGTCAAACACCGGGCAGTACATGGACAATGTCAGTTTTCCGGAAGCCGGTGAAACGATGATACCCGCATCATACAAACCGCCCCGCGATATCATTTCATCCTGCAGCGCTTTCAGGCCCTCTCCCTCTCTCGTCACGATACCGACCACGTCCGGGTTTGAATGCGCTATAACATGCGTATTCCATTCCCCTATGTACAGCCCTTCCCAGTTTTCCAGCCCTGCATAAAAATATTCCGTATATTCCTGTGCCGTCTTCAGTTTTTCGGGATTTTCAACATCTTTCAAGAGTTCCCTGACCGCCGGCGCTTTACTGTAAGCGGTCAGTATGTCCTCCTGGCGCGTTACATGCTCCTCGATCAGGGCAGTCTGCCCCACCAGTATGCTTCGCATATGCTCCCGCTCGGATTCCTCCATCATATCGTTCAGCGTTCTGTTTGCCGTAACATAGAGCAAACTCATACATAACATAACGATCAGCATGATCCCAAGTGTGATTTTTCTGCTTAACTTCCAGTTTTTCATTGCCCGTTCCTCCTCTAAAATCTTTTACATTTACATCCACGAAAGCAACGATTCATTCAGCGCCTCACACCCCGGCAGCACAAACCGCCCCTCCTCAATGATCATCACAACACTTCCGTCCGCCCTGACCGCCGAAACCTCCCCCAGCTCGTCGTAGGGGATCGTGATATCCGTATGGCAGTTAAAATACGCCTGTTCCGGATGCTCCCTCCTGACAAGGGATCTCTCGTTGTCCCTGGCGATGATCTCCTTGCCGTCGGGATTAAAGACCGCCACATCCTCCGCGTGGGAATAACAGGTGTCACCCACCGCAAAGTGGGGCCCCATCTTCTCCGCGATCAGGATCGGCAGCTTTTCTTCGATCTGCAGCCGCTTTGCCGCCACATAGGCGGTGGTGTTGGTGCCGATGGCGAACTCCCCGAGGGGCAGCGAGTCGTGATGGAACAGCACCGTATCCTTCACCAGTTTCCTGTTCTCCGCCTCCGTCCCGAAATTGGTACAGGTGTAATCCGTTACCATGCCGTCCTGAAAAGCCAGTTCCAGATTTTCATACCGCAGCTCATTCAAAAATACCTTTGTGACATGAAGGGTCCCTTCCGTCCCGGCAAGCTGCGGCGAGGTAAACACCTCTCCCACCGGGATATTCACATCCGCCACACAGTTCTCAAAATTTGTCTGGTGCGCCGGATCCGCCAGCTTGTGGAGCATCACCTTCATATTCGTGCGGTTCTTCCCCATCCCCCTGATGATACAGTACTCCGCCTCATCCAGCGCGTCGATGATCCTCTGCTGGATATCCCGGTAAAGATCGTAATCCAGCGTATTGATGCGGATCGTCTCATCAAAAATCTCCGCAAACCGTTCCCCGATATCCGGCACGGGGAAAGCGATGATCGTAAAGCTGCGCTCCTCCCCTTTGATATACTCGTTGGTGATCTGCCCCGCCCCGGATGCATGCTCCACCGAAAGCTTCTGCTGCATTTCGGACAGTTTCACCGCCGCCTCTTTATTCTCCGGCGCAAAATCCGCCTCGCCGAAAATCTCCATCACCGCGGGACCCGCATGGACATAAGCCCACTCCTTATTGTTCTCAAAACTGCTCCGCAAAAGCTCCAGCTTCCGGTTTACAAGTTTTTTATCCAGAACGATCCCGATATCTTCCTTATGATCATAATCAAACTGTTTGTTTGCCGCCGCGCCGCAGACACCGATGCGGTTGATCCCCTTATTTTCCAGAAGGCTCACAGCCTGGCGGTAAATGACAGGTTGTAAGCCCATCTTCTCAAAATTTTTCACCGCTGCCCGGATGATCCGCTCAAACCCCAGATGATAACGGATATTCACGGTCTTTTTCTTCGACAGATCCTTTCTGCCCAGCACAAACCCGATACGGTAGCCTTCCGTATAAGTATCCGCGATCAGCTGTATCTTCTCCTCCGGCAGTCCCCGCAGATAATCCGCCATCTTTTCTTCCTGCTCCGTCACATACTCCCCGTAGGCGTACAGGAAACGATTATCCGACAGATCCGCCTCCGTTACGATCTTCGTGCAGAAATCCTCCGCCGGGTCCACCTGGCTTTTCACCCGCCTCTCCGTCACAACCTCGGCATAATCGCTGACATACCAGTACAGGATCTCCCGGATCTCCTCCGGTTTTGGTCCCTCCGGTCCTTCTTCCCAGGCACTCTCAAAGGCGCCGTAAACTTCCAGCAGAAGTTCCTGCCGGATCACCAGTTCCTGTGCCCGCCTTTCATAACAGGCTGCGATCTGCGCCCGCATCTCCGCAGCCAATACACACAGAAGCTGCCCGTACTCCCCAAACTCCCGCAGGCATACCGACGGATTGCACCAGCTCACATCATAATCCTCCGGCAATATCTCCTCATACAGATTGCGGTTCAATTCCCGCAGCTCCTCCAGCGAATCCTGCGCGCCGTTTCCGGAGCGCAGATATTTATCCAACTTGCAGCAGACATTGCAGAACGAAAACTGAGTGCCAAAATACCGCAGAAACGCTTCTCTCCCATCCGGCAGATCTTCTTCCTTCTCCAGCTTTTCACTGAGTTCGCCTAAAAGCTCCAGGATCCGGCCCTCCGCCAGTTCCAGCCGCTCCGCATATACCTCTTCCTCTTCACTATATAATAACATCTGTTATACCCCCTTCCCCAATACAAACTTTCGAGCCATCCAACGTTTGCAGCGCAGACTCCCAAGGCGAACTATGCTCGCCATGCTATATTAGGAAACGAACAAAATACTTGCATTTTGATTCGTTTCCTGCGCCGGATTTGCGCCGCAAAGCGGCATATCTCCTATGCAAATCCGTGCGCATCCTCCGGAGGGTTATAGCAAACGGCAAATATTTTTGTTGTCTGCTATAGAAGCGCTCCCGCATACAGGATCAGGCTCACCATCCCGATCGCCGCCAGATTCAGCGCGATCCCGATATAGGAAAACAGATAAAATTTATCTTTTTCCATCCTGCCGAGCACCCCGAGCACTACTCCCACAAAAGCAAAGAGCATGGCAAGAAAACAGGCGCAGCCGTAACGCATGTTTTCCGCTCCTTTTTCCATATAAGATAAGTACGCCGCAAGGATGAGAGATGCTACCGAAATCACTCCCAGTACAGTCGACATGATCGATTTTTTAGGATGCTCCTTATTCGTAAAAATATAGTTTTTCATTTTGTTCCGGTTCCCATTAAATACGAAAAGGGCACTTTCCTCGGAAAGCACCCGCCCTGCTTAAAACAGCATCTTTGATTTTCTGGAAAGCAGTTTGGACCCGCTGATGATCAGCAATACCCCTCCTGCCACGCCTGCCACAATGCCGATCACGCCCAAAACGATATTTAACGCGCCGGTCCCGTTTAAAGTTTTAAAAGTTTTCTCTTCCATGAAAAACCCTCCTATTACTATTTCAGTTCCGCAGGACCCCTCCGGCACATCCTGATCCTGCCCGCTCTGCCGCAGCTATCCGCCTGCAGATCGAGCTATGCCTTTCCGGGGATTCTGCTGTTTTCCCGTTCCGCCTACGCTCCATACTGCGCATAATACGCATCTATCGCCGCCTTCAGAGTATCGTCAATATAAACTTTCCCGTTATAAGGGCGATTATACAGATGTTCCACCACTTCCGCCATCGTCACGATCGCCGCCGTCGGAAAACCGTATGTCTCCGAAATCTCCGTCAGGGCACTTTTCTCTCCTTTGCCGCGCTCCATCCTGTCCACGCTGACCACCAGACCGCAGACCTGTACGTCCCCCTGCGCCTGAATGATCGGCAGTGTCTCCCCGATGGAAGTCCCCGCCGTCGTCACATCCTCGATCAACAGTACCTTATCGCCCGATGAAAGCGGACTTCCCAGCAAAATCCCCTTATCGCCGTGATCCTTTATCTCTTTTCTGTTGGAACAGTATCTCACATCCTTTTCATACTGCTCGGAGATCGCGATGGATGCCGCCACGCTCAGAGGAATTCCCTTGTAGGCGGGCCCGAACAATACATCAAAATCAAGCCCGAATTTATCATGGATAGCCTTCGCGTAATAACCGCCCAGCTTTCGAAGCTGCGTTCCCGTCCTGTAAAATCCCGTATTCACAAAAAACGGCGTTTTCCGTCCGCTCTTTGTGACAAAGTCCCCGAATTTCAGCACATCGCTGTCCACCATAAACTCGATAAATTCCTCTTTATACCTTTCCATATGCCGGCCTTCTCCTCATTTCTCGGATCTCCGTTCGGATGATCGCTGTCTTTGTTTTCTCAAATATCTTCCCAATTTTACCATATTTATTATCTGTATTCAACCGTTTTTGTTTTGCCTGCCCTAAAGTTTGCTCTTGTAACCTGAATGAAAAAAGTGTAAAGCCTTCATAGTTCAACAGGCTTTACACCTTATATATTAATACACTTTTGTGACTACTCATTTATTTCGTCAATATCTGTTAAGTTTATGCCGGAAACATTGAGCAAGGATCACCTGCCATCAAGCGCCTGCGCAATGTCCTCTTTCATCTCCAATACCGCCGCCCTGGATGCTTCCCCGAAGTGCGCTGCGCCGAACTTCGCGTACTTCTCCTGCTGCCATGCGGCGATAATTCCTCTCGAAGAATTCACGACCGCACCCAGACCGTCCTCATTGAAGAAATGCACGAGATCCGCGCCCTTTCCTCCCTGCGCCCCGTACCCCGGCACAAGGATATAGGCTTTCGGCATGATCTTTCTCAGGATCTTCCCCATCTCGGGGTAGGTTGCTCCCACTACCGCCCCCACATAGCTGTAGGAATCGCCCATGCACTCCTCGCCCCACTCGGCAACTTTTTCGCCCACATGCTCATAGAGCGGCCTGCCGTCGATCAGCCGGTCCTGAAACTCCCCGCTGCTTGGGTTTGACGTTTTCACCAGCACAAAGATTCCCTTTTTTTCCTCCTGACAGACTTTGATGAACGGCTTTACCCCGTCCGAGCCGAGATAGGGATTCACCGTGGCAAAATCCTCGTCAAAGGCGGCATAGCTGTTCGTTCCGACCGTCACTTTTCCCAGATGCCCCGCCGCATAAGCCGCCGAGGTGGAACCGATATCCCCTCTCTTGATATCCCCGATCACCACCAGATCCTTTTCCTTACAGTATTTTATCGTTTTCTGAAAAGCTTTCAGCCCTTCCACGCCGAACTGCTCGTACATAGCGATCTGGGGTTTTACGGCAGGGACCAAATCATATATGTTATCTACGATCTCCTTATTGAACTGCCATATCGCTTCCGCCGCTCCCTCCAGCGTCTCCCCAAACTCCGAAAATGCCTTCGCGCAGACCTCCTCCGGAATATACCCTAACATCGGGTCAAGCCCCACCACGATCGGCGCCCCCGTCTTCCGTATCTTCTCAACCAACTTGTTTATCATGTGATCTTCTCCTCCTTATATCAACTTCCCGTTTTTACAGCCTACATTCTCTTTACGTTAACTCGACCAGCTGGTCAACACATCCCTTCTCTCTACCGCGACCGCAAAAACTCATACTCCCTGACCGCCGCCTCATCGTCCGGGTAATCCTGCACATATTTACGCATCAGCGCCGCCGCCTGCTTGAAATCCCCCTGCTTCTCATACACCACGGCCTGATTGAAGGACAGGGTCTGCCGCAGCGACGTATCCTCCAACGCCAGCCCGGACTGCAGCGCGGAAAGCGCCGACGGATAGTCCTCCAGCTGCATATAACACAGCGCGAGCTGGTTATAGATCAGCGCGCTCTCCCCCTGATCCTGCAGATAGGCGGCATAGACGCTGGCGGCATAATTATATTCTCCCAGATTTTCCCATGTCTTCCCGAGATAGTAAGTCGCCTGGGCATCCCCGGCATCCCTCGCCTGTTCCAGATAATTCCGGGCCGCCTCAAAATCCCCAAGATAAAAGTAGATCCGTCCTTTATCGTAATTGCTCATATCCTTGGGCGCGTTCTTAACCGCCGTCTCCAGATATGCCGCCCCCATCTCCCGATAGCCCGTCTCATCCATCACCTTAAAGATCTCCACAAGCTGATCGTAATCATTGGGCGCAAGTTCTATCGCCTTATCAAAATCCGGCTTTGCAAGCTCATAATTTCCCATCCTGAGCTGCACGATCCCCCGCATAAAATAGGCATCTCTGGCATCGCTCTTCAACGCCAGGATCGCATCGTAAACCTGTTTTGCATCCTCCGGGCGCCCCGCCTTATAGTAAGCCGTAGCGAGATAATAATTTACATCATAATCCAGATCATTCGGCACACAGCTTCCCGAAGAGAGACAGTTTTCCAGAGCAGCGGCCGCCTCGTCATACTTCGTCAATCCCAAATTTGCAAGCCCCTGTCCCCGGAGGATCAACTGCTTATCCTCGCCGGATACCAGCGCCTTATCAAAACAGGCGAGCGCATCCTCATAGCGAAGTTCCTCTATCGCTGCCATTCCCTCACTGATATTAGCATTCTTTTCCCCGCTGCCGCAGCCCGTGCAGAGCATCGCCGCACAAAACGCCGCAGCCAGCATTGTTCTTTTCCTTTTTTTTCTCATTTGTTATACCGTTTTTTATTCCTTTCACACCAGTATAACAAAGTCTCTGGTATTTTGCTATAAAAATTTATTTCTGTTACTTACTGCAGGCTCCCCATCCAGTTTCTTCTTCGAAAGACAATCCAGGATATCCCCAGCCTCACGCATTCTTCCAGGGACAGCACAAAATAGACATATGCGATCGGCAGATGCCAGACAAAGGCGGCCAGAAACCCCAGCGGAACCCCGAATACCCATGTCCCGATGATGTCGATCCACATCACATATTTTGTCCTGCCGCCGCTTCGTATGATTCCGCCTCCCAGTATCATATTCATCACTTTCACCGGCGCGATCACCGCGATCGCCAAAAGCAGATGCCTTGTCATTTCCTGTACTGCCGGTTCTACCTGATAGGCTTTTACATAGAAAGGATTCAGTATCAACAGGCCCAAAGAAAGCGAGACAGAGATCAGCAGGCCATATTTCATCAATTTTTTTGACTCCTCATATGCACGTTCATACTCTTTTGCCCCGAGCGTTTTCCCGATCACTATGCCCGTGGCCTGCGAAAGTCCTCCCAGAGCACCGATCACCACTGTCTGAACCGGAACCGTCATCGTCATCGCCGCACAGGCGTCCGTCCCTATGTTTCCATAGATTGCTGTGTATACATTTTCTCCCAGGCTCCACAAAAATTCACAGATCAGCAGCGGCCCGAGAATTCCCAGATATTGTTTCAGATCAATTTTCTCTCCCCTCTGCCATCTGATGTGCAGCCTGATCCCTTTTCTTCGTTTACAGCGGATGAAGAACAGAATCATCACAAGACAGGATATTATCTGGGAAGCCGCGCTCGCGACAGCCGCTCCTTCCACCCCCATCTCGGGAAAGATCCATTTGCCGAAGATCAGCAGATAATTCAGGACCGTATTTAATAAAAGCGCCGACATACTCGCATACAACGGCAGCGAAGCGGCCTCCATACACCGCAGCATTGTCGTCACAACAGAGCTGACTGCCACCGGCACAAAGGAAACCGCCAGAATCCTGATATACCCGGCCGCCAATACCCTGACCGGCTCATCTTTGGTATAAGCTGCCATGATCTTCTCCGGAAACACCAGGCACAGCACCAAAAACAGCAGCCCCAGCGCGATGGATGCAGCCATATTGATCCAGAAACTTCTGCCCACCAGCCTTTCATCCTTCTTCCCCATATACTGCGAGATCATAATACCGGCGGCGGCAGCGATTGCCGCCAGAACCACCGAATAGAGTGACACGAATTTTCCGCCTAACCCGATCCCGGCGATACTGTTCTCCCCGAGCTGGCCTATCATGATCTGATCGATCACACTGAAAGAAGAACTCAGCAGAGACTGTGCCGTCACAGGCAATGCTATCCTCCATACCGTTTTTCCGAACTGCTCCTTTTCCTTCATCTCTCCCAATGCCTCCTTCTGATCTTTCACCCTTTCCGCCATACCGCAGGACTTCCCGACCCGCCTACTCCCGGGGCCCGGAAATTTTCTTCACGCTCTCCCGTTTCACGAGAAAAACCGGCATCTTTATCGTCACTCTCTCCTCAGTCCCTTCTCTCAGATTCTGAAGAACGGAAATAGCCGTTCTTGCCCTCGCATCCGCATCCTGCCTGACTGTCGTCAGCTCAGGGCTGCAGTAGGCGCACAGCGGGCTGTCATCAAATCCCACTACGGAAATATCTTCCGGCACGCGCTTTTTCCTCTCCTGCAAATAATGGATCAGCTCCGCCGCATAAAAATCGGACATGGCAAAAACCGCCGTATATTCCAGAATTTCCGCCTCCCTTTCCCGATACAACAGCATCCGCTCTTCCTTTTTCATCGGAATCTCCAGAAAACTTACCGCGTCTTCCCCCATCGCTTCCACACAGCCCTTTATCCGCTCCAGATCCATACAGATAAAATTATCCGTTATGCAGAGAACTTTCCTGTGCCCCATCTCCTTTAAATAACGGCCGACCTGATACCCCCCGCCATAATTGTCGATCGTCAGATTGCATATTCTCCGCGCTTCCGGAAAGTGTAATGCCCCGCACTGCTGGGTATTACACCCTCGCGGCAGTCGCCAAATGCCCGTGCAAGCACGGCACTTGGCTCGTTGCTCGCGGAAATAGCCGTCATACACGACAAAGGGGATATGCATGGACTCCCGCAGTTTCTGATAGTCCTGCTCACAAAATCCGATGATGACCAG
>JAETSN010000049.1 GCA_021769625.1 [Clostridium] symbiosum | reverse complement strand
ATATTCTCCCCTGTTTCTTCCATTTCATCCAGTTTAAACAACTCCAGCAACCTGTTTACCGTAAAGATTTCGTCCTCTTTCTCCACCAGCCCCGTATCCAGACCATACTTTACAAGTGCCCTGATATTATCATAAATACTCATAATCTTCTCCATCCTAAATGTATATAATCAACATTACTGTTTATCTGCCAGCCAGTACCGCAGCCCGGATGGGAATATAATTCTCAAGGAGTGCCTTCGAAAAACGCCAGCACTTAGTGAGGTCTCTCACGAACTTAGTGCCCGCTGCGTTTTTCGCAGAGCGAGAGCGCGGCGACGGAGAATTATATTTTCATCCGGGCGGACTCTTGTCAAAACGCAGTCCTCATTTTACAAAATGTACGGCCCGTCCCCTACTTCCACAATATAAAACTCAGCCGTCTTCCCTGTCTTCTCCTCATAAGCCTTTTCAACCTGCTCCTTAAAGGTATCGATCGCCTCATCTTTCACAATGCTCACGGTACAGCCGCCGAAACCGCCGCCGGTGATACGGGAGCCGATCACGCCCGGGATCTTCCATGCCTCATCCACCAGAATATCGATCTCCTCACAGGACACCTCATAATCATCCCGCAGGGAGACATGAGAAGCGTTCATAAGTTCGCCGAACAGCTTGATATCATTGTTTTTCAGCGCCTCCACCGCGCGGATCGTTCTCTGGTTCTCGTACACCGCATGTTTTGCACGGCGCACCCGCACCTCATCCCTGATCGCTCCTTTATGCTTCTCAAACGCCTCCTCGCTCAGATCCCCGAGCCCTTTGATATCCACAACATTCTGCAGTTCCGCCAGCGCGGTCTCGCACTCGCTTCTCCTCTGGTTATAAGCGGAGTTCACAAGGCTGTGCTTCACCTTGCTGTTGGTCACCACGATCTTCGCCCCATCCAGAACGATCGGCGCATACTCATAGGACAGATCCGCCGTATCAAGGAAAATCGCGTGATCCTTTTTCCCCATGGCGGAGGCAAACTGATCCATGATACCGCAGTTCATCCCGTTATAATTGTTCTCGGCGTACTGCCCGATCAGCGCCAGATCCACATTAGTCACATCGAACCCGTACAAATCACGCAGAATAAAGCCTGTCAGCACTTCGAGAGAGGCGGAAGAAGACAAGCCGGAACCGTTCGGTATATTGCCGAATAGAACAAGATCCATACCGCAGGGCATCTCAAAACCCCTTTTCGCAAAGGCCCAGATCACCCCCTTGGGATAGTTTGTCCAGTCGGATTCTTTCGCCTCGCCGAGCGCATCCACCGCCGATTCCTGCACCCCCACCCTGTCAAAATTCATGGAATAAAAATGCAGCTTATTATCGTTCCTTTTTCTCGCCGCACCGTATGTACCGATGGTCAGCGCACAGGGAAATACATGGCCGCCGTTGTAGTCCGTGTGCTCTCCGATCAGGTTGACGCGCCCCGGGGCAAAATACACTTTCACACCCTCCGCATCTCCGAATAGTTCCTCAAACTTCCGCAATAGTTTTTCTTTCATTTAAACCCTCCTCCTGTTGTTTGTCTGCTTTAAAAATCCCGCTCATTATCCGCTTCTCCTGCCGGAACTCTCTCCATATATCTATTTCATTCCATTTACCATCCTGTCTACCCTAATTCTATCTTTTTCCACACTATGTTACAATAAAAAATTCTTTTATTTTATCCATTATTTTATCTATATATGTTATCTGTCCGCCCTTTTTCCCTCTTTTTGTTCTATCAGCTCTTCTATCCTGTCCATCAATACCTGCTCTGCCGGTATCTTCTCCCTCCTCGCGATCTCACAAATGCCAAGCAGGGCATCCCCCAGCAGCTGCTCCGTCTTTTCTTTCTCTGTCTCTTCACTGCAGGCAGAAAGCTCTCTCACCGTTTCCAACAATTTTTCTGCCGTCTCCTCCCGGGACGGCGCCGCTTCATAGAGCTTGTCTATCTTTTTCAACACCTTTGGTCCCCTTGTGAGGGAGGGCAGTTCCTTCGGAATCTCCCGAAGCGGTGATTCGATCCAGCTTTTCCCTTCCTTCTCCTTCTTCTTGATCTCATCCCAGTTCTGCAGTACCTGCTCCGAGGAATCCACCTCCGCCGCTCCAAAAATATGGGGATGCCGCCTTATCATCTTCTCCGACACTTCCTCTATCACATCCCCCAGCGTAAAGAGCCCTTCTTCCTCCGCGATCACGCTGTGCATCACCACCTGCAGCAGAATATCTCCCAGCTCCTCCCGCATATTCTCCGCGCTGCCGCTCTCATGGTAGATCCGGACCGAGCTCACAAACTCCGCCGCCTCCTCCATCATACAGGGCCTTAAACTGTCATGGGTCTGCTCCCTGTCCCAGGGACACCCGTCCTTCGCCCGCAATCTCTCTATTATCTTAACAAAATCCTCAAAATTATACTTTTCACCCATTTTCTTTTTTTCTCTACCTGATTCCAAATTTTATGTATATTAACAATAATAATTTATCTCTCCAAAATACTCACACCATTTATCTATTATTTCTTTACTGCGGGCTTCTATCATCCGCATTGGGCCTTCCTTCCGATACATGGACATGCACAGGCTCCAACGGCTCATTTTCGTTTGCCCAAAAATAAATCCAGTAAGATCCGATTCTAAAGATTTGAGGCATTATCAAATCCCCCTTCCTGCGAAAATTCCAAAATCAAATGCGCACTGGACTCAATAATTTCCTGAAACCTTCCGATTTCTTCCTTAGAATACGCATATATATCTTCCCATCTATATTCTGGCAGCCAACATGTAGCATGACGGAAACACACTTTTTCATCGGGTGTTTCTATATATACTTTTACACTCCCATCCGGTTTCATCTCAGAATGGGTAATCTCCGTATCATCGTTTAACGTCATATATGGATACATCATATTATTTATACCTCCGAACATATTTACTGTAAAAGTCTCAACCTTCAATCAGGACTGCGCATTTGCTGCACTCTTTCACAGGCTCTTGAAGAACAGAGCCGCGCAAGCGTGGCGACGAAGCATTTTATGTTCTTACCTGCGTCCGCCTTTAATCGCTCCCAACCCCTACTCAATCTTCACCAGATCCAGGAACGAATAACTCACATTCTTCTGCTCCTCATCCACCTGTATCGTGTAGGATTTCGCCACATATCCTGTCTTCCGCAGCGTCAGCGTATGCGACCCCGTATCTTTCTTAAAGCTGCACGGCGTGATCCCGATATAATTTCCGTCGAGATAGATCTCCACGCCGATGGGCGCCTCTATCGTCACATAATAGGAAAGCGTACTTGTCACAGGCGTATTCGTCTGATTGTTTCCTGCCGTATTATCTGTCCCGGTGCTGTTATCCGTTCCGCTCTGTTCCGTACTGTTATAATTTCCCGCCAGCTCATCCGCCGTGATCCCGCTGTACCCTTTCTCATTCAGGATCCGGTTCACTTCATCCAGTATCTCATTGTCCGAAAGGATATCATTCCCCGAGACGTCATTGCCGGAAACATCCTCTTTCGCTTTCATCTCCACTTCGATACCGGCAGACGCCTCTCCCACCTTCAGATACTGGCTCACCGTATCATAGCCGTCCGCCATCACGATCATCTGATGGATCCCTACTTCCAGCCGCACTGGCATTTGATAGTCCGTTTTCTCTCCATCCAGATAAAGCGTCGCATCCTCCGGCGTGATCGTGAATATCACAGTTCCGTATTTCGGTTCTTCCCCCTTCAGATCCCCCACATCCAGTTCCAGTTCCATGTCTTTGCGGACTTCGATCTGTTTGACGCCGCTTGTCCCCTTGTTGCTGATGATGACCTGATGGCTCCCTTCGGGCACGGTCAGCATCATACCGTCGGATACCTTCTGGATCGTTTTATTGCCGATCTCGATCCAGCCGCCGTAAAAATATTCTTCGTTCTTCAGCCGCACATAGCCGTGTCCTCTCTCCACCACGATACTGTAAACGTCCGAACCCATTCCCCTGAATGTCAATACATCAACAGGATTGATATCGATCAGATCCCCCTGTTTTCCGTCCGATATGACAACCGTATCTTCCGAATAGGCATATATGGCGGAACCGATCTCCGCCTGAAATCTTTCTTCATTTAATTTATACTCATCAATATACTTGTGTGTCCATGCATCTCCGGAAATCTGCAGCGTATTCAGACGTTTTTTCTCTCTGAAGAACGTGACATCCACGATCTCCCCTTTTTGCAGCTGCGTGATGGAGATCACTTTACCATATTTGTCATAAAAAAATGTCGTTCCGTCATAAGAGAGTGTATACTGCCGCTTTTTATCCATATTTTTAAGGGAGATGGTCTTTTCGTCCATATCGATCTCAGCCACAACAGCCGTATCCGCCGAATCAAAAACGCCTGTTGCAGCCGGCACAAATCCGGTATCCTTTTCCTCTTCTGTCTCCTGTTTTCCACAGGCTGTCAGACACAGCAGTCCAAGTAAAAATATGATACTGCATACTCTTTTTTTTCTCCTTCGTTCTCTCACCGCGCTGCTCCTTTTATTCTGATCCGGCAGATACCTTCCGGCATGATCTTCTGACATATCCGGAATATCGGCCGCGTTCTTCTACAAGAACTTTCTTCCTATCACATTTCTGATGAAATCCGTCCTTTTCTGTTCCTGTTCCAAAAGTACTTCCAGTTTTTCTCTGTTTTTATCCGGAATAAACGCCTTCCCTCTATTAAAATAATAATTTACAATCTTCCAGAATTTCTCCGGATAACTGAAACGATAATAAAGTATCCTGCCGTCCGCTGCCGTAAGGGGCAGTTCCCTTTCATAGGCTCCCAGCAGAGCCTCCCCTGTTTCTGCCGCCCAGTTATTCTTTTCCAGCATCTTCCGGCTGAAATGATAAATATCCCTGCTCTTATTATCCCAGATACACTTTTCAAAATTCATGAACCGGATGCCGTTTTCACAAAACAGTACATTGTGATACTGGAAATCTCCATGACATAAGATCATGCTCCCATCTTCAGCTTCCTGTCCCCGCAGCTTCTCTGAAACAGCCAGCGCCTGTTCCAGAAACAGATCAAAATGCTGCTGCAGAAAATGTTCAAAATCGTTTTTCTGGCTCTTCTCCTTCAAAAACCGGCGTACCTTTTTCAGCTCCCGGTTATGTTTCTCAAATTCCTGAAGGATGAGTCCCTCCCGCTTTCCTCCCCTGTCAGAAGAATACTCAAAATCGCCGCTTATCTTATGCAGCCTCGCCAGTGTGCGCATCGCGGCACAACCATCCGCCAGAGATTCCCTGCCGCCTCCCGCACTGCACTCCCTGCCTTCCACATAGGTCTTTACAATATAACCGGTTCCCTCCGCATCCCGGGTCAACAGCTCCCCGTCCCTGTTTCTGAAAAGTTCTTCCGCCTGCAAAAAGCCCTGCTGTTTGATAAAGGTCAAAAATGCGTCCTGAAGCAGAAGCTTTTCCTCACGCCCGCCGAATTCTTTTAATATAAAAAGCCCTTTATCACTCTCACAAAGAATAGCGCCCCGCACCTTCCAGGTACGAAGCACTTCCAGGTCATACCTCTCCAACACATTTACTGCCTTCGGTTTCACAATGCAAGCCTCCTGAAATTGTTCATAACCTATCTTATGAAACAAAAGGGCGAAGTATGTTATAAATATAGATTTAAATTTTCCAATAAATACTCTTTTTTATTATGCGCAGGATCCTCCAGAACATCCGCCAGCATCCGCTGCAATATATTCCCCAATTCCCTGCCGGGTTTCATGCCCTGCGCCAGTAAATCCTTTCCTCCGACAGAAAGATCTTTCAGAGACAGGCACTCCTGTTTTTCCATGATCTCCCGGTATAAAGACTCAAGGCGCTCCTGTTTCGCCAGTTTTTCCTCCCTCAGGTAGGCGCTCTGGGATAGAAGGTCCGCCCGGTTGATCTCAAACATATCCGGAAACGCATCCTCCCCGATCCCGGCTATGAGCCGCCGTACTGTGGATATCTTAACGTCCTCCTCCAGATCGATGGACCAGTCGTGATATTCCACCAGCCGGCAGACTTTTTTCAATGTATCATTGTCGAATTTTAACCTGCGCAGAATATCATTCGCAAGCCTTGCGCTTTCCCGCGGATGCTTCTTAAAATGGTCTTTTCCGTTTGCATCCGTTGTTTTCGTCAGGGGTTTCCCGATATCATGCAGCAGCATGGCGAGCCGCAGCACTTTATCCGCCCTGACAAGCTTTAATCCCTCCAGCGTGTGCTCCCCCACACTGTAACAGTGGTGCGGATTGTGCTGGGGTGTTTCCATACAGACATCAAACTCCGGCAGGATAACTTTTGTGATACCCAGCTCATACGCCTCCCGCAGATAATCAGGATGAGGTGATAAGAGCAGCTTCACCAGTTCCACCCGGATCCGTTCCGCGCTGACGCTCCTCAGATTATTCTTCAGTTTCCGGATCGCTTTCCTCGTCTCTTCCTCTATCTCATAGCCGAACTGTGCCGAAAACCGCACCCCGCGCATCATCCGCAGTGCATCCTCCGAAAACCTCTCCTCCGCGCAGCCCACGCACCGGATACATTTTCTCTCCATATCGCCGATGCCGTCAAAAAGATCCACCAAACCCTCTTTCGGATGATACGCCATCGCGTTTACCGTGAAATCCCGCCGCTTTAAATCCTCCTTCAGAGACTTTGTAAAAATGACCTCCTTCGGATGCCTGTTGTCCTCGTATTCCCCGTCAATCCGATAAGTCGTCACCTCATAACCGTTTTTTTGCAGCATGACCGTGACAGTTCCATGCTGAATGCCGGTATCCACCGTCCTACGGAACAGCTTTTTCACCTGCTGGGGATCGGCGGAGGTAGTGATATCCCAGTCGTCCGGCGTCCGCTCCATGATGGAATCACGCACACAGCCGCCCACCGCGTAGGCCTCAAACCCCGCCTGATTCAATGTATTAATGATAAATGTTACCTGCTCAGGCAAAGTGATCCGTATCTCTTTCTGCACTTTAGTACGCCTTCCCCCAGTAAACCATCTTTTTCGCAGGTTTTCCGCAGCAGACGCACACATCCGATAACTGTTCCTGCTCAAAAGGCATACACCGGCTGGTCACGGACAGTTCTTCCTTTATCTTATCTTCACAGTCCTGACAGCCGCACCACATCGCTTTTACAAAACCGGTTTTTTCCGTAAAGATCCGCTTAAACTCCTCGTAATCTTTTGCGACATAAGTGTGCGCATCCCGATGCGCCCTTGCGCGCTCCAGCATTTCCGTCTGCATCTTCGTGAGCAGTTCCCGCACTTTCTCCGCCAGTTCGCCGAAACCTACTTCCGTTTTTTCTCTGGTATCCCTGCGGCAGATCACGCACTTCCCTGCCTCGATATCCTTCGGTCCGACTTCCACACGCAGAGGAATCCCGCGCATCTCCTGCTCGGAAAACTTCCATCCCGGACTCTTATCACTGTCATCCACCTTCACACGGAAATCCTTCAGCATTTCCTTCAGCTCGGCCGCCTTTTCCAGCACGCCTTCTTTTCTCTGCTGGATCGGGATGATCATCACCTGCACCGGCGCGATCTTAGGCGGCAACACCAGACCGGAGTTATCGCCGTGAACCATGATCACCGCGCCGATCAGCCTCGTCGTCATACCCCAGGAAGTCTGATGTACATATTTTAATGTATTGTCCTTATCCGTAAACTGAATGCCGAAAGCCTTTGCAAAACCGTCCCCAAAGTTATGGCTTGTGCCGGACTGCAGCGCTTTCCCGTCATGCATCAACGCTTCCACCGTATAGGTAGCGATCGCCCCCGCAAACCGCTCCTTCTCCGTCTTCTGCCCCTTGATCACGGGGATCGCCAGCACTTTCTCAAGGAATTCCGCATAGACATTCAGCATCTGCAGCGTTCTCTCCTCCGCTTCCCCGGCGGTCGCATGGGCGGTATGCCCCTCCTGCCACAAGAATTCACGGCTCCTCAGGAAAGGCCTTGTCTCCTTCTCCCAGCGCACAACGGAACACCACTGGTTCAATACCTGCGGCAGATCCCGATAGGACTGCACCACATTTTTATAATAATCACAGAACAACGTCTCGGAGGTCGGACGGACACAGAGTTTCTCTGTCAGTTCCTGCTGCCCGCCGTGGGTCACCCATGCCACCTCCGGCGCAAACCCCTCCACATGGTCCTTCTCCTTCTGCAGGAGGCTCTCCGGAATAAACATAGGGAGATACGCATTCTGTACGCCCGTCTCCTTGAACATATCGTCAAGCTGCTTCTGGATCAGCTCCCAGATCGCGTAGCCCGCCGGACGGATCACCATACATCCCTTGACACTCGTATAATCGATCAGCTCCGCCTTCTTTACGACATCCGTGTACCACTGCGCAAAGTCTTCTTCCATGGAAGTGATTGCTTCCACTAATTTTTTGTCTGCCATTTCTTTATCTCCTTTGTCTTTCTTTCCTTATATTTTATTATTCACCAAAACCGGTAAATTCGCATTTACAATTCCATATCATACCACAGCCTCTATGAGTATCTTATCCCCTAACGCAATTTCCCTCACACCGATCTCTTTCTTCTTATTAAAATTAAAGCTGAGCATATATCCTTTCTTTAAATGGTAATAATCCAGATAATCGATAAGCTGCCCTTCACCCCTCTCATGGTACGCATTTCCACGCCAGATCTTCAGTTCCACGATAAACTGCTCTCCCAGATAATCGATGATCAGGTCGGTCCTCTCCTGATTTCTGGTCCTGGCTTCCACATAACAGTTTCCCGTCCCATTGATGATTGGTTTCAAATACAGCATGAAATACCGCCGCCCGTCCTCCTCCACAAATCTTTCATCCCTGTCGCCATAAATATCATCAAAATGCACCACAAATTTTTCCAGAATGCTCTCCATATCCAGCCTGCCGTTTCGGATAAACTGTTCTTTATTGAGAAGCGCAAGCCTATACATATCACCATTCTGCACCTCGGGCAATGTGAGAAAATAGTTATACAGACGGGTCTCAAAAATGCGGTTTGCAATCTGTATCTTCCCATCCTCCGCCTTTACAAAACCGAACATCAAAAGCATATCTATATCCGCATTGTCCGCGTTATATGCGATCGTCTGTCCCTGAAACAATAACGGATAAATAATATCCTTCAGCTTCGGATAATCATTCAATTTACCTATCAATGACTCAAACAGCGGGCTTTTTTCAAAAAGAAGCAGATTTACTGCTTCCATAAATCCTTCTTTTGTCCATGCGCTGCTTCTGTCGGGAAAGTTGTTTTGCCCTGCTATTCGCTCATCGAGAATCTGCGAGAGCCGGGAAACTAAATACGGATAGCCTGAAGTATATTCATAAAGCAATTTTGACATTTTATCAATGTCCATACCCGTCTGATGATCCGCTTCATATTCTTTCAACATTCCCGCTATATCTTTTACGGTAAAGTTCATTTCCACATCAAAGTCAGCCGCAATATTCCACGGACTGTTCACCTTATGTTCGGCATCCGGCCTGATCTTCTGTTTGATATTCCGGACATCGTAGACACCGGCAAGTATCACCGACTGAAATGTTGGCACCTTCCGCCTCCTCAAATAGCAAAACCTGAGCTGCGCCAGAAAATCCAAAAAGACCTGATTATTTGTGGCAGAATCCACTTCATCAATAAGCAGAACGATCTTTTTCTCTGATTCCGCGCACCAGTCCTTCAGAACCCTGAAGAGCGTCTGCAGCGAGACAACATTCGCCGTCCTCTCCGCAAGTTCCTCAAGTTTTTCTTCGATGCCCTTCGGAAATTCCTGAACCAGATCCAGCAGTTCCAGTGAAAAAGCAACGACAAAGGATTGTTCACTTTCGAACGCTGAAAAACTCATGGTCTGAAAATCCATACTCACAACAGTATACTCTTCCTGCAGATACTCTGCAAGCGCTGTCAGTATCGTAGTCTTCCCATACTGTCTTCCTCTGTTAATGGTAAAATATTTTTCATCATCTACCATCGCTTTGATCTGCTCTAACCGGCTGGTCAGGTCCACCATATAGTGCAGCTCCGGATCGCAGTAACCGTAAGTATTAAATATTTTAGCCATTTACTGCCGCATTCCCCTTTCCTGATATTTGCAGAGTTTCCATCTCCCTGTGTGCCTGTGACTGCTTTAGGGAAATTATACTTTAAAACAGGAAGTAAGACAAGAACTTTTCCTGCAATGATATTGCAAATTACCTGCATGGAAATATCAGATACCATTAATCGCAGAAAGCACCTTTCTCTGCCCGGATTTTGTTTTATCGCAAACAATATCCTCATGCAAAGTGGTGCTCTCTTCTTATCCTTAATGTCTTTATTAGCTTTATTCTTCCGCCATCTTCTTTTTCGGAGCGGAAAACATTCTCCGGTAGATCTCATCCTGTTCGGGCAGGTGTGTCACGTAGCCGACTGGCATCCGGTTTCCGGTCGCTTCTATGATCTGCTTTGCCCCTTTTTCCCCAAAAGCGCCGCAAAGTTCTATGCAATCCACTCCCTCCTCCTGCAGTTGTTTTGCCGCCTTGCAGGCCTCCTGTATATCTTTTACACCGATAAGCTGCGCCTTCCCGTCTCCGATGGCTGCTCTGCCCGGCTTTTCATAGGTTCCCATGATAAGAAATGCAAATTTCATATGATCCGCCTTTCTGTGGTCTTCAGATTGTTCAAACGCCTTTTATGCCTTCCCCGCAGAGCCGCAAAGATCCATATAGCCGGCCGCCACATTCTTATATCCCTCAAACAGCAGCGGATACATCGCATATGCGCCCATTCCGTCCTTGCAGTTTTCATTCAGATTACTGATCGCTCCGCGCTTTAAGTCATTGGATATATTCAGCTTGCAGATTCCCATCTGGCAGGCTTTTTTCAGGTTTTCTTCACCTGTCCCGGAGCCGCCGTGCAGTACCAGCGGTACGGATACCTTCTCGCGAAGCTCCTGCAATAATTCAAACTGAAGTTTGGGAACCCCTTTGTACACGCCGTGGGCTGTCCCGATGGCTACCGCCAGCGCATCCACTCCTGTTCTCTCCACATACTCCATCGCCTCTGCCGGCACTGTAAACCCGCTGGTTCCGTCCACCTCGTAGTTTGTAGCTATTCCCACATGCCCAAGTTCCGCTTCCACGCCTACACCCACGGCATGGGCAACTTTAACGATCTCGGATACCTGTGCGATGTTCTCCTCAAAAGGCAGCGTGGAACGGTCCACCATAACATCCGTAAATCCGGCGCGGATTGCCCAGATCGCCTCTTCGTAGGTCCCGCCGTGATCCTGACACATCGCTACCGGAACACTTGCCCTGAGAGCCAGATCCGCTACGATCCTTCCGAAATAACAAATATCCGGATTTACTTTAAAAAGCGAGATCATGATCAGGGGAGAACGCTTTTCCTCCGCCGCCTTGATCGCCGCGCGCACAGAATGCTCATTTTCCACGGCGATCGCCGGAACGCAATAATGCCCTTCTCTGGCTCTTTTCATCAGTTCTATCATTGAAATCAACATAATTTTTCTCCTTTAATACATTTTCAATTCAAATTGCAGTTCATCCTTGTCTTCCTGGGCATTGCAGGTTACCTTCTTAAACATCACTTCCAGATTTAAGATTTCTGACAGCGCCTTCTCCATCCGCTCCTGCCTGTCCAGATAAAATACTTCTCTTTCATAGCTGACCATCCGGTAATTCTTTTCATTTGCGATCAGGCTCTGCTCCATCTTCGTGAGTACGGACTGCAGTGTGATCCTGATCCGGTTTCCCTGCACAAACGCGCATATCACCTGCGGTCCTTTGCCCGTCTCTTTTTTCAGAAGCGTGGCGAATACCTGTTTCATATCCTCTTCTTTCTTCAGCTTTTCTTCACGGTCTACGATAAAACCTTCCCCGGTCAGTATGCCGTCCCGCAGTTTTAAAACGGAAGCGGAAACCTCCCCCAGCGCTCCGAGCAGCGCATCCGCGTCCACCGGTTTTATGATATACTTATTGATTCCCACATCGATCGCGCTGAGAATGATGTCCCTGTCGTCAAAAGCCGTTGTAATGATGATAGGAATATCCGGATCTGTCTTCCGCACCTGACGACTCATCTCAAGTCCACCCATAACAGGCATTTTCAGATCGGTCACGATCACATCCGGCGCAGCATTCTGATACACCCTAAGTCCCACCATACCATTGTTAGCCGTATAAACTTTACCGCACTTTTTGCGAAGCATGATCTCCATCTGGCGCAACGCGCTTGTGTCATCTTCCACCAGAAGAACCGTCAGGTTTGTAAGAAAATTAACTTTATTCATCTGCACTCCCCCCATATCGCGGCAAAAAGATCTTAAACTCTGCTCCCCGCTCCGCATTCTCCACTGTCAGGCTTCCCCCGAAATCCTTCTGGATGATATTTCTGCAGATCGCAAGTCCCAGCCCTGAGCCTTTTTCGCCTTTGCTTGAATAATATGGGCGAAATACCTTTTCCAGATCTTCCGGCAAAATCCCTCCGCCGTTATCCCGAACGGAAATTTCCACACCCTCCACCAGTTCCTGCCCTCTGATCCGGATCTCCCCCCTTTCACAGACTCCGTCTTCTATATTGCACTCGACCGCGTCCAATGCATTATCCAGAAGATTGATCAGCGTTTGGATCAGCATATTCTTTTTTCCAGACACCCTCAAATTCCCTTCACACTCAAAAGAGCAATCCACATCATTTTCCTGAATCCGATTCTCAAAGATTCCGATTACATAATAGATCACTTCACCGACTTCGAAAGCGCTTCTTTTTCCTTCAAAAGTCAGGGCACGCCTGAATTCCGAGATCGTATCCGACAATAATCTGATCGTGTTTTTTGCCTCTCCTGAAAGTTCCAGAACCTCTTCCGAGTAATCTACACTTTCCCGTATATCCTCTTCAATATTTGATATGATCAGCATCAGACTGTTTAAAGGCTGTTTCCACTGATGGATAATGTCTGTCATGACTCTGCCGGTCGCCGTTATCGTTGCATAACGCATGATTTCGTTATCTTTTCCCGCCAGGATATCCTCATACTCCTGAATGATACTCTCCTGTGCTATCCTGTTTTTTATTCCCAGATATACTGCCGTCACCGCCAGAAGAAAATTCAGAAAGCAGATGGCGGAAAGGCACAGCGCATCCACATATTCATATTTCTGAAATATGAGCACCTCATACTGCCTGCCTTCCTGCCGCAGTTTTTCCAGCATCAGCTCCGCTTCCTGATAGACCGGAGCGTAAAAAAAGAATATCAATATACTCGCCGATATAAAAACAACTAATGGCAGGAAAACCGCCAGATCGTTCCGGCTCTTTCTTCGCTCATTCTGCATGCCTCTTTGCTCCTTCCCATACGATTCATTATGTAAAGTATTACCATATAAAATACAAAGAAAGATGCCGGCAGCCGTTTATAACTAATTAAAATCTGATCATAACGCGGTATGTCTCAGCACTGAGAGCCCTCTCGAACGCTTTATCCGCTTCCTCCATGGGATAACTTTCTGTCAAAAGCGGTTCCAGATTAACGATCTTCTTTGACAGGATCCTTGCTGATACATCAAACGATCTGATGCTCGGACTCTTTGAACCGGTGATCACAATCTCTGTATTATGTATATAATTGGGACTTATTTCGATCGGGTTATCCGGATGCATGGAGCTGTACTGAACCATACGTCCCATCATCGCCGTCATCTCGATCGCCTGGGAGGTCAGCGCCGTAACCGGTGTTGTATTAAATACCACATTGGCGCCTTCACCGCCTGTGATCTTTTTCACTTCTTTTACTACATCGACTTCCATAGGATCTAAAACAATATCTGCCCCGTAACGTTTTGCCATTTCTGCCCGGGCTTTATCAGGCTCGCTTAAGATAACGCGTGCCCCCGACATCTTTGCCCCGATCACATGCAGGATGCCCATCACACCGCCGCCGATCACAACTACATCGTCGCCAAGTTCGATCTGCCCTCTCTCGATACTGTTCAGCACACAGGCAAAGGGTTCCACGAAGACTGCCTGTTCATAAGAAATATCATCCGCCAGCAGAAATACCTGATTTGCATCTACCGCTATATATTCCCCCAGACCGTTCGGCGTCAATGTCCCTGCTGCCGCCGCGGATTTCGCGTACGCACCTTTGCACAGATTCTCCTGTCCATGCCTGCAGTAATAGCAGGTTCCGCAGTTTTTCAGCACGCGCGCCGCTGCCTTTGCACCGACCGGAAAACTCTCTGCGTCAACTCCCTCTCCCAACTGCTCGATAACGCCTGCCAGCTCATGTCCTCCCACATAGGGAAGCGCTTTCTTTGTCATCTGTGTAAATACCCGCTGCTCAAAGGTGCACAATGCGCAGGCATGTATCCTGATCAGGATCTGTCCCGGCCCCGGCTCCGGTTTCGGGATCTCAAAAATTTTTGTCTTTCTCTCTTCCGCAATTGCTACTACTTTCATTTTATCGCTCCTCTCCTTCATTCTGTCAAGCCATAGTAAGCCTGTTTATAAAGTCCTTCTAAAGTATCATCCCCCTGAAATCCTTTGATCCAGTAAATATGCCCTATTTCCTTTACCATCTCTATGTAGGACGGGATAGCGGCAACAAATTCTTCCTCCGGGATCCCAGTTTCCCGAAGCGTTTTCGGCAGCCCGATCTCATCATACATCTTCCATATAAAATCGATCAGCGCCCTCTGTTTTTCGTAAGGCGTTTCCCCCGGCATCCCGAGCTGCTGCGCGATATCCAGATAATGGTCTTCCCTGATCAGATACAGCATTGTATACGGTAAAAATATCCCGATCACTTCCCCGTGCGGAAGATGATAAGCCTTGGCAAACATATCCAGCTTATGCTCCAGCCCGCCTCCGGCATTTTCGATCTCGTCCCCCGCCAGATGCGCACAGACATGCATGACCGCCCTTGCATCCGCATCTTTCCGGCAGGACTTCGGCAGAGCCTTCAAAATACTGACCGCCACCTGGGTGCTGATCATATGCTCCATGATATTGCAGGCTTCGCAGGACAATGCGCCTACTACATGGGCCAGCGCATCCACGCCGGCATTCACGATCACTTTCTGCGGAATGGAATCCAAAAGGGAGTAATCCAAAAACGCTTCTTTGGGGCGGATCGCCTTATCGATCCAGAGCGCTTTCGTTCCGTCATATTTTTTATATACAGCCGCGCCGGTTGCCTCCGCCCCTGTTCCGCTTGTAGTGGGCACTGCGATCAATACCGCTTTTCCCGGAAAGGCGGGGAGCCCTTTCAGGGCTTTTTCCCACGTCAGTTCCGGGCATTCATAAAAGGACCACAGGGCTTTCGCCGTATCCATAGTCGAACCGCCGCCGATAGCCAGAATATAACGCGGAGCGTATTCCTGTATCACCGGAATAAATGGATCGATCGCTTCATAGGAGGGTTCTTCCCTTACATCACAGATAATCTTGTACTCCCTTCCTGCCAGTACCTCTTCCTCTAATTTTTTCAGTATATCCGATCCCAGCAGATAAGTATCCAGCACGATCGCGATCCTGCCCTCGTCATAATTTCTCAGCTGTTCCAGCGCCCCGTCACCCATTGTAACTTTCAATGTGCTCTCATGTGCCGTCAGTTTCTTTTTCTCCGATAAAAAATATGGATTCGGTTTATGCCCCATTTATATTTTCCTCCTTACAATGTCCTGTTTTATCCGATAATACCAAATATCCCCAGTACTGCTCCTACTACGATCAATATGAGCATCATCTTCAATGCAGAAATCTCTTTCTTCTTCATTCCCGCATAAACAAGAAGTGTTGCAATCAGCGGAAGCAGTTTCGGCATCAATGCGTCAAAGAAATTTGCCTGCAGATCAAAAACGCCCGTGGTCATCTCGAAAGATACCGTTGTGTTAAGCGTAACGAAATTTGCGACAAGAGCGCCCATAACGGTACAGCCCATGATCCCCGCCCCGGATATGATCTTGTTGATCACACCGCTCTCAATAAAGTTCAGGATTGCCTCATCGCCCTTCTTATATCCCAGCATATAGCACTCATAACCAAGTATTAAAATAATACCAATAAACAGGATCATATAAAGTACAGGCCCAAGCACATTGCCGCCTGCTGCCAGTCCTAACGCCATGGATAAAAGAAGCGGGGAAAGGATAGCCTGGATAAAGGTGTCGCCTATGCCGGATATCGGCCCCATAAGGCCGTTCTTGATGGATGTCATCGCATCCCCTGCCAGTTCTTTTTCTCCGGAAGCGATCCGCTCTTCCATTGCCGCACATAAACCTACTATCATACTTCCCAGACGGGGCTCTGTGTTAAAGAAGACCGTATGGCGCTGCATGGCCTCTTTTTTACCCTCAACATCATCCTTATCATAGACATCATTGATGATCGGAGACATTGCATGTAGAAAACCGACGCCCTGGAGACGCTCATAGTTATAGCAGCTGTGTGCTAAAAACAGCCAGTTCAGAAAACTTTTCATCACTGCTTTTTTTGACGCTTTTTTTACTTTCAATTCTTCACTCATGCTTCTTCCGCCTCCTTATCGTTATTTTTTTTCAGCTGGATATAAATGATCGCCATCAGAGCCGCCAGAGCGCCGATCCCGATCAGATCGAGGTTGAAATAAACAACCAGCAAAAATCCGATGAAGAAGAAATATCTTGCATCCCCTTTGAAGATAGCTTTCATATTCATCGCGATACCGATCGCAGGGAGGATCCCGCCGATCGCACTTAAGATGCTCAGGATCCTTGTGCCTTCACATGCATCCACGATTCCCTGTACTGCGCCGATTCCGAAATAGCATGCCAGCGTACACGGAATGACATAAATCGCCGCCAGGATCACCTGCGGGATCGCCACGTTTGCGATCCAGACTTTTTCCGGTTTTCCCTCTGCCGCATATTTATCCGCAAGATGCGTACAGGGCACCGCGCTCACCATACGGAGCTGATAGAAGATCGTACCGATCAGGCCGATGGGAACCGCAATGGCGATCGCTTCCTGTGCCGACAATCCGGTTGTGATGGCCGCCGCCGTTCCGATGATCCCCGCCAGGGAAGAATCTGCCGGATAGGAACCGCCTGTTGACATAAGCCCCAGATAGATCATCTGGATCGTCGCTCCCACGATCGTACCCGTGACAGGATCCCCCAACACCAATCCTACAAAAAATCCCAGAACCATCGGACGTCCGAACGTATAAAATCCGATACCGCACACCCACGGTCCGGCATTCAGATAATAAAAAATACCACATAGTATTGCTTGCCATAAAGCCATAATCTTTCCCTCCTGTTTTTCTAAAATAGTTTTTCCACGTTGACTGCTCTTTCCGCCGGAACTAATTGAAATTCCATCGTAACCCCTTTTGACACGATCCGTTTCATACAGGCAACCTCTTCCTCTGACGCCGCCACATTTTTGTTGAATTTCTTCCGGTTTGCCGTCAGTCCCATTCCACCCAACACAATTTTTTTCATCGAAACACCGGCATCCAGCATTTTCTCCAGCACCTCCGGATATTTCACCAGAATTACGATGTTCTCTCCCGGAACCGCATCTTTCTTACATTCCGCCACCGCATCGTCCACCGTCAGGACTTCCACTTTGATGCCGGGCGGCGCCGCCGCTTTCAGGATACGCTGCATCATCCGGTTACCTACCAGTTCATTATCCACTATCAGTATTCTGTTGCCATTGGTGTCTTTGATCCACTGCGTCACGACCTGCCCATGAATCAGACGGTCGTCGATCCGGATCAAAACCATGTTTTTCATCGCCATCACCCCCTCTCTTATTAAATTTCCATTTCCTCCAAAAATTTATTTACATCTAAAATGGTTTCCGTCGTTTTGCCGACCAGTTCTTCGCTCACCTCCTCCAGTGACAAGAAGGGGCGGCTTGAAAAAATCTCCAGAAGCATCGGCAGATTCATACCGGTAAAATGCCGAAACCTGTGCTCTTCCATAGCGCTCACTGCCACATTGAACGGACTGCCAGACTGCATATCCGTCACCACCATCACATCACTGTGTACAAGATGCTCCCTGATGGCCTCGGTGACCCGCTCCCGAAATAAATCCACGCTGTCCCCCGGATACAATCCGAAAGTTTCCACTGCCTCCTGTCCCCCTACGATCATCTGTGCCGTCTCCACTATAGCTTTCGATAAGTCTCCGTGGGAAACTACAATCACATCAAACATACCCTTCTCCTCATTTCCCAGTTTTACTACAAACTTCCCGCCATGCCGCTATCGGCGGCACAAACAATCCGTGAGAAGAATGCCTGCTCCTGGCATTCTTCAGTGTGTAACTTAGAACTTCTTAGCGGGTGTCCTTTGACCGCTTAGAAGTTCTTTACACACTTCCCTCTGCACGGATCAGTACGATCGAGCATAAAAAAAGCCAGTATTCTACCAAATAATTGATGAATACTGGCTCCATTTTGCGAAACATACTTGTTTTCAAAATGGTCCGTCAGCGCAAACCGTATGTAGTTTAACTGTTTTTAAGTATAGTGGAAGTATAGACTATTATTCATGTCACTGTCAAGTCTTTTATGCTTATTCTACCTTTTTACTATTTTTTTATTCGTTTTTTTGTGCATTATTACCACATTTATAGCCGGAAATAAAACTCTTTTACTTCCTCTACTCTTTTACCACCCGACACTTGTGTCTCTGCCTCCTATGTCATATCTTCTCCACGTTCTGCCAGGCAGGCTCCCCTCATAATTTGACTTTCCTTCCGACCCGCCGACAGCGTCCGTCCTCCGCATCAGGCTCTCCCCCAGTCCCAGCATCATATAAATATACGGCACATTCAGCACCTGCGCAAAACTGAACTGATTATGTATAAAATAGGACAGCAGGCTTGCCGCAAACACATAGCAAAGCGGCTCCGCTTTCGCCTTCTCCAAAAGCCTCTTAAAACTGCTCGCGAAAATGCCGATAAAAGCAAGCATCCCGAAAATCCCCACATTCACCAGATGCGTAAGACATTCGTTGTGCGCATTTGTCAGCCGCGAGTTTGGCCACTCCTCCGTCAGCCTCGCCGATAGTTCCGGCAGGCTGTAGCCGTAAACGGCAAAGCAGTCCTGCCCGACGCCGAAAAGCCTCTCCCTCCAGGAAAAGGACTGATAGATCGCAAGCCCGTCCCGCCATGTGGCGCCCCGGGCGCTCCCCCAATGCCCGTCAAATAAAAATATGGAATGTCTGGATAAAGGCCCCAGAATGCCCGGTGATCTTGTGTTGATGATAAGGAGTGCCAGAAATACAACCACGCCTGCCACTGTCATTCCTACCACCGCATATTTCAGCCATATCCACTCCCGGATCAATTCTTTTTCCGGCTGCTTTATCTTTTCCGCTCCCTTATCTGATAATCCCGTTTCTTTCGACATTTTTTCTGAACGTCCCGTCTCTTCTGGTCTTTTGGCCGAGCGTCTTATCTCTTCCGGTTTTTCTTTTGACACCTTTTTCTGTAATTCTTCTTTGTTACAAAAAGTATACTTTTTAAATTTTATATCCGCCTTCTCAAGAAGGAACCGCAGAATACATAATACGATCAGCACCGCCAGCGTCAGGTTCCCCAGCATCATCCACATCGTGGAGGTATCCATCGTGAGGCTCTCCCGGTCCAGCTTTACAATGACGCGCATCACCTGACACGCCGCACAGTAAAAAATCCCCAGCTCAAGCAGCCTTTCCATATAAACCGTCTTCTGAAACGCCAAAAGAAACAAAAAGAAAAATACGGCTCCCATCGAAAGAAAGGCGGAATCGCTCCCCTCCACCGCAGCCAGCCCCAGCGCCAGTATGCTGTAGATTCCCGATAAGATACGCACCCACCGCCTCTCTGTGATCACATACAATACCACTCCCGTCACAAAAAATACCGACCAGAAGCCGCAGAACCAGTTGATATTTCCCATACTGGAAATAAACTGCTCATGCTCATACTGCATATCTATCGGATAAATGGAAAACCGGTTCAAGATCCCCCACAGAAAAACCAGAAATGACGCTGCCAGCAAAAGGGGCAATACGGCAAACCTTCCGTCATAAAACCGGGATATAAAAAAATAGATCCCTATGAAAAAGAGCTGCATGGCAAATCCCATATACCAGCCGTCCGTCCCCCACAATGCCTCCTCCCGATATTCCGTAAAATAGAAAGTGATCACATTGAGGCACAGATAGAGAAACATAAACAGATCCGTCATGGAAACTTTTTCCGCTGTATCTTCCCATCGTTTCCCTCTTGACGGCAATATATAATACAATAGGACAAAAGGCGTCATGACCGCCGCCGTCGCAAGGCAAAGCTTTCTGAAAAACAGATATTTGTTTGTCGCGATCTGGATATAACCCTCCGGCGCATAGAAAGAATAGACGCCGACAAGGAAAAAAAGAAACACATAGACGCCCGCACTGCAGATAAACCGTGCACCTCTTTTCACATCCGGCTGTCTTTTCTTCCCTGTCACATCTCCCCTCTTTTCCGTCAGATCCGCTTCCATTCGTTCTTACTCCTTTTTAAAACTCTTAAAAATCTCCCCCGCAGGTTTACTCACAAAGAGCATCTCCTCACCGGTCCCTGGATGCACCAGCTTCAGCTTAAAAGCGCAGAGCGCCACATTCTTAATGCTGTGCGCTTCCGAATAAATGACGATCGAAGGATCCGCATACTTTTTATCCCCCAGGATCGGCATTCCCGCATGCGCCATCTGCGCCCGGATCTGGTGAAATCTTCCCGTCTCCAGCCGAACCTCATAAAGCACCCTCCCCTGTTTTACGGCGATCAGCCTATAGTGGAGCACCGCCTTTTTTGCCCCCGGCGTATCTGCCGGAACGATCTTTGCACGGGCGCCGTCTTTTATCATATAATCTTCCAGTATCCCTTCCTGCACATGGGGCTGATTGAAGGCTACCGCGTAATAAACCTTTCCGAACTCACCCTGTTTTAACTGCCCGCTCAGATTTTTTGCCGCCTCCTTGTTTTTTGCAAAAACCAGTAATCCCTCCACGGGCTGATCCAGCCTGTGGATCACCGCCAGATAGTTCTCATTTTTCTCTGCCAGATAGTTTTTTAACTCGCTGACAAGATCCGGCGCAGATACTCTCGCGCTCTGTGTCGGCAGGCCCGCAGGCTTTCTGCAGACGAGAATGTCTTTATCTTCATAAATAATCGTGATATCTTCTCTCAAATTTTTCACCTTTCAGCTTCATTTATTTTATATATCTTTATTTCCCACGAGCAGAATATTTCGTCAAAAACATAGCCTTTCCGCTTTGATACCATGTTATCAAAAAATATCCTCCTCTACAAGACCTGTAAAACTGCGAGCTTTTTCCATATATCATATTTAAAATATTTCTTTCAGTTTTTTCAATTTTATTTATTATATCAGAATTCTTTTGTGTTACAATAAACAAAACTATATTATACTATTGGAGGAATCTTTATGGAACGTCATGCTTTTGCTATGGAAGTAAAAAAAGGACAGATGAACCTTTACCGAAAAAAACTCGGTGAGATCTGGCCGGAACTTACCACATTTCTGGACAAAAACGAAGTCCGGAATTTCAGTCTCTGGAACTGCGCTTCCCTGATCTTCGGCTACTGTGAGACGGAAGGGGAAATGGATCTGTACACACTTGCGCAGGAACAGATCGGCTCTTTGATCGCACAGATGGAACACACTATCACATGGATCTCAACTCCCGGGCAGAATATGCGCCTTATGTATCATAATTTCGGTATAGTGCGGGAGAATAAAGAACTGATCCGCCACAGAATGTTCATGACGAAGTTAAAACCCGGCTGTGAGGAAGAATATAAAGCCCGCCATGATGTCCTCGTCGCGGAGAGAGGCGGCATTCCCGATCCCGGTCCGGACAGTAATTTCAGCATCTGGAGCGCAGGCGGATACATCTTCGGCTATGACGAGATCGACACTACGATGGAAGCAGAAGAGACACCGAAGGCCCATATGGCAACCGTTGCCTGGGAGACCAGACAGCTTGAGATCATGGACTGGATCACAAACGATGTGGACTGGCTCACGGAAACTTATCATCCCGCCAGTGTGCGTCTGGCATGGCATGCAGGCAGATAGGCAAGATATCAGAAAGGCATAAACTGCAATTATGAAAAAGAACACTGTTTTGGATGATGCAAAAAGAACGGCGCTGATCGTTGCCGCCGCCTTTTTGATGGCTATGAACATTAAAAGCTTTGTGCGGGCAGGCGATCTTCTGCCCGGTGGTTTTAACGGTCTCACACTGCTGATCCAGCAGATCGCGAGACGATTCTGGGATATCGATATTTCCTATTCCCTGATCAATTTTTCTTTAAATGCCGTACCGGTTCTGATCAGTTTCAAATATATCGGGAAAAAATTTACCGGATATTCCTGCCTGATGATCGTTCTGACCGGTATTTTTACCGATATCTTATCCGGTTTTCAGGTGACAAATGATACGCTGCTTGTCAGTGTATTCGGCGGCATACTAAACGCCTGTGCCATTTCCCTCTGCCTGTATGCAGGCGCCACCAGCGGCGGTACGGATTTTATCGCCATCTTTTTCTCGGAAAAGTACGGTATTGAGACATGGAATTACATTTTTGTAGGTAACTGTATTATTCTTTTGATCGCAGGTTATCTGTTCGGCTGGAATGAGGCGCTGTATTCCATCATATTCCAGTTTACTTCCACACAGGTCCTGCATTCCCTGTACAAGCGTTACCAGAAGCAGACGCTGCTCATCATCACCACCAAACCGGATGAGATCTATGAGCAGATCCGGGAAAATACAAACCATGATGCCACGCTTTTTAAGGGAATCGGATGCTACAGAAAGCATGAATGCAATATGCTCTACTCCGTCGTGGGAAGGGATGAGATCAAGACGATCACCAAAAAGATCCGGCAGATCGATCCGGGCGCTTTTATCAATACGATGAACACACAGCAGCTTACCGGACGGTTCTATCAGAAGCCGAATGATTAAAATATGGCGTGAATAAATGAGGTGTATTATAGCCGGACGCCATAAGAATCATAAAATCCTCCGTCGGCACGCTTGCGCTCCGTGAAAAACGCAACGGTACTAAGCTCGTAAGGAACCTCGCTAAGTGCCGGCGTTTTTCAAGGGCACTCCTTGAGGATTTTATGATTCTCATGGCTGGTTAAGGTGCTAACTGATATCTTTATACTTTAAACCGATACCCAACCCCCCAGATCGTCTCGATATACTGCGGTTTTGAGGTATCAAACTCTATCTTCTCCCGGATCTTCTTAATATGCACCGTCACCGTGGCGATATCCCCGATGGAGTCCATATCCCAGATCTCGCGGAACAGTTCTTCCTTTGTATATACATGGTTCGGATTTTCCGCAAGGAAGGTGAGCAGGTCAAATTCTTTTGTGGTGAACGTTTTCTCTTCCCCGTCTATCCATACTCTGCGGGCAGTTTTATCTATTTTGATTCCCCGGATCTCCACGATATCATTGCTCTTCTGCGCGGAACCCACCAGCCTGTCATAGCGTGCCATATGGGCTTTCACACGGGCAACCAGTTCACTGGGACTGAACGGTTTTGTCATATAATCATCCGCCCCCAACCCAAGCCCCCGTATCTTGTCGATGTCATCCTTTTTGGCCGATACCATTAAAATAGGGATGTTTTTCTTCTCGCGAATCTTTTTACATACATCAAAACCATCCATGCCGGGAAGCATCAGATCAAGTATAACAAGATCAAAGTCTTCAGCCAGTGCCGCCGTCAGTCCGGTATCGCCGCTGTTTTCAATGCGCACCTGAAAATCACTCAGTTCAAGATAATCCTTTTCGAGATCAGCAATCGCTTCTTCATCTTCAATGATCAATATTCTGCTCATAGCAATTCCCCGCCTTTCTAAAAATTTTATCACTTCATCTTTTCGTTTTCTTCTTTTTTCATCTGTCCCCTTTTTCGTCCGTTTTCCGGCGCATCTCCGTCCACATCGAAGCCTTTCGTCTCCTGTTTTACCTCTTCGTATTTTCTCAGCACGATATGCATACAGGTTCCTTCGCCCTCTTTGCTGGTAGCCCAGATATACCCACCGTGGTCCTCCACGATCTTTTTCACAATGGAAAGCCCGATGCCGCTGCCGCCCTTTGTGGAGTTCCGGGAGGCGTCCGTCCTGTAGAAACGTTCAAATATTTTCGGCAGATCTCTCTGCGCGATGCCTCTTCCGTTGTCCTCTATCTCAATACGGATCGAATCTATCTCATCCAGAATGCGGATATCGATCATCCCCGGTTTTTTGTCCTGATATTTTACACTGTTGTTGATGATATTATTGATCACGCGTTTCAGCTGTTCCGGGTCCGCGATCACTATCGTCTCCGGCGACACCAGATTGGAATAACTCAGTTCAATATCCTCCGACTCCAGATCAAGCCCCACTTCCTCCAGACAATCCTGAAAATAATCCGCTACGTTCAGCCTATGAAAATTATAGGGGATCCGGTTGGAATCAATTCCCGAATAAAGTGATAATTCGTTGATCAGGCGGTCCATATCGTTGGCTTTATTATAGATCGTCCGAATATATTTATCCATCTTTTCCGGTGTGTTGGCGATACCGTCCATGATGCCTTCCACATAGCCTTTGATCGCGGTAATGGGGGTCTTCAGATCGTGGGAAATATTGGAGATCAGCTCCTTGTTCTGGTTCTCACGCTGCAGTTTTTCTTCTGTAGATTCTTTGAGGCGCAGACGCATATCTTCATAGTTGATCGCCAGCTCCGCCATCTCGCCCTTTTGTCTGTGCTCCGGCGTCGGTACCTGATAATCCAGATTCCCCTCCGCTATATTTTTCATCGCGATATTCAGTTCCTGTACCGGGTTGAATACACTCGAATAGATCCATAGACTCAGCACCAGCGCAGTAAATACCAGAATGACCGCGATCGCCACGGACATCGACAGGAAAAAATTCGGTTCGATCAGATCTTTGAAGTAGATGTATGCTTCATTATCCACCGGGAACTGTATCCCCTGTCTTTTGACCACTGTTCCGATGCTCCAGAAAGCTACGGCTGTCAATGTCAGCGGAACAAATATCATGATCAGAAATGCAATTAACAGTCTTGTTTTTAATTTCATATTTTATTCCTGTATTTCATAATTGTCTGAACCCGTTTTTCCCTAGGGGATATTATACCACAATCTCCTCTTTCTTTTGTAAAAAGAGAAGAATAATCTTCTAAAAAAAATATAAAAATAAGCAGTGAGTGTTGACAAGTCGAAAAATTATGTTATAGTAAAATAGTAATCATTCCTATTTTCAACAAGGAGACTTTATGGCACTGAAATACAGCAGGCAGAGAGAAGTGATCAAGGAAAGCCTTATCAATAGAGAAGACCATCCCACCGCGGATATGATCTATATGGATGTACGGGAAACCTTTCCCAATATCAGTCTCGGCACCGTTTACCGGAATCTCCAGCTCTTAACGGATCTGGGGGAGATCCGGAAACTGAATGTGGGGGACGGGGTGGATCATTTCGATGCGAAAACTTTTCCGCATTATCATTTTATCTGCACGGAGTGCGGCAGCGTGATCGATCTGCAGATGAAAAATATTGATACGATAAAGGATATCGCAGGCGTCAATTTTGACGGGCAGATTGCCGGACATATCACTTATTTCTATGGTATCTGCGGCAACTGCTGTAAAAAGACCGGCACTTCCGAAAGCTGAATCTTTATCAGCATCCCAAAGATTTATAACCGGGTACTTTCCGGTTTAAATAAAATATAAAGCAAAAAGAAAAGGAGAAAAAACAATGAAATTTGTATGTCAGGTATGCGGTTATGTTCACGAAGGAGATCAGCCCCCTGAGAAATGCCCTCAGTGTAATGCACCTGCTGAGAAATTTGCAGCACAGAGCGGCGAAATGTCCTGGGCTGCAGAACACGTTGTAGGCGTAGCAAAAGGCGTTTCTGAAGATATTCTGGAAGACTTAAGAGCAAACTTCAACGGCGAATGCTCCGAAGTTGGTATGTATCTTGCAATGGCAAGGGTTGCCCACAGGGAAGGTTATCCTGAGATCGGCCTTTACTGGGAGAAAGCAGCTTATGAAGAGGCTGAACATGCCGCTAAATTTGCTGAACTGCTCGGCGAAGTTGTGACCGATTCCACAAAGAAGAACCTTGAGATGAGAGTGGAAGCTGAAAACGGCGCTACCGCAGGTAAGTTCGATCTTGCCAAGAGGGCAAAAGCTGCCAATCTTGACGCGATCCATGACACCGTTCATGAGATGGCAAGGGATGAGGCCCGTCACGGCAAAGCATTCGAAGGCCTGCTCAAGAGATACTTCGGTTAATATCTTTTTAAGTACCGAAAAAACTGTTAAAATGAAGGGAATAAACCATTTCCGGTTTATTCCCTTACTTGACGCATTCCCTTTATAAGTGCTACAATATTCGTAAATTTATACATACATGATAAGGAGGCTTTGTTATGGACAAATATTTTTGCAATCCCTGTGGTTACACCTACGATCCTGCGAAAGGTGATCCTGAGCACGGTATAGCTCCCGGCACAGCTTTTACAGATCTTCCGGATGATTGGGTATGCCCTGTATGCGGTATCGACAAATCCATGTTCAAAAAGGTTGTTGAGACACCCTAAACGACAAAGATCACGCTTTACAGGCTTTCCAAAATCAGAGTTATCTGAAGGAAACAGATAAAATTATGGCAGCAGGAGACCTTATTTCTGCTGCCATTTCTATCTCTATCCCTTTCCTTGATTTTCCATGAAGAATTTCTGTAAAGGCAAAACCTTTTACTGTCGATATCATCATATAATAGAAAAAGACATATTGGGAAAGAAGGCAGTTTTACATATGCAGCAGGAAAAAGAAACCCAGGATACACAGCACAATAAAAAAAAGAAAAAAAACGGCAGGCCAAAAGCGAAGCGCACCAGACTGTACATCATTTCCGGTGTCATTTTCTGTACCGCGATCATTCTGTATTTTCTGATCGGATCCTCCTATCAGAACGTCTTTTTTCCGGGCACCATCATAAACGGCATCAACGTATCGGGATTGGATCCCTCCAAAGCACTCGAAGCCGTAAATACGGCCGCCGGGGAGTACATACTGATCCTGGCGGAGGAAGGGGAACATACGGAATCCGTTTCCGGCAGCAGCATCGGCCTTTGCATGACAGATGACAGCGCCCTGCAGGCGATACTCGACAGCCAGAATATACTGGCATGGGGTCTGGAAAGTTTTCACGATAAAAATTATTCACTGGACATCGACTATGATGAAGATAAACTTCATGCAGCAGTGGATTCTTTGTCCTGCATGGATCAAAGTAAATGGGTCTCTCCGGAAAGCGCTTATATCACCTATGAAAAAAATGCCGGTTATCATATCATGCCGGAGACCAGAGGCAATGAAATTATGGCGGATGCCCTGTTCGAAGCCGTCTCGAGAGCCGTCCGCAATCTGGATGAGCGCCTTTCTCTTGCGGATGCGGGCATTTACAGGCTCCCGAAGATATCTTCCGAAGACCCCTCACTGCAGGAGCAGCTCTCCCTGCTCCAGTCCTATTCTGACATGACTGTCACATATCAGTTTGGCAGTCAGACCGAAGTTCTGGACAGCGATACGATCTCCGAGTGGATTTCCGTGAGCAAAAGCGGCAGAAGGACCATCGACAAAGAAGCCGTGACCGCTTATGTAAAAGAGCTCGCTAAAAAATACAATACGGCTTACTCCCCGAAAACGCTTGAGACCTCCTACGGAGAAACCGTCACGATCAAAAACGGCTTTTACGGCTGGATGATCGATAAAGAAGCGGAAGTTGACGAGCTGATGAAGATACTTCGGGAAGGTAAGAGCATCACCAGAGAACCCGCTTACACAATGGAAGCCGCAAGCCATGACGGTCCCGACTACGGTGATACTTATGTGGAGATCAACCTCACCGCACAGCATTTATTTTATTATAAAGACGGGGAGCTGGTCATAGAATCCGATTTTGTATCGGGGAATCCCTCCAGAGGAAACGATACGCCGGGCGGCGCTTATTCGATTACATACAAAGAACGGAATGCCACCTTAAAAGGCCAGAATTACCGGACTCCCGTCTCCTACTGGATGCCGTTTAACGGGAATATCGGCATGCACGACAGTTCCTGGCGCTCTACCTTTGGCGGTTCCATTTACAAGACAAATGGATCCCACGGCTGCATCAACCTTCCGCCTAAAGTTGCGGAGACAATTTTTGAAAATATCGAACAGGGGATCCCTGTTTTATGTTACCACTTAAGCGGAACGGAACAGGCCTATGCCACGAATCTTTCCGGTGATAAAGTCTCGAGCCATACGGTCGCGCCGGAACCGGAAATACCCCTGCTGCCGGAAAATCCCATACTGCCGCCTGAAGTACAGCCGCCTTTGGATAACGGACTTCCTGCTCCCGATACACAGCTTCCGCCGGAGGGTACAATTCCCGCTCCCGATGCGCAGGTTCCGCCGGAGGGCACAATTCCCGCTCCCGATATGCAGCTTCCGCCGGAGAACGGAACCATTTCCCCGTAAATAGTTTCCGCAGGTAGCCAATATGCCTAAGCCAGCTCTCGGTTGACTTTAAGCGCGGCAGTCGCCAAATGCCTGCAAGCAGTCACTTGGCTCGTTGCCCGCAGGAATAAAAAACATGCCGTAAAGCAATAACAGTAACAGGATAAATCCGGTCATCGCTTTACGGCATGTTCCTTTTTCTAACATATAATGGACAGCAGCTTTCTTCTGTTCTCGATCCGCACCATATCTTCCTCCCCGCCGAATTCTCCGTCCAGCGCCCAGGAAATCTTTTCTTCCGAGCGCATGATCACTTTGGAGGTTTTGCCGTAAAAGATATGCTGATTGTCCTCCGGTTTCTCACCCACCAGCGACAGGATGATCTCATTCAGCGCCGTGAGATTTTTCGGCATCTTTACGAACACCACCTCGAACAACCCGTCATCCAGCGCGGTATCCGACGGCAGAATGTTCCGGAAACCGCCGATGGACAGGGAATTTGTCACCATGCCGAGAATAAAATCATCTTCTATCGTCTCCTCATCCAGTTCCGCTTTGATATGGTAACTCTTTAAATCTGCAATACTCTTTATCCCCTCCAGAATATAGGCTGCGTGCCCCAGCAGATTTTTTGCCTTCTGGGATGTGGTATAGGAAACTTTCGTAAAGATCCCGAAGGCTGCCACATAGAGAAAATATCTGGAAGCATTAAACCGCCCCGCATCAATCTGCCTCGGCTGCCCCTCTATGGTATTTTGCAAAAGCGCATCTGCATCGCCGGAGAGCCCGAGACTGTAGGCAAAATCATTGGTAGAACCGGACGGGATATAGGCGATCTGCGCAGGCAGATTCTTCCGGATCAGGAAAGAAGCCGTTATATTCAATGTCCCGTCCCCGCCGCTGCATACGATCAAATCGTAGGATTTAAAATCGATATCTTTCGCATAATCCTCCAGCCGGTTTATCAGACATACCGTGACAAGATAGTCCCGGCTGTCATAATATTCCACGGCCTTCTGCAGGCTGAGCCTGGTTTTAGTCATGCCGGACACGGGATTGTAGATCAGCAGAAGTTTTTTCATACCTACCTCTTCCTTCATTCCATGATAGCTTTATATTTCATTATTATATCCAAACCTGTTGTCCGGGACAAGTGTTTTTCTTTTTTGCCCCAGCCTCATTACTGCTTCCTCTTACACACTCAGATCTTCTCTATATTCTCCTCCGTCAGCGCCTGATATAAAATCTCTATCTTTGCGCCTTCCAGCCCCTGTTCTTTCCGCCATTTTTCATACTCGCTTTTGCTGATCGTTTTCGTTTTGGAAGAATCGTAGCCTTCTCCCTCCGTCACAAAGTATACAATACCGCTCTTTTCCTGATCGATATCCTCCGGATAGGGATTTCCGTCATAATCCTTTTCCCTGCATTCCTTTTCCCAGGCGTCTACCATGAAAATTTGCTGATACTTATCTGTTTCCGGCAGGTAGCGATAAACGATATACGGCCAGAAATCTCCCATAGATGCCATTCTATACCACACCTCTGTTCTATATCACATAATCTTTCTTTATTCTACTGTTTGTATCGGCAATTCTGCTTTCCGATTTCATATGGTCGGTCATTTTACCGCCCCCACCAACAGATAGATCAATGTCGCGCAAAGCCCGATCGAGAATATGATCAAACCATAGGAGAGACTTCTTGTGATCATATAGACAGTCTCCCTCATTCTCCAGTAATCAAGCGCCATTTTATGCTTATAATCCGTTTCTCTCGGCTGCTTCCTCCACAAAGTACGGTTCAGGATCCTGCATACCGCATTCGCCGCACTCCCCAGGATATAAGTCAGGGCATTTCCCTCTTTCAGCTCTCCCATCTTCGTATGGTCCCTGTAGATCGTTTTCCGCAAAACTACCACAACAGCATCCACCAGAACATCAAGAAGCCCCGCTGCCGCAGCACACACTTTTATCAGGACCCGCAGAACAGGCCTGTAAAGATACTCTTCCAGGTCCAGCATCTTCGGCCATCTGTTCAGATAAACCCTGCTGCCATCCTTTTGTTTTTTCATCATCCAGAGCCGACAGATCACAATGTAAAGAAGTACGCCGATGACAAGGGAAATCAGGCCGCCTTTTAAATTTCCGAAACTGAAGTACGCGGTTTTTTCTCCTGCCGCTTCAAATCCCATAAAGCCCTGTCCCAGATCCGCCAGCTTATCCATCGTCATTCCCGAAAATATGCCCATGATCGGGAACAGCAGGCTTGCTGCCAGTAAGACCGCTCCGCTCAGGCCGTTCATATAATCTGTCCGCGCGTCATATTTTTCCTGCAGTGCCGCGTCTTTATTTTTTTCCACAAAGACCGCAATGAACAGTTTGATCATATAGGCAACAGTCAGTCCTCCGCTGGCCAGAAACGTCCACTCTATCGCTTTCATATCCCCTGCGGAAAAAAGAACCGCCTCTCCCGGATTTTCTGCCAGTATTTCCGTATATTCCACAATACTTTCATGCAGCAGCGTCTTGCTGATATAACCGCTGAAGAGGGGCATGCCGCCGATACCAAGCGCGCCCATCAGATAAACAAAAGCGAGCAGCGGTTTCTTCCGTCCAAACCCCCTGATCTCGTTGAGATCCAGCTTGTGCAGATTCATATAAACAACGCCGGCTGCCATAAATAATACCAGCTTAAACAGGGAATGATTCACCATATGGAGAAAACTCCCCCTCACCGCCAGCCTGTTTTCTTCACCGAGGAGCCCCTGCATGCCGATTCCCACCATGATAAAACCTATCTGGGAAACCGAAGAGCAGGCCAGCGTCCTCTTGAGATCAACGGAAAACAGCGCCAGCACTGCGCCGGCCACCATGGTCAGTACGCCCAGCAACAAGATTAGCGTCCCCCAGATCCCATCGTGCAGCAGTATTTTGCAGCTTATCACAAGGATGCCGAAAATGCCTGTTTTTGTCAAAATACCCGACAAAAGCGCACTGGCGGGCGCCGGCGCCACGGGATGCGCTTTGGGCAGCCAGATATGCAATGGAAATACACCCGCCTTTGCGCCAAAGCCAAACAGCAGACAGAGCGCCGCCGCATAGACATTTTTCCCCCGGCATGCCTCATAAAGCCTGTCGATCTCCAATGTTCCGGCCTGACAGTACAGAAGAAACAGTCCCATCAGCATCACCAGCCCGCCGATCAGGGCCACTGCCAGATATGTGCCTGCCGCCCGCAGAGACTCCTTTCTCTCATCCTGCGCCACCCAGACATAGGATGTAAATGACATGATCTCAAAAAACACAAAGGTCGTATACAGATCCGCCGACAAAAAGATCGCCTCGGTCGCCCCCAGTGTGATCAGCTGGAACATATAATAGCGGTTTCTGTTCCTGTAATGCGCAAAATATTCAATGGAAAACAGCGAAGTGCACATCCACATAAAAGCCGCGATGCAGGCATAGACAGCCCTGAATCCATCCACCGTAAAGCCAAGCCCCATGCCGCACACACCGGGAAGGCCAGCCATGCCGCCGGCAGATCCGCCTTTTATATACTGATACAGCAGAAAAACCGCCAGTGCAAATTCCAGAACCGAAAGGGCTCCGACCAGATAATCCCTGTATTTTTTATACTTTTTTCCGACAATATAGGATACTGCCGCTCCCGCCATCGGCAGGAAAATAAGGCTGTACATTAAACTGTCCATAAACGCCTCCCATATGATATTTCATAACGCGGACCTCCGGCCGCAACCAAAAATAAAATAGAGCCAAAACTCTGTTGACTGTGCTACAATGCACATAGGCTAAAAACCAACAAGGAGGTTTGACTCTATGTGC
>JAETSN010000048.1 GCA_021769625.1 [Clostridium] symbiosum | reverse complement strand
CAGGTGCGGTTCTGACGGTGACAGGGACTGACTATTACCACAGTAACAGGGACGTAAGGGAAGCTGGTTTACTGGCCATATAGCCTTACCAACCCATTTGTTGACTAACACCAAAAGAATTTATGACAGGGAAATAAACGGAGAAAGTGATGAAATTTTTATTGGCGGCGATCCATGCAAAATATATCCACAGTGGGTTGGCGGTATACAGCCTCAGAAGTTATGCAGGAAAGGAATTGAGAGAGTATATTGAGGTGGCGGAGTATACCATCAATCAGCGCATGGATCAGATACTGGCGGATATTTATCGAAGAAGGCCGGATGTGATCGGATTTTCCTGTTATATCTGGAATATTTCCGTGGTGAAAAGACTGGTCAGAGAACTGGCAAAATTACTGCCGGGGGTCCCGATCTGGTTGGGCGGGCCTGAGGTTTCTTATGAGTATGAGAAGCTTTTGGAGAAGTTTCCGGAAGTGACAGGGATCATGGCAGGGGAAGGGGAGGAGACTTTCCGGGAGCTGCTGCAGGTTTATCTGGAAGCTTGGCAGGAGGCGGGGAAAAGGGAAGCGATAAAAGGAACAGAAGAAGCAAAAGAGGCAGGGACAGAAGGCGGACAGGGGGCGGGTACGCAAGGAAAAGCGGGAAATACAGGCTCAGGAGGAAGAGGGCTGGAAAAGAGGCAGAATAATTTGAGAAATGTTCCCGTAAAAATCCCGGGAACGGCGACACGGGAAGGATTTTTCGGCGTCAGAGAACCGCTTGATATGGACAGGCTTCCTTTTTATTATGGAGAGCTGGAAGCGGCGGAGAAAGAGGAGTTCAAAAACAAGATCATCTATTATGAATCGAGCAGGGGCTGTCCCTTTCGATGCAGTTATTGTCTTTCTTCGATCGAGAAGCAGGTGCGCCTGCGGAATACAGAACTGGTAAAGAGGGAACTGCAGTTTTTTCTGGACAGGAAAGTAAAACAGGTAAAATTGATAGACCGGACTTTCAACTGTAACCGGGAACATGCTCTGGAGATCTGGCGGTATCTGCTGGAACATGATAACGGCATCACAAATTTTCATTTTGAGATAGCAGCGGAGCTTTTGACACAGGAGGAACTGCAGCTTTTTTCGAGGATGAGGCCGGGACTGATCCAGCTGGAGATCGGGGTGCAGACGACGAACCGGGAAACGCTGTGTGCGATCCACCGGCCTGAAAATCTGGAAAGATTAAAAATGACAGTAATGTCAATTCGGGAATTTCGGAATATCCATCAACATCTGGATCTGATCGCAGGGCTGCCCTTTGAAGATCTGAAAAGTTTCCGGCAGTCCTTCCATGATGTTTTTTCCATGAAACCGGACCAGCTGCAGCTCGGTTTTCTGAAAGTATTGAAAGGTTCGGAGATGTATGAGAGGGCGGGGGAATACGGGATAGTATATCAGTCCGAGCCGCCCTATGAAGTCCTTTATACGAAATGGCTTTCCTATGAAGATGTACAGGAATTAAAGAAAGTGGAAGAAATGCTGGAACTGTTTTATAATAGTGATCAGTTCAGCTATACACTGCGGGTGCTTCAGAGGCTTTTTGAGGCCCCTTATGATATGTTTCTGGCGCTGGCGGAGTTTTATGAGGAAAAGGGATTTTTCATAAACAGTCCTTCGAGAAATTACAGGTATGAAGTGATGCTGGAATTTGCGGAAAGCCGGAATGCGGGGGAGGAGGTAAATAAACTGTTCAGAGAACTTCTCACCTTTGATGTGTATCTGAGGGAGAAGGCGAAGAGCAGACCGACATTCGCAAGGGATATTCATGACAGGTATCAGGAGATATCCGCTTTTTACAGGCAGCAGGAGAAAGAGTCGGATCTGCTCTCCGGGTATGTGGAGAAGGGGTATGACAGCAGGCAGATGATGCGCATGACGCATATGGATATTTTTCATTATCCGGTGTGGGATGAGAAATGGCTGAACGAGGTAAAGCTGAGTGAACTTCATCCGGAAGGGGAGCGGTTTGTGCTGTTTGATTATGAGAGGAGAAATCCGCTGAATCATGAGGCGGAGTATGCTGTCATTTGCGAACCCTGAGCAGGGTAGATTTTATTCTTGCGGATAAAGCGGTATAGTAGAAGGATAGATAATAACAGGAAAGGACGGCGGGCTTTGAAAAAACGGACAAAAGAGATATTGGATTTACTGGAACAGGAGTACGGGACGGATTATAAATGCTATCTGAATCATGAAAACGCATGGCAGCTTTTGATCGCTACGATCCTGAGCGCGCAGTGTACGGACGCGAGAGTCAATATCGTGACGAAGGATCTGTTCCGGAAATATCCATCAGTCGGCGCTTTCGCGAGAGCGGATCTGAAGGAACTGGAACAGGATATCCATTCCACTGGATTTTATCACAATAAGGCGAAAAATATCATAGCCTGCTGTCGGGATCTGGAGACAAAGTTTGGCGGGGAAGTGCCGGGCAGCCTTGAAGATCTGACGTCGCTGGCGGGCGTGGGCAGAAAAACGGCGAATGTGATCCGGGGGAATATTTTTCATGAACCAAGTGTGGTCGTGGATACCCATGTAAAGAGGATATCAAAAAGGCTGGGACTGACGAAAGAAGAGGACCCGGTGAAGGTGGAGTTTGACCTGATGAAGGAATTGCCGAAAGATCGTTGGATATTGTGGAATATCCATATCATCCGCCTGGGCAGGACGATCTGCAAGGCGCCCACGCCAAACTGTGCGGAATGCTTTTTGCAGGGAGTGTGTAATGATCATGCAAACCGGGAGAAGGCAAAGAAGGCGGCGGGAAAAGTGTCAGGCGGAAAGAAGAGAACGGCAGAGAAAACGTCAGGCGGAAGGAAGAAAGCGGCAGAGAAAACGTCGGGCGGAAGGAAGAAAGAGGCAGAGAAAACATCAGGCGGAAGGAAGAAAGCGGCAGAGAAAACGTCGGATGAATAGAAAGAAGCAGTAAAAGGACACCGGGTACAAGAAAAAATAATGCAGAAAAAGACAGGCAGACAGCCTGCCGGGACAAAGGAACAGAGGAAAACATGGTAAATACATATATTGTGATAGATTTAGAGACAACAGGACTCAGCGCAAAGCTGGACAAGATCATAGAGATAGGCGCTGTAAAATTTGTGGAGGGGAAAGAACAGGAAGTATTTTCCAGCTACATAAATCCGGGCGTTAAGCTGCCGGAGCGGATCGTGGAACTGACGGGGATCACGGACGCGGATGTGCAGGATGCGCCGTATATAGAAGAGGTTCTGGATGAACTGGAGGCTTTTCTGGGCAAGGAGATTTTGGTGGGGCACAACCTGCTGTTTGACTACTCTTTTTTAAAGAGAGCGTTTTCTTTCCGGAAGATGCCTTTTGAGAAAAGAGGCATAGATACCTTGCGGATAGCCCGTGCCTGTCTTCCGCAGGCGGAGCATAAAAGTCTGGGAGATCTATGCCGATTTTACGATATTCCGATCAGGGCGCACCGGGCGGTGGGGGATGCCAGGGCGACGGGCCTTCTGTATCAGAAACTGTTGCAGGAGTTCGGGGAAAAGGAAGAAGCACTAAAATGCTTTGAGGCAAAACCCTTAAACTGTCAGATCAGAAAAGATACTCCGGCTACCGCGCCGCAGAAAGGGCTGCTGTATAAACTGCATGCACAGTATGGCATCAGGCCGGAATATGAGGTGGAAAAGCTGACAAAATCGGAGGCAAGCCGCCATATCGACCGGATCCTGAGCGAGCATAAAGCGGTAAAAGGCTAGATGGGGCGTCAGCCTTTTTCCGCTTCCGCAAGCAGGGCGAGGATCCTTGGTTTTGAGAGCGATCGGATCTTTTCTGCTTTTTCTCTCAAGGCAGGGATTTTATCCTGTTCCCCGTATTCCAGATAGAGCTTTACCAGTTTTTCATAGGAAGCGGTGATGTCGGAGCCGATGGAAACGGCGAAGGCAAGCACTTTTTTGGCGGCCTGTTTTCTTTCCTCCTCCGGGCAGAGCTGTGCGCCTTCCCCCCAGTTTTGCAGCAAAAGGGAAGCCCAGTCCTGCAGCAGGGTGATCAGTTCTTCAAAATTCTGGTCATATTCGGAGAGCAGGTTGATGTTCGGGGCGCCGTATTGCAATTTCAGTTCTGTGTTGGAATATCCTGCAAAATTGACGATTTTTTTGCCGGCAAGTTCCCGGATCTTCTCGTGATATTCTTTGATCTCAGGCAGTTCCGTAAGAACATCCATAGGCAGGTCATTTAGAGGAATGGCAACGTAATCCAGACTTTCCAGAGATTTCCGTCTGGTGGAATCCGCTTCCCGCTCCCGTTCCCAGAAATTGTCCACATATTGTTTTTCTTTTTTGGTCCTCCTTTTCATCGAGAAGGAGAACAGAAAGCCGAAAACGATAAAACTTGCAAAAAAAGGGTATTTCATATATAATTATCCCAAATATACAGGGAATCCTTTCTTATTATTTCCGCAGGCCTGCCAGCAGGCGGATATGCTTTTATATGCGCACGGGGACGGAGGGGAAGGATCAGCATAAGCTGCCTGCACCCGGCGCGGCGAACAGGGGAAGAAGAACCTTCCCTGCTCGGTTAGGGCAAGATACCATAGAGAAACGTTTCCCGGACAGGAGTTAACAAAGTATGTTTCATAAAAATAAAAAATCCGTTCGTATTATTTCGTCGATCATCATCATTCTGCTGGTGCTTGCAATGCTGGCATCGGTATTACTGTATCTTGTATAAAGGATTTAAGTCTGCGAACTCTGCTCACGCAGCCGAGTTTACGAAGTAAATCTCACAATGTGGGCTCCGCCCACTATAGTATAAGGCGTAGTCCGCGAAAAAATCAATAATAATTGAGAAAATAGCCGGATAACTTTATGAATATTATCTATTGGAAGCGGGGAAGTCTTATTATAGAATGAATATAAGAACAGTCGATTTAAAGTATGGAATAAAGCGGTGATGATAATGCAAAAATGGTGGAAAAAGATTTTAATAACAACAGCTTTTTCACTCTGCTGCGTAAGTACCGGGCTGAATGTACAGGCGGCCGGGAAAGACAGCAGGATTGAAGACGGTGTGAAGATAGGGAATATCGATGTCTCCGGCATGAGTATTTCCGAGGCGGAAAATGCAGTCGGGGCTTTTGTGGATTCTCTGAGGAACGTGCCGATCACCCTCAGGCTGGAAGGCGGCCAGGATACGGTCGGTACGGCGGGTGAGTTCGGTATCACATGGGAAAGCGAAGGGGAACTGGAAGAAGCCGCGATGCTCGGGAAACGGGGCAATATCGTGCAGCGCTACAAGGCCCTTGCGGATCTGAAAAAAGAAGGACGGAATTTTCCGCTGAATATTTCCTTCGGGAGCGATGTGCTGGACAGCATCTTAAATTCCCTCAGCGAGACTTATGACCAGGAGGCGGTGGAGGCTTCCCTGACAAAAACGGAAAGTGGCTTTCAGATCACGGAAGGCCGGACCGGCCATGTGCTGGATGTGGAGAAGTCCAAGGAGGCTATTTTAAATTATCTGCAGAACAGCTGGGATTACGGCAATGCATCCATCGATCTGGTGGTGACTGTGGATGAGCCGAAGGGTGACGCGGAGACATTGAATAAGGTAAAAGATGTGCTCGGAACATACACGACATCCTATAAGTCTTCCGGGCCGTCCCGCGTGGCGAATGTCAGGACGGGATGCAGCCACTTGAACGGCATTACACTCTATCCGGGTGAGCAGTGTTCTGTCTTAGAGCTGATCACGCCGTTTTCCGTTGAGAACGGATATGAGCTGGCGGGTTCCTATCTGAACGGGCAGGTTGTAAACAGTCTGGGCGGGGGCATCTGTCAGGTATCGACCACGCTCTATAACGCTGTGCTGAAGGCAGAACTGCAGGTGGACGAGAGAAGCAACCACTCCATGATAGTAACCTATGTCGATCCTTCGGCGGATGCGGCGATCTCTGAATCCGGCGGTAAAGATTTTAAATTTACCAATAACAAGGAATATCCGATTTATATAGAGGGGAGCACGACTTCCGACAAGACCATCACCTTTACGATCTATGGCGTGGAAGATCGGCCTGCGAACAGAAAAGTGGAGTATGTCAGCGAAGTGCTTGAAACCAATGTCCCTCCCACGGAAAAGATCATACCGACCGGCGACCCGGTAGGTTATGTCAATGTGCAGTCCGTCCATGTGGGCTATAAAGCGCAGTTGTGGAAAGTTGTGACGGAAGATGGAGTGGAAGTCAGCAGGGAGCAGGTAAACAGCAGTTCTTATGCGGCAGTTCCCCGTACAGCCAGCGTGGGTACGGCCACGATGGATCCGAATGCAGCCGCCCAGATCCAGGCGGCGATCGCCACAGGCAGCATTGATTATGTAAAGTCTGTTGCGGGGGCGCTTGCAGCCCAGCAGGCGGCACAGGAGGCAGCCGCTGCAGCGGGACAGCAGATCGGGATCACAGAAGATACAGGAACAGGTGCAACAGATGGCTGACAGGGTAATGGCAGACCGGAATAAAGGAAAAAACGGACAAGGAGCATCCGCTGATGCGGGGTGCTCCCCTGTGATCGGAAAGGGCCTGACGGGAGGAAACAGTCATGCCCTTTTTGTAAACTTTGACGGCCTTGATAAAATGTCTGAAAAAGAGAAACGGAAAAAAATGGGCGATATGGATATTGTTATGACAGGTTTTGCCGGTCTTAACGGTTCCGTATTTTTGGCGTGTGCAAAGCAGGAAGCACTGTCACGCAGGTATCCGGTTTCCTTTTTGGAGGAGGCAAAAAAGCAGGAGAGACTTCTCTGGCAGATACCGGAGGCCGCACCGGCCGGAAAGTCCGATGACTGCAGTACATATTCTTTTTCGGAAAAAGGTATCACGGGAATGTATCTTTTGTCGAAAGGCGGCGTTTTCGCAGGGCTTTGGGATATGGGAAAACTGGCAGGTGTCGGACTGAAGGTTTACGGTAAAAATATTCCCATAAAGCAGGAGACGATAGAGATCTGCAATTTTTTTGATGTAAATCCGTATCAGATGAACTCTGAAGGGAGCGCACTGCTGCTTTCGGAGAACGGCTACAGGCTGAAAAAGCGGCTTTTTGAGAGGGGACTCTTCTCGGAGGTCATCGGATTTACAACGGAAGATAATGACAGGGTTGTCATAAATGGAGAGGAGCAGCGTTTTCTGCAGAAGCATTATGAAGAGGCATTGGATTTGGTTGTTAATGCGGACGAGTCCCCGTATCATAAATAAAAACGGGACTCGGGCTGTGGTGAGAGCGAAGTAAGTAAATGAGAATTATAAAATGAAAAGAAATTTAAGGATAAGAAATTTAAGGATAAGAAAGGAACAGGTATGAGAGAACAATTATTAAAGATCATTGAGAGGAACAGCCGCATTGATTTAAAGGAGCTGGCGGTCATTTTGGGAGTGGAAGAGGCGGATATCATTGAGGAGCTGCAGAAATGTGAGCAGGAAGGTGTGATCTGCGGTTATCATACGATGATCGACTGGGATAAGGTAGGCGTGGAAAAGGTGTCGGCGCTGATCGAAGTGCGCGTGACGCCCCAGCGCGGACAGGGATTTGACAAGATCGCGGAGCGTATCTATAAGTATCCGGAAGTAAATGCGGTTTACCTGATCTCCGGCGGGTATGATCTGCTGGTGTCCCTGGAGGGAAAGACTCTGCGGGAGGTATCCGCGTTTGTATCGGATAAGCTTTCCACGCTGGAGACCGTGATCAGCACGGCAACGCATTTTATCCTGAAAAAATATAAAGACCATGGAACGATCCTGGAAAAGAAATATGAAGATACAAGAGAGAAGGTGACACCGTGAGAAATCCGTTAGCTGATAAAGTGGTAGATATCCCGTTTTCAGGGATACGTAAATTTTTTGATATTGTGAGCGAGATGCCGGATGCGATCTCTCTGGGTGTGGGCGAGCCGGATTTCGATACACCCTGGCATATCCGGGATGAGGGTATTTACTCTCTTGAAAAGGGGCGCACATTTTATACCTCCAATTCAGGCTTAAAGGAATTGAGGGAGGAGATAGCCAATTATATAAAGAGGCGGCAGGGGCTGGAATACGATGCGATGAGAGAGATCCTGATCACCGTGGGCGGTTCCGAAGCCATAGATGTCGGGATGCGGGTGATGTTAAATCCCGGGGATGAAGTGTTGATTCCGCAGCCCAGCTTTGTCTCCTATGAGCCCTGTGCAATACTGGCGGGCGGCGTACCCGTTATCATCGATCTGAAAGAGGAAAACGAGTTCCGGCTGACCCCGCAGGAACTGCGGGATGCGATCACGGATAAGACAAAGATCCTGGTGCTGCCTTTCCCGAATAATCCGACCGGAGCTATTTTGGAGGAGGAGGATCTGCGCGAGATCGCAAAGATATGTGTGGAAAGAGATATCTTTGTGATGTCCGATGAGATATATGCGGAACTGACCTACAAGGGAAAGCATATTTCCATTGCGCAGATGCCCGGCATGCAGGAGCGGACCATACTGATCAACGGCTTTTCCAAAGCCTATGCGATGACCGGCTGGCGGCTGGGGTATGCCTGCGGGCCTGCGAATATTATCGAGCAGATGCTGAAGGTACATCAGTATGCGATCATGTGTGCGCCGACTACCAGTCAGTATGCGGCGGTGGAGGCCCTGAAGAACGGTGACGAGGATGTGCGGGAAATGTGCGAGGCATATAACCAGCGCAGACGTTATCTTGTGCATACGTTTCGGGAGATGGGGCTTAAGTGTTTCGAGCCCTTTGGCGCATTCTACATATTCCCGTCCATTCAGGAATTCGGCATGAGCAGCGACGAATTTGCGACAAGGCTCCTGATGGAGGAAAAGGTCGCAGTAGTGCCGGGAACGGCTTTCGGCACATGCGGAGAAGGGTTCCTCAGGATATCCTACGCCTATTCGCTGGAGAATCTGAAAGTGGCGATCGGGCGGCTTCAGGACTTTATTGAACGGCTGAGGAAAGAGAAACAGTAAACGATGCATATTATTTTACATCAGCCGGAAATTCCGGCAAACACGGGAAATATCGGAAGAACCTGCGTTGCGACGGGAAGCAGCCTGCACCTGATCGAACCGCTGGGGTTTCGGCTGGATGAGAAATCCATTAAACGTGCCGGGATGGATTACTGGGGAAGCCTTGATGTGACGAGATATATCAACTATCAGGAATTTCTGGAAAAACATCCCGGTGCAAAAATATGGTTTGCGACGACAAAGGCAAAAAAGATCTACACGGAAGCCAAGTTCGGCATGGATGATTATATCATGTTCGGAAAAGAAAGTGCGGGAATTCCGGAGGAGATCTTAGTGGAGCATGAGGAGGACTGCATCAGGATCCCGATGCTGGACAGCATCCGCTCTCTGAACCTTTCCAATTCTGTGGCGGTCGTATTGTATGAGGCTCTGAGGCAAAATGATTTTCAGGGGATGCAGCGGGAGGGGGAGTTGCACAGGCTGCGGTGGAGATAGGATATTTGCACTGCAATATGTTATCGTATTATGTGATAAATCTATCCGTGAAGCAAGCGGTTAGTCCCCATTGTTAGTTATTTATGAAAATAACCGCTAAGTTTGGAGGCTGGGCGGTTATTTTCGTTTGCCAATCTGGTAAAACAAACTGGCAACTGTACATATCATGATAACAAATTGAATCAGTTCATCAACTGACACGTTCGCCATCCCCTCCTTTACCTTCAAATTTCTTCCAGAGAAGATTTCTATGTAAACAGAGGGTCCAGTCCCCCTGCAAAAGAGGATAACCGCCTACCACTTTAAATAGTACCTTTCAGTTTATATTGTAACATACTATTTATTCTTGTCAATGAAAAATTATATGCAATATATCTATTGACGATAGTTTTGACACATGCTATCATACGAATAGATTTGTGCCACAGGAGATTCTAAATTATGAGCTGGAAAAATCAGAACATTTTCATGTTTAAAGGAAATATTTGATCTTTCAGGCTATCTTTATGCCCTTTTTCAGGGTTAATATTCCATTTAAATCAGAATACAAACGGGAGAATTATGATGAATATAAAAAAACAGACGGTACTGATGTACCTTTATGAGGCTGCGCTCGCATTCCGCATGGTGGACGCAGTCTGGGTTATTTTTCTGCTGGAGAGAGGATTTTCTCTGGCGCAGGTGGGCATTGCGGAGGGTGCCTATCATATTACAAGTATGATCTTTGAGGTGCCGAGCGGCATGGCGGCAGATCTTTTCGGCAGGAAGCGGACGCTTATTTTATCCGGAGCAGTGGGAATATGCGGCGCGGTCTTAATGACATTGGATGGCTGGAGAGGATTCGTATATTGCGGAATGATCTTTTCGGCGCTCAGCCTGAACCTTGCATCGGGAACAGAAGAAGCATTAGTTTATGACAGTCTTTTGGAAACAGGGGAGGAGAAGCGGTACAAAAAAATATGGGCGAATATTAGCCTGATCGCCAGAACAGCGAGTGCGTTGGCATGTGCTGCCAGCCCGCTGGCGATTCTGATCGGTTATCGATATACTTATTATATTATGGCGGGCTTATATCTGTGTACGATACTTGCCCTGTCAGGTGTGAAGGAGCCGATCGTGACGAAACGGCAGGCGCTGTGGAGACAGAATCTGAAGACAGAACTGGGAGCGCGCTGGAAACAGCATATTAAAGGAACAGGTATTTTTATAAAGGAAAATCCGAAAACCATGCTGAAACTGCTCGCCAACGCAGCCCTTGCCTGCCCCTGCTATCTTATCATGATGTATCTGCAGGAACATCTTGTAAATTGCGGCTGGCCTAAAAGCTTTATCGGGATACCGATGCTGGTGATTCCGTTAGCCGGTGCTCTGGGGACAAGAGTCGCAGCGAAAAATGAAAGCAAGTTAAGCAGAGCGTTGCTGGCCTGCGGAGTGATCAGCGGCATTGGGACTTGCCTTGTGGGAAACAATGTACTTTTCATTGTGCTGCTGGGAGCCTGCATTGCGCGGGGGTGTGAAGGGTTTTCCGAGATTAAGACCAGCGAAAATGTAAACAGAGAATTTTCCAGTGACTACCGTGCGACATTAGTCAGTGTGGACAGTATGCTTTATTCCATTTTGATGGTGGCGGCAAGCCCGATTACCGGGTATCTGGGAGAGCGATATTCTGTGAATGCCGTTTTTTATCTGTTGGGAGGCGTTTTACTTCTGGCGACAATAATTGTCGGGATGGCTGTTTTGTGGTATTATGGCAGAAGGAATAGCGCTGACGAAAGCAGAGCTGCAGGAGTGGGCGGCTCTTATCGATACGCTGCTGCCGGACGGGGAGCCGTCCATGCGGCAGGATACGAAGGCGGGGCGGAAAACGGAGGTGGACCTGTTCGGAAAGCTGGTGTGCGAACTGGGAGGGAAGCACAAAATAAAAACACCTCAGAATGAGATGTTTTGCAGAATGCTGTCATAGAAGACAGATATGCCGTAATAATTTACTGAAAGGCAGAACTGTTTGCAGGGCATGCGGCAGTTTTAGTCTTCCTCATCCGCCACCGGCAGAGAAAAGATAAATTCCGTGCCGACGCCCACGGTGCTGATCACGTTGATGTGTTCGCCGTGCGCCATAATGATCTCCTTTGTGATGGAAAGGCCGAGGCCGGTGCCTTTTTTATCTTTGCCGCGGGATAAATCGGACTTATAAAAGCGGTCCCAGATCAGCTTCAGATCTTCTTTCGGGATGCCGATGCCCCGGTCTTTGATGGAGACAAAGACTTTATTTTTTTTCTCGGTGGTTTCGATTTTAATGATAGCGTCGTGGGGGCTGAACTTAATGGCATTGTCCAGGATATTATAGAGAACCTGCTGGATCTTGCCCATATCGGCCTCTACGGGCATGGTGTCCCCGGTCAGCACCAGTTCAATGGCGATGGATTTATCCTTGCAGACACCTTCAAAGGTGGCGGCAGTATTTCTGATGGTGGTGTTCAGGTCAAACACGGTTTTTTCCAGATAGACGCCTTTTGTATTCAGGTTATTGAGCGTCAGCAGGGAGTCCGTCAGTTTTTTCAGACGGTCCGTCTCGTTCAGCACGATATTCAGGTATTTCTCGTACAGCTCCGCCGGGACCGTGCCGTCGAGCATGGCCTCCAGGTATCCCCGGATCGAGGTGAGCGGAGAACGGAAGTCATGGGATACATTTGCCACGAATTTTTTCTGGTTGTCCTCCGCGCGGGCGATCTCGCTTGCCATATAGTTCAGGGAGGCGGCAAGATATCCCATCTCATCCGCGCTCTCCACCGTAAACTCATAGTGCATATTGCCGGAAGCATACTGCTCCGTCGCGGAAATGATCTTTTTTAACGGGATATAGACGATTTCGGTAAAAAAGATCAGGATGATCAGCGACAGGACAAAAAGAATGAGCAGCATGATATAGGAAATATTTAAAAACTGGTGCGCTTCCCGCCGGATGGATGCCATGGACATATGGATGACCACATAGCCCTGTACCCTGTAATTATAGGTGATCGGCGCAAATACGCTGAGCTTGTCCTCCTGAAAATGGCCGAAAAAGGTTCCGACGATATAGTAGGAACCGGCAGTTGCCGTGGAATCAAAATTTTCAATGACGGTTTCCTTTTCAATATCCAGAGGGCTGGAGGAATCCAGCACCATACGCCCGGACGGATTGATGATCCATATCGTGCTGTTCATATAAACGGCGAGGGCATCGATCTGGTTTTTTACGGTATCTAAAGAAGTACGGTTGCTGTAGAGATCCGATGCGTAGGTATTGGCGATCTGGATCGCTTCTTTATAGAGGGATTCCGCATGATTTTTTTTGATGTGGTCCAATGTCATATTGGACACAAAAGTAGCCACGACGACAAAGCCGAAAAAGCCGAAGATCAGGTAAGCTAATATGAATTTCAGATAGAGAGTTTTTTTCATGCTTCGGTCTCCTGCTTAAATGCGGGCTGTGCTCGCTATTTTACTTCAAATTTATATCCGATTCCCCAAATGGTAGCCAGTTTCCAGCTTTCATGATCGTTGATCTTTTCCCGGAGGCGCTTGATATGTACGTCAACGGTTCTGGTATCCCCGATGTACTCGTAGCCCCAGATCTGATCAAGGAGCTGCTCCCTTGTGAAAACATGATTGGGTGAGGAAGCGAGAAAATACAAAAGTTCCAGTTCCTTGGGCGGCATCTCCACCGGTTTTCCCTTGTAGAGTACGGAATAGTTGGTCTGATTTACAACAAGATCCGGATATTCCACGCATTTGATATCAGGATCCGGAGCGGCCTGCACAACGGGTTTATAACGGCGCAGCACAGCCTTCACCCTTGCCACCAGTTCTTTGGAGTCAAAGGGCTTTTCCATATAGTCGTCGGCACCCATCTCAAGCCCCAGCACTTTATCGAAGATCTCGCCTTTTGCGGAGAGCATGATGATGGGCAGGGCGGATTTGGCGCGTATCTCGCGGCATACCTGATAACCGTCGATGCCCGGCAGCATCAGATCCAACAGCATCAGATTCGGCCGGAAGCTTTCCACTGCGGTCAATGCCGACTCTCCGTCCCCGACGATCATGGTCTCAAAGCATTCCTTTGTCAGATAGAGAGAGATCAGTTCAGCGATATTATTGTCATCGTCTACGATTAAAATTTTCTGTTTGACGGCCATAGTATTCCTCCTGTTACATCCATTATTTTTTAAAGGTTGCAATTGTGACACCTGCGTCACCTTCCCCGTGTTCTCCAAGACGGAAACTTTCGACATAGTTTACCTGTCTCAGATACCGCTGCACGGCGCTCCTTAAGGCGCCGGTTCCCTTGCCGTGAACGATGCGGACGCTGGGGAGATGGGCGAGATAGGCATCGTCCAGATATTTGTCCAGCTGCGCGAGCGCTTCATCGGTGGTCATACCGAGCAGATTGATCTCTGTTGAGATCGAGAGAGACTTGCTCATCTTCATCTTTCCGGTACTTGTTCTGCCAAGCTTTAGGTTTGAGGGTCCGGTCACTTCATTTTCCTGCATCAGGATCAGGTCTTTGATATTTGCCTGCGTGCGGATGATGCCGCACTGCACAAAGAGGTTGCCCTTGTGGTCGGGGAGGGAGCTGACGGTGCCCTTTAGCCCCATGGAGAGGATCTTGACGGAATCCCCGAGTTTTAAATCGGAGGCTTTCAGGCTCTTGGAGGCGGGCGCTTTCTGGGTATTTTTGATGGAGAGTTTATTATTTTTCTCATCGATCTGTTTCCGGAGCTTTTGCCGGGAGGCCTCCAGTTCCTTCATGGAAGCGCCGGGGCCTGCTTTCTGGAAAGCGCGGATCGTCTCGTCCGCGGTATCCTTTGCCTCCTGCAGGATATCCCGCGCCTGTGCATGGGCTTCCTGCAATATCTTCTCTCTGGAAGCGTCCAGCTTTTCCTGTTTGGTTTCCAGCTTCTTCTTCAGGGTTTCTATTTCTTCCTTATAAGAACGGATCTCAGCCTCCTCTTTTTCGATCGTGACCTTACTGTTCTCGAGGTCCGCGATCAGGTCCTCAAAACTTTCCTTTTCTTCGCTGATCTGCCGGCGCGCCGTGTCTATGATATGCTCCGGCAGGCCGAGCCTGCGGGAAATGGCAAAGGCGTTGCTCTTGCCGGGAATACCGATGAGCAGGCGGTAAGTGGGACGCAATGTCTCTACATTGAATTCACAGCAGGCGTTCTCCACAAAGTTTGTGGACAGCGCATACACTTTCAGTTCGCTGTAGTGGGTGGTAGCCATGGTGCGAATGCCTCGGTCGTGGAGATAGTTTAAAATGGCGATAGCCAGCGCAGCGCCCTCCGTGGGATCCGTCCCGGCCCCCAGCTCATCAAACAGGCAGAGGGAATTTTCCCGCGCGTTTTTCAGAATCTCCACAATGTTTGTCATGTGTGAGGAGAAGGTGGAAAGGCTCTGCTCGATGCTCTGCTCATCCCCGATATCCGCATAGACTTCCCGGAAGACGGAAAGCTCCGAACGATCCAGAGCGGGAATCTGGAGGCCTGCCTGTCCCATCAGGGTAAAAAGGCCGACGGTTTTTAAGGAAACAGTTTTGCCGCCGGTGTTGGGGCCTGTGATGATCAGCAGATCAAAATCTTTTCCCAGATGGATATCGATGGGCACTACGGATTTTTTGTCGATCAGCGGATGGCGCCCTTTTCGGATATTGATATAGTAATCCTCGTTGAAGACCGGGCGGGAGCCGTTCATGGCAAGCGCCAGGGAGGCCTTTGCGAAGATAAAGTCGAGCAGTGTCATAAGGCGGCAGTTTTCCAGAATTTCGGAGGTATGTTCAGCGGTCTGCGCGCTCAGGTCTGCAAGGATCACTTCGATCTCATCCTTTTCCCCCGCGTCCAGTTCTTTCAGTCTGTTGTTCAATGCCACGACGGCGGCAGGTTCGATGAAAAAAGTGGAGCCGGTGGAAGACTGGTCATGCACCATGCCCGGAACCTGCGCTTTATATTCGGATTTTACGGGAATACAGTAGCGGTTGTTCCGCTGTGTGATCACGGCATCCTGAAGATAGGTGCGGCAGGAACCGTTCACCATGGAGAGAAGCTGGGTGTGGATCTTGTCCCCTGTGGAGGCCTTTTCCCGTCGGATCCTTCTTAAATTGCTGCTGGCGTCATCCGCGATTTCTTCTTCCGACAAAATGCAGCGCCTGATCTCCGATGAAAGAGGGGAGAAGGGCTCCAACGCATCAAAATAAGGGGTGAGGGAATCGCCCTTGGAGGGAGCGGCGTTTTCTTCATCCGGTGATGCGGTGCGCAGATTTTCGGACTGTTTTTCCTCCCTGCCGTAGTTTTTTACCCGCGCCACATTTTCCAGCAGCATGGCGATCTTCAGCAGTTCGGATATGGAAAGAGTGCTGCCGACCTCCAGACTTTTCAGGGAAAAGCCCAGATTTTTATTGCTGCCGAAGTTTGTGGAGCCTCTGCGCAGAAGCCGCCCTACGGCGTCATCCGTTTCCTGCTGGCTCTGCTCGATCGTAGAGAGCACGACAGAAGGGCGCAGGGCGCGGCACATATCGCGTCCGGGCTCCGAGGTGGCATGTTCGGCAAGCAAATCTATGATCTTGTGAAATTCCAATACTTTCAGTGATTTGTCATTCATAACGGTTGTCCTTATGGTTTACTTTTTTATATTGTATCACATCTTATAACTTTATGGGAAAAACTTTACAGGATTTTGGGAATCGTCTATACTTAGGGGGTGGAGTTTGTGGTGGGTGGCTGTGCACAGTAAGCCGGAGACAGCAAACTGTGGAGCGGGAATTTTTGGCAGATAGTTGAGAGTGGTGAGTGGTATGCAGAAGGAAGAGGAACTTCAGGAAAAAGAGGCAGTGGGGCAGCAGTCGGATCTGGATTCGGAGATCAGTTCAGAAATTAATTTTTTACAGGAAAAGATTAAGGAACGGCCTGTTAACAGAAAAAAACTGGTGCGGCGGACAGTCATTACGGTTGTGATGGCGATGGTGTTCGGGCTGGTGGCCTGCGTTACGTTTCTGCTGTTGGAACCTGTGATCAACCGGATGATCTATCCGGAGGAGAAGGCGGAGATCGTGCGCTTTCCGGAGCAGGAGCAGGAAGTGAATCCGGAGGATATGGCGGCGGATGAGACGGAGCTGCAGATCATTCGCGAGGAGGAAGCGGCAGAGAGCGGGAACGGGAATACAGAAAATCCGGGAGAACAGGAAGCAGAAGGACAGGATGGAAATGCAGCAGCCGGTGAAGATGCTCCGGCAGAAGGATCAGACACGGAAGTGTCCGGGGAAGAAACGGAGAAAACCACTACGCTGGAAGACTATCAGGCGCTGTATAATGTACTCGGTGAACTGCGGACGGAAGTGGAGAAGAGCATAGTTTCTGTGACGGCAGTCCGTTCGGATGTGAACTGGATCAACGATACGCTGGAGAATACCGGTGTGACGTCCGGGCTGATCGTGGCCGATAATGGAAAGGAACTTTTGATACTTGCGGGCTATAAAGAGCTGGAGGATGCAGACAGCATTTCGGTCTCTCTTGGGGAGGGGCGGAAAGAGGCAACTGTAAAGGAGATAGACCGGACAACGGGGCTTGCCGTTCTTGCACTGCCTTTATCCGAACTGAGCAGGGAACAGCAGGATGCGATAACATATGCGTCTTTAGGCAGTTCCGCAGGGCGTGCGCTGGTGGGACAGCCGGTGATCGTAGTGGGTTCCCCTGTCGGGATCAGCGGTTCTGTCTGTTACGGTATGGTGACTTCTCAGGGAACGGCACTGGGATTGATGGATTCTGATTATAAGATGCTGACGACGGATATCTACGGCAGTAAATCCGCCAGCGGCGTGATCGCCAATATGCGGGGGGAGGTAGTCGGTATCCTGTATAACAACAATGAAAACAGTGATATGCAGAACCGGCTGTGCGGTATCGGCATTTCGGAGCTGAAAAGAACGATAGAAAAGCTTTCCAACGGTGAGAAGATGGCGTATCTGGGAATTCAGGGCGCAGAACCGAACAGCATGATCTCTCAGGAATATCAGCTTCCGAAGGGCGCTTATATCACAGGAATCGACATGGATTCCCCTGCGATGCAGGCGGGACTGCAGAACGGAGATATCATCGTGAGAGCAGGAGATACGGACATTGTATCTTATGCGGAATTTGTGAATATATTAATGAAAGCCCAGGTAGGGCAGAGCCTGAGACTGACCGTGGCAAGACAGAGCCAGGGAAAGGGAGAATATCAGGAGATGTCGGTCACTGTGACGCTGCAGGAACAGGCAGCAAAGTGAAGTGTGAGAAGATTTTCTAAGCGGCCAAAGGACACCCGCTAAGAAAATCTTCTCACACCGAAGAACGCAAAAGCAGCGTTCTTCACGTATTGTTTGTGCCGCCGATGGCGGCATGACGGGTAGTGTGAAAGGCAGAAAAAATACAATATAAATATAGAAAGAAAGAGGGATATCATGAAATTTATCAGGGACTTTAAAGAGGGCGACAAAATATTTGATATTTATCTCTGCAAGCATAAGGCATCTGCGGTGACAAAGAATGGAAAGCCCTATGAGACGGCAACGCTGCAGGATAAAACGGGCACTATCGAAGCGAAGATATGGGATCCGAACAATGCGGGTATTGCTGATTTTGAGGCGATGGACTATGTGGAAGTTTACGGGGATGTGAACAGCTTTCAGGGGATGCTGCAGCTGAATGTAAAGCGTACCAGATGCGCGAAGACCGGGGAATATGAGCCGAAGAACTATCTGCCGGTGAGCGCTTATAATATTGAGGAGATGTACGGCGAAGTGATGCAGTACATAAAAGGGATAACCAATCCATGGTTAAGGAAACTGTGCCAGAAGCTGTTTGTGGAGGATAAGGAGTTCGTGGAGAAGTTTAAGAATTCCTCCGCGGCAAAGACCGTGCATCACGGTTTTGTGGGCGGCCTGTTGGAGCATACGCTGAGCGTTGCAAAACTCTGTGATTTTTACTGTACAAGATATAAAAAACTGAACAAGGATCTGCTGATCACGGCTGCCCTCTGTCATGACATCGGAAAGGTGAGAGAGCTCTCGGCGTTTCCGATGAACGATTATACGGATGACGGCAATTTCCTCGGACATATTGTGATGGGGACGGAAATGGTGGGGGAGAAGATCCGTGAGATCGACGGATTTCCGGCGCGGCTTGCCTCGGAATTAAAGCATTGCATCTTATCCCACCACGGAGAGTTTGAGTTCGGCTCGCCGAAAAAGCCTGCCATTATCGAGGCGGTGGCTCTCAATTTTGCGGATAATACGGACGCGAAACTGGAGACATTTACGGAACTGTTGGACAATGCGGCGGACAATAAAGGCTGGCTCGGCTTTAACAGATTGCTGGACTCTAATGTGACGGCGACGCAGGTGGAGTGATAGGGGAATTTTGCGGCGCAGATATATGTCGCAATAAGCAGACGTATGCAGAAAAGGGATATACGATGAAAAAGAGGTGCAGCAGAGGGAGGAGAAGGTGACATTTCAGAAAAATCAGATCTATACAGTGAAGATAGAAGATATCGGAACGGAAGGGGAAGGCATCGGCAAGATAGAGGGCTTTTCCCTTTTTGTCAAGGACGCTTTGCCCGGGGATGTCGCAAAAGTGCGGCTGACAAAGGTAAAGAAAAATTATGCTTATGCGAGACTGGAAGAGATACTTGAGCCGTCCCCGGACAGAGTAAAGCCGCCCTGTGCTTTACACAGGCAGTGCGGAGGCTGCCAGATTCAGGCGCTTTCCTACGAAAAGCAGCTTGCCTTCAAACAGGCGAAAGTGGAAAATAACCTGATACGGATCGGTGGGTTCGGATCGGAAGAGGTCAGGCGGATCATGGAGCCTGCCATCGGTATGAAAGATCCATGGCATTACCGGAATAAGGCGCAGTACCCTTTCGGCTACTCTAAAGAAGGAAAGATCGTTACCGGTTTTTATGCGGGAAGAACGCATTCGATCATCGCCAACACGGACTGCCTGATCGGGGCGCCGGAGAACAAGATGATTCTGGAGATCTTATTGCAGCATATGGAGCGGTATCATGTGGCGGCTTACGACGAGAAGACAGGGCAGGGCCTGGTGCGCCATGTACTGATACGGAAGGGTTTTTCCACAGGGGAGCTGATGGTCTGTATTGTGATCAATGCAGAAGAAATGTCTTCTGCCGGCAGGCGGACAGAGAAGAGAAATGCCGGAGAGGAAAAAGAGGGGAATCCGGGGGAAGCGGATTTCGGCAGGACTTATGGGAGAAAATGGATACCGGAGCAGAATAAGCTGGTGGACAAGCTGGCGATGGTACACGGAATGACAAGTATATCCGTGAATCTCAATCATGACAATACGAATGTCATCATGGGAGAGAAGACCTATACGGTCTGGGGAAAAGACAAGATCAGGGATAAAATGCATCTGTTGCGGATCGATGGGGAGGATTTTGTAAAAACTGACAGGAATGTCATGTATGAGATCTCTCCGCGGTCTTTCTATCAGGTCAACACGGCGCAGGCGGAAAAGCTGTATTCGACAGCCCTCTCCTATGCGGAACTGGCAGGGAGGGAGACGGTCTGGGATCTGTACTGCGGCATCGGTACGATCTCCCTGTTTCTTGCGCAGGCGGCAAAGCAGGTTTACGGGGTGGAAGTGATACCGGAAGCCATAGAGGACGCCCGGGAGAACGCCAGGAAGAACGGAATCGGGAACGTTAAGTTTTTTGCGGGGAAAGCGGAGGAGATACTGCCGGAGTTTTATAAGCAGGAAAGCGGAGAAAGAGAAAACAGCGAAGCGGGGGAAGATGGGAAGACATGGGATATGAGCCATCCCGATGTGATCGTAGTGGATCCGCCCAGAAAAGGATGTGACGCAGCATGTCTGGATACGATACTGAAAATGCAGCCCAAAAGGGTGGTCTATGTCAGCTGCGATTCCGCGACGCTGGCGAGGGATCTGAAGATACTCTGCGCGGGAGGGTATGAAATGATAAAGGGGAGAGTCTGCGATCAGTTCTGCCAGAGTGTGCATGTGGAGACGGTGTGTTTATTGTCCAAATTGAAATAGACTCAGCATATTGAAATTGAGTTGGATTTGAACGATGCAGAGAAGAAAGCTAGTATAGCGTTCGTTAATTAACTGGACTTTATTATGGCTGAAAAATGCCAGAAAATATAGTGTTTTTATAGTCCGGCTATTTGAAAAACGCTATACTACCTATCAAGAGATTAAGGATTATGTGCTGGAACATACCGGCTTAAAGGTCAGTAGCCTGTATATTGCACAGGTGAGACAGAAACGCGGTATCATCGAGCGTGAGAACTACAATAAACCAAAGTCTGAAGATATCAAGCAACTGCAATGCCCACCGGCGAAGGAAAAGGCGATTGTGGAAGAATGGAAGCATTTCGGGATGACTAGAGGTGACGAATATGGAGTGCTTGATTTCTTGTGAGTTCAATATGAATATTGCCTGTATTGAACTGAAATTTGTCGATGGTAGCATGACTTCCATTGACACGATTGCCGTGGAGAACGAGGTTGCCGACAATATGTATCAGCGATTAGAGATAGACTGACTAATCTATAATAAACTTCTGGAGTATGCGTAGCCGGTTCTTGCCGGTGGCTTGGAGAGGTATGCGAAAAGTACACCAGAGCATCGGTTAATGGATTGAGAATAAGTGTGGCAAAGCCCACCGGTCAACAACAATCGATGGGCTCGGTCTTATTCCAGTTCGCAACTAGGAGTTTGAGGATGACAGCCTGTTTCAAATATTGTCGAGAATCTTTTGAACAGCATATGGTTTGGAGTATTTGATATAAGCATCGCTCACAAAAATAGTATTAATAGCATGTGGTTCAATCCACATTGCTGGGTAAATAACAATCTTCTTTGTGTTTCTTCGCCTGGTTGCGATGATTTCACTATCAGCAGTGATTTCGCAACCAGATTGTTTAAGGATATTCGCCAAAGGCATAATCATGTTAATCTGTGCTTCTGGCTTGATAGGTGATGCCTTTATTCCATCAATACCCCATCTAAGGAGTTGCAATGCAGCGGAGCGGTCAAGCATGCCATGTGCATACTGGTTTCTGTAATGCTTCAGGCATTTGGAACAAGCAGATCCACAATCACAGGAACTTAACAGCTTCTTCATGTCGGATAGTAGTTCAGCAATTGTATCGGCTACACTTACAGCATAACCAGCGCCGCTCGATAGGCTATCATAAAGATAGATATCGACATAGGAGGCTTTGGATCCAGTCCTGAGACGATAGCCGGTGACAAGTTCAGTGAATTCAACATCAAGTTTTTTGCTAGCTACCAGTCGCAGTGCTTCAGCTAAGGATTGAGCTGCGCGGCTAAGCCATGGATTATCATTCCGGCGCACATCAATAATCTTGTCATTAATTGTGAATTCAAGAACCAACATATCAGTTATGAAGTCATAGCCAAGATTCACATTAAAGGAATTGCCATGACGGCATCTGCTTCGAGCATATTTCGACTTGTAGGGCCTGTTAATGTCATTTAGAACAGAAATGTCATCGCCTGGCATGGAAGCACCACAGTCCTTGCAAACCATGAAACCTTTGTTATCTGAACCTTTGTTTAGCATGATGATCCGCTGATTTGTTCGAGAAGCGATTCGTATGTTTTTGCAGTCTGGAACAAGTTTCATTTCTTCTGCATCTGGTAGGGTTGAATACAGAGGCTGCTGTACGGCCGTATACTCTTCTGATAGCTGAACATCTGGTATTGCTTCAGCATTTCTTGGTGCAAAGCCCCAGGGTCGCATCATTTCTCGAGTGATTTTCAGATCACTGTTCCCACAGAATGGACAACATTTTGTATCCTCTTCCATCAGGCCAAACCAGCCACACTCAGCACAGGAGATAACCTGTTTCACATAATTTGGATCTTCTGTGTAGGCACGTGCCGGAGTTAGTGCTTGACCATGGCGACGTTCACTTCCAGGATAGTAGAATCCGCCAATTTGATAGGTTTGTTTATCAACAACAATTGCTCTGCCAGGAGCATATTCTCCAATAGCTACATCAAGTCCACGGTCAACCTCATAGAGAATCTTCCCGTGCATATCCGGGATGTAGGTACTTACGACATTTTTCGGAAATGAATATGTTGGGATGATCCCTTCTTCATAGAGAGCATCCAGAAGAACCTTTGCATCGCCTTCCTTAGCGCCTTCATCTACGCCAAAAAGCTCGGGATGAGCCTGGCATTTTTCTTTAAGTGTATCAAAGGCCTCTTTGAGATCATCCTCAAACACCGAATAATGAAATGCTGCTCCGATAGGCAAAAGAAGCTTATCCTTATCAACATTGTAGGAAGCAAGATAGTTCTTGAAACTGTCAAGGAAGTCTTGGAGGAAAACAGCTGCGGGAACTGTATCGAGGCTCATATGATTTTCTGTAAGGTATTCCTGTAGGATAACCATAGCCAGATGGCGTTGGAGGAGTTTCTCGCTGCGTATATCTATCCAAGGCTTGCGAGGATCGCCACGAAACATGGGAATCGGGTCATTGAAGTATAATGTATCGTGGGGACCATCTTCACAGAAGGTAACGATTGTAGATAAACTGGATCCACGTCGGCCTGCACGACCTGCTCGCTGTTGATAGTTTTCACGCATTGGAGGAATATTTCGCAGGCCAACTGCAACCAGGGAACCAATATCGATACCAACTTCCATGGTGGTCGTGCTGCTGAGAATATCGACAGGCGTTTCACCATCTTGGATCAAGTCCTGAAAGCGCAGCTCATATTGTTCGGTTTTGCTCCAAAGGTCATCACGCTGGTCTTTGTGTGAGAGCTGAGCGGTATGCTCTTCTGTGTCAATTACGTGGATTGGCTCGTCTTGGAGCGCGTCAGCAACCGGCTTTCTCCAGAAACTAAGTGCTTCGTATTCATCAAATTTCATCTTATGGATGTGAGTGGAACCACAGCTTGGGCATTTGCCTTTTAGGGTGAAGGGTGTCAACTCAGAGCACTGCTCACACTTGTGCCATACATGCGTAGCATCAAAACGTGCTTTTACTCTGGAAAGATCAATGTATAGTTTACCATTATCAGGTTGGGCTGAGTCAAGGAACGCTTCTCTCAATACTCGTTTCCAAGTCATCTCAGTTTCATCTCCGTCGCTCCACCCCATGATCTTTCGCATGACCTTTGAAAACCCCCAATCTTTATCAAGCCCATAACCACCGTGATTTGGGCGAACCTTCAATCGAACTGTATCATTGATGGTATGGCCAAGGGCGGTAGACATATCACAGATTGATAGAATCCAAGCATTGAAGAAATCAATAAACTCTTCATCAGTGACTATTACATGGTTTTCCCCAAGAGCATCGACAGCATCAAAAAGTGCCTGATCGGTAGGTTCAATCCAGCTCGTAGCGGAGTCATACAAAGTGTTATAACCTCCAGCAAACAATCGAAGAAGGTATTCTTGCATCTGTACTGGCGCGTTCGCAATAGTAAATCGCGGAGCGTAGTCTCTTCCACGTTTTACGCATCGATTGTAATTATTCAGCGCAGAAGCACAATCTTCAGCGAATTTTGTGCGTTCATCGGCATGGAACATCTGCACATGATGCTGAGCGGCTGCAAGGCAGAAATAATCGTACAGCGTATTCATGGATTGCTCAACTGCTTGCCCTTCCATTGTTTTGATCGCTATTGCAAACAACTGCCTTGCAGCGGAAATATCCGAAGCATCAGACATATCTCTGGCCAGTTTTGCAGCACGTTGACGGCTATCAGAGAAAAGCAAAACTTTGCGTCCCTCGTTAGGAAACCGATCAGGATTATCGTCTTTTCCTGGTACAGTAGGTTGCAGTTGGAATTGCGACTTGATCAAGTTGAAGAAAGACTGATTACCTCGAGTGCTAAATGAGGTAAGCTGCGATGTAGAAAGTTGATGCCTGCAATGTGGGCAAGTCGGGAAGGTAATGATCTGCGGTCTGCCTTTTGCAGAATAGTTGCAGTAATACAGCTTTCTAATCCATGACTTCCCAGCGGAAGAGTCATCTGTAAAATTAACAAACCCGCTCTTGACATCAAGATAACATGGCTTGATGGCGTTTTTTCCCTGTTTTGCAGGCAACTCAAAATCGTCAGTTGGGATAAACAGATGTACTTCTTTCATCCTGCGGTCCATTAACTGACCGGGGTAGCGCCACAGGTATACATTTCCATGAAGCTCTGGGTCATCTTTAAGGACATAGCCCTTGAAGAATAGCGCACCACAACGTCTGTCGTTGTAAAGTTCATATACAACACTGCCACAATGGGGGCAAATTAAATTACCATCGGACAAATAGATTTCACCTAAAGTGAGACCTCCTTCCGAATGAGAACAGTTGCAATTAGCATTGGCGCAGGCATAAACTCCGGAAATGCCCTTGAAAAGCATGTGCATACGTGCAGGGAAAAGGACAGAACCTTTGGCGTTTTTTGCATGCGGTGCAATTGCCAGAAGGACGCTGACCGCTTTTAACGCATTTTTCTGATCAAGATCCGGGAAGATGCCAGAAGACAATTCTCCCAGAGATACTGCATTTCCGCGACAATACTTAAGGAGTTCATGGAACGGACGATAATAAACAAGATTGTCATACATCCAGTTGCAGATTGCTTTTAAGGAGTTGATGTTATGGTCAAAACCTTCCAACTGGTGCCAGAACGACAAGAGCGCAGAAAGCTTCAATTCATCCTTGTCCTCAAATTGGCTAGGATCTGAGCTTAAGAGAAGCTCGGTGGGTATGTCATATTTCAACTGACCATCGATGACTTCTCTTTCGCCGGTGAGATAGCAGAACCGGGTCGCTTTGTCGGAAGCGGTAAGTTCATTTGCAAACTTCATAATTGAATCAACGTCTTGCTGATTCTTGTTTGGCATACTTGCGGTTGTGAGTATAAATTGCACACGGTTGCGGCTGATACCAAGCTTATGGAAAAGTCTGCGAATCAGTAACGCAACTTCACCGCCTGATGAACCACGGTACATATGTGCTTCATCAATAACAAACAGCAAGTTGTTCTCGTTGTTTGAAGCAAGCCACTTGCGGGTATCATCCCAAATTTTCTGTTCTCTGGGACGTAGTAGCATGTATTCCAGCATAGAGTAGTTTGTGATGAGAATGTCTGGGCAGAATTGTTGCATTTCAAATCGGGTTATCAGCTCTGCATCCTCATCGTTTGGAATATGCCTACTCTCATGAAGTCCTTGCAGGAACTGATGCATATCTGCCTTTGCAGGGATCTTTCCATCTTCGAGAAGGTGATTGAAGTATTCTTTTTCGGAATCATTTTGCGGGAAAGATATTCTTGCCAAGGTTTTTACAAGTTTTCTGTCCTGTTCTGTAGAAGGCTGCGCTCCAGGGTACGGAGTTCGTCCAGTATACATACCAAACTGGGGACGGCGAACTTCGTCACCACAGGTATTTCTGAATATCTTAATAAACTTCTTATCAGGATCTCCGATCATCCTTCTAAGGCGGCTAATCTGATCTGAAACCAGGGCATTCATGGGATACATAACAATTGTGCGAACACCTCGTTTTGCCCATGATTCTTTGGAGTTTCTTGCTTCAGTAGCCATTTTCGCAAGAAGTGGCCACATAAAACACTCTGTTTTACCTGAACCAGTACCAGTTGAAACAAACAAATCTTCCCCTCTGGTTGCTGCTTCAAGTGCAGATATCTGGTGAGCAAATGGAGATGGAAAAACTCCGATTTCAGCCTCCGCCAACTGTAAGAAATAATCTTTCATCCAAGGTTGGATGGATGCTGTCTCAATACCGTTTGGTACAGTAACATATGCTGGGGATGACTCAATAAAGGGTTTCTGGTAAAGCAGTCCCTCATCATCAATATGATCACTTAAGGCAGATAGCAGAAGAGGAGACTTTCCGAAATACTGTGATTTAATATAGTCTTCAAGCTCCGTTCGCAACTGCTTATGAATAGAATTTGCTCCGTTTGGCATCAGATTGTCCCTCCTTTAAATTCATACCCCTCATCAGATAGAAGATTCTTAATGGCTGTAAAGACTTCTATTGAGGTTTTTCGCCTAAAATCGCACGGGAGTGATGTGCATGTCTCAGGCCAACTGTAGAGTTTCAAAAACTCAAGTTCATGTGGTGGGAGCAAATAATTCATATGTACATGGACTAATGCTCCATCCTCGAAATACTCTATTGGCGGCAATGTTCCATAGGTTGAGAGACAGGCGCATGCAAGCAATCTGTAATTGTAGGACTCAACCTGCCACTGTGGTAGTGGACTGACTTCTATCATTGCATCAGAATAGCGGTAAAGATAGTATAAGTGTGAACCTTTCATTCTGGTTCGAAGGATCGAAACTGTACCGGTCGTATCGGGTTTGTTTACCCAGTCTCCTTGATAGAAAGGCGGTTTTAAGCGGAGGTACTCTGTATTTTGCTCAAACGACAGATTGGATTTCCAGGAAGCAGCAGATAGCGTTGCGCACCACAATGCCTGTAAAGTCTCATGTTCGAGACCAAACATTGTTTTTATTCTATCCGGATTTGTTGCTCCTTCCTGTTTTGAATAAAAACCAATACCGGAGACACAGGAGATACTATCCAGAGCAATACCTCTTTGAAATAAGATATCACTGAACAGTTCTTCATGCTTCATTGATGGAGCTATTCGGTTGAGACAGTGATAAACTACTCCTGTGCTTAAGAATTGGTTTGCAATCTCATCCTCTAATTTCTTAGAAACATATGGTAAGTGGCCAGAAAGCTCTGGGTACATTGATTTGTAATTTGCAAGCATTCTGCAAACTTTTCTTTTTAAATGCACAATGGAAATGGGTTCTTCTTCCAGATTGTCCCAGAGCGAAGCATAAGCCATCATTCCACAAATACTATAAACCAGACGAGCTTTCCAATCGTTCTCTGATTCTAGTGTTCCTTTATGGATGTAATACTTGTGCGCTGCTGTTGAAAGCAGTCTGTTATATTTGTTCATCAGATTTCTCCTAAAACATATTGTAGGTCACGCTTAAGGCTTGCAGAAATGGCGATACCTTTCTGTGAATCAGCAATCGCCTCTGTGAGCGCGTTAAATGCCAGTGACGCATAAGCAATAGGGAGAATAGCAAACAAGAACTCCTCATCCGCTGTTGTTGTAGAGTATATGCCATGCATTGTAGTAACAAGGCAATTGATTTGGTTTTTGACTAAAGGGCTCAGCGGAAATTTTGAAAGGACTCTTAAATCTGTACGTGCGTCCTTTGGTGCTGAGTAGGTTTTGAAGTCATCAGCAAAATAGCCTCCATAATATTTGCCTGTAGCTTTTTTATCCACAAAAAACTCCGAAAATAGCGGTAGCATGAATCCATACAGGCTCTTGGGCTCAACCTGAATATCTTCTGCATACGGATGGGTAACAACATAGAAAATATCATTTTGAGAAAAAATCTCTGGAAGCCTGTTCATCCAGCCACTTGCAAAAAGATTGTTGACAATCACGATGTTTTCGCCATCGGCACCGATTTCTGCGATTACCTGATCGCTATAGCTGCCCTCACAGCAGAGCATTCCATACTTATGACACGTTACAGCTGCGCTAAATGCTTGGACAATGTCGATCGCATTAGGACCAACAAGGAGAATGGGCTGCTTTTTAATATAGGCAGCGCAGAGGAACGCGGCTAAGCCGTTTCTGTATTTTTCTGCTACACCAGCCTCTCCGAATTCAAATGCAACTGTATTAATCACATCTGCCCAGGAGTGATGAGGTTCGAGATCATCCAGGTCCTCAAATGCTGAAAAAGTGTGATATGGGGTAACAGCAGGTTTGGACGAAACCTCAACTGTGGCAGAAGTCTTTGTGTCTGCAACTTGAATCGGTTGTCCACCAACAAATGCCATATTTGCGATAAAATCTGCTACATTTTTCTGGGCTCTTTGGATTTTTTCGGCGACTGCTTTTTCGACATTCTCAGCCAGTTTTTCTTTTTCAGTTATAATTCCGGCAAGGCGTTTTTCCTCTAATTGGGTTTTATGAAGCGCTTCTTGTGCTTCGGTTAAACGAGCGGCAGTAGTGTTCAACTCAGCGTCAAGTGAATCAAGTTTCTCCTGAGTTTCAGCCAATAAGCTCTTGTTCTCCGCTTCCCAATCTGTGCGAATAAGTGTTTTTGTTCTTTCCTGAAGTTCAATATTTGCAGAAAGAACTGAGAGAATTATCTCATCTTCCAAGCTGGCACCATCAATATATTTCCATACCACCTTTAGGAATTCATCCAACAAATTTTTCGCGGCAGGATTGGAACAGCGGCAAACAGTTTGTATTTTGCATGTTATGTCATCAACTGGAATTCCGTCAAGAAAATCCTTAAAAGTTCTATATTCAGAGCGAGTCACACTCCTTGTCTTGTATGTTGTCCAAGAAATTGAAGAAAGAACGACATCCCTTACAATATCAAGCGGACTCTTCAAATGATAAAGTTTGCTCGGAATGCCAACAAATGCATTTCCATAGAAAGAAAAACCATTTTCCAAACGTAAAATGACATCCTCGGTAAATTCGTATACAGGTACTTCAATGCTTTCTTCAGCAAAAGCAGTCATTCCATTAACCATCTTGAGTTCTTTGGTTTTGCACAGAACACCAGTATACTGTTCCTTGGATGTGCAAATGGCGAATATGACTCTACGACTGTGAAGATGACATTCGATTCCGTTTTTCAGCAGGTTGATCAGATCATCAAGGTTTGATGCTTCTGAAATGGTAATGATTTCAATGGCATCAAGATCCATGTTGTACTGCGATAATATATAATCTTTGGAAGGATCCTTCTCGTTTGGAGTTGCCGACCACGTCCAAATGCCATAGAAACCGTCCTTGGAGGAACCATCCTTACAGAAAAGCTTGTCTCTATTTGTAAAGTGAGGTAGAGCATCTTCGCTTTTTTGAAAAATATGATAGTGTCCATTATTACCCAAATCCGCATAACGAATAAGCCATTTTTGTCCATTGTAATCTGAGATAACCCCACATAAAGACACAATTTCATCACTGTCGACAGAAGGCAGAACAGAAGTATCCGTATCATCAAAATGTGCGAGATAATCTGCATCATCACTTGTGACAGCGGTAGGAGCGGTCTGCAATTCAGTAATTCTCTCTTGTGCCTCAGTCAACAAGGACTCCAATTGGCTTTTTTCCTGTTCAATTTCTTGTATTTTTTGTTCATATTTTGCCTTTATAGCAATAATACTCTGCTGAACGGTTTCGATTTGATCGAGCAGATGACGTTTTTCCTCTTCCATATTTTTAATGCGGCCAGCCATTTCAGCATTCCTCGCACGCTCAGATTTGATACTTTCCATTCTTTTATGAAGGTCAGAACGGGCATCCACATCCAAAGACTTTTCTGCGAGTTTTAGGTATAAATCGACATTATTGATAAAGAAGGAGTCAAGCATGGCCGCTGCCAGAGCCATGTCATGGGCCGAACCTTCTCCTTCTAACTTCTCTATGTTTTTCTGAATTTCCTTGAGCCAGATATCTACCCTTGTATTAACCCACATTGCGATAAAGGGCTTGTCAACATTGGCTATGGCAATTGATAGAGCTTGCTGTTCTGTCAATGATTTAGCTCTGAATCCTTTTCGAATTTTCGAGAATTCTTTTTCGTTTCTCATAAAGAGCTCTTTGAAATCTCTACCGGTGATGATTTCGCATAGGATCGATTTTTCTTCCCGAGTAAGAACGCCGACGTAATTCATATGTATCTCCTTATCTATTCGTATTCATGCTACGATAGACCATCTGCAATTTGCGGTAAGATTGCTCATAAATGATGCCGTTCTTAATACATTTTCGTACCCATTGGCGTATCTGCGGATAGCAATTCATGCCCGCTAACATATTATACAAAGAGTGCGGGGCCGGGATTGTTACCCCTGATACCTGAGTAATATGTTTCAGAATTTCAATTTCGTCCTTTGCAGCGAGAGGCTGTTGTTTCTTGAAATTGATTTCCCAGATAACATCAAGACCGATGACAACTTTAACGCTTAAATTGTAGGCTAGTCCGTCTAACTCAATTGTTTTGTCAGCAGATATTTTTCGCTTATCTACAACACGATTATTGTTGAAGATAATAAGTTCGCCATCAAATGTTGATTTGAAGCGCAGTGTTTTGTTGCGTGGTAGAGTATTGGTTTCGCCAGGATCAACCTTAACACCTGAAAGATCGGTTACTGAAACTTTTGGATGCAACTCCACCTGGTCAAGGGGTTCTTTCCAAAAATATGTATATTGTAATGCTTGAGTACGACCGACAGATATTAACTGTTGTCTGCTAGAACAGGGCACCTCATATAGTTTAGGTATATTATCATTTAGCGGATTAACTGTTACATGGGGGAAGGTTTTAACTAGAGCTACATTACCATCGACAAGCATATACATACTGTTTTGATTATGCTTAACTATGTAATTACCTTCAACAAATAGTGGCCATACTGGTTGCAATGAAACAGGGCGCTCTGTCAGGCGGCAATGGAAGTCAAGATAGAATCGGGCGGCATCTTCGTTAAGTGCAGATGCAGAAACCACATAGAGGGTCCAAGTTTCCCGCCCGATCCGCTTTTGCATAATTTCTACAATCCGCATGCTGCTGTATGACTTTTTATAGATGCCGCGTTTTAGCAGATAGTATTCTTTTTCAATCTCAACATCGGCATCAGATGAGAGTTTTTTGCCGGAAGGTTTTTCAAACAATGTGCCTTCGGGATCAATGCCTTTGATTTCTGGCGGCCAGAATTCATGCAATTTATCGCTTCCATTTTGAAAACTAAGAATATATTTTTCAAATGGCCTTTCACCGATAGAAAGATATGTAATTTTGTCGTAGTTCAGTCGCTCCTTAGTGAACACATAGCTTATATCAGATACTCCCTTTGGTTTGATTTCTATACGGAAGTCTTTATTGAGGGAACTTATTGGAGCACGAATTAAACCGACCTCAAATCTGAAGGAAGATGAGGATACACCTGTAATACGGATTGGTAAATCGTGTTCCTGAGAACTGTAAGAGATTGAATAGCCAGCTCTGGATGTACGTTCAGGGCAATCTTTGCTTTTTTCATAAGCACTATGTTTGAAATAGCGTCTCCTAATATCTCCGTCAGTAAGAATAACATACTGTCCACAGAGTTCACACATGAACAGACCACTATGAGCAGATACGGTTCCACCCCCATCTGGATGCAACTTGGCGGCTTGTTCCGCAGTAATCGGTTCCCAGACGTTGTTTGACCACATACAGACGTGTGTTAGTGAAGCCATATGCGTTCCTCCTTGATGTTTTTGTCACCGATCTCGTCCGTCCTTCCGGTCAGGAAACGGATGAGTAAGTTTTTAGCACATCCAATTTTTAACGCAAGATTAGTCTGAGATACCTTGTGATATTTCATCAGATTGGCAAGCCGCTGTCTGATAGTACTAGGCAAAAATGTATTCTCCATTCGTTATGTCTTATTTTCCTTATTTTTTGTGTTGATATATTTGCCGCTTTTGATTCTAGCATCAGTAGGCTTCTCTGCATCCTCTGGGATAATCCAGCGGCTTCCTGCTTGCTGTGCACCGGGGATGCGGTTTTGGCTACAGAGAACACCCACACGACGAGGAGAAATCCCCCATTTCTCCGCCACCTCAAAAGTTGATAAATAACGCACCAACAACACCCCTTTTCGTCTAAATCTGACAACATTATATTCTATTTGCGGAACAATATCAAGGTGCATATTGTGAACATTCGCCGCTCTGCGTATTTTGCATTTTTGCAAAAATTTAGAGGACGATTTCTTTTTTTGGCAGAAGTATCGGATTTTTCGGTTGAAAGTCGTTTGGCCTTAGTAGCTACGAAGTGGCACAGAGGCTGCCTGCAGACTTCGGCATATCTACTGAGTCGGGGCAGGCTGTGGTAGCTTCCCACGAACCTAAACGACCATACATCCAACAGTTTTGGGAGGATGAAGTGATGTGTTTCTGCGTGCTGACTGAATATCTACATCTGTTGGAAAAATGGAAGGTTTGGTATGCCTCAAAACACCAATAGATGATCCGGATGACCGTTTTGTGGAGGTCTGCCAGATGCTTGACCGCATTGGGTATCTGAAGATGATGAGAAGGCGGCTGATAAATGGTCTGGTGATACACTGATTGCTTCTGAAGATTTTGAAGTATTAGAAGAAATAAGGATTATTCCGAGGGAAGTATTCTTCTATTTGCAAAAGTTCAGGGAATTGCTCTTGGAATTGTAGTTGGAAGGATGCAATTAAAAGGAATGGTTAAATACAGCATGCTGAATAATTTGAAAGAGAAATATGTTATTAATTCGCAATAACTGCACTTAAAAGAAAGATTTTGTAAAAATTGGCATGAAAATAGAACCAGCCCATATCTGGAATGGGAGGAACACCTATTTGAGACTATGCCAC